>DASSEP010000053.1:0-16562 GCA_035695205.1 Jatrophihabitans sp. | reverse complement strand
GCCGCGCTCGTCAACGCCGCCGGCGGCGCCACCGAGGTGATCGAGGTGCACGGTCACCGCTGGCACGTGGCGGGGTCGCGCCAAGCGGTCGCCGAGATCCTCGCGTTGCTGGAACGCTGACGCCTCACTCGTCGCGCGCGTTGGGATCCAGCTGCGCATCGAGATCGGCGCGCGAGGCCTGCCGGGCCTGCATGCGCAGCTCGAGCTGCTGCGTGAAGCGTTCGCGCGGCTTGCGCAGCAGCACCAGCGACAGCGGGACGGACAGCACCAGCGCGATGATCAGCCCCAGGTAGCCGTTCACGCCGAGCAGGTAGACGATCCCCCACAGCGCGAAGAACAGCGCGAAGCGCAGCAGGGTGTACAGCCACATCGACCCCATCCAGGCGCCGAAGGTCGACTGTGACTGGGTGGCCGGCTCCCCCGGCTCGATCGGGCGCTGCTGCTCTGTCATCTCACTCATCTCGCTCAGGCCCAGATGTCCTGCGGCTCGGCGCGGCGCTGCGCCAGCGGCATCGGACCGTCGTACTCGCGCAGCACCTCGTAGCGGGTGTTGCGCTCCTTCGGGGTGAATCCGGCGTCCCGGATCAGCGTCAGCAGGTCGTTACGGGTCAGCTTGTCCGGCGTCCCGTATCCGTCCGCGTCGTGGGTGATCTTGTATTCGACGACCGAGCCGTCCATGTCGTCGGCGCCGAAGTTCAGCGCCAGCTGCGAGGTCGACAGCCCGTGCATCACCCAGAACACCTTGACGTGCGGGAAGTTGTCGAGCATCAGCCGGCTCACTGCGAAGGTCTTGAGGACGTCCGCGGGCTGCGCCATCGGCAGGTGTGAGAGCCGGTTGTTGTCGTTGTGGAAGCGCAGCGGGATGAACACCTGGAAGCCACCGGTCTCGTCCTGCAATTCGCGCAGCCGCAGCACGTGGTCGACGCGGTGCCGGGGTTCCTCGATGTGGCCGTAGAGCATCGTGGCCGGCGTCTTGAGCCCCTTCTGGTGGGCCAGCCGGTGGATGCGCGACCAGTCCTCCCAGTGGGTCTTGTGGTCGACGATCTGCTTGCGGACGTCCCAGTCGAAGATCTCCGCGCCGCCGCCGGTGAGCGACTCGAGGCCGGCGTCGATGAGCTCGTCGAGAATCTGGTCGGCGGGCAGGCCGCTGATCTCCTCGAACCAGTGCACCTCGGTGGCGGTGAACGCCTTGAGCGCGACCTGCGGCAGTGCGGCCTTGAGCTCGCGCAGCACCCGCGGGTAGTACTTCCACGGCAGCGTGGGGTGCAAACCGTTGACGATGTGCAGCTCGGTGAGCCCGTCGTCCTTCATGGCCAGCGCCTTCTCGACGGCCTCCTCGACGCGCATCGTGTACGCGTCCTTCTGCCCCGGCTTGCGCTGGAAGCTGCAGTAGGCGCAGGACGCGCTGCACACGTTTGTGAGATTGAGGTGCCGGTTGACGTTGAAGTAGACGGTGTCGCCGTTCTTCTCGGTGCGCACACCGTGGGCGAGCCCGCCCAGCCAGGCGAGGTCGTCGGAGTCGTACAGATCCTCGCCGTCCCGACGGGTGAGCCGCTCACGCGCCTCGATCTTCTGGGTCAGCTCGGCCTTGCGGGACTCGGTCAACGGCATGCCTCCAGGGTACGGACGGCTCAGGCATGCACCGGCGGGACCCGGCCTGCGAAGTGGCCTACCCTCGCCGGGTGACGAGTGCGAGCGGCCCTGCGGGGCCGGCGAGCGTCAACTGCGGGAACGGCGCGGGCCACTCCCCACTGTCAGCAGGCGACGTGACGCTACGCACCTATGAGGCGGCTGCAGAGGACTACCGCCGGGAGCGGCGTAACGAGATTCCTCCGCCGCTCCGTGCGCTGCTGGAGCGCATCGTCGCCCGGGTGGCGTCCGGCGCGCGATGCCTCGAGATCGGTAGCGGACCAGGGCTCGAAGCCGATTTCCTAGAAGGGCTCGGTGTGCGCGTCACCCGTACCGACGCCGCCTCGGCGTTCGTGCGAATGATGCGCGACGCAGGCCACGACGCCCGACGGCTCGACATCCGCACCGACGATCTCGGTGGGCCGTGGGATCTCGTCTTGGCGAATGCGGTGCTGCTGCACTTGAGCCGAACCGAGTTCGCGGCGGCTGTGCGCAAGGTGCACGAGGCACTCGCCTCCGACGGCTGTTTCGCGCTGACCCTCAAGGAGGGCGACGGCGAGGAGTGGCACACCCGCAAACTGGGCCTGCCGCGGCACTTCACCTACTGGCGCGAGCCGCGGCTGCGCGCCGAACTGGACGCCGCCGGCTGGCGAGTCGAGAGTCTCGAGCACGTCGCCGGGCTGAACGACGACTGGCTGTACGTCGTCGTGCGTGCCGCCTGACGCGCGCCTGCGTCCTGGTTCCGAGGCGCTGTCCACACCGGTCTCGCCTGCCGCGGAAAGTGTCGTACCCCCGATGTAGAAACGAACCTATGGACGAATCGGTGGCGACACTGCGGGGCGTGCTCGACACGCTGACCGCGGTGCCGGCTGCCGGGCTCGATCCAGAACGGGTCGACCAGATCCGGTTACTGGAGGAGATCAAGTCCGCGGCGGCGGCCGCGCAGGCGCGGGTGACCGCACAGTTCGTGGCCTCGCAACGCGCCGCGCAGACCGCCGCAAGAGTGCCGGCCGAGCGAGCGCAGCGCGGCATCGCAGCCCAGGTCGGCTTGGCGCGGCGCTGCTCGCCTTATCACGCGCAGCGCTACGTCGGCTGGGCCACGATCCTCACCCGCGAGCTGCCGGCCACATTCGCGGCGCTAGCCGCGGGCCGGATCACCGAGTGGCGGGCCATGATCGTGGCGCGCGAGACCGCGTGGCTCTCTCGCGAGCATCGCGCGGCGGTGGACGCCGAACTCGCGCCGCAGCTGGAATCGCTCGGCGACCGGCGGGTCGAGGCCGCAGCGAAGCAGGCCGCCTACCGGCTCGACCCGCGCGGCTACGTGGGACGCACCAGCGCGGCGGCCGGCGACCGGCGGGTGACGCTCCGTCCGGCGCCGGACGCGATGTGCCGGCTGACCGCATTCCTACCGGTCGCGCAAGGGGTGGCGTGCTACGCGACGCTGGCCCGGCACGCCGACCTCTCGACCGCAGCGGGCGACGGCCGCAGCCGGGGTCAGATCATGGCCGACACCCTCGTCGAGCGAGTGACCGGGCAAGCGGCGGCGGGTGACGTGCCGGTCGAGATCCAGCTGGTCATGACCGACCAGGCGCTGCTGTCGGCCGGGCCCGGCGCCGAGGAACCCGCGCTGCTCAGCGGCTACGGGCCGATCCCGGCCGAGATCGCCCGAGACCTGATTTCCGGCCCGGCCCCTGCCGTGCCGCGCTGGATCCGCCGCCTCTACACGACTCCCGGCGCCGGCCGCCTGACCGCCCTCGAGTCGGGCCGGCGGCTGTTCACGCCCGGCCAGCGACGCTTCGTCGCACTGCGCGACCAGACGTGTCGCACCCCGTGGTGCGACGCCCCGATCCGGCACACCGACCACGTCGTCAGCTCCGACCGGGCCGGGCCGACCCACGTCGACAACGCGCAGGGCCTGTGCGCGGCGTGCAACTACGCCAAGGAAGCCCCCGGCTGGACGGCTCATCCGACGCCGGAGGGCACCGTCGTCACCCGCACGCCGACCGGGCACCAGTATCGCAGCCGCGCGCCCGATCTTCCTCGGGCACCGGGCCGCCCGCGCATCGTCACCGGCGATCGATGGAGCCCGGCAGTGAACATCGTGCGCTGGCACCACGCTGCGTGACGCCTGCCCTAGATTGCGAGGCGATGCGTCTTCCACTGCTCCCCCGCGAGCTGCACACCACCGACCGGCCGAGTTCGACGGCGCAGTGGACGACGTTCGGGCGTGCGCTGGAACTCCAGCGGCCCGAGCCGGAACGGATCGTCAGCGATGCCTTCGCTCCGGTGTTCCTGTCCGCGACGAGCCGGAACCTGCTCGCGTCCCTGCGCACGTTGGTCGGCGTCGTCCGCCACGCCGAACGCAGCGAGCTGCTGTCGATCGCCACCTCGGCGCTGTGCCGGCACCGCTTCGTCGACGAGCACCTGCTGGCTGCGCTGCCGGCCGCCGACCAGGTGGTTCTCCTCGGCGCCGGCTACGACAGCCGCGCGTACCGGTTCCGCGCCGAGATCGGCGACCGACCGGTCTACGAGGTGGACCTCGCCCCGCTGTCCCGCCACAAGGCCGCGGTCGTCGCGGGCGCGCCGGGCATCTTCGGCCCGACCACCGTCCGCTCGGTCGAGATCGACTTCCGCACCCAGGCGCTACCCGACCGGCTCGCCGACGCAGGCTTCGGACGCCGCGCGCCGGCGTTCGTGGCGTGGGAGGGGGTGAGCATGTACCTCGACCGGCGGGCCGTGATCGCGTCGCTCGACGCACTCGCAGCGCTGTGCGGTCCGGGCAGCGTGCTGGCCATGGACTGCTGGCAGCACGTCGGTGGCCTGCGTCCGTACGACCACCTACGCCGCTTCGGTGAGCAAGCCATCCGGCTGATCGGCGAACCGATCACGTTCGCCGTCACTCCGGACGGCATCGCCGAGTTGCTCGCCGACGCGGGTTTCGAGGTGTCGGACGTCGCGAACGCCCGGCAGATGACGGCGCGCTACGCCACGGCGGGACGCGGGTGCGACGAGGGCATGTTCGTGGTGTCGGCGGTGCGCCGCTGACCACTCATGCTCCGTCGGTGGCCTCGACGACCGGCACGCGATCCTCGAACTTGGTCGAGAGCACCACGGTGGTGCGGGTGCGTGCGACCCCGCGGATCCCGTTCAAAGCCCGGATGGTCGCCTCGAGCGCGGCGACGTCCGACACCCGCACCTTGACCACGTAGGTCTCCTCGCCGGCCACGAACCAGCAATGCTCCACGACCGGCATGCCAGCGAGGGAGGCTGCGATGTCGTCGGTGTCGGCGCTGTCGGTGATGAAGATGCCCACCAGCGCATTCATCTCGTAGCCGAGCGACTCCGGAGCGATCGCCGCGTGGTAGCCGGTGATCACGCCCGACGCCTCGAGTTTCGACACGCGCTCGTGCACCGCGGGAGCGCTGAGCCCCACCACACGGGCCAGCTCGGCGTAGGTCGCGCGAGCGTTGCCGCGCAAGGCGTCGAGCAGTTTGCGGTCGACGGTATCCATCGTCAACCACGCTACTAAAGACCTTGGCGGCCACTCGCGGCGCCGAGCGTCCCGGTCCAGCGGGTGAGCAGGTCGTGGGGAACGTCGAGCACGTCGAGCACCTTCGCGGCCACGAAATCGACGAGTTGTGCGACAGACTCCGGCGCGCCGTAGAAGCCCGGGCTCGCCGGCAGCACCACGGCACCGGCGTCGTGCAACTCGAGCATGTGCTGGAGGGTCGCTCGGGTGTAAGGCGTCTCGCGCGGAACGACGACCAGCGGGCGGCGCTCCTTGAGGGTGACATCAGCTGCGCGCTGCAGCAGGTCCTTGCTCAACCCGATGGCGATGCCGGCCACCGCCGCTGTGGAGGCGGGGACGACGACCATCCCGCGCGTCCGGTAGGAGCCACTCGCGGGCCCGGCGGCGAGGTCGCCGGCCGTCCAATACCGCACGTCGTGCGGGTCGCGGCTGAGCCAGGCCGCGAGGTCGTCCTGCCAATGGCTGTCCCGGAACGACAGCCCGGTCTCGTCGAGGACGGTCAGGCGGGCCGCGCGGGAGACGACGAGATCGACCGGGCAGCCCGCGTCGAGCAGCCCGTTGATGACCGCCCGGGCGTAGGGCGAGCCCGAGGCGCCGGAGACGCCGACCACCCACGGCACCCGCTGCGGCGCGGCATCAGCGGTCATGTGCCGAGGCCCTGCACGACGAGATCGGCCAGGGCGAAGCCGAACAGGCCGATGCCGATCACGCCGTTGGCGGTGAAGAATGCGCGGTTGACCCGAGACAGGTCATTGCTGCGCACGATCGAGTGCTCGTAGACCAGCACGAGTGCGGTGAGGCCGAGGCCCGTCCACCACAGCCACCCGAGTCCGGCCGCCGCCCCGAACCACGCGAAGGCCGCGACGGTGCCGACGTGCACGACGGACGACGTGGCGAGTGCGGCGGGGATGCCGAAGCGGGCGGGGAACGAGCGGGAACCGATCTCGCGGTCGATCGCGGCGTCCTGGCAGGAGTAGATCAGGTCGAACCCGCCGATCCACGTTCCGACGGCGATGCCCAGCGCGGCCGCGGCCCAGGACGCCGAGTTCGTCACCGCGATCCACGCCCCGACGGGTGCGACGAACTGCGCCAGCGCGAGCAGCACCTGCGGGAAGTCGGTGAACCGCTTCCCGTAGGAGTAGAGGACGAGCAGGAAGACGGCGATCGGGGCGAGCGCGAGGCACAGCCAGGACAGTGCCGCCGCGGCCGCCAGGAAGACCGCCAGCGCGAGGAACGTGCCGATCCACGCCGAGCGGACCGACAACTCGCCGGTCACCAGCTCGCGGCGCGCGGTACGGGGGTTGAGCGCGTCGAAGCCGCGGTCGAGGATCCGGTTCGCGCTCATCGCCACCGTGCGGGCGGCGACCATCGCCACGGTGATGAGCACCAGTTGAGCCCAGTGCACCGTGCCCGTTTGCAGCCACATCGCGGTCAGCGCGGCGATGTAGGCGAACGGCAGCGCGAACACCGAGTGCTCGATCATCACGAGCGAGAGGAACTTGCGCACCGGATGCCGCTGGGGACGTTCGGGCACGACTCCGTCGACGAGGTCTCCGGACGCCGCGCTCACGGCGTCCATCCTGCCAGTCCCGGTTTTCGCGACGTCGCTAGCGAATCCCGTACTCCCGCCAGCGGCGCTCGACCAGCGCCTCGGTCTGCGGCGGGAGCGCGCATTCGGTCGGCCAACCGCCCTCGCGGCGGTAGCCCTCGGTGGGCATCTTGCGGGTCGCGTCGATGCCGAGCTTGCCGCCGAAGAACTGCTCGTACGCGGCGTGGTCGAGGTGGTCGACCGGGCCGACGGTGTGCAGCGCGTCGTGCGCGTAGTCGACGTTGCCGAAGGCCCGCCAGGCGACTTCGGCGTAGTCGTGGACGTCGCAGTCAGCGTCCACGACGACGATCAGCTTCGACAACGAGAGCAGCCCCGCGCCCCAGATCGCGTGCATCACCTTCTGCGCATGCTTCGGGAACCGTTTCTCGATCGAGACGATCACGCAGTTGTGGAACACGCCCGCCTCGGGCAGATCGTAGTCGACGATCTCCGGAACGGTCAGCCGGATCAGCGGGAGGAAGATCCGCTCGGTCGCCTTGCCGATCGGTCCGTCCTCCTGTGGGGGGCGGCCGACGATGATCGACTGGAAGATCGGATCGTGGCGCATGGTGAGGGTCTCGACCCGCACGTACGGGAACGGCTCGACCGGCGTGTAGAACCCGGTGTGGTCGCCGAATGGCCCCTCCGGCAATCGCGCGCCGGGCTCCACCCAGCCTTCGAGCACGATCTGCGCGCCGGCCGGGACCTGCAACGGCACCGAAACGCAGTCGACCATCTCGACCCGCTCGCGTTGCACGAAGCCGGCGAACAGGTACTCGTCGATGTCGCCGGGCAGCGGCGCGGACGCGGCGTAGGTCACCGCGGGCGGGCAGCCGAACGCGATCGCCACGGGCAGCCGCTCGCCGCGCCGTTCGGCGACCGCCGCGTGCGAGGTTGAGTCCTTGTGGATCTGCCAGTGCAGGCTGACGGTCCGCTCGTCCTGCAGCTGCAGCCGGTACATGCCGAGGTTGCGCGCGCCGGTCTGCGGATGCTTGGTGTGCGTGAGCCCGAGGTTGAGGAAGACACCGCCGTCGTCCGGCCAGGCCTTGAGACCGGGCAGCAGCGAGACGAGGTCGATGTCGTCGCCGCGCACGACGACCTCCTGGCAGGGCGCCGATTTCACCCGCCGCGGCGGCACTGCGCGCAGCTGGGCGGCCTTGCCGAGCGCGTCGCGCAGCCCGCCGAGCCCGTGCGGCAACTCGGGTTTGAGCAACTCGGCGATGCGGTTGCCGATCTCGTCGAGATCCGACACGCCCAGCGCCTTGGCCATGCGGCGCTGGGTGCCGAAGACGTTGATCGCCAGCGGCATGCGGCCCCGGGTCGGCTTCTCGAACAGCAGGGCAGGTCCCTGCTCGCGCACCACGCGTTGCACGATGCCGGTGACCTCAAGGTGCGGGTCGACCGGGACGCGCACCCGCGCGAGGTCGCGGTCGCGCTCGAGATCGGTCAGGAACTCCTGCAGGTCGGCGTAGGCCACGCAAGCAGTATCGCTGCACCCGATCAGGTTCTCGCGGCGTATGCCTGCCTCAGGACAGACCGGCGTAGGAGTGCAGGCCCGAGACGACGATGTTGACGACGAGGAAGTTGAAGGTGATCGCGCCGAAGCCGGCAAGGTTGATCCAGGCCGGCACCCTGCCCTTCCAGCCGGCGGTCGCCCGCGCGTGCAGGTAGCCGGCGTAGATCACCCAGACGATGAAGGCCCAGGTCTCCTTCGGGTCCCAGCCCCAGTAGCGTCCCCACGCGGCCTCGGCCCAGATCGCGCCGCAGATGATGGCGACGGTGTACAGGGGGAACGAGAACGCGACGACGCGGTAGGCGGCCTTGTCGAGGGTCGCGGCGGCGGGCAGCCGCTCGGCGAGGTTCGCCAACGCGCCCGGCTGGTAGCCGGGCTTGGTCACCAGCCGATCGTGGCGCTGCTTGACGAGGTAGAGGGCGGTGAGCACGGCGCTCGTCATCAGCGCGCCTTCGGCGATCGAGACGAGGGTGACGTGGATGGCCAGCCAGTACGAACGCAGCGCAGGTACCAGCGGCTGCGCCCGCGAGTAGAGCACCGTCCCGGCCAGGAACATGACCAGGATGACCGGCAGCAGCACGAACCCGCCGAGGTGGCGCAGCTGCGGCAGCTTCCACATGACGGCGACGAACGCGACGACGCCCACGAGCCCGGCCACGGAGGCGAACTCGTACATGTTGCTCCACGGCACGGCGTCGACGGCGATCGCGCGTACCGCGATGGAGCCGACGTGCACGAGCGCGCCCAGCAAGGTGATGACGAGCGCCCACCGGCCGATGCGCTCGGCGAGGCCGCGCTTTCGGGCGGCGGCGTCGGAGACGTCGGAGGTCGGGACGTCCGCGCTCCCGGGCGCCTCAGGCGGCACGCCGCCCGCCGTGCTCGGCGCTCCGACGGCGGCGAGCTCGCGGGACGGCTTGCGCAGCGCGACGGCGGCCTTCTCCGCCTTCGTCCGGCCGACCCGCCCGAACGCGTACTCCGCGGTGAAGCCCACGGCCGCGAGCGCATAGACGGCGATGGCGGTCGTGAACAGACCGTCGGACAGGTGGGCCATCGACCCGTTGATGCCAGCCAAGGTCAATCCTTTCGTGCGCCGATCGCATCGATCGATTCGTCGAACGCATCGTCGGCGGTGTCGTGCAGCGTGCGCTGCTCGGCCCCGGGGGTTCCGGCCGCCGCGAGCCGGGTGAGCAGCCCGGCGAACTCGGCGGTGAAGTTGCCGGAGTCGCTGCGCGCGAGCCCGCCGACCTCCACTACGGTAGGCGAGCTTCCTGCCCCGTCCGCGCCCGGGGCGATGCGCAGCCACACCCGGCGCCGCCGGACCCCGAGCGAGGCGCCGAGACCGAGCACCATCGCCAGCGCGCTGAACAGCAGGTAGGTCTGCGCGGGGTCGTGTGACACCTGCAGGTTGGCGTACGGCGTCCAGCCGTCGAAGGTCACTTTCACGCCGCCCGGGAACGACTTCGTCTGCCCCACCCGCAGGTTGGCCGCGCCGATCTTGGTCATCTTGGAGGTGTCCAGGCTGTAGATCGACTGCGGCAGCCCGTTCTCGTTCAGATCGCCCTTGTAGACGAAGATGCCGAGGACGGGGTTGTTCACCTGCGCCGACACCGACGTGTAGATGCCGGGCGCGGTCTGGCGCGGGGTGGGGGCGAAGAAGCCGGAGATGCCGATGTCCTGCTTGGCGCCGTCGGGGCCGTTGGCCTTGAACACTCCCTCGGAGTAGAGCGTGCTCGCGTCGGTGGGCAGGAACGCCGCGGTCTGGCGCACGACTTGGCCGTCCGGCATGCGGATGGTGACCGTCGGCGCGAAGCCATGCCCCGTGAGGTAGACGCGGTCGCCCTCGAGACGCAGCGGGTGGTTGACGGTGATGGTGTCGTGCTGCAGCGGGGCGCCGATTCGGTCGCGGTAGCTGATCGCCGCCGCGAACTGCGCGGGCTCACCCGTTCGGGTGTAGGTGGCGGTGAACTTGTTCAGCTTCTCGATGCAGAACGGCGCCGGGCCGACCTTGCCCTCCGCGGCGAAGCGTCCCGGCTTCCAGGTGTCGTAGTTGACCACCGCGTTACAGAAGCCCTGACCCTGCCGGACGATGACCGACCCCTCGTAGAAGTACAGGCGGCCGACCGCGATAAGGATCAGCGACGCCAGCAGCGCGACGTGGAACAGCAGATTGCCGGTCTCGCGGCTGTAGCCCTTCTCGGCCGAGAGCGTGAGCGCGCCGGAGTCCTCCCGCCGTTGCGCGACCCGCCAGCGGCGTCCGAGGGTCTCGCGGGCCGCGGCGGCGTAGTCCTCCGGGGCATCGGACGTCTCGAACCGGCCGGACTCGGGCAGCCGCGACAGGTTGCGCGGCGCGGGCAGCGGCTTGCGGGTCAGTGCGCGGGCGTGCACCCGGATGCGCGGGATCAGGCAGCCGACCAGGGAGATGAACAGCAGCAGGTAGATCGCGGCGAACCACGGCGAGCCGAACACGTCGAACATGTCGACGCTGTTCAGGAACTGGCCCCACCAGCCGTGGGCCTTGATGTAGCTCGACACATTGCTCGGGTTCAGCGGCCGCTGCGGCAGCAGCGATCCGGGCACCGCGGCCACCGCGAGCAGGAACAGCAGGATCAGCGCGGTGCGCATGCTGGTCAGGCGCCGCCAGCCCATGCGCAGCACCTTGGCGGTAGCGCTCATATCTCGATCCCCGCCCCGGGGGCGACGTGGGCCTGCAGGTTCGCGATGAGCGTGTTCCACTCGCCGGTCACCAGCAGCACGCCGATCGCCAGCAGCAGGGCTCCACCGACGCCGCTCACCGCCCGCCGGTGCCGGCGGACGAAGCCCAGCGCGCTCGAGACCCAGCCGAAGCCGAGCGCGACGAGCACGAACGGGATGCCGAGGCCGACGCAGTAGAACGCCATGAGCAGCGCGCCTCGGCCGGCGGTCGCCGACGCCAAGGACATGCCGTAGACCGCCGTGAAGGTCGGGGTCAGGCAGGGCGTCCACGCCAGGCCGAAGCCGAAGCCGAGCAGGGGCGCGCCGAGCAGGCCGGCCCGGGGCATTCGGTGGATCTTGAACTCGCGTTGCAGGAAGCCGATGCGGCCGAGGAAGACGAGTCCCATGAGGATGGTGATGACGCCGAGGACCCGCTCGAGGGTGACGAGGTGCGCGCGGATCGACCTGCCCAGCTCGCCGAACAGGGCGCCCTGCGCGACCAGGATCACGGTGAAGCCGAGCACGAACAGCATCGCCCCGAGCACCATGCGCCGCTGGCTGGGCCGGTCGACGTCCCCGGAGAGCCCGGCGACGTAAGAGAGGTAGCCGGGTACGAGCGGCAGCACGCACGGGGACAGGAAGCCGACGACGCCGACGAGTACGGCGACCGCCGCCGCGACGAGCAGCGGCCCGGTCTCGACGGTGTTGCTGAAGCCCCCGGCGGCGAGCACGCTCATGTCTCGCTGCGCAGAGCGGCGACCGGCCGCTGCAGGTCCTTCTGGGTGATCGGCCCGATGTAGACCGCCGCCACCCGCCCGGCCGGGTCGACCAGCACGGTGAACGGCAGCGCCGCGTCGGGGATGTTGCCCAGCCGCAGCGCGTTCTCACCCTGCTGGTCGTAGACGATCGGATAGCTGATGTGGTTGTCGTGGACGAACGAGCTCGCGCTGTTCCTGTCGTCCTTGATGTCGATGCCCAGGACGGTGACGCCCTTGTTCTTCATCGCCCTGTAGAACTGGTCGAGCTGCGGGGACTCCACCCGGCACGGCGAGCACCACGCGGCCCAGAAGTTGACGATCACGACCCGGCCGCGGTAGTTCGCGAGATGCGTCGAGCCGCCGCCGAGCAGCTCGCCGCCGATGTTCTCGGCCGGCTTGCGGTTGGCGGCCGGGATCAGCGACCCCACCTTGGTCTGCGACGTGTAGCTGAAGTCGCGGCTGCCGGACGAGCTACTGCACGCGGCGAGCAGCAAGGCCCCGACCACGGCGAGCGCCGCCGCGCGGAGGGCGGCGGCGCCGGGCAGGCGGGAACTGCGGCTGGTCATCGACGTCCAGTGTGCGTCACGAAGCTAAGCGGTCCTACACCGGACTCAGCCGGTGTGACCGGCGAGGCGACCGACGCGCCGGCCGGGCTTCAGGCCCCGGTTCCGGTGCCGCTGGGCAGGCTCGCGGCAGGCTCGGTGTAGCTGACCGCGACGATCACATCGCCCTCGAACGTCAGCGAGGTGATCGACGCCAACGCGCACTGCCGGCGCCGCGGGTCGTGGTAGAGGCGCAGCCGTTCGACGCTGCGCCGGACGATGACGATGGGCAGCTGGTGGCTCACGCACACCGCCTCGCCGGTGCCGTCGCCGACGGCCAGCGCCGCATCACGCGCGGCCCGGGCCGCGGCGAGCATGCGCTGCGCGATCTCGGCGTACGGCTCCCCCCACGACGGCCGCAGCGGATTGCGGAAGTACTTCCAGTTCGCCGGATCGCGGAACAACCCCTGCCCGCCCGCCACCCGCCGTCCCTCCAGGTGGTTGTCGGCCTCGATGAGCCGGTCGTCGACATGCACGTCGAGTCCGGTGCGATCGGCGAGTGCCGCCGCAGTCTGCCGCGCCCGCTCCAGCGGCGAGGAGACGAGATAGGTGACCTTGCGCGCGCCGAACCACTCGGCCGCGGCGGCGGCCTGCCGTTCGCCGAGCTCGCTCAGTTTGAACCCGGGCAGCCGCCCGTAGAGCACCCGGTCCGGGTTGTGCACCTCGCCGTGGCGCAGCAGATGGACGGTCTCCACCCGGCACTCTCCGATCTCTTGTCTCCGGGTCATCGTCGCAGAGCGGTAAACGTGTCGCTGGGGGGCGTTACGGTCCGGGGATGGCTTTGGACTTTGTGGAACATCTGCGCATCGAGACCGCCCGGTTGGGCAACGTGCTGCGCGCCGCCGATCCGGCGGCGCCGGTGCCGACGTGCCCCGAATGGAGCGCCGACGACCTGCTGTGGCACATGTGCGGCGGTGTCTTCTACTTCTGGGAGGCGATCGTGCGCAACCGGGTCACCGACGACACCGGCGCCGAAGAGGTCGATGCCCGCACCCCCGAGCGGCCCGCCGATCACTCGGGCCTGATGGACCTCTACGAACGCGCCCGCGAGGCGCTGATCGCCTCGCTCGAACAGGTCGGCGACGACGAGCCGATCTGGACGTGGTCGAGCGATCACACCGGCGGCTTCATCAAGCGGCGCATGGCACAAGAGGCACTGATCCATCGCGTCGACGCCGAGGCGACCGTCGCGGAACTCTCGCCCGTTGACGCGGCACTGGCCACGGACGGGATCCTCGAGGGGCTGCAGTATTTCTGGGGCGGCACGCCGTCGTGGGCGACCTGGACTCCCGACGGCCCGATCGGACGACTGCACACGACCGACACCGGCGCCCGGTGGAGTTTTCGGCTCGGCTGGGTGGCCGGCACCTCGCCGGGAGGGACCCGCTACGAACACGAACCCGCGCTGGAGCTGGTCGACTCGGGCGAGCCGAGCTTCACGGTGAGCGCGCCGGCGGCCGACCTCGACCTGTGGCTGTGGAACCGTCCGGCGGGCACGGAGCCCGCCGTCGAAGGCTCGGCTGCCGACTTCGAACGGTTGAAAGAGGTGATCGGTAGCGGGGTGTGAGCCTTGCCGGTCAGCCGACCGCTTCGGCCGCGGCCCGGGCCGCCGCCGGCAACGCGGCCTCGATGACGGCGAAGGCCTCGTCGTCCATGGCCGCGTTGACGAACCACGCCTCGAAGGCGCTCGGCGGCAGGTAGACGCCGGCATCGAGCATCGCGTGGAAGAACGACTTGTAGCGGAAGGTCTCGGCCGCCTGCGCGCCGGCGAAGTCCAGCACGCCGGCGTCGGCGAAGAAGACCGACAGCAGGTTGCCGGCGTACTGCACCTGGTGGGCAACCCCCTGCGCCGACAGCGCCCCGGTCACCAGCTCGCCGAGGCGATGGGCGTTGGCGTCCAGCGCCTGGTAGGTGCTCGCGTCCGCGGTGCGCAACGTGGTGAGCCCGGCGGCCACCGCCACCGGGTTCCCGGACAGCGTGCCGGCCTGGTAGACGGGCCCGGCGGGGGCGAGCCGGGACATCACGTCGGCCCGGCCTCCGAACGCCGCGGCCGGCAGCCCGCCGCTCATCACCTTGCCGAAGGTGAACAGGTCCGCCTCGACGGGGTCGAGGCCGTACCAGCCGGCCGGCGAGACCCGGAACCCGGTCATGACCTCGTCCATGACGAGCAGCGCGCCGGCCTTGTAGGTGATCTCACGCAGCCCGGCGTTGAACCCGGGCAGCGGCGCCACCGCGCCCATGTTGCCGGCCGCCGCCTCGGTGATCAGGCACGCGATGTCGTCGCCGAGCTCGGCGAAGCACTGCTCGACGGCTGCCAGGTCGTTGTAGGGCAGCACGATGGTCTCAGCGGTCTGCGCGCCGGTCACCCCCGGTGTGTCGGGCAGGCCGTGCGTGGCCACGCCGGAGCCGGCGGAGGCCAGCAACGCGTCGACGTGGCCGTGGTAGCAGCCCGCGAACTTCACCACGCGGTGCCGCCCGGTGACGCCGCGGGCCAGCCGGACCGCCGACATCGTGGCCTCGGTGCCGGAGTTGACCAGCCGGACCTCCTCCACCGGACGGACGCGCGAGACGATCTCCTCGGCGAGTTCGACCTCGCCCGCGGTGGGCGTGCCGAACGACAGGCCGTCGGCGGCCGCCCGCTGGACGGCCGCGACGACCGCCGGATGGGCGTGGCCGAGGATCATCGGGCCCCAGGACGACACCAGGTCGACGTAGCGGCGCCCGTCGGCGTCGACGAGGTATGGGCCCGAGCCGCTGACCATGAACCGGGGCGTGCCGCCCACGGCGCGGAACGCGCGTACCGGTGAGTTCACCCCGCCGGGAATGACGCGTTGGGCACGGTCGAACAGGGCGGCGGAGATCGGGGCGTTACTCACCCGCCCAGTCTGGCAAAGGCCCCCGGGCGAGCGGTCGCGGCCGTCCGGCAGGATCAAGGCGTCACCGACGACAAGGAAGGCGGGCAGCACATGCGCATCGAGGGCAGCGTCGCGGTCATCACCGGCGGGGCGAGCGGGTTGGGGCTGGCCACGGCCCGGCGCCTGGCCAAGGCCGGCGCCGGCGTGGCGATCCTGGACCTGCCCTCCGCGTCTGGCGAGCAAGCCGTCGCCTCGATCGGCGGGCACGCCGTGTTCGCCCCTGCCGACGTCACCGACGAGCAGCAGGTCGCCGCGGCGCTCGACAAGGCCGCCGAACTGGGCCCGATCCGCGTGGTCGTCAACTGCGCGGGAGTCGGCACCCCGGGCCGGGTGATCGGTAAGAAGGGCGTGCTGCCGCTCGCCGACTTCAGCAAGGTCGTCACGATCAACCTGATCGGCACCTTCAACGTCCTGCGCCTCGGAGCCGAGCGCATCCTCGCGAACGAGCCGATCGACGGCGAGCGCGGCGTCATCGTCAACACCGCCTCGGCCGCGGCGTTCGACGGACAGGTCGGCCAGGCCGCCTATTCGGCGAGCAAGGGCGGCGTCGTCGGCATGACCCTGCCGATCGCCCGGGATCTCGCGGACAAGTTCATCAGGGTCATGACGATCGCGCCGGGGCTGTTCAAGACGCCGATGCTCGAGGGGCTGCCGCAGGAGGCGCAGGACTCCCTCGGCCGGCAGGTGCCGCACCCCAGCCGGCTCGGTGACCCGGACGAGTACGCCGCGCTCGTCGAGCACATCGTGGCCAACCCGATGCTCAACGGCGAGGTGATCCGCCTCGACGGGGCGATCCGCATGGCGCCGCGCTGAGGGCTCCCGCGCCGACCTTCCGAGACGGACGGACGAGGCCGGGCTGCGCCGAGGGCGCGGCCCGGCCTCGTCGTCTGTCACAGGATCTTTTGCCCAGGTTTTGCGACCGTCGATTCGGGGTACGACGGCGTGCCCGTTCCTGGCGCCGGGTAGATCGACTCCGGCTGCGCTCCACCCCCCGACGCTCTACCGACGAACGAACCGGCGGCCACCTCCTACGCCCGATCCGCTCCACCTCACCCAGAACGGGGAGCACGTGACCGCACTGCTGTTCGGCTCGATCAGTTCCGTCGCCGACACCTCCGAGCGCCAGCGCCAGGCCTTCAACGACGCCTTCGCGCAGCACGGCCTGGAATGGCACTGGCACCGCGACGACTACCGGGCCATGCTCGGCCGGGCGGGCGGTCGCGACCGCATCGCCGAGTACGCCCGCCGCGAGGGCGCCGACGTCGACGCCGACGCCGTGCACGCCACCAAGTCCGGCGTCTTCCAGAAGCTGCTGGCCGACGGCACCGTCACGCCCC
>DASSEP010000052.1:0-55449 GCA_035695205.1 Jatrophihabitans sp. | reverse complement strand
CCCTTGAGATGCAGGATGAAACCGCCGTCAGCTGTGCCCAGCAGCGCGCCGATCGCGAACGCCCAGCTGCCCTGCTTCGCCGCCCACCCCGTCGGGTCGATGGGGTTCTGCTGCGGCTGGCGTTGCAGCCATGCCAGGGCGGGGACGGGGTCGGCGGGATTCTCGGTGCGGCGCATGTTGACCCCGACGCCGCCGAGGAAGCCGTAGATGCCGAGTCCGGTGCTGCCGAGCAAGATCGGCACCGGCAGATCGAGTTCCATGCCGACGAAGACGCCGAGGGTGTTCGGGTCGTCGGGCGGGTGCTTGATCGCAAGCCCGGCCATGACCCGCAGGTTGATCGGATCGGCCAACGTGACGTCGAGCGAGCCGGTGATGTCACCGCTGCCGGCGTCGATCGCGAGGTAGCCGCGACCGCGCACGACGCCGACGTCGATGCTCGCGCCAAGCGCGGTGAGCGTCGGTGGCTCGAACTGGTCCAGTCGCACCCGGACGCGCGCCCGATCGACCTCGACGACGCCGAGGTCGGCGCTGAGGCCGATCTCCGTCTCGATGTAGGTCGGGTTGTCATGGCTGATACGGGCACCGAGGACCTGCAGTAGGTCGCCCAGCGGCGGCACGGCATGCACCGCCCCGGTCGGGATGTCGATCGTGTAGCCCCTGCTGGCGTCGAAGGTCGGCGTGAGCCGGTCGGCGCCCTGGTCGTTCCAGCCGAGCGAGAAACCGATCGCCTTGTAGCGCACGGTCACCGGCTGATCGAGGTCGATCGACACGATGCCGGCCTGCAGGCCGATCTTCGTCTCGACGTCGACGAGAAGGTCGACCTGCGTGCCGCTCGGGCGACTGGCGACGATCGCTTCGAGGCCGTGCAGCGTGACCTGCTTGACCGGCAGGACACCGGCCGCCGCGAGCGCGAGCACCGTGCCCGACGCGATCGCGAGCGGTACGTAGTCCCCGCCCGCGGTCGACGCCGGCGCGGTGGCGGCGAGCGCGGGCGCCAGCGCGGCGTAAGAGCCGAGCAGGTCGATCACCGTCGTGCTGCCGCTGGTCGGGCGGTACAGCGTCCAGAGACCGTCGACGTCGGCGTCGATCGCCCGGAAGCTGGCGTCGACGGTCCAGCTGGCGGCCGCGTCGTCGACGAGGATGTCGAGCGTCATGTCAGTGACGCCGTCATTCGAGTTGTCGGGACGGGTGGGCAGGTGCTGCGGCGTCTGGGCGTGCGCTAGCTGCTGCTCGGTGGCGGTGTAGAGATCGACCTCGCCCAGGATCTTCAGTTCCTTGAAGCGGGAGCGCTCGAGGTCCAGGCGCAGTTGCAGCTTGCGGAACCACGACGGCGATGCCGGCGGTGGCTGGCGCGGGGTGGGAGCGTGTGCCGGCGGGGTGCCCTGCGTGGTGCCGCGGATGATCGTGGCGGTGACCTGGTCGGTGCCGGCGAGCGGCACGTTCGGCAGTGTGGCGCGCCAGAAATGGCGGGCAGGGGTGGTGCCGAACTGTGCCTGGCTGTCGGCATAGCCCTGGCCGCCGCCGATCGCCAGGACGGCGGGCGTGAACGTGACGTCGCTGCGGTCGGCGAGACCGTGCAGCAGCGCGGCGGCGCCGGCGGCGCGGCGATTGGCCAGTGCGTCGTTGTAGCGCCGGTGCTCGTCGGTGTCGTAGTCAGCGGCATCGAAGGAGGCAAAGCCGCTGACAGTGACCGACCCGGCCGGCAGCAACGCGAGCCGCGCCTTGAGGTCGAGGTCGCCCGCGACGGCGTGCCCGCCGGGCGTCCAGTCGGCGTGGACGGTGGCGTCAGCGGACTCGGTGCTGTGCGTGTTGTCGGCGGCCGTCGAGTAGGGGTAGCTGGTGACGGCCCCGTCGGTGCCGTCCTCACCGGCTTTCGGATGGTCGTACCGGAAGTAGACGTCCACGTCGGCGGTACCGCTCGTCGGGTAGGTGGCGGTGACCGAGATCGTCGCGCCTGCGCCGAGGGGGACGGTGGCGCTCGCGCCGGACGCGCTGCCGCCGCCGTCCCAGGCCCACTGCACGCTGGTGATGCTGCTGTCGGTGAGGGCGACGGTGACATTCGTGTCGTCGCTGCCGGTCACGCGGATGCGGGCATCGGAGACACTGACGCCGCCTGCACCGCTGCTTCCGCCGCCGCCGTTGCCGCCGCCGCCCGCGGCCTCCCGCGTGAGAGTGATCGTGCGATCGGGCGCGGTCTGCACGGGACTCCCCGCGCCGGCGGAGATGCGGACCGCGGTGCCGGCCTCGGCGACCGACACCTCGACGGGCGTGGCCACATAGCCGCTCGAGGGCTGCGGTGAGTTGCCGACGGTGACGGTGGTCGTGTACGGGGCGACGCCGCCGGTGAGCAGCACGACGAGATGGCCGTGCGCGGGAACCGCGGCCGTGGTGGCGTGGTCGTCGATTTGGATGGTCCGGCCGTCGTCGCCGACGAAGCTCAACGTGATGGTCGGCGCGTGACCGCGGTCGACCACCAACACGTCGAAGCTGCCGGTGGCGCCGTCGTGCTCGCCGAAGCCGATGTAGAGGTCGTGCACCCCGGCGGCGCACGCGACGCCCTCCATGCCCTGCGGCGCCACGTAGACGTGGGCATCGGCGACGTGCACCCCCTGCCAGGGGCTCGGCGCACCGTGGGCGGCGGCGGGCAGGCCCGGCGGGTCGGCGTCGAGGTACAGCTCGGCGCTGTCGAAGCCGAACCCGAGGATGTTCGCCGGCCCGAGTAGCGCGTGCGGCGGATCCATGCGGCACAGCTGGAAGACGTTCTCGGTGCCGGTGCTGCCGGGGACGGTGGAAGCGCTGACCAGCTTCGTGCTGACGTCGCCGACGGCATTCCAATCGATTTTGAGGGTGAGCCGCGGGAGAATCAGATGGACCGTCGGGTTCGCGGGGTCGGGCACGAGCAGTTGGTTGCTGTCGAGCCTGGCGCCCTGCACGTAGGGCAGCGTGAGCACCGCCGACGGCAGCGTCAGGTAGAGCGCGACCTCCGTCGACGGCGGGTCGTACTCGTCAAGGACCCAGTCGATGGCGAGGTCGGGGAAGGTCAGCCACGACGTCGGGGATAGCGGCGCGGGCGAGGCGCTCGAGCCGCTCGTCGAGAACTGCCCGCTGACCGGGTCGAAGCTCAGCCCGGCCAGTGATGTGAGCGCCATGTGTCCGGTGCGGCGGTGGACCGGGCTGCCGTGCTGGTCCGTCGTGGCGGTGGGCATGCCGGTCTGCCCGTCGATCGCTTGCAGCACGTCAAGGACGCTGTCGAGGGTGTGGTCGCCCTGCATCGCGGCCGGCAACTGATCCCAAAGTGATGGCATCGGCATGCCCCGTCCGTTGTCCGTGGCTGCCCGTACCCTGACCGCCGCGGACCACGCAGCGCAACGGTCGGTGACGCAGTGTCGTGGAACAGCCGCGTATAACAAGGGCAAAGCGGGCTATTTGTCACAGCGGGCGCGCGTCGGCCGGTCGGCGCTGGCACGAATGATCGTGAAGTCGGGTCTCGTCAGAACGGGCGCTGACCCACCGGCACGACCGGACATGCCGCTTTGTTCGCGCTTCTGCAACGGACGGCGTCCGTAGGGGAACCAGGGCTGTTGGGGTCAAGGGGGGACTCGGTGTTCACGCCTTCCGATCGAGGCGGAACCCAGCCAGGGCCGCCAGCGTTCCGGCCGCTGCGCCAACGGCCACACCGATCCCGATCGCGAGCAGAAGGATCAGCCACCAGGACGTCGTGCTGCTCGCGGTTCCAGACGGGACCGGTAGGTAGTCGACATAGCGGCGCGGGCGGTATGCATACCAGCCGAATGTATGGCTTCCGGAGGCGATGTGGCTGGTGGCATCGAGCACGCCGTAGATGGCCGCTCCGATGATCGCGCCGAGCGCCGAAATGATCGTGACGGTACGCACGGGCAGAGGGTAGGCGACGGTG
Organism: Jatrophihabitans sp.; assembly: GCA_035695205.1. Lineage (GTDB taxonomy): Bacteria > Actinomycetota > Actinomycetes > Mycobacteriales > Jatrophihabitantaceae > Jatrophihabitans. The sequence goes on along the minus strand of DASSEP010000052.1, from coordinate 51,533 downwards.
CGACCCAGGCGACGCACCCGCTGTGTCGGCGCGGGTCGAACCGCGATGCACTGTCACGCTCAGGCGGGGACGGGTCGAAGGCGACCCGTCCCCGCCGCGCGTCAGCTCGCCAGTGCCGGCACCAGCGTGGCTGCGTTCGGTGTTCCGAGGCCGGTCACCGGGTCCCAGCCGGTGGTGGCCGGGTAGCCGGGGATGTTCGGGTCAGTCTGGTTGTTTCCGGTAGTCACGTCGTAGAAATACGTGCTGTAGTTCGGACCCGAAGCCAGCGAGTACAGCGTCGGGTTGATCAGGCCGAGGCCGTGGCCCGCCATCTGGTCGGCGATCGCAACCAGCGCGGCCCACTGCGGAGCGCTGGAGGACGTCCCGCCGACGACGTACCAGCCGGAGCTGCACGGGTTCCCGGTGGGGCAGATCAGGCCGCTCGATGCGTCCCCGGGAGCGGTGTCGTATACGAGCACGCCGGTGCGCGCGCTCGCCTGGTACGCGATGTCCGGCACGCCGCGCATGGAGTCGATTGGTGTCGAACCTGCCGGCAGCGTGTCCTGGTACTGCGGCCTGGCGAACACGTGGCTGTACCCGCCACCGGAGGCGATCCAGCCCACCTCGCGGTTCGACTGGTCCTGGCAGTTGACCGGCGGGTCGGTCTCGTCGACGCTCGCCCCGGTGGTCGGGTCGGTGCACAAGTACGTGCCGCCGACGGCGGTGACCAGCGGGTCGGAGGCCGGCCACTCGACGCTGGGATACGGGATGACCTGGGGGTTCTTCACCGGCTGTTTCATCGTGTTAGCGGTTCCACCGTCGCCGGAGCTACCCAGCACGGTGACGCCCTTGGCTGCTGCCGAGATGAATGCGTGCCGCAGGTTCATCAACGATTGGGTGCTCCCGAACGCCTCCTCTGCGGACGCGAAGCTCTGCGAGATCACGGTCGCGAGGCCGTGGTCGACGATGTACTGCTCGGCGTTCATCATCGCCGGGAAGCCCTGCACACCCAGCGTCTCGGCCGGGTTGGTGGTGACGTTGAGGATGTTGGCGCCCGGAGCGATGCTGTGCGCCCACTCGACGTCCAACGACGTCTCGAGCGCCCACAGGTTGCGGTCCTGCTGGCCGGTGCCGTTGCTCTTCGGCGGCGGCGCCTTCACAATCGTGTTCCCGTTCCAGTACACGTGCTGGAACGTCGGCATGCCGCTCCCGCAGGTCACGCCGGACTCGCCGCACATGTGAGGCAATCCCATTTTGTTGTCGAAGACGCTGAGGTCAGAGGCCATGTTCGGATTGCCGAACGAGTCGACGATCGCGATGGTGACGCCCGTGCCGTCGTGGCCCGACGCGAGCAGCGGTGTGACGTTGTAGGAGTTCTGCATCGCGTCCGACGTGAAGCAGCGCCGTCCGACCGAGAAGCAGTCGTCTTCAGTCGGCGGTGTCTGACTTGCCGTCATGAACTGAAAGTCGGACACGGTCGGCTTCGGTTGCGGCAGCGCGGCGCCGTGCGCGCTGCTCGTACCAGCGACGCCGACCACTGCCAGTGGCGCGAGCGCCAGGGCAGCAAGTAGTCCTCGCAGTTTCATCTTGCCTCCATCGTCGTTGAGGGACGGGAATCAGCTGACGCCGCGACGCGCAGCATCCGCATCCTCGTCGTGGTCGAACCCGGTGACAAGGCGTTGGCTTCGGTTTCGTTTAGCGGCGGCGGAAAAGGCGCCGAAACAAGCCCGGCTGAGCCTTCCGGTACGCGAGTGCTTGCTTGTCAGCACCACCCCCTTGCTCCGAGTCTTCGCAGCTGCCTGTTGCCGAAGAAGTTCGCGGTCCGCGGGAGCCCCGCATCCTCCTGGTCCCGGCGCAAACGTCATCTGCTTACCTCCCGGGTCGCCCGACTACGTGGGCAATCGATTCAGATCTGCGTTGATGTATATGCAGCTGCTAGGCGCCATGCCGCTGCGGGCGCATTTCTGCCGATGAGCGCGTGTCCGAGTGCAACGATCAACGGCGGTTCAGGCGTCATCAACCTGTCCTGTCCGTCGCGATCCGGTGATGAATCTGGAGGGTGCAGTGACAGCTATTGGCCGACCTCGTGGGCGGATGTCCTCCTCGTCGCGCGGATGCGTCGGCCGTGGTGCTGCGGCGTGGGCGGTGCTCACTTGCGTCCTTTTCACCGCCTGCAGCGCGTCGCACGAGTCATCCGGCAGTCGTGTCGCGACGTCTCCGCCACCACGGTCTCCAGGCACGCCGCACCGCGTGCAGACAGCGCAGACCAGGTGGGCGCCGATGACACGACGATGTCATGCCCGGGACCTGCGCATCTCAACGCCGGGGCGCGATGTTGCTGGCACGATGCCTGGCACCGAAGCGGTCATCCGCTTCGTCAACATCAGCAACAGCACGTGCACGCTGCGAGGCTGGCCGAGCGTCCACGCCGTCCGTCGGTCAGGCGCCCGGGTTCGCGTGCGGCTCGACGACTACCACGCAACGGGTGCCTGGGGTTGGTATCGGACGTCCGTCGTCGCGTTGAAGCCGAACGGTGTCGCGTTCGCGTCGGTCCTGATCGGAACTCCCGTTGCCGCGCAAAATGACCCGGGCTGCGGTGGCGCCTACAGCTGGCGCATCACCGCACCCGGCGACCACCACTGGGTGACAAGTCCAACGCACGGAGCGTGGTGGCCGCAGCTATGCCCACGCCAGACACAGGTCGTCATATCCCCGGTACACGCTCCGCCAGCTGTCTGAACACGCGACCCAACCCGCGCAACCGACCTCCGGGCAGCGACGGGCGACCCCGATCGCAGACTCAACGGACCGCTCATGGCCGCGATGTGCCCGGACGGAACGGGGATCAGCGTGACGTCGCGCGCACTTCCTGAAGTACGGCGCAGACGTGGGACAGACCGCCAAGCATCGCTGCTTGGATCAGCGCGCTGAAAAGCACCCCGAGACCCACGGCGACGTTGGCTGAACTGATCAACATGATTCCGACGATGACTCCGCCGAGACCGACCGCTGCCGCGAGCGCGCCGAGAATTCCGGCCGCTGTGAGAGAACTCGACTGGTATGGGTTTTGTGCAACGCTGGGTGAGCTCGCATCGTCGCCGCCCGATGCCAGCCGGGTGGTCGACCCCCACGTGTCACCGAGCCAGACCCGCTCTCGGTTCGGGTCGGATGGGTCGGGCCGCCAGGTAGTCCCGGTCGAGGATTCGCTCACGAGTCGATCATGCTGGCTGTATCAACGAACGGCAATGCCCGGTGCACACCAGCGAACTTCCACGACAGCGGCGTGGCCTGTTGGAGCCCTCTCGGTGCAGCGACGGAGGCAGGGACGCTCCCCGCTGCTGCCGCACGCTCGCTGCCGCTATACGCGCGACCATGCCGCTGTACGCGCGGACGCGAAACAATTAGCCGCGAGCCGCGCGGACGGCCAGCTACCAGTGCACCTACGTGATGGCTCGATCGGAGTACATATCCGATCGTCATACGAATCGATCTGCGCCGGTCGCCGTCGCTTGGGCTGCCCCACAACAAAGCTGCGCGCGCACATTGGGGCACGAGCGCGTCGGACAGCCCAACTGGTCGCGCGGGCCACGGCAACGGCTATTGGTGGCGAGCGTTTGGACGCTAGGCGCTGGTGCCTGCAGACTGCACGGCTTCGGCTAATTCTCGGTCGCGGACGCGCTGCCACCGTTCCAGCAACCGGTCGATCTTCCGTGTCACCTCTGCCGCTTCTGGCATGTGGTCGCGCCACACGTAGTGCATGTATCGCATCCGGTAAATGCCGATGAGGTACTCGATCTTGTCGAGGCGGCTTTGACGGTCGTGGCGGGCTGTGGCGGCATCGTCCCCGGACATGATCGTTGCCCCCGGTGCGGACGCGGACTGTTCGGCGGTCGCGGCTCCGCGATCGGTAGTCATGACTTTCTCCACTTCGCAGTGCGAAACCCGATAAGCAACACGCATGGGCACACCGACCGAACCCGGCGTCGTCGCAAGCGGTGGTGGTTGCCGGGCGCACTCAGATGCTTGCGAACATCTTCAGTCACCGCTGCTCGTCCCGTCTGTCGGCTGTTCGGACACTGCGGACGGTAAGAGGTGAGCGCGGAGGGTAACGAAAGCTCGTGCCCGGCCGGGCTGGCGAGGATCACCGAGCGAGTTTGCCTCACCGCGCGTATCGACGGCTCGTGCGCGCGAGGCCCGCGTCGCGGCCGAATCCGTGCGCCGCCGTGATGGTACCCGGCCGCGAACTCTGGGCGGGCACGCCAACGACCCACAACGCGGCCCACCGCTCGGACCGACGTCACCAACGCGCGCTCATACCCGCTGCGCGTGGGGTTCGCCGCGTTCGGCAAGGCGGGCCATCGTGGCAGCTACCTGCTCGTGGCCACCCTTCGCCAACTGGGCCACCGCCAGCAGGGAGGCAACAATCAGGGGACGTCGCGAACCGAGGCGGCGCTCACAACCGGCATCTTCCTCCGCGCCGAGACGCGCTACCGAAGCCCGCGCGCCGGTGTGCCCTCTCGGCAGGAACCGACGCGGCTGCATAACGCGAATCACTCTCTGCGAGGCCGCCAGGAGAGCGGCCCAGGAGAAGGAGGCTCTTATGCGGCTGTTCCGAACGTCGGGACGAAGGCTCGGGCTGCTTGTGCTGTCGGCGGGCGTGCTGATCGCGGGGAGTGTCGGCATCGCTGTCGCGGCGACGTCCAGCGCCCCGCCGAGCAACGGGATGGGGCACGGTCGCGGCATCAACGAATTCGGCATGACCCAGGCCTATTACAAGGGCACGCGACTGCACTTCACCTATACGAAGGGCTACTACTGCGACACTTCTGTGCGCTCCACCTCGTCGTCGCGGTGCGAGGCCGGCGCGACTTTCAAGCGGCCGCCGGCGAAGCATTTCGATCCGCTCTACATCACCGTGCCGCTGGGCTTCGATCGGCCGATGAACCGGATGGATTGCCCGTCGGGCCTGGTGTGTGTCGACCATCCGGGCACCATTGACCTGCGCCGCTTGGAGCCGGCCCTCAAACCGCTCTACCCGACGTTGACCGACAAGCAGTTGCGTGCCGCGCTTCGCAACTTCACGGTGCCCGGTCATGACCACTTCATCACTGATTCGAACTGGCGCAAAGCCGAATGGTGGGACGTCAAGATCATCGGCGTGACCAGTCCCCACACCTACCGCCAGATCGTCGCCCACGAGTCCTACGGCTACATCCGCCATCTGATCAAGAACCACAACAAGCACGTCACCGCGCCCATCGCAACCAACCTGTTCCTCTACTTCGCCGCCAAATAGCCCCACCTGGCATGCGCCCGCGGCTGCTCACCCCGCCCTCCCTCCGGCGGGGTGAGCAGCCAGGCCTGACTTCGTCGCCGACATGGAGATCACGCATGCGGACATTCCTCACCACGGCCCGCCATTCGCGATGGCGCTGGCTACTCGTCCCGACCCTGCTCGCCGCGGCCGCGGCGCACCTGCCGGTGATCCCCGAACATCTTGCCGAAGCGCCCTACATGGGGGCGCTGTTCATCACGCTCAGCGCCGGCTGCGTCATCCTGGCCGCGACACTGATCAGCTTCGACAGCACGCTCGTGTATGCGCTGGCCATCACCACCTGCGCCCTAGCGATCACCGGATACCTCGCTACTCGCATGGTGGCCTTCCCAATGCTGGCCGACGACGTGGGCAACTGGACCGAACCCCTCGGCGTCGTGTCGATCTCTGTCGAGTTCGTCGCTCTGCTCGCCGCGGCGACCGCGGTCCGCGGCACCGCGCGCCCCGCGCGACTCGCGGCCTGAGGCATGCGCGCCACGCGCCTGAGTGGCACACCACCCAGTCCCAAGCCCGCACTGCGACCCGGACAGGCACGCAGCTCCGCCGCACGAGTGACCGCGGCCGGCGCGCACCACCGTGGCGATACGGCGGCGCCCCGACGTCGCGGATCGGTCGCTGTGCACGGTGTCCCACCACACCGGCATGACATCGCGTGGCAAACCGATGCCTCCGGCGGGTACGAGACCTACCTGCGGCCGTTCTCGATCAAGGACGGGCTGGGGCCGATCACGCGCGTCTCCGGCGCCGCGGGCAACGACGCCATCTGGCCGGGAGACACGTTCGGCCTCTCGGTGCTGAAGCCGGGAAACGGCCCCGGGCTGCATGAGCACGTCGCCCTCAGCTGGGGCAGCGCCGTGAACGGCAACCGCGACTCGGAGATCCACACCAGGGTTGTGAACCAGTAACTCCCGAACTCCCGCGGGGCAGTCGCACACCCGCCGAGCAGCTCGGCGCGCATCACTACATCGACAGCACCGCTACCGACGTCGCCGCCGCACTCGCCGCCTCGGCGCGGCAGCGACCGTGTTCCGCCGGCTCCGGCCCCGGCGCTCGCGTGGCGTGCGCGTCGGCGCTAGCCGCCGCCCGTCTCGTTCAGGCCACGCAATTCGCGAAGTAGCTGCTCGCGCTCATCCGTGATCCGTTGCCGCTGGGCCCTGGTGAACCGCCGTACCTGTAGGTCGAGGGCCGCGTGCGCTTGCACCTCGTTCAGGCCGAACTCGCGCTGCACGATGACAAGCGCATCGTCATGATCGGAAGCACTCTGAACGACTTCGAGAAGATGCTCACGCCCGTTGAGAACGGTGATCAGGGCATCGAGGATTTCGAGGCGATCTTGCACATGACGTCGCCGGTCGTCGTCTGACTCGGATGAGGAAGCCACGGTCGGCATGATCGCCCAAGCCTCGCCGGAGCGGAAGCGCCTTCTCTTCCCCAGGGCCGGCCGCACCATCTGCATGTGCGTGCATCACGGAAGTGGTCGTGTCATCCGGATCTCTGTCACGGTGTGGCCGCTGAGCGCGTTGGATGCCTCGGCCCGCTGAGCACCGTCCGCCCACCATCCCATCGCCGCGTAGAAGTGGATCGCCCGATGGTTACCGTCCACCACCCACAGGATCGCGTTGTCGAAGCCAGCATTCGCCAACTGCGTGACGGCAACGCCCATCAGAGTGCGCCCAATGCCTTCGCGCCAACGCACCGGCGTGACGTGGAAGGCCGCGACTTCACCTCCGGCCGACCGCTCGGTCCCGCCTTCGGGGCAGAGCCGAGCGAATCCGACCAGCCGATCGCCCTCTTCGGCCACCAGCGTGCCGCTGCGCGGCCAGTCGGTATCGCGCAGCAATTCTTCCCACCGAGTCAGCCGCGCGGCACGGTCGACCCCATCCAGCACCGGCTTTGGGACGAGCCCCGCGTATCCGGCCTGCCACGATCGGACATGCAGATCGGCGATCTGAGCGGCATCTAGGACGATTGCAGGACGGATGCGCACCCTGACAATCATCGGCCGAAACCGATAGGTCGCACCATCCGAGACATGCCGGACGCTGCGAACCGACCCAGAGCGCGATGATCGTCAGGAGGGTCGCCGCGAAGAGCCGAGCGGACGTGGGCGGAGGACGGTCATCGGCCCGCTAACTGCCCAGGAGAGCGCAGACGTCGATGACCCCGCCCGTGTGCGAGATGACTCTGAACGTGCCGTCCGCGCTCAGCATGCTCACGAGCCCGCCTGTGTAGATGGTCGTGGCCGGCCCGCCCGGGTCGGTCGGGAACAGGAAGACGATCGACCGCCCGGTGGCGGTGAAGGTGTGTGAGCCATCCGAGTTCTCTTGCGCGTTGAACGCGCCGGAGCCGACGAAGGTGAGCGTCGCGCCGGTGGTCTCGTTGTCCAGGACGCTCGTTCCGTTGCCGGCCACCTGGACGGCCCGCGGACCGGCCTGGATCGGATTCCCGTGATTGGTCAGCGGTGTCAGACCGACATCGAACCCGGGGCAGGACGGAAACACCAGAGGTGCGGCGTTCGCCGGGCCCGCGGTCCCCCCGACGGCGAGGGCGGCGAGTCCCGCCACGATTGCGGCTCGGCGGATCACACGGGGAAGTGACATGGTGGGCTCCTTCTTGAGTCGATGGGCGCCGTACCGGGACGGCCGGACGCCGCGGGTGCCCGTGGGTCGAGCGTTCCGCCCGGACGGGCGCGAGAAGTCCGGCCGACGGCGAGGCCACACGATGCGTTTCATGCCTCTCGTCGCCTCCTCGGCCAGGGACGTCGTTCGACCGCCAGACTCGTCCGCCCGGCCGCGGAGGGCATCGCGGCCAGCCACACTGTTCGCCCCGGCCGGGCTGTGGCTGGCCCCAGTCACCCGCGCGCGACGCAAAGCGGAATGAGGAACGGGTAGGAAAGCGGCGCAGGTGTCAGGGACCATCGAGCCGTGGCACGACGCCTTCGGATCGTCGGCCTCGGCGCTGCGGGCGCCGTCATGGGGCTCGCCGCCGAGTCGATCGCCTACGCGTGGGCGGACACCGGCGACTGGTTGCCCGATCTGCTGACCGGTTGGACCCTCGTGGGCAGTGGTCTCGTCGCGATGGCGCACCGTCCGAAGAGCAGAATCGGCGCGCTGCTCGTCGCGGCCGGTCTGACCTGGTTCCTGGGGAACTTCGCGCATGTCGACTGGCCACCGGCCGCATGGCTCGGCAGCGAACTGCTGTTCTTGCACCGGGCACCACTGATCCAGTGCGTGCTCTGCTTTCCGACCGGGCGGCTCACCACCCGCCACGCACAGGCGGTCACGCTGGCCGGGTATGTGACGGGCCTCGTCGCGCCGCTCGGCCGCAGCGACCTCGTCACCCTGGCGCTCGGGCTCCTCGTCACCGTCTGTGCCACGGCGGACTTCGCACGCGCGGTCGGGCAGGACCGACGGGCGCGCGCCCGATCGCTGCCTGCCGGCATCCTGCTCGGGCTGTCACTCGTCGCGCTCGCCGTGCTGCACCGTGCGTACCCGGCGGGTGGCCCGGACGCCGCGCTGCTCCGCGGCTATGAGGTCGTGCTCGCTGTGGTTGCCGTCGACCTGGCCGTGGCGCTCGTGGACGCTCGGTGGGAGCGCGCCGACCTCACCGATCTCGTCGTCGCGCTGGCGGAAGACCGTTCCGGCACGCTCAGGGATGCGCTCGCGCGGGCGCTCGGCGATCCGTCCTTGCAGATCGGCTATCGCCTTGCGGACTCCGACTGCTACACCGACGCCGAAGGGCGCATGGTCGATGTCACGCACATCGGTCCGCGGGTTCTGACGCGGGTGCCGGCGCACGGCCCGCCGTTGGCGGTGGTCATCCACGACCCCGCGGTGCTCGGCAACGCCGCATTGGTTGGTGCCGTCGAGTCCGCGACGCAGCTCGCCGCGTCGAACATGCGGCTGCAGGCCGAGGTGCGGGCGAAGCTCGCCGACCTCTCGGCGTCACGGCGCCGACTTGTCTCTGCCGGCGACGACGAGCGGCAACGGATCGAACAGCGGCTCCGGGAGGGCGCCGAACAACGGCTGAACGACCTCGCGGTTGCCCTGGACGAGATCCACCGGCAGGCTGCGCGTGGCGCGTGCGAGGTGGTGATGCAGCCACTCACCCGGGCACGCGAACGCCTCGAGACGACGCTGACCGACCTGCGTCACCTCGCGCAAGGCCTTTACCCGGCAACGTTGACCGAACGCGGCCTGGCCGCTGCCGTCGGCGAGCTCGCCGAGCAGCACCGGCTGCCGGTCACGGTGGCGATCTCCGCCGACGGCCTCCCGCTCGACGTCGCGTCCGCCGCGTACTTCGTGTGCGCCGAGGCGCTCACGAACATCGACAAACACGCCCACGGCTCACGGTGCTCGGTCTCCATCCAGCGGCATGCCAGCAGGGTGCACGTCGAGGTTGCCGACGACGGCGTCGGCGGCGCGGACCTCGCGGGTGGATCGGGTTTGCGTGGCCTCGCCGACCGCGTCGGGGCGATGGGCGGCACGCTGGCCGTCCGGAGTGCGCTGGGCGCGGGCACCGTTGTCGTCGCCGACCTGCCGCTCGACGCATGACGGCGTCGTCTCATCGTGCAGTCGTAGCTGCCGTCATTCGTCCTCAGCGACCGCTGCCCGCGACGGTGCCGCACGGTGCCGGCGTGGAGGGCGTGGCGTCCCCACCCGTCTTCATCTGCCGGATCCGCGCGATGAACGACTTGGTCTGCTGATCGCGCTCGAGGACCTTGTACACCGCGTCGCCCGCGTGGACAATCTCGGCGACCTGGGGCTTCGCGGCCAGCACGATCGCACCGCCGAGCGCGCAGAACTTCGCGGAGCTCCATGCCGCGGGTCGCCGCCGCACCGCGAAGTGGAGTGTGCGCTGAGCGGCCGCCTGCAGCGCCTGCCGCTGCGAGTCGGAGAGCCCGGCGAACGTCTTCGCGGCGGCGAACAGCGTGATAGCCCGCGGGAAGAACGTGATGTTGCCGGTGACGATGGGCGGGCCCGGCAACGACGCCGCATTGCCGACGGACGTCTCGGCACCGCGCAGTTCGCCGTCGTCGACCGCCTGGACCAACGCCGGCCCGTTCAGGTGTACCGGTCGGGCGCCGAGGGCCCGCACCAGGTCGTCCGTCGCGTTCGACGCCGGGACCCGGATGTTCGCTCCCCGGAAGTCGGCCAGGGAGAGCAGGGGCTTGCCGAAGCCGGCCGGGTGACGGAGTTCGTCCGGATAGAGGCCGAGGCCAACCACACCCACGTGATCGAGACCGGCCAGCATCTCACGTGCGATCGGACCGGTGGTCACCCGGTCGAGCAGCTGGTAATTCGTGATCAGGAACGGCGCCTGCAGCGCCTGGAACGCGAGCACACCCTCGGTGTCCCAGACTCGTGACCCGACCCAGCCGAGATCGAGCGAGCCGCGGCGAACCTTGCCGACCGTCACCTGCTCGAAGTTGTTCGCGTCGCCGGCAGCCGTGTAGTCGATCTTGATCAGGAGACGGCCGCCGGAGATCGCCCGGACCTGGTCGGCGAAATACTCGATGAGGGGCGCGTCCGGCTGCCCGGCGGAGTCCGGCGTGCCCAGTGTGAGCGTGACCGGCCGGCCACTGCCGCCGGCCTTGTCGGGTCCGTTCGCGCTGCCGGCGCAGGCAGCGAGGGCCAGCATTGTTGCGCCGATGATGTACGCGACACCGGCGACGCGCCAGCCGCTCACGGCCGGCGCTCGAACGGCGCGGCGGTGTAGAACGCACGCTGAAGTACCTCACCGGGGATGCCCCATTTTCGATCACTGCCACTCATGCTGTGGGCGACGAACGTCAGGGTCAGTACCCCCGCCGCGACGCGCCACTGGTAAGAGCCGGCGTCTCGCGTCAGCCTCACCGTGTCGCCCGAGACGCGGTAGCCGGCATCGTCGAAGTCGGCGAACGGGCCGCCGTCGCGCGAGTACTCCTCCCGCCACGCACCGTCCGCGATGGTCAGCCGGAACACGTTCGAGCTGCCCATGCCGGCGCGCGCGCGGAACGGCTGGATCCACTCCTGCAGGCCGGCGCGCCGCAGCGCAGCGACCATCTCGTCAACGCTGACGTTGCCGGTCTGCCACGTGCCCTCAAGCGCCGACGCGGGCGCCGTCGCCGGCGCTGCGCTCGGAACGGATTCGCCCGGGGCCGAGGTCGGCACGCCGTTGCCGGCCGAGCTGCACGCAGCTGCGAACAAGGCGCCGGCGATTGCCACCGCGCACCCCCAACGACCTACCCTCCGCCCGCGTTCGCCGATGCTGCTCATGGCCCGCCTCCACGACGTCATCCGGTGCTGGACCTGCACGTCGATCCTGCGGTGGCGCGGCGCCCGACACATCGCGGCGAGCCGTAGAACCGCCGCGTGCAGCACTGCGGCTGGCCACACCCCCGGCACCCCGTTCAGTCCTGGCTGCGGAGGAAGGCAAGGACGGCCAGCACGCGGCGGTGCGAGTCGGCGTCCGGCCCGAGACCCAACTTCAGGAAGATCTGCGTGCAGTGTGCCTCGACGGTGCGCTCGGTCACCGACAGACGGCTCGCGATCGCCGTGTTGGACAGCCCCTCGGCGACCAGCGACAGCACCTCGCGCTCCCGGGGCGTGAGCGCGGCGAGCGGGTCGGCCCGCCGCCGCCGGCCGACTATCCGGGCCACAAGGGTGGGATCGACGACGCACTCGCCCTCGACGGTCCTGCGCAGCGCATCCTTCAGGACGGACCCGTCGAAGACCCGCTCCTTGAGCAGATACCCGACCCCTCCGGGGTGCTCGTCGATCAGCCGCATCGCGTAGCTCGGCTCGACGTACTGCGACAGCACCAGGACGCCCACACCGGGGTGTTCGTCGCGGATGCGCCGCGCGGCGACGAGCCCCTCGTCGGTGTGGGTGGGCGGCATGCGGATGTCGGTGACTACCGCGTCCAGCTCGTCCCGACCGATCACACGCATCAGTTCGTCGACGTCCTCGGCCTCGCCGACCACCTCAACACCCGCGTCCCGCAGCACGTGGACGATGCCCCGCCGGGTGAGCATCTGATCCTCCGCGACGATCACCCGCATGGCAGCTGCGCCCGGAGCAGGTCGCCGTCGGCCGTGAGGGTGCCACCGACCGCGCCGAGGCGGTCAGTCAAGTAGGTCAACGGTCCCCGTCCGTGCCCGTCGAGAGTCACCAGCAGCCGGTCGCCGCTCCGGGCCACGCCAACACTGAAATGGCCGGCGCCCGTGCGAACGGCCTCCTCGAGCACCTTCGCCACGAGCACGTACACCGCCTGCTCGATGCGTTGCGGCAAACGCTCCGGGCACGCCACTTCCACGTGCATCGGAACGGGCGCAGTCTCGGCAAGGGTGCGCAGCGCGGCCCCCAACCCGCTCTCGGTGAGCACGGCCGGATAGACGCCGTGGGCAAGCTCGCGCAGCTCGATCAGCGCCTCGCGCGCCTTCTCCGTTGCGTCGGCGAGCAGGAGCTCGAGCTCGGGCTGCGCGGCCGCCGCCGCGCGGGCGATACGCAGCTCGTAGGCGAGCGCGAGCAGGTCCTGCTGCGCGCCGTCGTGCAGATTCCGCTCCAGCCGCCGGCGTTCGGCGTCACCGGCCGCCACGATGCGGGCCTGCGAATCGCGAAGATCCGCCAGTTGCGCCAGCAGGCCGCCACGCAAACGCTCGTTGTCGAGGGCCAGCCGGACGCCCGGCCCGATGGCCCGCTCGAGTCGCCGCGCGCTCACGGCAGTCGCGTCGTGTTTGACGATCGCAATCACCTCGCCTCTGCGGACGATCGGCGTGTGCGCATGCCCTGATCCAGGCTCTGACGCAGCAACGGACATCCCGGATGCATCGACGTACTCGGCACGCTCCGGAATCCAGTAGCTCACTTCGAGACCCGGGTCGCCGGTCGCGGCGCCGAGTGCGGCCGCCAGCGAACCGACGACCGGCGCCGCACCCAGCTCCGAGGCCAGTCGCGCGACCGACGCGCGCACGCGACGTGCGCGGGCCGTCGTCCATGCCAGCCCGCATGCGAGCAGGGCGAGCGACCAGCCCGTGGCCTGGAACAGCGCGGCAGAGAGGCCGAACTCCGGCCCCTCCAACGGCCGGCGCAGCACCGTCACCGCGTGCGCCGCGAGCAGCGCGCCGATGAGGAAGCCGGGGACCAGGACCGGCCAGGTCTGCCGCCGCGCAGGTGCCGTGGCACCGGCCAGGCGGGCAGCACACACGAGCACGACGACCGACCCCAGACACAACTCGATTCCCACGCCGGCCCGGGTGAGCGCGTGGGCCAGCCCGGGCCGCGACACCGCGAGGAACGCGTTCTCGGTGCAGTCATTCCAACAGGCCGTGTCGATTCTCGGGTCGCTCGTCATCACCCATCCCACGGTCACGAGCCCGACCGCGCCGTAAGCGAGCAGCCCGACGAGGCGGGTACGGCGGGAAACGCGGTGCCCGTCGGGGAACGCGATCACGAGAGCCAGCACGAGCGGGGCGACGAACGGCGACGCGACCATCGCGGCGCTCCGCAACACCGGCGGGCCGCCCTCCCAGCCGATCCAGTCCCGCGCCAACCATGCGCCGCCCGCTAGCGTCGCCAGCCGGGCGCTCGCGGTCTGCCACTCCACCCGCATCAGGGCGCCGGCCGCCAACAGACCAAGGCCGCCGGCCAGGTCGGCCGCCTCCGCGGCGGCCGAGGCGCCGGAGTAGGTGGTCGACCACGGCGCCGTGTATCGGATGACGACGATCGTGGCGACGCCGAACACGACGACAGCGGTCAGCGCCGCGACGGACATGCCCCGCGCGAGTCGTTGGGCGGCGACGGCCACGGCCCTCATTGTGAGTGGGCGGCCGCGTTCAGGCCACCACCAGGCTCGCGCAGCGGCGTAGTCCGACGAGACTGCGGTGCCGCACTACGGCCTCGTCGCGACTCCGGCCAGGGCCGGTAGTCGGGCCGCTGTCGCCGGCCGCGCGGGCGCAGCTCATCGCGGCGCTGCACCCAAGGTCACCCAAGGTCCTGGTCCGGACGAAAGGCGGCGTCCACGCCGCATCGCGGCTATCGACGCGTCATCTACCGGTCAACACCGGGCGAGCGGGGCGCCGCGCAGCCGCAACCGGGCGAGACCGCCGTCGGGATAGATGTCGAGGCGGACGTGCGTGACGGCCGACGTCGCGAGCAGCGGGAACCGGTGGCGGGTATCGGGTTGCAGCCGGGTGCGCGGCAGCAGGTCGTGCCACTGAGCCTCAGCGAGCGGCCGGCCGTGTGGCAGCTCGCAGCCACGCAGGCTCGCCCACCCCGGGGCGTTGTGCAGAAAGTAGGACGTGTCGAGTTCGGCCAGGTGCGGCACGCCCGACAGGCCGAGCTGCACTACCACCCAGTCGTTGCCGTCGTCGCGGCGCCGAGCGGTCTCCCACCCGTCGGCCATACTGTTGGGTATGCCGGGTGCGAGCAGGTTGTTCGGAGTGCTGTAGAACATGTTCGAACAATCGACGACGCGCCCGCCGTTCTCGAGCGCGGCGAGGTCGACGCCCGTGTCGAGCAGGGCCGGATCGGGCTTCGGCTCGCCGTGCACGCGGAATCGGGCGACGCCTCCGTCGGGGTAGATCGAGAGCCGCACGTGCGTCCACCGCTCGCCGGACGAAACGGCGAACGCGTTTTCGCAGTCGCCCGCGATCGCAGAGCGGGGGACCAGGGTCGCCCACTCCGCCCGGGCGAGCAACTCGTCGACGGACGGATGCCCCGCCAGCGTCGCCGCCTCGACCGACGCCTCGGGCGGGTAGTTGCCGGTGAACCAGCGGGTGTCGATCACCACGCCACGGACGACGCCGGGCACGCCGAGGCGGACGATGGCGGCGTCGTGGCCTGGCTCGCGGCGCCGGCGGGTCTCCCAGCCGTCGTAGATCTTGCCGCGCGGCCCGAACTGCGCCGGGTCGAAACGCGGCGCGGCAGCGAGGATCAGGTGCTGCCGCTCGGCGAACGCCTCGTCGTTGGCCCACACCACGCTCCCGCCGAGGCTGCGCACCGCGAGATCCGGCAGCGCCCGGAAGTCAGCCATCAGCCACCGCCTCGGCGCGGCGCAGCAGGTGGCCGGGATGGTCGTCGACGGCGTCCGGCCCGTGGACCTCCTGGCCGCGCAGCCAGGTGCGGCGCACCACACCGGTGAGCTCGCGGCCGGCGTACGGCGTCACCGGGTGACGATGCCGTAGCTCGGCGGTATCGACGACGAACGGCGCGTCGGGCGCGAAGGCGACCAGGTCCGCGTCCGCCCCCACTTCGATGCGGCCCTTGCTCGCCAGCCCGACGAGGTCGGCAGGGTGTCGCGACATCCACCCGACGACGTCGGAGAGCGACTGCGTGCGCGCCCGCGCTGCGGTCCACACGACCGGCAGCCCGAGTTGCAGCGACGCAATGCCGCCCCAGGCCGCGGCGAAGTCGCCCTCGTCCGGCAGCTTGAGCTCGGGCGGGCAGGGCGAGTGGTCGCTGACGACGATGTCGATGTCGCCGTTGGCGAGCCCGAGCCACAACGCGTCCTGGTGCTCCCGCCCGCGGATCGGTGGGCAGCACTTGTATTGGGTAGCGCCGTCCGGGATGTCGTCGGCGGTGATCGTGAGGTAATGCGGGCAGGTCTCGGCGCTGATGCGGACGCCGCCGGCTCGGGCGACGCTCACCGCCTGCAGCGCCTCGGTGCTCGACAGGTGCACGACGTGCACCCGGGCACCCGTGCGGCGGGCCGCGTCGATCAGGTGCTCGACCGCGGTGCGCTCGGCGGCCGCGGGACGCGAGGCGAGGAACGCGGCGTAGGAGCGTCCCGACGCGGGCGGCGCGGACGCGAGCTCGGCCGGGCCCTCGGCGTGCGCGATCAACAGGCCGTCGAACGACGCGATCACGGTGAGCGCCGCGGCCAGCTGGGTGGCCGACAGCGGCGGGAACTCGGCGACGCCGGAGTCGGCGAGGAAGGCCTTGAAGCCGAAGACGCCGGCCTCGTGCAACGCGCGCAGTGAGCGCATGTTGTTGGGCACCACGCCGCCCCAGAAGCCGACGTCGACCCGGCACTGCTGCGCAGCCGCCGCACGTTTGACCTCCAGCGCGTCGACGTCGATGGTCGGCGGGACGCTGTTCAGCGGCATGTCGACGAGCGTGGTCACGCCGCCCGCGGCCGCGGCAGCGGTGGCCGAGGCGAAGCCCTCCCACTCGGTGCGGCCCGGCTCGTTGACGTGCACGTGCGTGTCGACGAGCCCGGGCAGCAGCACCTCGTCGGCGGCGAGGTCGACGAACCGGTGGGCGTTCGCGCGCACGTCGCGGGGCAGGATCGCCGCGATCCGTCCGTCGGCGACCGCGACCGCGCAGGCGCGCTCGCTGCCGTCGGCGAGGATCGCGCTCGGGGCGCGGACCAGCAGGTCGAACGCGAACGGCGGGTGCGAGCTCATTCCGGGCTCTTCAGGATCCGGCCTGCCGGTAGCCGCGCCACGAACCGAACGCGCTGATGTCGGTGCTCGGCAGCTCTGCGTGCGGACGGCGCAGCACCATGGCCAGCGACCCGCTGCCGTCGGACAGCTCGATCACGCCCAGTTCGAGCCCGGCCGGCTCGCCCGGCAGCAGCACCTCGCGCAGCTGGTCGTAGGTCATCTCGTACAGCTCGCCGTGTACCGTCGCGCCGCCGGCGCCGACGTCCTCCAGCGCGGGGTAGCGGCCCTCGACCGAGTGGAACCGGTAGCGCGCCGCGGTCTGCGCCTCGCCGAGACAGGGGGACTCGCCGACCAGGTGATGGTCGGCGCCGCCTGCCATCGCGGTGCCGTTGAGGAACATGCGCGGCATCTCAGCGAACCCCCGTTATGTGCTCCGGACGGATCGGCACGCGGCGCAATGGGCGTCCGCAGGCCTGCCGGATCGCCGCGGCGACCGCGGGACCGGACGAGATCGTCGGCGGCTCGCCGACACCGCGAACCCCGTAGGGCGCGTGCGGATCCGGGTACTCGAGCACCTGGATCTGCATCGGCGGCGTGTCCAGGATGGTCGGGATCAGGTAGTCGGTGAACGACGGGTTGCGGATGCGCCCGTCGGTCACCACGACCTCCTCCATCAGCGCCAGGCCCATTCCCTGGACCGAGCCGCCCTGGATCTGCCCGATCACCGCGGCCGGGTTGAGCGCCTTCCCGACGTCCTGGGCGGTGTCGAGCGCGACGACCTTCACCAACCCGAGCTCGACGTCGACGTCGACCACGGCCCGGTGCGCGGAGAACGCGTACTGCACGTGAGCGTTGCCCTGGCCGGTCTCCGGATCGACCGGGTGCGTGGGCCGGTGCCGCCACTCGACGGTCTGCTCGACGGCGTCGTCGCCGAGCAGGTCGGCCAGGCTCGTGAGCACCTCGCCTCCGGCGTCGACGATCTTCGCGTGCTCCAGCCGGAGCGCGGCGGCCGGGACCTCGAGCAGAGCAGCTGCCCGGGCCAGCACGAGTGCGCGCACCGCCTCGCAGGCCGCCTTCACCGCGCCGCCGGTGACGTAGGTTTGCCGCGACGCGGAGGTCGAGCCGCTGGAGCCGACCTGGGTGTCCTTCGGGTGGACGGTGACCCGCTCGACGCCGAGTTCGGTGCGGGCGATCTGCTGCTCGACCGTGACGAGTCCCTGCCCCACCTCGGCAGCGGCGGTGTGCACGGTGGCCACCGGTTCGCCGGCGACGACCTCCAGGCGTACTCGTGCGGTGGAGTAGTCGTCGAAGCCCTCGGAGAAGCCGACGTTCTTGTAGGTGACCGCGTAGCCGACGCCGCGGACCACGCCCTCGCCGTGGGTGGTGTTCGCGACGCCGCCGGGCAGGTTCCGCAGGTCGCGCGCCTGCCCTGGCTCCGGGGGCAGCGGCAGGTCGCGTACCCGCTCGATCAGCTCGGCCACCGGCGCGGCCGAATCGATCAGTTGGCCGGTGATGTTTTCGTCACCTTCGCGCATGCCGTTGGGGGCCCGGATAGCGACGCGGTCGAGCCCGAGCCGGTCGGCGAGCTCGTCCATCACCGCCTCGTGCGCGTACGCGGCCTGCACGCAGCCGAAACCGCGCATCGCGCCGCACGGCGGGTTGTTCGTGTACAGCCCCCAACAGTCGACGTGCACCGTCGGGAACCGGTACGGGCCTAGGCCCATCGTGCCGCCGTTGCCGACGACCGCCGCGGTGGACGACGCGTAGGCGCCGCCGTCGAACAGGATCTCGGCCCTGCCGTAGACGAGCCGGCCGTCGGGCTCGGCGCCGAATTCGTAGCGCATCGTCGCGGGGTGCCGGTGCACGTGGCCGAAGAACGACTCCTCGCGGTTGTAGACCATCTTCACCGGCTTGCCGGTGTGCATCGCGAGCAGGCACGCGTGCACGTGCATCGAGAGATCCTCGCGGCCGCCGAACGCGCCGCCGACGCCGGCGAGTGTGAGCCGCACCTGCTCCGGCGGCAGGTCGAGCGCCTGGCAGATCTGGCGTTGGTCGACGTGCAGCCACTGGGTCGCGACGTAAAGGTCGACTCCGCCGGCGCCGTCGGGGACGGCCAGGCCGGACTCGGGACCGAGGAAGGCCTGATCCTGCATGCCGACGGCGAAGTCGAGCGAGACCACGACCGGCGCGCTGAGTTCGCCTGCTCCCTTGCGGATCTTGAGGTGGCGCACGACGTTGCCGCCGGGATGCACCTGCGGCGAGGAGGGGTCGAGCGCCTGCCGCGCGTCGGTGACGGCGGGCAGCGGCTCGTAGTCGACGACGATGCGGTCGGCCGCGCGGCGGGCGGTCTCGGGGTGGTCGGCCGCGACGATGGCGACGGGCTCGCCCTGGTAGCGCACAACGCCGTCGGCGAGCACGGGCTGGTCGGCGTGCTCGAGACCCACGGCGTTGCGGCCGGGAACGTCGTCCGCGGTGAGGACGGCGTACACGCCCGGCACGGCGAGCGCCGGGCCGGGGTCGAGCGCGCGGATCCGGGCGTGCGGGTGCGGGCTGCGCAGCGTGACGCCCCAGCACATGTCGTCGTGCCACAGATCGCTGGCGTAGGCGAACTCGCCGGTGACCTTGGCGGTGCCGTCCGGGCGCAGCGGGCTGTCGCCGATGCGGCCGTCGGCCGTCGACTCGGTGCGGATCCCGGCAGGGCTGGTCATGGCGTCAGCCCGCCTTGCCCAGCAGGGTGCGGTGCGCTTGCGCGGTGCGCACCGCGAGGGTGTCCTCGTCGACTGTGACGACGCGCCCCCGCTCGACGACTGGACGGCCGTCGACCAGCAGCAGCTCCAGCGGCGGCGGCGCACCGAGCAGCAGCGCGGCCACCGGATCGGCGACGCCGGCATGTGCCGCGGTGTCGAGGCGCCACAGCGCCAGGTCGGCGAATTTGCTCGGCTCGAGCGAGCCGAGCTCGTCGTCGCGGCCGAGCAAAGCCGCGCCCCCGACGGTCGCCATGGCCAGCGCGTCGCGCACGGCCAGCGCGTCCGGCCCGCCGCGCGCCCGCGCGAACAGCAGGGCGTTGCGGGCGTCCTCGAGCAGGCTGCTCGACTCGTTGCTGGCCGCACCGTCGACGCCGAGCCCGACCGGCGCGCCCGCGGCCCGCAACCCGACGGCCGGGGCGATGCCCGCACCCAGCCGGGCGTTCGACGTGGGGCAGTGGGCCACGCCGGTGCGTGCCGCACCCACCTTCGTCACCGACTGGTCGTCGAGGTGGACGGCGTGGGCGAACCACACGTCGTCGCCGAGCCAGCCCAGCTGCTCGACGTACTCCAGCGGCGAGCAGCCGAAATGCTCGCGGCAGTACCACTCCTCGTCGACCGTCTCCGCGAGATGGGTGTGCAGCCGCACGCCGAGTCGGCGGGCGAGCGCGGCGGAGTCGCGCATCAGGTCGGCGGTCACCGAGAACGGCGAGCACGGCGCGATGGCGACGCGCAGCATCGATCCGGGCGACGGGTCGTGCCAGCGCTGCACCGCCGCCTCGGTGGCGGCCAGCACGGCCTCGCGGTCCTCGACCAGCTCGTCCGGCGGCAGCCCGCCCGCGCTGCGGCCGAGATCCATCGAGCCGCGCGCGGGATGGAAGCGCAGGCCGACCTCGCGGGCGGCCCGGATCTCGGCCTCGAACACGTCGCCGCCGTCGCGGGGGAAGACGTAGTGGTGGTCGGTGGTCGTGGTGCAGCCGCTGCGGGCGAGGTGGGCCAGCGCGGCCTGCGCGCCGACGTGAACGAGGTCGGCGTCGATGCCGGCCCACACCGGGTAGAGCGTGGTCAACCACTCGAACAACGTGGCGTCGGCGGCCAGGCCGCGGGTCAGCCACTGGTAGAGGTGGTGATGGGTGTTGATGAGTCCCGGAGTGGCCAGGCAGCCGCGGGCGTCGACCACCCGGGCGCCGTCGATCCGCGGCGCGTGCCCGGAGCCGACCTCGCTGATCCGGTTGTCGGCAACCACGACATACCCTTCGGCATGTTCGGTGCGGGACGCGTCCATGGTGACGACCGCGCACCCGTCCAGGACAACGGTGGTCACGGCGCCACCTCGGCGTTGCGGTCGGCCGCGAGCCGCACGGCCGCGAGGATCGCCTCGTAGCCGGTGCACCGGCACAGGTTGCCGGCCAGCGCCTCTCGGATCTCCGGATCGCTGGGCCGCGTGTTGCGGGCCAGCAGGTCGTGTGCGGCGACGACCAACCCCGGAGTGCAGAAGCCGCACTGCACCGCCCCGGCGTCGACGAACGCCTGCTGTACCGGGTCGAGCGCGTCGCGGCTGCCCAATCCCTCGACGGTGACGACCTCGCGGCCCTGGGCCTGGCCCGCGGCGACCAGGCACGCGCAGACCGGCACGCCGTCGAGGTAGACGGTGCACGACCCGCACTCGCCCTGTTCGCAGGCATTCTTCGACCCCGGCAGGCCCAGCCGCTCGCGCAGCACGTAGAGCAGGCTCTCGCCCTCCCACACGTCGTCGGCCTGGCGCGGCTCGCCGTTCACGGTCGCGGTGATGCGCATCCCTCAGGCCGCCTTCCGGTAGTCGTCCCAGGCCCAGCCGAGCGTGCGCCGGGCCAGCACCACCAGCGCGTGCCGGCGGTAGGCCGCGGTGCCGCGGACGTCGTCGATGGGATCGGCCGCGCCGCCGACCCGCTCGCCGAACTCACGCACGAGGCCGGGGGAGAGCTCGCCGCGCGATTCCCACAACCCCTCGGCGGTGAGCGCGTCGGCGAGGAAACCCTCGGCGGCGCCCGCGGCCACCGGGGTAGGGGCGGCCGAGCCGATGCCGGTGCCCACCCGCGCGCGGGACGGATGCAGCGCCAGCCCGAACGCGGCCACGGCGATCACCATGGCGTTGCGGGTGCCGATCTTGCTGAACTGCTGCGGGCCGTCCGCCGGAGCGACGAGGATCGCCCCGATCAGCTCGTCCGGCGCGAGCGCGTTGCGCTTGACGCCGGTGTAGAACTGCGCGGCCGGGATGCGCCGCACGCCGCGCACCGAGGCGACCTCGACCTCGGCGCCGGCCGCGAGCAGCGGCGGGTGCGAGTCGCCGGCGGGCGATGCGGCGCCCAGGTTGCCGCCGACCGTCCCCCGGTTGCGGATCTGCGGCGAACCGACGGTGCGCGCGGCCATCGCCAACCCCGGCATCCGCTCGCTGAGCTCGGAGATCACCCGCGCGTACGTGACGCCGGCGCCGAGTCGGATGCGTCCGTCGTCCGGGGACCACTCGGCCAGCTCGGAAACCCGGGTGAGGTCGAGCAGCGCCGGTGGGCGGCGCTTGTCGAAGTTGAGCTCGACCATCACATCCGTCCCACCGGCGAGCGGCACGGCGTCCGGATGCGCCGCCTTCGCGGCCAGCGCATCCGCCCAGCTCGTCGGCTGGAGGAATTCCATCGGGTCCCCTGACGTGTGGTGACCCGAGTGAACCCGCAGCCCGCCCCCGGCAGAACCGGCAACACGCACGAGCCCGCTGCGAAACCAGCAGCGCCTGTTGTAGATTCCTCCAACCCGGCGAGGAGGTGTGCGTGCTGCTACGGGACCTGCTCGCCGTTCCCGAGCTCCGGCTCGCGCTGCTCCACGAGCCGCCGGGTGCACGCGACCGGCAGGTGCGCCGCGTCTGCGCCACCGACCTGCTGCATCCCGGCCGCTACCTCTCGGGAGACGATCTCGTGCTCACCGGCCTGGTATGGCGGCGCTCCCCGGAGGACAGCGAGGTGTTCGTCCGGGCCTTGGCGGCCGGCGGGGCCAGCGCGCTCGCAGCCGGCGACGCGCTGCTCGGCTCGGTGCCGGACGACGTCGTCGCCGCCTGCCGGCGGCACGGGCTGCCGCTGATCGAAGTGTCGACCGAGGTGTCGTTCGCCGACATCATCGAATACCTCGTCGCCGCGGTGACCGCCGAACGCGGCGAGCGGCTCTCGGCCAGCCTGGGGCGCCAGCGCAAGCTGCTCGCCGAGGTGGCCGCCGGGCGCAGTCTCGCCGAGCTCGGCGCCCGCCTCTCGGCCGAGATCGGTGCCGCATGCCGGGTGCTGACCGCCACCGGCCGCGCCGTGGTCGCCGGCTCCGAACCCTTGCGCGCGGCCGATCTCGACCGGATCACCGCCACCTTCCTCACCGCACCGCGGCTTCCCGTAGCCACCGAGGATCGGGCCTTCAGCATCTTTCCCGTCGGGCCGGCGCTGGAGAACCGGCTCACCTCGTGGTTCGTCGTGGTGGACGGCGACTGCGCGACGTGGCCGGCCGAGACGGTGGAGGTGACCGACGAATTCGCCTCCATCGCCGCTCTCGACCGATCGAGGCTGGACGAGGGGGCGCGGGCGATCCGGCACATCGCCGAGGAGGCGCTCGCCCTCGCCGACGCGGGCGGCAGCCAGCTGGAGATCGGCATGCGGTTGCGGCAGGTCGGCATGGATCCCGCCGCGCCGCTGGTCGCCGTCGTCGCGGAGGCCGTCGGCCGGCCCGAGCTCGTCGACCTCGCCCGGGCGGTGGTCGACGACGTCACTCGCGCTGTCGGCCCGGCGGTGGTCGGCGTGGGTGCGGACGGCCGGGCGGTCGCGCTGCTGTCGGCGCCGCACGACGACGTACCGGGCCTGGTGCGCAGCGCGCTGCTGCGTCTCACCCCGGCTGCCGAGCGCACGCCGCTCGCGGTGGGGATCAGCGCGCCGTCGGCACCCGGTGCGTTGTCCGGCGCGCTCGAGGAGGCCCGGTACGCGTGCCGGCTGGCCGAGCTGCGCGGCGGGCCGGTGTCGGTGGTCACCGGCGACGAGCTGACCTCGTACGTGCTGCTGCTCGCGGCCGTGCCGGACGAGGTGCGACGCACCTTCGCCACCCGCCTGCTCGGACCGGTGCTCGATCACGACCGGCGGAACGCGACCGGGCTGCGCGAGACGCTCGAGACGTTCCTGAACTGCTCGGGATCGTGGAGCAGGGCGGCCGAGCTGCTGCACCTGCACGTCAACACGGTGCGCTACCGCATCGAACGGGTCGAGCAGCTCACCGGGCGTGATCTGTCCCGGATGGAGGACCGGGTCGATATCTTCCTGGCGTTGCGGTCGCTGCGCGAGCGCAACTCGTGACCGGCGAGGAGGCGGAGCGCATGGACATCGCGACCTTCGACGCGCTGCCCGAGCCGGAGGCCGAGCGCGTCCTGCTCGGTTGCTGCACCTCTTCGCGTTGGGCGCGCGCGCTCGCCGCGCGGCGGCCGTACGGATCGCCGGACGCGCTGCTGGCCGCGGCCGACGCCGCGCTTGCCGACTTCGACGACGCCGATCTGGACGAGGCGCTGGCGGGCCACCCGCGCATCGGCGAGCGCAGCGCGTCATCGGCGTCCGCCCGCGAGCAGGCCGCGGTGCTGTCGTCCGACGAGGCCGTGCTCGCCGCGCTGGCCGAAGGCAACGGCCGCTACGAGCAGCGCTTCGGGCACGTCTATCTCGTCTGCGCCTCGGGCCGCAGCGGCGCCGAACTGCTGGCCGTCCTCACCGAACGGCTGGCCAACGACCCGGCGACCGAACGGGTGCGGATGCGCGCCGAACTCGGCAAGATCAACCGGATCCGGCTGCGGCAACTGGTGACCGAGGAGGAGTGTCCGTGAGCGGCATCACCACGCATGTGCTGGACGCCTCGGTCGGCCGTCCGGGCGCCGGAATGCACGTCCGGCTCGAAGGACCGGACGGAACCGTGCTCGGCGAGGGCCACACCGACGCGGACGGGCGGATCCGCGAGTTCGGCCCCGACCGGCTGCGCACCGGCACGCACCGGCTGGTGTTCGCCACGGGCGCGTACTTCGATGCGCGCGGCCAGGCGACGTTCTACCCGGAGGTGACGCTCACCTTCGACGTCGCCGACCCGGACGAGCACTACCACGTGCCGCTGCTGCTGTCGCCTTACGCCTATTCGACCTACCGCGGGAGTTGACGCATGGCCATCGTCCTGGGGCCCAACCAGTACGGCAAAGCCGAAACCCGGGTCGTCCGGATCTTCCGGGACACACCCCGCCACGAGATCCGAGATCTCAACGTCTCGACGTCGCTGCGCGGCGACTTCGCCGACGCCCACGTCAGCGGCGATCAGGCCAACGTGCTTCCCACCGACAGCCAGAAGAACACCTGCTACGCCTTCGCAAAGCAAAAGGGCATCGGCGCGATCGAGGACTACGCGCTGGAGCTGGCGCGGCATTTCGTGAGCGACATCGCGCCGGTCGCCGCGGCACGCGTCGAGGTCGAGGAGTACGCGTGGGACCGGGTCGTCGTGGGCGGGGTCGAGCACGACCACGCCTGGGTGCGCCGCGGCGGGGACGTCCGCACCACCCAGGTCACCGTCGACGACTCGCAGGAGACCGTCGTCTCGGGACTGCGTGACCTCGTGCTGCTCAAGTCGACGGGCTCGGAGTTCCGCGGCTTCCTCCAGGACGGCTACACGACGCTCGCCGAGACCGACGACCGGGTGCTCGCCACCTCGCTGGTGGCGCGGTGGCGCTGTCTCGGCACGTCGGTGGCGTGGGACGAGTCGTACGCCGACGTCCGCCGGTTGTTGATCGAGCGGTTCGCTCAGCCGCACTCGCGGGCGTTGCAGCAGACGCTGTGGGGTATGGGCAAGGCGGTGCTCGAGGCGCGTCCGGAGATCGCCGAGATCACTCTGTCGGCGCCGAACAAGCACCACTTCCTCGTCGACCTCGCACCGTTCGGGCTGGACAACCGTGGCGAGGTGTTCCACGCCGCCGACCGTCCGTACGGGCTGATCGAGGCCACCGTGAGCCGCGACGACGCCGGCTGAGCACCCGTGCCGCCGTCTTCTCGGTGATCTTCCTGCGTTGGTGCTGTCATGCCCGCTGCTGTGCAGGAAGATCGAGCCGGGCGTTCGGCGGTTGCGGTTCGGGACGTGCCGACGGGCCGGCCCCCCGCTGCCGGCCCGTCGAAACAACCCGGATAGCTACTCAGAGCGCGACGATGCCCTCGCCGCCGACCGCGTTCGGGACGGTGACCGTGCCGACCGGGGTGAGCGAGCCGTCGCCGCCGATGCGGTACGCGTCGACCTCGCCCTGCCCACCGGCCTGGACGTACAGGAACTGCCCGTCCGCCGATGCAGCGGCGTCGATCGTCCCCGCGTCCGTGGCGGTCGTGCCGAGCGCGGTGAGCGCCCCGTCATCGGCCACCGCGTAGCGCGAGACGTTCGCGCTGCCGGCATTGGACAGGTAGAGATGGCCGTCCACCGAGACGATCCAGCAGGTTGCGGCCTGCCCGGTGCCACTGGAGTCGAGCGGCGCCAGGGTGCCGTCCGGGTTGAGCGTGAAGGTCGCGACCGCGTTCGGCCCGGCCTCGGCGACGTCGACGTGCCCGGCCCGGTCGTAGCTGACCGAGAACGGCACGTCACCCGGCAGCGAGTTCACCGTCGGGGTGGCCGACGGACCGGTCAGGCCCACCCGGAAGACGTCGATGCTGTTGGCGCCGTTCTTGGTGGTGACGAGCAGCCGGTGCCCGCCCGGAGCGAACGTGATCTGGCCGGGCGTGCTCGTGAACTCGGGTGTCTGCTGCGGGTCCAGCCCCAGGCTGCGGTGCCATTGTGGGACGCGGACGAGCAGGCCCCCCACGCGCAGGTAGCCCTGGATCGAGCCGCCGTCGCGGGCGTTGAGGACGTACACCAGGTCGCCGTTCGCGGCGATGCTGACCGGGAACGAGCCACCGGAGGAGAGCACCTGCCGGCGGACGAGCCGGTCGCCGTGCACCGCGAAGGTCGTGATCGTGTTGCTGCCGGCGTTCACCGCGAACAGCAGTTGCGACTCGCTGTCGTAGGCGAGCGCGCCCTGCGATGCCGTGTGGTCGACCACCGAGCCGCCCAGCACTCCGCCGAGGCCCCCGGTGGCGTAGCTGCCGGCGCGCACGAGGCTGCCGGTGTCGGTGCGGTCGTAGGCGACGACGGTGTTGCCCGCGGGATCGTCGGTCTGTACGAACACGGGAGGACGGCCGTCGGTGCTGTGCGCGGGCGCGGCGTTCGCCGGTGCCGCGAGCAGCGCTGTTGCGGTGACGCCGGCGCCCGCCAGGCCGGCCAGTTTTGCGATGCGATTCATGACGCTCCTTCGCTGAAACGGATCGGACCTCTGACGGCGTCCGTTCAGCGCGTCGTCTTACCGGCGAGCAGCGATCTGGCCGCGGATTGCCAATTCGGCGGTCGATCGGGACGACGAGTCAGTCCCGCTCGACCTCGGCCCGCACCGCGGCGAGCAGGCCGTCGAAGTCGTCGATGCATGGGCCGCAGTTGCGCAGGTGCTCGGTCACGCCGGGATAGGTGCGTTCGGGATCCTCGCCTGCGACGACCAGTTCGACGTAGACGTGCAGGAGCTCCATCGTCTTCTGGCAGCCGACGTCGCGTTCGTCGGTCTGCAGGAACCGGAGCAGCCGGTCGCGGCCCTCGTTCGCAGCGGTCATGGCGTCACCGACCCTCACTCGCGTCGACATAACCGTGCGCGACCAGAAACGCCCGAATCTTACGGCGGGCGTCGAACATCGTCTTGTAGAGCGCGTTGCGGTTCGTGTCCAGGCGCTCGGCGAGCACCTCGGCCGGCACGCCGTCCAGCAGTACGGCGACGAACACCTCGCGCTGCCGCTCGCTGAGCTCTTCCTGGACCGCCCGCCGCACCGCCTCGAGCAGATCGGCCGACTGCGCCGCCTGTTCCGGCGTGAATCCGAACCGGTCAGGCAGCCGGTCCAGCGCCTCGACGTCGATGGGCTCGGCCGCCCGGGCCCAGAAGTGGCGCGTCACCTTCCCGGACACCTCGAAGATCACGAACTTGTAAGCCCACGTCGTGAACCGGCTCTCCCCGCGGAACGTGTCGAGCTTGCGCAGGATGGCCAGCATCGCGTCGTGTGCCGCCTGGTGGGCGAGGTCGTCCAACTCCGGCCCGCTCACCCGCAGCCGGCCCGCCCGGCGCGACACCTCCGCCCGGGCCGCCCGCAGCAGCAGTTCGTGCAGGCGAGTCTGCACGTCCGGGTCACATGGCGGCTGCAGACCCTCGATCCACGCGACGGTGTCGGCATCGGGCAACGTCCCGGCAACGCCCTTGTCGTCGCGCGGTGCGCCCACGAATGCCTCCTCCTCAACCGACCGGTCGGCGCGGGCCGTCTCCGCGGGACGACAGGCGCCGATCGCCGGCCGCGCGGCCGGCTGCAGATATATACGGTCGCCACGCCGCCGGAGTTCGCTGATTCTCGCCGAAGCGCCGACTGTCGAGCAGGCCCGGCCGCGGTGTCAAGGCCGAGGCGTCGCCTGCGTGCCGCGGGCTCCCGGTGCCCGTGCCAGTCGCGGATCCCGCGAGCCGTTCGCCTCTACGTCGCATGATCGTCGCGCGCGGATGCTGAAATCCTCTCCCAAGGAGGACGGAATGATCGTTCGGTCACGTTCTGGGCACTCCGTCAGGGCGAGCCGGCCCCGGCGCCTCGCCGCCGCAGCCTTGCTTACCGTTGCTTCGGTGAGCACGGCGACCCGCCAGAGTGCTTCCGCGGCGCCGCTCGCGGTGCCGCGCGGCTTCCGGGCGACGTCGGTCGCGTGGAGTTCCGCCCGGGACGGTTGGCTGCTCGGCGCAGCACCGTGCCGCGGTCGGGTCTGCTCCTACGTCCTCGCCACCACCGACGGCGGCACGGCCTGGCGACGGCTCGGCCGCGTCCCGGCACGGATCGCCGAGATCGGCAATCCCGACCGCCCCGGCATCACCGAGATCCACTTCGCGACCCCGCGGATCGGGTTCGGGTTCGCGCCCTACCTCGTCCACACCACCGACGGCGGCCGCACCTGGAGCCGCATGGCGATCCCGGGCGGCGGCGGGCAGGTGTTCGATCTGGTGACCAACCGCACGACCGCGTTCGCCGTCGTCTCGCCGTGCAAGTGGGCCGACTTCGGTGGCTGCACCGGACGGCTCCACCTCTGGCGGACCAGCCGGCTCGGCGGCACCCGCTGGGTGCGCGTTCCGCTCGCGTTGCCCTACGGAACCCGCGCCGACCTGTCGGTTTCCGGGCAGACGGTCTACGTCGTCGATCCGCAGCGTGACGTGACCGGCCGGCGGGACAAGTTCTACGCGAGCACCGATGGCGGTCGGCACTTCACCGCGCGGGGCGTGCCGTGCGATGCGACGTCTGACGTCCCGCTCGTGCAGAGCGTCGCCACCTCCGCGACCGACGTGGCGCTGCTGTGCGTCGGCAGGCCCGGCAAGAGCATGGCCGACAAGTTCGTCTACACGTCGACCGACGCCGCGCGGACCTATCACTACGCCGGGACGATGGGCTCCTACGGGTACCAGTCGCAGCTGGCCGTTTCGCGCACCGGGAACCTCGCTGTCGCCTCGGTCTCCGACGGATCGTTCATCTACATCAACGACACCCCCGGCGCGGCGAGGTGGACGATGGTGTGGGCGTCCTCGGACGGCGGCGCCGGATGGAACGACATCCAGTACACGACCGGGCGCGAGGCGTGGGTCGTGCGTGGCCCGGTGTCCTGGTTCGACGGCCGCGGCAAGCTCTACGCAACCTCCGACGGCGGCCGGCACTGGTACCTGCAGCCGATCCGCGGCTAGCTAGGTTTCAAGATCTTCCTGCGCCGTGGCGGCCATGACTCCGGAAGTGCAGGAAGATCGGCTCAGCGCGGCAGGTGATGCGCGCGACCAGCCTGTACTCGCCCTCTGGCGGGCCGTCAGGGCCGAACGGCCGGCGGCGTTCCGAGCGTTCAGGCGACCGGATGCGACGCCGGTTCGAGGACGAAGATCCGCACCGTCCGGCCGGTGATCCGTTGCTGGTACTTGACGTAGCCGCCGTAGTACCGGGGCGAGTCGGCGAGGATCTGCGCCCGCTCGGTCGCGTCGGCCGGGCGGGCCACGACGTCGCGGGTGATCCCGTGGTGCGCCACCTTCGCGCGCGGTTCGTCTTCCAGGTTGAGGACCCACGCCGGGGTCTTGGGCTGGCCGAAGTTGGTGCCGAGCAGCGCCAGCGTGTCGCGGAACGGCACGGCGATCAGGTGTGTCTCGCGAAGCTGCCCCGACTTGCGGCCGGTGCTGGTGAGCACGAGGACGGGCAATCTCGCCATCACCGCAGGCACCGTCACCCGATCGTGGGTCAATTTGGCCAGGACGCGATCCATGCGGGCCAGGGTCTTCGCGAAGAACCACGCGCCGAACCGCGTCTCGGCAAACGCCTGCATCGTCCGATGGAAGAAGTTCGGACGGCGGTAGGTGTATTCGAGTTCGGCGGCGAGGCCCACCCGGCGGAACCTAGCAGCGATGTCCGCCCGCGACGAGAGGGCGACTCAGCCCATCGACTTCGCACCGTCGAGGGACTCGCGGATGATGTCGGCGTGGCCGGCGTGCTGCGCCGTCTCGGCGATGATGTGCAAGATCACCCGGCGCGCCGACCAGCGGGCGCCCTTCTCGAACCACGGCGCCGGGGGCAGCGGTTGTGTCGCCCCGAGGTCGGGCAGCGTGCGCACGAGCTCGTCGGTGCGTCGCGCCACGCCGTCGTAGGCGTCGAACAGGCCCTGGAGGCTCTCGCCCTCACCGATACGGAAGGCGTCCGTCCATCCCTTGACCGCGTCCGGGTCGTCGTAGGCGAGCATCGCCGACGGGCCCTGGACGATGAAGTCGCTCCACTGCCGCTCGGTGAGCGTCACGTGCTTGACGAGCCCGCCCAGGGTGAGTTCGCTGACGGTGGTGCGCTCGGCGGCCTGGTCGCTGCGCAGATCGCGCAATGTGTGTCGCAGGAAGAACCGGGCCTGGCCGAGGGCCTGCACCAGATCGGCGCGTTCGTCGGTGTCCGGTCGGGTCATCTGCCTCGCCTCCTGAGTCCTGCCGAGCGTAGGAGGCCGCGCTCCGCGGCGCAGGGGGTCGTTCGGCCCGTCCAGCCGACGCTCATTCCGTACTCACGGTCAACCCAGGCAACGCTCATCTTCGCTCGGCAGAACTGAAGGACGCACCGATTCGAGAGCGGAGATGCGAGATGAGCGACGACACCGGCGACCGCCAGGAGTCGCAGGAGCAGACGGGCGCGCAGGAGCGCGGCCCGCTCGGTCCGCAGCAGACGCCGCCGGCGCCCGGTAATCCTTCCGGTAATCCTTCCGGTCAGCCGTTCGGCGACGCGTGGAGATGGCAGCCGCCCTACGCCGGACCAGGGCAGCCGCTACCCGGCGCGCCCTACGGCGGGCCGGGGCAACCGCCCTATGGCGGGTCGGCGCAGCCGCCCTACGGCGGCAGCGGGCAACCGCCCTACGCCGGGCAACCGTCCTACGGCGGCGCCGGGCACCCGCCCTACGGCGGGCAACCGCCGTTCGGCAGCGCCGGGCAACCGCCCTACGGCGAGTCCGCGCGGCCGAGCCGGCCGCGGCGCGGTGCCACGGTGGCGGTGGCCGCCGCGGTGGCGGGGGCGGTCGTCGGCGCCGGGGTGGGCGTCGGCACCTACGCCGCGGCGGGCGGCGGCAACGGGTCGGCCAACGCGAACCCGCTGTCGGTGACCGACCAGCGGGCCCCGGTGCGCGCGCCGGCGAGGAGCATCGCCGCAGTCGCTGCCAAGTTGAAGCCCAGCGTCGTCACGATCGACACCGTCGGCGCGCAGGGCGCGGGCACCGGTTCGGGCGTGATCCTCCGCAGCAACGGCTACATCCTGACCAACGACCACGTGGTCAGCCTGGACGGCAGTGCCGCACCGCAGAGCGTCAAGCTGACGGTGGTGTTCGACAACGGCAAGCAGGCGAGCGCGCGCGTGGTGGGCACCGACCCCACCGACGACCTCGCCGTCATCAAGGTGAACCGCAGCGGGCTGCAACCGGTCACCTTCGCCAACTCCAGCAACATCGTGGTCGGCCAGCAGGTCGTCGCGATGGGAGCACCGCTCGGGCTGTCAGACACGGTGACGTCCGGCATCGTCTCGGCCCTCGACCGTCCCGTGCAGGCCGGCAACAACGGACAGGCGATCTTCGACGCCGTCCAGACCGATGCCGCGATCAACCCGGGCAACTCCGGCGGCCCGCTCGTCGACCTGTCGGGCCACGTCGTGGGCATCAACTCGGCGATCGCGTCGACGTCGAGTTCGAGCCCGTTCAGCTCGGGGCAGCCGGGCAACATCGGCATCGGGTTCGCCATCCCGTCCGACGAGGCCACCCGCGTCGCGAGCCAGCTGATCAACACCGGCAAGGTCAGCCACGCAGAGCTGGGCATCTACGTCTCGGCCGCGCCGGGGCAGAACGCACTCGCGCCCACGAGCGGAGCCGGTGCGAAGATCGCCCGGGTGAAGCCGAACAGCCCCGCGCAGCGGGCCGGGTTGCAGGCCGGCGACGTGATCACCCAGGTCGGTGACCAGCGCATCGACGATCCGGTCAGCCTGATCGCCGCGGTGCGCTCGCACGCTCCGGGGCAGCAGGTGACGGTCCAGCTGACCCGCAACGGCAAGCAGATGACGGTGCAGGTGACGCTCGCCGCGCAGACCGGATCCTGACCCGTCGCGGCCCTCTCGACACAGCTGGTGGCTGGTGGCCCCGAGCGAGCTCGGGGCGACCAGCCACCAGTGGTTCGAACGGCGTCGCCGACGCCCAGCGTCAGGCTGCAGCAGCCAGCACCTCGACGTCGTCGGCGGCGCTGTCGCCGTCCGCGACCGGGCCACGGTCGCGACCGATCAGCGTGCCCACGACGAGCGCGGCGAGGGCGAGGATGCCGACGGCCACGGCGAATGCGGTGGTGAAGCCGTGCACCGTTGCCACTGCGGACGCCCCGCCGTGCGCCTCGGCGTAGGAGCGGGTCGCCGTGGTGGCGATCGTGTTCAGGAACGCGATGCCGACCGACGCGCCGATCTGCTGCATCGTATTGACCAGCGCGCTCGCCGCGCCGGCGTCGTGGTTGGGTACGCCGAGCAGGGCCGTCGAGGCCAGCGGCACGAACACGTGGCCCATGCCCATGCTGATCAACAGCATCGCCGGCACGACGTGAACCAAGTAGTCGGAGCTCGCCGGCAGCTGCGTCAGCCAGAGCATCCCTAGCGTCGCCGCTCCGAACCCGGTGAGCGCCAGCGGGCGCGGGCCGAATCGCGGCAGGGTGCGCGAGGCGATGGTGGACGACGCGATCACGCCGAGCGGGAAGGGCAGGAACGCCAGACCCGCCTTGAGCGCGCTGTAGCCGAGCACCGACTGGAAGTAGTAGGTGAGGAACAGGAAGACCGCGAACAGGCCGAGCGTGGCGAGGAAGAAGGACAGGTACGACCCGCCCCGGTTGCGGTCGAGCACCACGCGAAGCGGCAGCATCGGGTTGCGCGCCTGCCTCTCGCGCACGACGAAGGCGACGAGCAGCACGGCGGCGACGGCGAACAGCGTCAGGGTGAAGGCGGCGCTCCAGCCGTGCAGCGACGCCTCGGTGAAGGCGTAGACGAGCAGGGCGAGCCCGCCGGTGGCGAGCACGGCGCCCGGAACGTCGAAGTGCCGGTCGCCCTGGGCGCGGGTCTCGCGGATCAGCGGCAGTGCGGCGATCGCCACGATGATCGCGATCGGGGTGTTCACGAGCAGCGTCCACCGCCAGGAGAGGTACTCGGTGAGCACGCCGCCGGCGATCAGGCCGACCGCGGCGCCGGTGCCCGAGATGGCGCCGTAGACGGCGAACGCCTTGGACCGCTCGCGCGGCTCGGTGAACGTCGTGGTGATCAGGGACAGGACCGCCGGGGCCAGCACGGCGGCGAACACGCCTTGCAGGGCGCGGGCGCCGAACAGCCAGGTGGCGTTCTGCGCGGCGCCGCCGAGCGCGGAGGCTGCGGCGAATCCCAGCAGGCCGATGAGGAAGGTCCGCTTGCGGCCCAGGTAGTCGCCGACGCGACCGCCGAGCAGCAGCAGCCCGCCGAAGGTGAGCGAGTAGGCGGTGAGCGCCCACTGCCGGTCGGCGTTGCCGATGTGCAACGCGACCTGCGCGTGGGGGAGTGCGATGTTCACGATCGAGGCGTCCAGCACGATCATCAGCTGCGCGACGCCGATGACGGCGAGTGCCAGCCAGCGACGGTCGCGCACTCCGGTGGAGGGAGCGGCCCGATCGAGGGTTGCGATAGGCATGAGGTGAGGTCTCCCGAGCTTGCTGTTGTAGGAACGGCGGCCTACGCTGGGCCCTAAGCGGATGCCGCCTCCGGAAACATTACCGGAGGCACCCTCCGTTTTGTCAACCGATATCGGGAACCTGTCTTCGCCGATCTTCAGCAGGGGAGGCTGCTATGGCCCGGGCGCAGCGCGCGGACGCCTGCCGCAACCGCGACCGGCTCATCGAGGTCGCCTCGGAGGTCTTCAGCACCTCGGGTGTCGACGCATCCCTGGAGAAGATCGCCAAGCAGGCAGGTGTCGGCATCGGCACCCTGTACCGGCATTTTCCGAGCCGCGACGCTCTGATCGAGGCGGTCTACCGGCACAACGTCGAGGTGCTGTGCGCCTCGGCCGAGGAACTCGCCGCGACCCTGCCGCCGGACGAGGCGCTGGCGGCGTGGATGCAGAACTTCGTCGCCTACGTGCCCGGCAAGAAGGGGATGTCCGCCTACCTCAAGAGCGTCGTGGACGCCGACTCCGACCTGTTCGAGTCCACGCACGCCCGGGTCCGCGAGACGGTTGACCGGCTGATGCAGGCGGCGGTCGAGGCCGGCACGGTGCGGCCGGGCGTCGACGGCATGGAGCTGCTGCGCGGGCTCTCCGGCGTCTGCCTGATGACCGGGGCCGGCAGCGACTCCGGCGGGGCCACCGTCGCCGGGCTGCTCATGGACGGCCTGCGCTACCGCTCGGGTGCGGCTGCCCGCGGCTGAGTTCGCTGAGCGCGAATCGGACGAAAGCACCTTCGCCGCCGTCGGTGAGCGGTCGTAGCATCGCCGGATGACGATGACTGCCGCCCCTGCGCTGGACGACCTCGAAGCGCACCGCCGCGAGCTCACCGGCTACTGCTACCGCATGCTCGGTTCCTCGTTCGATGCCGAGGATGCCGTCCAGGACACCATGGTCAAGGCGCTGCGTGCGTCCGGCTCCTTCGAGGGCCGCTCGAGCGTGCGGTCCTGGCTGTACCGCATCGCGACCAATGTGTGCCTCGACATGCTGCGTGGGCGGCAGCGGCGCGCGGTGCCGGTCGAGCTGGGCCCGTCCCGGCCTCCGGTCGAGGCGTCGCTGGCCGACGTCCTGCCGGACGGCTCGTGGGTCTCGCCCATCGCCGACGATCGGGTGCTGCCGCCCGAGGCCGACCCGGCAGAGTTCGCCGAGCTGCGCGAGAGCGTCCGGCTGGCGTTCGTCGCCGCGCTGCAGCACCTGCCGCCGCGGCAGCGCGCGGTGCTCATCCTGTGCGAGGTGCTGCGCTGGCAGGCCGCAGAGGTCGCAAGCCTGGTCGACACCAGCGTCGCGGCGGTGAACAGCGCACTGCAGCGGGCGCGGGCGACCCTCGCCGACCTGCCGGCCTATGAGCCGGCCGATCTCGACGCGGAGCACGGCGAATTGCTCACCCGCTACGTCGATGCGTTCGCGCGTTACGACGTCGACGAACTCGTGCGACTGTTGCACGAGGACGCGATCCAGACCATGCCGCCGTTCGCGATGTGGCTGCAGGGCGCCGAGAACATCGGCACGTGGATGCTCACCGTCGGCGCCGAGTGCCGGGGCTCGCGGGTGTTCCCGGTCTCGGCCAACGGCTGCCCGGCCGTCGCGCAGTACCGCGTCGACCCGGCCGGCGGCTACGCGCCATGGGCGCTGCACGTGCTGGAGGTCTCGGCGGGCCGGGTCAGCGAGGTGCACTCCTTTCTCGAGGCGCCGAAGCTGTTCCCGATGTTCGGCCTGCCGGACCACCTTCCCGCGTGAGCCGGGCCCGGTCGCTCAGCCCTTGTTCGGCCCCATCAGCTTGAGCAGCGCACCGGTCGGGTCGGTGGCTACCGCGAGCCGCCCGTACGGCGTGTCCTCGGCGGGACGCACGACCGCGCCGCCCAGCTCGCGCACCCGGGCGAGGACCGCGTCGGTGTCGTCGGCGGCGAAGTAGACCGACCACTCGCCGGCCCCGCGCTCGTCGCGCATGCCGGCGGCATCCATGATTCCGGCGCGGGCTCCATCGTCGCGGCCAAGCGTGGTGTAGCGGAACTGCGGGGAGTCGGCCATGGTCTGCGCGTCCCAGCCGAACACCTCCCGGTAGAACGGGACGGCGGTGTCGTAGTCGAGGCTGAGCAACTCGAACCAGGCCGGCGCGCCGGGTTGGCCGAGCACGCCGAATCCGGCGAAGGTGTTGGGCTGCCACAGTCCGATCCGCGCGCCGGACGGGTCGTCGATCACCGCGGATGTCCCGAGGTCGGCCACGTCCATCGCCTCTACGGTGATCGACGCGCGATGTGCGGTCGCGACTTCGAGCGTCTTGCGTGCGTCCTCGACGTTCAGGTAGACGTTCCACGAATCCGGCAGCGCCATACCGTCCGGTACGGGCATGCCGCCTGCGATCGGCACACCGTCTTTGAAGAACATGAAGTAGCCACCGAATTCCGGCGACGGTTCCTCGGCAGTCCAGCCGAACAGCGCGGGATAGAACTCGCGGCTGCGGTCGGCGTGGTTGGTGGTTAGCTCGATCCAGCAGGGCGCACCTGCGGGAAACTCGACGGCGGCCATGGTGTCTCCTTCGGATGTTGTCGGTTGGTCGGGTAGTTCGGAGGTGGGCGGACCCGCGCGGTCAGCCGCCGGCCATCGCGCCGATGACGAGCAGCGGCTCGGTGCCGGCGGCCACGGGAGCGGGCAGCGGCGCGTCGGGGGGTTCGTGCGATAGGTCCTCCTCGCACGCGAAGAAGCGGACGAACGCGCGGCGGTGCCCGGTGTTCGGGTCACGCAGCGTCCCTCGCAGCGCCGGGTAGCGCGCCTCGAGCTCGTCGAGCACCGCGCGCTGCGTGGCGCCGGCGTCGAGCTGGATCTCCTTGCCGCACTTGGCGAGCGCGCACAGGTGAGCCGGAAGGACGACCCGGATCATGGCAGGGTCTGCACCTCGACCGAGAGCACCGGCGGCAGGTCGCGCACGATGGCCGTCCAACTGTCGCCGGAGTCCGCCGAGGCGTACACCTGGCCACCGGTGGTGCCGAAGTAGATGCCGCACTCGTCGAGGCTGTCGACGGCCATCGCGTCGCGCAGGATGTCGACGTAGCAGTGTTGCTGCGGGAGCCCCGCGGTCAGCGGCTCCCACTCGTGGCCGCCGGTGCGGCTGCGGTACACGCGCAGCTTGCCCTCGGGCGGGAAGTGCTGCCCGTCGCTGGTGATGGGGACGACGTAGACGGTCTCCGGCTCGTGGGAGTGCACCGCGATGGGGAAGCCGAAGTCGGTGGGTAGGTCGCCGCTGATCTCGGTCCAGCTGTCGCCGCCGTCGTCGGAGCGCATGACGTCCCAGTGCTTCTGCATGAAGATCGTCTGCGGGCGGGACGGGTGCATCGCCAGGTTGTGCACGCAGTGCCCGACCTCGGCGGCGGGGGAGGGGATGCCGTTGGAGAGCAGGCCCTTGTTGATCGGGTCCCAGTTGGCCCCGCCGTCCTCGGTGCGGAACACGCCGGCGGCCGAGATGGCGATGATCATGCGGTTCTCGTCCGACGGATCGAGCAGGATGGTGTGCAGGCACATGCCGCCGGCACCGGGCTGCCAGTCGGGGCCGGAACCGTGCTCGCGCAGGCCGCGTACCTCCTCCCACGTCTGCGCGCCGTCGGTGGTCTTGAACAGCGCTGCGTCCTGGACGCCCGCGTAGACGGTGTCGGGATCGGTGAGCGAGGGCTCGAGGTGCCAGACGCGGGTGAACTCCCACGGCCGCAGCGTGCCGTCGTACCACTGGTGCTGGCCGGGGACGCCGGCATAGGTGAAGTCGTTGCCGACCGCCTCCCAGTTGCGCCCGCCGTCGTCGGAGCGCTGGATGACCTGGCCGAACCAGCCGCTGGACTGCGAGGCGTAGAGCCGGTCGGGATCGGCGGGCGAGCCCGCCACGTGGTACACCTCCCAGCCGGCGAAATGCGGCCCGCTTACCTGCCAGTCCTGCCGCCGCGCATCGGAGGCCAGCACGAAGGCGCCCTTGCGCGTGCCGACCAGAACCCGTACTCCGCTCATTGCGAACCTCCCGGAAGACGTCTGTCGGTAACTATGACGCCGGGGGGTGACGACACTCATCGGTCGCGGCCGGATCGGGCAGACTTTCGCGCCGGCGGTGAGCGGCGACGCGAGCTGCTGTGCCTTATGCCCGATACGTGCCGTTCATGGGTGCCGCGAGGATCTGCGCAGGTACCGGAGCGCCAGCCGGGTTCCCAGTTCAAGAGGGCTCGCCTCGTCCTCGGCCAGGGCCGGCACCATGGTGCGGTCGATGGGGCACCAGCCGGTCTGCTCGCCGGGGGGTACGTGTCCGCGGTGCCCGCAGTCGAGGAGCCGGGCGAAGGTTGGATTCGCTGCCATGCGTCGTTGCTACGGGGCGAACATTGCCGGGACGTTGACGTTGGAAATGGCCTGCGTGTGAAGTTGCTCTGGGCAGCCTGGCAGTGGCGGGGTGCGGGTCGGCCGGCCGGACACCTGCGACGATCGCCGCGTGACGTCGAAATCCGTTGACGCCTGCATCCGTGTTCGCGGCGCGCGGGTGCACAACCTGCGCGACGTGGACGTCGACGTGCCCCGCGACGAGTTCGTGGTGGTCACCGGCGTATCGGGGTCGGGCAAGTCGTCGCTGGCCTTCGGAACGATCTACGCCGAGGCGCAACTGCGCTATCTCGAGTCGGTCGCCCCCTACGCGCGACGGCTGATCCAGCAGGTCGGCGCGCCGGAGGTGCGCGAGATCACCGGGCTGCCGCCCGCGGTCGCGCTGCAGCAATCCCGTGGCGTGCCCAGCACCCGCTCGACGGTCGGCACGATCACCACGCTGTCGAACTCGCTGCGCATGCTCATGTCGCGAGCCGGGCGGTATCCCGCCGGCGCACCCCGCTTGGATTCCGACGCGTTCTCGCCCAACACGCCGGCCGGCGCCTGCCCGCAGTGTCACGGCCTGGGCCGCGTCCACGAGGTCAGCGAGCGGTCGCTCGTGCCCGACCCGACGCTGTCGATCCGCAACGGCGCGAT
Source organism: Jatrophihabitans sp. (assembly GCA_035695205.1). Lineage (GTDB taxonomy): Bacteria > Actinomycetota > Actinomycetes > Mycobacteriales > Jatrophihabitantaceae > Jatrophihabitans. Next base: position 12,775 of record DASSEP010000052.1, on the reverse strand, counting down.
CGCCGCGTGGCCCGGAGCCTGGCAGGGCAAGAACTACCGCGACATCCTGGCGACCCTCGGTTACGACGTCGACCGTCCGTTCGGCGAACTCGACCAGAAGGACCGCGACTGGATCCTGTTCACCGGCGAGCAGCCGGTCGTCACCGTGCACGCCGAACGCGAGGCACACCGCATCCAGCGCCCGTACCAGGGCACCTACCAGAGCGCGCGGCGCTATGTGCTGCACACGCTGGCCAGCACCTCGAGCGCTGCGCTGCGCCAGCGCGCGCTGCGCCACGTCGAGGTCACCCCGTGCCCGCCGTGCGAGGGGTCGGGTCTGCGGGCAGACGCCCTCGCGGTCACCTTCGCCGGACGGACGATCGCCGAGCTCGTTGCGATGCCGATGACCCAACTCGCGGCGCATCTGCGCGCCGCCAGCGCGGGTGGTGACGTCGCCGCGACGATCGTGCCCGACCTGCTCACCCGCCTCGATGTGCTCGTCGAACTCGGTCTCGGCTATCTCAGCCTGGCCCGGCAGACGCCGACACTGTCCGCCGGGGAGCTGCAGCGGTTGCGGCTGGCGACCGCGCTGCGCTCGGCGCTGTTCGGGGTCGTGTACGTCCTCGACGAGCCGTCCGCCGGCCTGCACCCCGCGGACAGCGAAGCGCTGCTGGTGCTGCTCGACCGGCTGCGCCGTGCCGGCAACTCGCTGCTCGTCGTCGAGCACGACCTCGACCTGATGCGGGCCGCCGGTTGGATCGTCGATGTCGGTCCCGGCGCGGGCGTCCATGGCGGGTGGGTGCTCTACAGCGGGCCGGTGGACGGTCTCGCCGACGTCCCCGGGTCGGTGACCCGCCGCTACCTGTTCGGCGCGCCGGCAGCGGCCGCTGACGCGACGCGCACGCCGACCGGGGCGCTGCGGATGCGCGGCATCACGCGGCACAACCTGCGCGACCTCGACGTCGACATCCCGCTGGGTGTGTTCTGCGCGGTGACCGGGGTTTCGGGCTCGGGCAAGACGACACTGGTCGCCCGCGTCCTTGCCGACGCGGTGCGCGATCACCGTGGCGCCGCACCACCCGCGGAGTCCGACGACGAGGTGGAGTTCGTCGCCTCGGGGGCGGGGCGCGTCGAGGGGCTCGAGGCGATCGACCGGCTCGTCCAGGTCGACCAGCGTCCGATCGGACGCACCCCGCGATCGAACCTCGCCACCTACACCGGCATGTTCGACGGCATCCGGAAGCTGTTCGCCGCGACCGACGAGGCGAAGCGACGCGGCTACACCGCGGGCCGGTTCTCGTTCAACGTCAAGGGCGGGCGGTGCGAGAACTGCGACGGCGAGGGGTTCGTCGCCGTGGAACTGCTGTTCCTGCCGGGCACCTACTCGCCGTGCCCGGTGTGCTCCGGCGCTCGGTACAACCCCGAGACGCTCGAGGTGCGCTACCGCGGCAGGTCGGTCGCCGACGTCCTCGGCATGACCGTCGACGAGGCGAACGCGTTCTTCGCCGACGACGCCGCGGTCGCGCGCAGCCTGCGGGCCGTGCGCGAGGTGGGGCTGGGCTACCTGACGCTCGGGCAGCCGGCCATCGAGCTCTCCGGAGGAGAGGCACAGCGGATCAAGCTGGCGAGCGAACTGCAGCGGCCCCGCCGCGGCCACACGCTCTACGTGCTCGACGAGCCCACGACCGGCCTGCACCCGGCCGACGTCGAGCTACTCATGACACAACTGCACGCGCTCGTCGACGCCGGCAACACAGTGGTCGTGATCGAGCACGACATGGACGTCGTCGCCCGCGCCGATCACGTGATCGATCTCGGCCCGGGCGGCGGCGACGACGGCGGCCGCGTCGTGGTCAGCGGGACGCCGGCCGAAGTGGCAGCGTGTGCAGAAAGCCGCACGGCTGCGCACCTCTCCGCGCGTATGGCGACCTGACGGCTGTCGGCGTGCCGTGGCGCGCCGATCAGCTCAGTGGGTGACGGGCCGATGCAGCGCCGGCAGGACGAGTTTGTCGGTAGCCGGGTGCGGGCGCCGCCCGACAAGCCGCCGCACGGCGGCGCGACGCAGGGTACGGGGCTGAGGCGAGACGCTCGTGTTGCTGAAGGCCTGCGCGTATGCCCACTTGTTCGTTGCCGCCGTGAAGGTGCCGGGTTGAGACATGGTCATCGATCTTGTTTTCGCTCGGGAAGGTCGCTTGCACTTCCCATGATCGCTCCAGGGCAGATGAAAGAAAATTGCATTCTTGTCGAATCCGGATGAAGCTCTACTACATGAGGATCGACCCACGGAGATTGGTCGTCCTGCGCGCGGTGAACCGTCACGGAGGGGTCGTCGGCGCCGCGGAGGCACTGCACATCTCCCCGTCGGCCGTGTCGCAGCAACTGGCCGCGCTGGAGCGAGAGACCGGCTTCGTCCTCATCGACCGCTCACGGCGCGGCGGCCAGCGCGCCATCGAGTTCACGACCGCCGGCCGGCGCCTGGTGACGCATGCGGATGCGCTGGTCCAGGTCCTCGACGACGCCGAAGCCGAACTCGGCACGCTGGCCGACACCGTCGCGGGCGGCGTCACGCTCGCCGCGTTCGTCACGGTGCTGCGCGCCTTCGCCGGTGACGCGATCACGTCGATCGCCGAGCATCATCCCGCCATCCGGCTGTCGGTGCATCAGTTGGACGAGTCCACTGCCGCTGGGGACCTCCTCTCCGGGCGTACGGACGTCGCCCTCGTCGAGGACGACGCCCAGCGGCGCCGCGTCGTCGCCCGCGGACTGCGGTACGAGCCCCTCTACGACGATCCGTTCCGGGTCGTCGTGCCGTTCGACTGGCCGGAGGTCGACGACCTCGCCGACCTCGCCGACCGGCCGTGGATCGACGGCGCGCCCGGCAGCGCGGTCGGTCAGGCGATGCGTCGAGTCCGACACACCACGGCACTGCGGCTACCGCCCGCGCACCGGTGTCACGACTTCACCGCAGCACTGCTGCTGGTGTCCGCCGGGTTTGCCGCGGCACTGGTCCCGGTGCTCGCCTTACAGTGGGCCGGACCTGAGAGCGTGCGTGAGTTGGCGCTGCCGGGCCTCGGCGCGCGCCGCATCGGCGTGCTGTACCGGCGGTCGCGCAACGAACCGAGTCCGGTGGTGCGTGCGGTGCTGGAGGAACTGCGCCAGGCGGCGACCCGGGCGACCCAGGGTTGATCGGCACACCGTTCGGACCGCCCCGGGATCGATCAGCGCTCGGCCGTGTCCGCGGCTGCACCTAGGATCTTCCGGTGCGGGAAACGAGGCGTGGCCAGTGCTGCTGATCCACCGCTCCGAACGGGCGGACGCCCTTGCCGCTGCGCTCGGTGACGTGCTGTGCCGCCCCTCGGGCGACCCGTTCGCCCCCGAGATCGTCGCCGTTCCCAGCAAGGGCGTCGAGCGGTGGCTGGCGCAGCAACTCAGCCACGTGCTCGGCGCGCAGGACGCCGACGGCGTGTGCGCCAACGTCGTCTTCCCGTCCTACACCCGGTTCCTCGACGAGACGATCGCCGCAGCCGACGCCGGCTACGCCGAGGCGGTCGAGCGGTGGGCGCCGGAGCGTGCAGTGTGGCCGCTGCTCCGGGTTATCGACCGATGCGCGCCGAGCGAGCCGTGGTGCAAGGTGCTCGCGACCCACCTCGGGCTCGACCGGGACGGCTCGAGCCCGCACGCCGGCCGGCGGTTCGCCGTCGCCGGCAAGCTGGCCGGCTTCTTCGACCGTTACGGGCGTTCACGTCCCGAGATGATCAGTGCCTGGTGCGACGGCCGGGACGAGCAGGGCGACGGCACGCCGCTGCCCGACGACCTCGCCTGGCAGGCCGAGCTGTGGCGGCGGCTGCGCGCAGAGATCGGCAGCCCGTCACCCGCCGAACTGCTCGCTCCCGCCTGTGCGAGCGTCGGCGACGGGCCGCCGTTCTCGATCTTCGGTGCCACCCGCATCTCGCCCGCACGGGTCCGGATCCTCCAGGCGCTCGCCGAACGCCGCGACGTGCACCTGTGGCTGCACCACCCGTCGCCGGCGCTCTGGGACGCGGTGGCGACCCACCCGCGGCCGCCGGGCCCGCGGCGCGAGCAGATCGCTCCGGTGCGGCATCCCTTGCTTGCCAGCCTGTCGCGCGATGTCCGCGAGCTGCAGCAGCTGATCACCGGGCTGCCGCACGCCGATGCCCACCATCCGATCGGGAGACGTCCGACGACGCTGCTCGGCCGCATCCAGGACGAGCTCGCCGGCGATCACCTGCCCACCGGCGCGCCGCCGATCGCCGCGGACGACGACAGCCTGCAGGTCCATGCCGCGCACGGCCCGGCACGACAGGTGGAGGTCGTGCGCGAGGCGATCCTGGGGCTACTCGCCCGCGACACGACGCTCGAGCCCCGCGACATCCTGATCATGTGTCCCGACGTCGAGGCTTTCGCCCCACTCGTCGCGGCGTCGTTCGGGATGGCCGACGAGCCCGACGGCCATCCGGCGGCCAAGCTGCGCGTCAAGCTCGCCGACCGGTCACTGCGCCAGACCAACCCGCTGCTCGGCCTGCTCTCGCAACTGCTCGAGCTCGCCGGGGGCCGCGTCACCGCCACTCAACTGCTCGATCTCGCGGGCGCGGCGCCGGTGCGCAGGCGCTTCGGCTTCGACGACGACGACATCGAGCGGCTGCGGACATGGACCGTCGCCGCCGGCGCCCGGTGGGGATTGGACGCGCCGCACCGCGAGACGTACGGGCTGAGCGCGATCGAGCAAGGCACCTGGCGCGCCGCGACCGACCGGCTGCTGCTCGGTGTGGCCATGGAGGAGGACCTCAGCTGGATCCACCGCACGCTGCCGCTCGATGACGTCGACAGCGGCGACATCGATCTCGCCGGCCGCTTTGCCGAACTCGTCGATCGCACGGATCACGCGGTGCGCGAACTCGACGAGACTCGCACGGTCGGCGAGTGGACGAAACTGCTCGACGAACTCGTCCGCAGCCTCGGTGACGGCGACCAACCGTGGCAGGCGATGCAGCTGCGCCGCGAACTCGACGACGTCGCCGAGGCCGCAGGCGAGGCCGAGGTGCACCTCGGTCTCGCCGACATCGCGTCGGTGCTCCACACCCAGCTCGCCGGCCGCCCCACCCGGGCAAGCTTTCGCACCGGCACGCTCACCGTGTGCACCCTCGTGCCCATGCGCTCGGTGCCGCACCGGGTGGTGTGCCTGCTGGGCATGGACGACGGTGCGTTCCCGCGGCAGGGCGTCGCCGACGGCGACGACGTGCTCGCTCGCGACCCGCGCACCGGCGAGCGCGACGTGCGCAGTGAGGACCGCCAGCTGTTCCTGGACGTGATCTGCGCCGCGCAGGAGTACCTGATCGTCGTCTACACCGGCGCAGACCCGCGCAGCGGCGCCGAGGTGCCGCCATGCGTGCCGCTCGGTGAGCTGCTCGATGCCGTCGACGCCACGGCCACGGCACCCGACGGCGGGCGCGCCCGCAGCCACGTCGTCGTCCGCCACCCGCTCCAGCCGTTCGACGCCCGCAACTTCCGCGCCGGCGAGCTCGGCGCCGCGGGTCCGTTCTCCTTCGACCCGACCGGGCTCGCCGGCGCCCGCGCCGCCGCCCGCGCTCGCATGCCCGTCCCCCCGCTCGTCGCCGGGCCGCTGCCGCCCGCCCCGGCCGAGCACACCGTCGCGCTGGACGATCTCGTCCGTTTCCTGCAGCACCCCGTCCGCGGTTTCCTGCGACAACGGCTCGACGTCACGACGACGGGCAGCGACGACGATCCGGACGACGCCCTTCCCGTCGAGCTCGACGGCCTGAAGAACTGGGCGATCGGCGACCGGGTGCTGCGTACCTGCCTGTCCGGCACGCCGCCGAAGGTCGCCGCCTACGTCGAGTACCTGCGCGGCGAACTGCCACCCGGCCCGCTCGGTCAGCACACCATGCGCACCATCGGCCGGCGCATCGACGCGCTGCTGCGCGCGTGCGAGCCGGAGAGCCAGATCGAGCCCACCTCGCTCGACGTCGCCGTGCCCTTGGGCGACGGCCGGGTGTTGGCCGGCACCGTGGCCGGCATCCGCGGCCGGGCGATCCTCTCGGTCGCGTACTCGACCCTCGCCCCCAAGCACCGGGTCACCGCCTGGGTGCGCTATCTCGCCACCGTCGCGGCGACCGGGGATGCCGAATACCGGGCCCTCACCGTGGGGCGCAACAAGGACGACGCCCGGCGGTCGATCTTCGCCGGCGTTACGCCCGAGTCGGCGCAACGGCTGCTGGCCCAACTCGCCGGAATCCGGGACGCCGGGCTGCGGGAGCCGCTGCCGATGGCCCTGGCCACGTCGTGCGACTACGCCGAGCGCCGCCGCGCGGCGAGCGCCGCCGACGCACTGCCCGGGGCCCGCCGGAAGTGGACGAACGACGGCTTCCCGCCGGAGCGCGAGGAGCCCGAACACGTCCTCGTCTACGGCAGGAAGGCACCGTTCGACATCCTCACCGCGGCGCCGGCGGCCGAGAGCGAGCGGTTCGCCGACGAGCCCACCCGCTTCGGCGCGCTCGCCAGGAGCCTGTGGAACCCACTGTTGGACGCCGAGACGCGCGGGTGAACGTGAACGAGTTCGACCTGTTCGGTCCGCTGCCCACCGGCACCACGGTGCTCGAGGCCAGCGCCGGTACCGGCAAGACGTTCACCATCGCCGCCCTGGTGGCGCGCTACGTCGCCGAGGGTGTGGCCCGCCTGGACGAGCTGCTGGTGGTCACCTTCGGGCGCGCCGCCACCCAGGAACTGCGTGATCGGGTCCGCGAGCGGCTGGTCTGCGCTCGCGACGACCTGGCTGATCCGGCCACCGCCAGGACGAGCACCGACGACCTGGTGCGCCACCTGGCGTCCGGCTCCGACGCCGAGGTCGACGCTCGCCGGCAGCGGCTGGTCACCGCGCTCGCCTCGTTCGACGCCGCCACCGTGGCGACCACGCATCAGTTCTGCCAACAGATGCTGGTCGGCCTCGGTACGGCCGGCGACGTCGACGCCGGCGCGGTGCTCGTCGAGAACCTCGACGACCTCGTCACCGAGGTGGTGCAGGACCTCTACCTGCGCAAGTGGGGGCACGGCGAGCTCGTCGCGCCGACGATGTCGCTGACGCAGGCGCAGAAGCTCGCCGCCACCGTCGTCGGCGACCCGCAGGCGGTGCTCGTGCCCGAAGAGGTCGACGACGACGACAGCCCGGCCGCGACCCGGCTGCGGTTCGCGCGCACCGTCCGCAGCGAGATCGACCGGCGCAAGCGGCAGCGGCGCATCCTCGGCTTCGACGACCTGCTCACCCGCCTGCGCGACACCCTCGCCGATTCCAACACCGGCCCGTCGGCGGCGGCCCGGCTGCGCAGCCGCTACCGCATCGTGCTCGTCGACGAGTTCCAGGACACCGACCCGGTGCAGTGGGACGTGCTGCGCCTGGCGTTCCACGACGCGGCGACCCTGGTGCTCATCGGCGACCCGAAGCAGGCGATCTACGCCTTCCGCGGGGCGGACGTGCAGGCGTACCTCGCCGCTGCGGAGCTCGCCGGGCAGCGGGCCACGCTGGCCCGCAACTGGCGCAGCGACCCCCAGCTGCTGCGCGGGCTCGACGCGCTGTTCCGCGGCGCCGCGCTCGGCGATCCGCGCATCGTCGTGGCCCCGGTGTCCGCTGCGCACGACGGCCGCTCGCTCGACGACGACCAGCCGCCGGTGCGGATCCGGCTGATTCCGAAGGGCTCCCGCACGAGGCTGCCGGTCGCCGCCGCCCGCGAGCTCGTGATCGCCGACGTCGTCCGCGAGATCGTCACGCAGCTCGACCGCGCGCCGCTGCTGCGTCTGCGTGACGGCTCGCCGCAACGACGCGTGCGTCCGGGAGACATCGCGGTGATCGTGCGCACCGGTACTCAGCTCGACATGGTGCACGAGGCGCTGCTCGCCGCCGGGGTGCCCTCGGTGCAGCGCACCACCTCCAGCGTGTTCGGAACCGCCGCCGCCGGCGACTGGGTCGTCCTGCTCGAAGCGCTGGAACAGCCGCACCGCTCCGGACGGCTGCGCCGGCTCGCGGTCTCGCCGTTCGTCGGCTGGGACGCCGCGGCGCTGGAGACCGACGACGTCGACCGGCTCGGGCTTCGGCTGCGCGCGTGGGGGCGGGTGCACGCCGAACGCGGGGTCGCCGCGCTGTTCGAGACGATCAGCCGTGACCAGCGGCTCGCCTCGCGCCTGCTGGGGCAGATCGACGGGGAGCGGCTGCTCACCGACCTGCGGCACGTGGGCGAGGCGGTGCACGCGGCGTCGATGGCCGGCCGGCTCGGGCTCACCGCGGCGCTGGAATGGCTGCGCCGCCGCGTCGACGAGGCCGGCGAGGACGCCTCGGTCGAGCGCAGCCGCCGGCTGGACTCCGACGCGGCGGCCGTGCAGGTCGTGACCGTCCACTCCAGCAAGGGCTTGGAGTTCCCGATCGTGCACGTCCCCTTCGGGTGGGACCGGTACGTCCACGACGAGGACATCCCGCTGTTCCACGAGGACGGGACGGCGCGCCGGGTGCGCAACGTCGGGGGCAGCGGCAGCCCGGGCTTCGACGCGGATCTCCGCCGGCACCGCAGCGAGGAGTTCGGCGAGGACCTCCGGCTGCTCTACGTCGCACTGACCCGGGCCCAGTGCCAGGTCACCTCGTGGTGGGCCCCCAGCGACAAGAACACGCCCTGCTCGCCGTTGCACCGGCTGCTGTTCACCGGCACGCCGGCCGCGGGCATCGCCGAACGGGTCGGCGTGCCGGCCGACGCGAAGGCCCTCGAGCGCTCCGCGGCGCTCGCCGTGGACGGCTGCCTGTCTGTGTGCGTGGCGCCGCCGGCGCCCGCAGTGAGTTGGCAGCGACAGGCCGAGCCGGCTGCCGGGCTCGCGGCCGCGGTCCTGGGCAGAGGCGTCGACACCTGGTGGCGGCGCACGTCCTACAGCGCGCTCACGGCGGCCGCGCACGAAGCCGCCCCGGTGATCGGCAGCGAACCGGAGGTGGACGAGAAGGACGACGAGCCGCCGGTCGCCGCGCCGGCCGGGCCCGGGGCCGAGCTGACCGAGGTGCCCTCGCCGATGGCCGAGCTCCCGGGCGGGGCAGCCTTCGGCACGCTCGTGCACGCCGTGCTCGAGCTGCTCGATCCGGCTGGGGGTCGACTCGAGGTCGAGCTGCCTGCCCAGGTCCGCGCCCAGCTCGCCCGCTTCGGGCCCGCCGATCTCGACCCGGACACGGTGGCGACCGGCCTGCTGCCGGCACTGCGCACGCCGCTCGGGGAGCTGGCCGGCGGGCGGTCGCTGGCCGACATACCCGCCGCCGATCGGCTGGCCGAGCTGGAGTTCGAGCTGCCGCTGCGCGGCGGGGACCGGCCGAACGGGACGTCGCGGCTGCGCGAGCTGGCGCCGCTGCTGCGCGCGCACCTGCCCGTCGACGACCCCCTCGCGCCCTACGCCGAACTGCTCGACGCCCCCGTGCTCGGCGACGCCCCGCTGAAGGGCTACCTGACCGGCAGCATCGACGCGGTGCTGCGGGTCGGCGGCAGCTACGTCGTCGTCGACTACAAGACGAACCGGCTCGGTGAGCCGGACCTGCCGCTGACCGCCTGGGACTACCGGAGGCCGGCCATGGCCGAGGCGATGCTGCAGGCCCACTACCCTCTGCAGGCGCTGCTGTACGAGGTGGCGCTGCACCGGTTCCTTCGGTGGCGGCTCGCCGACTACGCCCCGGAGCGCGACCTCGGCGGCGTGCTCTATCTGTTCCTGCGCGGCATGTGCGGACCCGGTGTCCGCTTCGCCGACGGCACGGTGCCGGGCGTGTTCGCCTGGCGGCCACCGGCGGCGCTGGTGGTGGCCGCCTCCGACCTGCTCGCGGCGGGTGCGCCATGACCGAGCTGACGGCGATACGCGCCCACGGCCTGTTGCACACGTTCAGCGCGGGCGGCGTGCTCGGCGTCGCCGACGTGCAGGTCGCGCTTCGGCTCGGCGCGCTCACCGGGGAGTCCGACGACCGCGTGCTACTCGCCGTCGCGCTGACCGTGCGCGGCACCCGGCTCGGCTCGGTCGTCTTCGATCTGGTCGACGGGGCCGCGACGGTGACCCCCGAGGCGGAGGACGCCGAGCCCGTCGAGTTGCCCTGGCCCGCGGTGGACGGGTGGGTCGCGGCCTGCGCGTCCAGCCCGCTGGTCGAGCACCGGCCCGGCGGGCAGGCCGTGCATCTCGTCGGCAGCCGGCTCTGGCTCGACCGGTACTGGCGGCAGGAGGCCCAGGTCGCCGATGACCTGCTGCGACGCAGTGCCGACCGCCCGGCCGACCTCGACCTCGCCCGGTTGCGGGCGGATCTCGACGCGCTGTTCCCCGGCGAGTCGTCCGACGACCAGCGGCTGGCCACCAGCGTGGCCGCGCTGTCGCGGGTCAGCGTGATCGCCGGCGGGCCGGGCACGGGCAAGACCACGACGATCGCCCGGCTGATCGCCGTGCTGCGCCGGCAGCTGCCCGAGCTGCGCATCGCCCTGGCCGCGCCGACGGGCAAGGCGGCCGTCCGGCTCGAGGAAGCGATCCGGGCAGCGGGTGACCCGCTCACCGAGGCCGACCGGCAGGGCCTCGCCGGGTTGTCGGCGAGCACGCTGCACCGCCTGCTCGGCCGGCGTCCGGGGGTGGCCAGCCGGTTCCGGCACGACCGTGAGAACCGGCTGCCGTTCGACCTCGTGATCGTCGACGAGAGCTCGATGGTGTCGGTGACGCTGATGGCCCGGCTGCTGGAGGCCCTGGCGCCCGCGACCCGGCTCGCGCTCGTCGGCGACCCCGACCAGCTCGCGTCGGTGGAGGCGGGAGCGGTGCTCGGCGACCTCGTCGCGCAGGACGACGTCGGCCCGCTCACCGAGGAGTTCGGCGCGGTGCTGCGGCAGGTGAGCACCCCCGTCTCGGACCGAGTGCGCGAACCCGGGCCCGGCGCGCGTCTTCGGGAGTCGGTGGCGCTGCTGCGCACGGTGCACCGCTTCGAAGCCGGCGGCGCCATCGCGCAACTCGCGCAGCACGTGCGCGCCGGACGCGCCGACGCGGCACTCGAGATGCTGCGCGCGCAGCCGGACGGCCTGGTCTTCCACGCCGCCGACGACGACGAGCCGGTGACGGGCGCGGCACTCGACGCGCTGCGCCGGCAGGCTGCCCGCGAGGCCGCGATGATCGAGCACGCCCGCCGCGGCGACGTCACCGGCGCACTCGACGCCCTCGAGCGGCACCGCCTGCTGTGCGCCCGCCGCAGCGGACCGCGCGGCGAACGGCACTGGAGCGACGCGGTCGAGCGCTGGCTGATGGCCGCCGACCCGACACTCACTCCGCGCCTCGACGGCCACTACGCGGGGCAGCCGCTGCTCGTCACCGCCAACGACTACGAGAACCAGTTGTTCAACGGCGACACCGGAGTCGTGGTGCAGCAGGGGGACGAGCTCGCGGCGGCGTTCCGGCGCGGCGGGGCACCGGTGATCCTGCCGCTCGTCCGGCTGTCCGACGTCCGGCCGCTGCACGCCATGACGATCCACCGGGCACAGGGCAGCCAGTTCGTCGAGGTGACGGTGCTGCTGCCACCCGCGGCGTCGCCGCTCGCCACCCGGCAGACCTTCTACACCGCGATTACCCGCGCCTCCTCGCTCGTGCGGGTGATCGGGTCGGTTGACGCTGTGCTGGCGTGCGTCGGCCGGCCGGCCGCCCGCGCCACCGGCCTGCGCGACCGGCTTGCCGGGCTGCTTGCCGCCGGCACGCCCGACTGACCATGACGCCCCCGGCACCGGCGGACCGGCGCTCGCCGGCAGTTGTCCGCATTTGACCGGTTCCGGCGCGCGGGCTGCAGGTCGAGCTGCTTCCTGGCACGAAATGCCCCGGTGTCGCGGGTTGCGGTGTCGGTCCGGCTGGGTATTCCGAGGCCGTCACGAACCCTGGGAGGGACGAAAGACCCGGAGGTTGCGACGCCGATGTGTCCGCACCACCCGCCTTGCCCGAGCGCGACGGCCGCGCACCACGCCGCCGCTCACGTGATCGCCGCCCACCCCGAACAGGGGTGGAGCCTCCTGTGCAACGGGGTCGTCGTCTTCGACGACGGCGGCGAGCTGCTTCCGGACAGACGCACGGTGCCCGCGGCGGCGACCCGGCTGATCTCCGCCGCCTAGGACCCCGCGCGGAGTCGCTGTACCGGCGCGGGACGGCTCCGCGCCGGATGTGCGCTTCGCCCGACCGGAAAGGAGCCTTCCTTGACCTGCGTGCCCCGCCCGGGATCCGACGGCGAGCACTTCCTCCAGGATCTCTACGGCACCCGAGACCGCGCCGACCGGTTCTACCGAGAGCAGCTGCTCGACTGCCTGACGCCGCGGATGATGGCCTTCCTGGGCCGGCAGACTCAGATGGTGATCTCGACCGCCGACGTCGACGGCCACCCGGATGCCTCGGTGCGTTTCGGCGAGCCGGGTTTCGTGGCGGTGCTGGACGAGCGCGCGATCGCGTGGCCGGAACTGCGCGGCAACGGCGTCATGACCTCGCTGGGCAACATCGCCAAGAATCCGTGGACCCATCTGATGTTCCTCGGCGTCGGCGAGCGCATCGGGCTGCACCTGCGCGGCCAGTCGACGATCATCGAGCCGGACGTGATGGCCGACGAGTACCCCGAGGTCGTCAACCGGCCGCCGACCGGCAGCCGCCCACCCGACCGATGGGTGCTCATGCGGCTGACGCACAGCTACCTGCACTGCCGAAAGCACTTCCCGTGCGCCGGGGCGACTCCCGCGCCCGTCCTGGACGACGCCCAGGC
>DASSEP010000051.1:0-5609 GCA_035695205.1 Jatrophihabitans sp. | reverse complement strand
GTCTTCTCCGTGATCGTCTTCCTCCTGCTGCTCATACTCCCGGTCAACGAGGGCGGCATCTCCGTGCGCCTCGGGCGCGCGCTGTTCTTCCTCGTGGGCGCGGCGTTCTCCGCCACCGTGGGGTTCATTGGGATGACGATGGCGACCCGAGCCAACGTCCGCGTCGCCGCCGCCGCCCGAGGTGCCGGGGCCGCCCGCGGCTTCCACATCTCATTCCGCACCGGCGGCATCGTCGGCATGCTCACCGTCGGCCTCGGCCTGCTGGGCGCGTCGATCGTCCTGCTGATCTTCAACAGCAACGCGCCGACCGTCCTCGAAGGCTTCGGGTTCGGCGGGGCGCTGCTCGCCATGTTCATGCGTGTCGGCGGCGGCATCTTCACCAAGGCGGCCGACGTCGGCGCCGACCTGGTCGGCAAGGTCGAGGCCGGCATCCCCGAGGACGACCCGCGCAACGCGGCGACGATCGCCGACAACGTGGGCGACAACGTCGGCGACTGCGCCGGCATGGCCGCCGACCTGTTCGAGTCCTACGCGGTGACCCTGGTGGCCGCGCTGATCCTCGGCCAGGTGGCCTTCGGCGCCAAGGGCCTGATGCTCCCTCTGATCATCGGCGGTATCGGCATCATCAGCTCCGTCGTCGGCATCCTCGCCACGAAGCTGCGGGCCAGCGACCGCAACGGCCTGGTGCCGATCAACCGCGGCTTTGTCATCTCCGCGGTGGTCTCGCTGATCCTCGTCGCCATCGCGGCGTTCACCTTCCTGCCCAGCAAGTTCAGCAGCTTCGGCGACAGCGGCGAATCCGGCGCCTCCGGCAACCCGGCCGTGGTCGCGTTCGTGGCCGTGCTCATCGGCATCGTCCTGGCCGTGCTGATCCAGCAGCTGACCGGTTACTTCACCGACACGATCCGCCGCCCGGTCAAGGACGTCGCGAAGACCTCGCTGACCGGCCCGGCGACGGTGATCCTGTCCGGCATCTCGCTCGGCCTCGAGTCTGCGGTCTACACCGGCGTGCTCATCGCGCTGGCGGTGTTCGGCGCGTTCCTGCTCGGCAGCGGCTCGGTCGGTGTCGCGCTGTTCGCGGTCGCGCTCGCCGGTACCGGCCTGCTCACCACGGCCGGCGTCATCGTCTCGATGGACACCTTCGGCCCGGTCAGCGACAACGCCCAGGGCGTGGCCGAGATGAGCGGCGACATCGACGAGCAGGGCGCGCGCGTCCTCACCGACCTCGACGCCGTCGGCAACACCACCAAGGCCATCACCAAGGGCATCGCCATCGCGACCGCGGTGCTCGCAGCGACCGCGCTGTTCGGTTCGTTCAGCGACGCCGTCGTGCGGGCGGTCGTCTCCCACCACGCCGCTCCGGGTGCCATCGGCGCGGACTTCTTCCTGATCAACCACGTCTCGGTCACCTCGCCGAACGTCCTGCTGGGCGTCATCGTCGGCGCGGCCGTCGTGTTCCTGTTCAGCGGCCTGGCGATCAGCGCGGTCGGCCGGGCCGCCGGACGCGTGGTGTTCGAGGTGCGCGAGCAGTTCCGCACGAAGCCCGGGATCATGGACTTCAGCGAGAAGCCCGACTACGCCCGGGTCGTCGACATCTGCACCAAGGACTCGCTGCGCGAGCTCGCCACCCCCGGCCTGCTGGCCATCTTCGCCCCGATCACCATCGGCTTCGCCTTCGGCGCCGGGCCGCTGGCCGGCTACCTGGCCGGCGCGATCGCGGCGGGCGTGCTGATGGCGGTGTTCCTGGCCAACTCCGGCGGCGCCTGGGACAACGCGAAGAAGATGGTCGAGGACGGCCACCACGGCGGCAAGGGCAGTGAGGCGCACGCCGCGACGGTCATCGGCGACACCGTCGGCGACCCGTTCAAGGACACCGCCGGCCCGGCCATCAACCCGCTGATCAAGGTCATGAACCTGGTGTCGGTGCTCGTGGCCCCGGCCGTCATCCAGTTCAGCGTGGGCGACAGCAAGAACAACGGCGTCCGCGCCGCCGTGGCGATCATCGCGTTCCTGATCATCGCCGCCGCGGTCATCGTTTCGAAGCGGCGCCAGGTGTCGATGGGCGAGGAGCCCGTCCAGGAGCAGGCCCCGGCCCGCTCGGGGGTCTGACACCCCCACTGCCTGCGAAAGCGGCGGCCCAGGCTCTTTACGGAGCCGGGCCGCCGCTTTCGTTTGCCGCGGTTTTCTGACGACTGGCGCGGCGGGGGTGTGGATGGTGCGCCTGATCGCGCCACTCAGCTCGGATGTGCGCCACTCATCGGGGACGAAGCGGCGCTTTTGGAGGGACGAGGCGGCACGATGGACGGCGTGACCCAGTTCTCCCTCTTCGGCGCCGAGGCGGCCGCGCCCACGCTCGAGGATCTGGACGGGTTGCTGCTCGCGGGCGGTCAGTGGGTGCGCTCCGCCGCCGGCGCCCGGCTGTCCATCGTCGTCGCCGACAGGTGGCGCGCCGACGCGCTCGCCGCCGCGTTCGCCGAGCGGCGGCTGGCCGGCGAGGACGACACCGTGCGGCCCAACGCCGCCAAGTGGGCCGTCCGCACCGCGTTCCGCAGCGAACTGCTCGACCGGGCTGCGCGCTGGACCCGCGGCGCCCGGCAGGGCGTGCCACCTGGCTTCCAGCTGGGTGCCGGCGGGCTGCGGCTGTGGGCGATCGCCGCCGGACGCCGCGACGGGCTCGGCTACCTGCTCGCCACCGCCGAGCCGGACGACCCGATGCACCGTGTCGCGGGCGCCCAGCTGGCCCGGCTCGGCGTGGCGGCGGTCTCGCTGAGCCAGCGTCCCGGCCCGGGCTGGCGGATCACCTCGGCCCGGCGGCTGCGGCGCTTCGCCGAACTGGTGGGCGTCCGTCCCGACGGCGCCGGGGACGATTGGCCGTAGCCGGGCCGGCGCGACCGCCCGCACAGTGAGCGGGCCGCTCGGTTTGCTTCGTCCTGTACCGTCCGGCGTTGGCAACCTGTGACGGGAGTGATCCCGGCGGATGCGGCCGGAGCTCGATGGGGAAGATCGGGGCGCGGCAGCACGACAATCTGAGGAGACCGGGGAAACACGTGGCGAGCAAGACGGCGAAGACGGGCGCCAAGCTGGTGATCGTCGAGTCGCCGGCCAAGGCGAAGACGATCGGCGGCTATCTCGGCAAGGACTACGTGGTCGAGGCCTCGATCGGGCACATCCGCGAGCTGCCGCCCAATGCCGCCTCCGTCCCCGCGCAGTACAAGGGCCTGCCGTGGGCCAGCCTCGGTGTCGACGTCGACCACGACTTCGAGCCGCTCTACGTCGTCAGCGCCGACCGCAAGCAGCAGGTCACCAAGCTGCGTTCGCTGGTCAAGGACGCCGCCGAGCTCTACCTCGCCACGGATGAGGACCGCGAGGGCGAGGCGATCGCCTGGCACCTGGTCGAGACGCTCAAGCCGAAGGTGCCCGTCCGCCGCATGGTCTTCCACGAGATCACGCCCGGGGCTATCGCGCAGGCCGTGGCCAACCCGCGCGACATCGACGGCTCGCTGGTCGACGCGCAGCGCACCCGGCAGATCCTCGACCGGCTCGTCGGCTACGGCGTCAGCCCGGTGCTGTGGAAGAAGGTGCTGCCCGGGCTCTCGGCCGGCAGGGTGCAGTCGGTCGCCACCCGCATGGTCGTCGAGCGCGAGCGGGAGCGGATGGCGTTCCGCCGCGCCGACTACTGGGACGTCGTCGGCACGTTCGCCCCGGCCCAGCCCAAGCAGGGCGACCCCGAGACGTTCACGGCCACGCTGGTCAGCGTCGACGACCAGCGCCTGGCCACCGGCCGCGACTTCGACCCGGCCACCGGGCGCGCGCCGTCCAACGTCCTGCACCTGGACGAGGCCGGCGCCCGCGGGCTGGCGGCGCGGCTGGACGGTCGCGACTTCAGCGTCCAGGGCGTCGATGAGAAGCCGTATCGCCGGCGGCCGTACGCGCCGTTCATGACCTCGACGCTGCAGCAGGAGGCCGGGCGCAAGTTCCGGTGGTCGGCGCAGCAGGTGATGCGCACCGCGCAGCGGCTGTACGAGAACGGCTACATCACCTACATGCGTACCGACTCGACCAACCTGTCCGAGACGGCGCTCGCCGCCGCCCGGGCCCAGGCCCGCGATCTCTACGGCGACGCCTACGTGCCGGCCGAGCCGCGCATCTACACGCGCAAGGTGAAGAACGCGCAGGAGGCGCACGAGGCGATCCGCCCGTCCGGTGACACGTTCCGCACGCCGGGGCAGGTCGCCAACCAGCTCTCGTCCGAGGAGTTCCGCCTCTACGAGCTGATCTGGCAGCGCACGCTCGCCTCGCAGATGGCCGACGCGGTGGGCACCACGGTCTCGATCCGGCTGGGTGCGACGTCGGCTGCGGCCGAGTCGGTGGTGTTCACCACCAGTGGCCGGACGATCACCTTCCCCGGCTTCCTGCGCGCCTACGTCGAGGACACCGACCTGGCCGACGGCGAGAAGGACGACGCCGAGAAGCGGCTTCCCCAGCTGGCCCGCGGCGACGAGCTGACCGCCCGCGAGTTCGCACCCACCGGGCACACCACCACACCGCCCGCGCGCTACACCGAGCCGTCGCTGGTCAAGGCGATGGAGGAACTCGGGGTCGGGCGTCCGTCGACCTACGCGTCGATCATGCAGACGATCCAGGACCGCGGCTACGTGTGGAAGAAGGGCCCGGCGCTGGTGCCGACCTGGACGGCGTTCGCCGTCGTGGGTCTGCTCGAGTCCTACTTCGCGCGCCTGGTCGACTACGGCTTCACCGCGTCGGTCGAGAACGACCTGGACGACATCGCCAACGGCGAGCGGTCCCGCGTCGAGTGGCTGACCAACTTCTACTTCGGCGCCCCGGACGCTGCCCCCGACTCGCAGCGGATCTCCGCGCAGGGCGGGCTGAAGCGGATCATCGCGCAGCGGTTGGAGGAGATCGACGCCCGCGGCGTCAACTCCATCCCGATCGGCGAGGGCGTGGTCGTGCGCGTGGGCCGGTACGGGCCGTACCTGCAGCGCGGCGAGGGCGATGACGCGCAACGGGCGTCCATTCCGGAAGACCTCGCTCCGGACGAGCTGACGCCGGAGAAGGTGCAGGAGCTGCTGTCGGCGCCGTCCGGGGACATCGAGCTCGGGACGACGGCCGACGGCCGCGAGATCACCGCGCGCTCCGGCCGGTACGGGCCGTATGTGACCGACGGCGAGCGCACCGCGTCGCTGTTCAAGTCGATGTCGCTCGAGACGATCACCCTCGCCGACGCCGAGCGACTGCTGACCCTGCCGCGGGTGGTCGGCGAGATCGACGGCGAGCAGGTGACCGCGCAGAACGGCCGCTACGGGCCTTATCTGAAGAAGGGCAGCGACTCGCGCTCGCTGGAGACCGAGGAGCAGCTGTTCACGGTCACCCTCGACGAGGCGAAGACGATCTTCGCGCAGCCGAAGCAGCGGGGCCGCCGCGCCGCCGCCGCGCCGCCGCTGAAGGAGCTGGGCGAGGATCCGGCCACCGGCAAGAAGATGGTCGTCAAGGACGGACGCTTCGGCCCGTACGTGACCGACGGCGAGACGAACGCGTCGCTGCGCAAGGGCGACTCGATCGAGGAGCTCACCGACGAACGCGCGGCGGAG
>DASSEP010000050.1:0-7285 GCA_035695205.1 Jatrophihabitans sp. | reverse complement strand
GATCCGGGAGCTGTGATCAAGCAGGGCTTCGGCGAGGCGGGCGACCCGGCCGCCGTCGGCGAAAGCTTCGTTGAGCAGGTCCCACACGTGGTCGGTGTCGCTCAGTATTTGTGGCCGAATGTCCATATATGGACAAGCTTTTCCCATTTCTGGTACGGAAATGCTGAGCACCGGGGTTCCTGTCGTACCGTAAAGCCGTGCGCCGGTTCCGCTTCGCTGTGCGGCCGGGCTGGCTTGCGCTGCACGTCCTGTGCCTGGCGCTGATTGTCACGATGGTGCTGCTCGGGCGGTGGCAGCTGATCGTGTCGGACGAGAAGCACTTCTCGCTGCAGAACTTCGGCTACGCGTTGCAGTGGTGGGCGTTCAGCTGCTTCGTTGCGTTCATGTGGGTGCGGTTGATGCGCGACCGATTACGCCGCAGCGACGCCCCGGCGGCTGTGCCGGAGCCGGTGGATTCGACTGAATCGGCCGTGTCCTACCGTCGCTACGTGATGCCCTCCGTCCAAACGCAGTCGGCCGCATCGAGCGACCCCGCGCTTGCCGCCTACAACGACTACCTCGCCAAGCTGGCGGCGCAGGACACCTCGCGGTGAGCGAGTCCTTCAACTGGTTCTCGCTCCGCCAGCCGCCGGTGGCTGCCGAGCGGGTGCGCAGTTCGTCCGCCGCGCTGCTGCGTTACCGCGTGATGGCCTTCGTCACCGGCTTCGTGCTGCTGGCCGGCACGATCGCGCTGATCCTGAAGTACACGACAAGCCTGCACATGGAGCCGGGCACGGGGATTCTCTGGGTCGCGCACGGCTGGCTGTACCTGATCTACGTGATCGTGACCGCGATGCTCGGGGTGCGGCTGCGCTGGCCGTTGCCGCGGTTCGCGCTGGTCATGCTCGCCGGGACGATCCCGACGATGTCGTTCGTGGCCGAGCACTTCGTCACTCGCGCGGTGCGCCAGGCCGAGGTGCCAACCGCGGAAGAGCGCGCCAGCGCCTAGCCGGTCTGGGCGGTGCGGGCCGGACCACCGAGCGCGTCCACAAGGTCGGCGCGGGCGCGCGCGACCCGCGAACGGACCGTCCCCACCGGGCACGAGCAGACGTCGGCGACCTCCGCATAGGACAACCCCAGCAGCTGGGTGAGGACGAACGCCTCGCGCCGATCCGGGTCCAGTCCTGCGATCAGCGCGCGGACGGCCACCGAGTCCGCCACGTCCGGGCCGAGCCGCTCCTGGGGCTGCGGCAGCTGCCGCGTCCGCTGCGCACCGCGCACCGCGTCCGCACAAACCCGGCGGGCGATCGACAGCAGCCAGGTGCGCGCCGACGAGCGGCCCAGAAACCGGTGCAGCGACGCGAACGCGCGGGCGTAGGTGTCCTGGGTCAGGTCGTCGGCGGTGGCCGGGCTGCCCAGATGCGCGCACAGCCGCCACACGTCGGCTTGGGTGGCCCGCACGAACGCCTCGGCCGCGGCCGCGTCGCCACGGCGCGCCCGCAGCGCGACCGTGGTGATCTCGTCCCAGTCGTCCACGCCGTCCGTCCTGCCGTCCCGTCCTGCCGTCGGGTCCGAGAGCCCTGTACGAAACCCGCGGGAACTTCCACCCCACCCTCTGCGACCAATTCGTGCGTGAGGTGTGACCGGTACCGCGAGGCGGTCTCCGCGCGCCTGGACGGCGAGCCGATCGGCATGTCCGCCACGGCGCTGGAGACGCACCTGGCCTCGTGCTCCGATTGTGCCCGATGGAGCGCCGCGGCGGCCCGGACGACCCGGCTCGCCCGCCTGGACGTCACGGCCGTGCCCGACCTCGCCGGCGCGATCACGTCGGGTGTCGCGCTGCCCGCCCGCCGCGTATTGCGTCGCCGGCACCTGCTGCGCGCCGGGCTGGTGCTCGCAGGGCTCGCCCAGCTGGCGGTCGGGCTGCCCGCGCTCGTCGGCGACAGCCTGGCGATGGCGATGTCGGCGCACGGGGCGCACGAGAACGCCGCCTGGAACCTCGCGATCGGTGCGGCGTTCCTCGCCGCCGCTCTGGTGCCGCGCCGGGCGTCCGGCCTGATCCCGCTGCTCGCGACGTTCACGCTCGTCCTCGGCGCACTTTCGGTGCGCGATCTCGCCGACGGCGCGGTGACCGCCGGTCGGCTGGCCACCCATGCCGCCGTACTCGTCGGGCTGCTGCTGCTGATCGCCCTGGACCGCGCTGAGCGGGCCCTGCCGCCGGGCGGCAGCCGGCGCGACCGCCGCGACGACTCCGGCGACGAGAAGCCACCCCTTCGAGGAGTGGCATGAACCATCGCTTGATGGCCCTGCTGGCGCTGCTGGCCGGGCTGCTCGGCACTGCCCTGTTGCTGGCCGGTCCGGCGAGCGCGCACGCGACGCTGCTCGGCTCGACCCCCGCGGACGGCGCCCGCCTGTCGGCCGCACCACCGGCCGTCACGCTCGAGTTCGACGAGCCGGTAGGGCTGGTCGGCGTGGGCTACCTGCACGTCACCGATCAGCACGGGGCACGGGTCGACGCCGGTCCGGCGTTTCACCCCCACGGGGACGCCACCAAGGTCGTCGACAAGCTGCGCAGCGGCCTCGGCGCCGGCACCTACACCGCCAGCTGGCGGGTCGTGTCCGCCGACTCGCACCCGGTGGCCGGCACGATCCGCTTCGTCGTCGGCTCCGGACCGCTGCTCGGCGGGACCGGATCGACCGCCGCGGGCAGCGCGACGAACCCGGTCACCGGCGCCGTCTTCGACGTCGTCCGCTGGGTCTCCTACGGCGGCATCGCGTTGCTCGGCGGGGCCTGGCTCGTCCTCACCGTGTGGCCGGCCGGACGCGACGACCGGCGCGCCCGCGCGCTGATCTGGACGGGCTGGGTCGCCGCGGTGGCGGGGGCGGCGGGCGAGCTGTGGCTGCAGGGTCCCTATGCCGACGGCGCGGGCCTCGCGAAGCTCGCCAGCTGGACGCTGCTCGACACCACGCTGCACAGCCACTACGGGCAGCTGCACTGCGCCCGGCTGGTGTTGCTCGGCCTACTCGCGCTGCTGTTCGCCCGCTCGCTGCAGGCCGACGCCCGGCCAGCGGGCTGGGAGGCGGTCGCCGCCGCGCTGGCGATAGGAGTGGCGTGGACGTTCTCGGCTGTCGGACATCCCTCGACGACCCCGCCGAGCGGGCTGTCGATCGGGCTGGACATGGCGCACCTGCTCGCCATGTCGGCGTGGCTGGGCGGGCTGGCCCTGCTCGCCGTTGCGGTCGTGCCGCGCCGGGAGCCGGACGAGCTGCGCGCGGTGCTGCCGGTGTTCTCGCGGGCGGCGTTCGTCTGCGTGACGACGCTGGCGATCACCGGGACGTACGCCGCCTGGCGCGGCATCGGCAGCCTGGACGCGATCCTCACGACGACCTACGGGCTGCTGGTGCTCGGTAAGGTCGCGCTGTTCGCCGGGCTGCTCGCGCTCGGCAACCTGTCACGGGCGCTCGTGCAACGCCGCTTCGCCGCGCCGCGCATCGCCTACGCGATGACCGACGCGGCAGCGGAGGAGGACGACCAGGCGAACGGCGACGAGGACGCGCTCGCCCAGCAGCTCGACACCGAACGGCTGCGCCGCTCGGTGGCCGTCGAGACCGGCATCGGGCTGATCGTGCTGGTGCTCACCGCGGTGCTGGTCGCCGAGCCGCGCGGCGCCGAGGCGCTGACTGCCCGCTACCAGCAGCCGGTCACCGTGTCCGCTCCGCTGGGCAGTGGGCGCACCCTCACCGTCACCTCGAGCCACGGCGTGGCCGGGCCGGTGACACTCACCGTCACCGAGGCGGGCGGCCCGGCGCCGCGGCGTGTCACCGCGACCGCCACCCAGCAGCAGGCCCAGCTCGGGCCGATCCCCGTCCAGCTGCATGCCACCGGCGCGCGCAGCTGGACCGGCCGGGCCAACCTGCCGGTCGCCGGCGACTGGCGCATCGACCTCGTCGCCACCACGTCTGCGCTGGATGCCACCACCACCGACGCCACCCTGCACCTGCACTGAGGAGTCCAACCCGATGCCCCGACGCCTGCGCACCCTCGCTCTCGGCACCGCCGCTGCCCTGGCGGCGCTGCTGGCGCTGGCCGGGCCGGCGTCCGCGCACGTCACCGTCTCGGCGCCCGGCGCCACGGCCGGCGGCAGCGACCAGCAGATCACCTTCCGCGTCCCGGTCGAGGAGAACTCGCCCACGGTCGCGTTCACCGTCGCGCTGCCCCTCGACCACCCGATCGCGTCGGTGCTCGTCGCGCCGATGCCCGGCTGGACGCACACGGAGCAGAGCAAGCACCTCGCCCATCCGATCAGGACCGACGACGGAGAGATCAGCACCGCCGTCTCGCAGATCACCTGGAAGGCGTCGCCGGGCCATGAACTGCACCCGGGGGAGTACGGGTCGTTCACCGTGCTCGCCGGCCAGCTGCCGGACGTCCCGACCCTCACCTTCAAAGCCGTGCAGACCTACGCGAGCGGCGACGTCGTGCGCTGGATCGAGGTGCCCGCCCCGGGTAGCCACTCGCAGCCCGAGCATCCCGCGCCGGTGCTCGAGCTTTCGGCCGACTCGACCCCGGTGACGGCGTCGGCGCAGCCGTCGTCCAGCGACACCGGGGCGATCGTGCTCGCGGTGATCGCCCTGGTGGTTGCCGCGGCAGCGCTCGGCTTCGCGGTCGTCACCCGGGCCCGGACGCGGGCGGGCGGCGACACATGAGGCTGCCCTGGCCGGCCGTCACCGGCGGGCTGCTCGCCGTCGCGGTGGGCGCCGCCGGGCTGATCCGTGCCGCGGTGCCAGAGCCCGCCTCTGCGCCGGCGAGTCCGTCCGGGCCGGGCGCGGTGACCGTCGTCAACGCCTACGTCCGGGCGCCGATCCCGCCGCACGCCGACGTCGCCGCCGCCTATTTCACCGTCTACAACACCACCGGACGTGTCGACCGCATCGTGCGCGTGCTCGCCGGCGCCGGGGCTGCGGCGACGCTGCACACGGATGTCGGCGGTCACATGCAATTGGTGCGGCACGGCGTGGCGGTGCCCGCGCACGGCAAGCTGGTGCTGGCCCCCGGTGGCGTGCACGTGATGATCGAGCACCTGTTCGGCGAGCTCCCCGCTGGCGAGCAGGTGAATCTGGAGGTCGACTTCGCCCGTGCCGGCCCGCTGGACGTGGTGGCGAAGGTGATCCCGTACGGCGCCAAGCCGCCGTCCTAGATCGAAGGGACCTACCCGTGAGCCGACGCCACGCCCTGCTCGCGCCGCTGCTCGCCCTCGTGTTGGCGGTCGGGCTGGCCGCCTGCTCGTCCAGCGGCTCCAGCGGCGCCCCGGCGGTCGTGCAGCAGACCAACGTGTCGAAGTACGCCGGCATCGAGCTCACCCCGCCGCAGCCGCGTCCGTCGTTCACCCTGACCGACACCAGCGGCAAGCGGTTCGCCTTCGGCGCGACCACCGCGGGCCACCCCACGTTCCTGTTCTTCGGCTACACACACTGCCCGGACGTCTGCCCGACGACGCTCGCCGACGTCCGGCTGGCGTTGCAGAAGGTCCCCGCGGACCTCGCGAAACGGACCTATGTCGTGTTCGTGACCACCGACATCAAGCGCGACACCGCACCGGTCATCCAACGGTGGCTGGGCAGCTTCGCCGCGGGCTCGCAGGCGACCTTCGTGGGGTTGCGCGGCAGCCAGGCGCAGATCGACGCCGCGCAGGCCGCCGCGCACGTCGCGGTGGCCGAGGACGGCGGGGCGACGCACTCGGCGGAGCTGTTGCTCTACGGCCCCGACGACTACGCCCGGGTGGCCTTCAGCGCCACGCCGCAGGAGCAGCAGGAGATCGAACACGACCTGCCGCTGGTGGCGCAAAGCAAGTCCTGGCCGCGCTGAGGCACAATCGTCCCTCGTGACTTGGACATCTATCCGGCCCTGGCTGGGCACCGTGGTCCGGCTGTTCCTGGGCGCGGTGTGGATCTGGGCGGCTCTGTCGAAGCTCGGCTCGCCGCGTACCTTCACCCAGGCGGTGCGGGCCTACGACGTCACGCCCGAGTGGCTGTCGAAGGCGATCGGCTACGGGCTGCCGGTGCTGGAGCTGTGCATCGGCATCCTCCTTGTCGTCGGCATCGCGACCCGCATCGCCGCGATCGCGTCCGCGGTGCTGTTCGTGGCCTTCCTCGTCGGCATCATCGAGGTGGCGATCCGCGGCATCCAGCTGGAGTGCGGCTGCTTCGGCGGCGGCGGGCTGACCAACGGCGCCACGAACTACACGTGGGACATCCTGCGCGACATCGGGCTGCTGATCCTCGCCGCGTTCCTGTCGGTGTGGAGCTTCACCCGGCTCTCGCTCGAGGAGTACATCGGACGCCACGACTACGTGGCTCCGCCGTCGGCCAAGCGGATGCGCAACGAGGCGGCCCGGCGCAAGTACGAGGCGATGATCGCGGCCCGGCGCTCGGAGGCCCGCTCCCGTGCGTTGTACATCAACGCGTCGCTGGTCGGCGTGGTCGTGCTGGTGTCGTTCATCGGCATCGGCGTGCAGGCGGGACGGGCGAAGATCGAGGGCAGCCTGTTCGCGCAGAACGCGACGGTCGACAACGGCGTCACCTTCGGCAAGCCGGCCGCGGCGACGGTGGACATCTACGAGGACTTCCAGTGCCCGCACTGCCAGGACTTCGAGCTGACCGTCGGCAAGACGGTGGAAGCCGACGTGCGGGCGAACAAGGCGCAGGTGCACTACCACTCGCTGGCGTTCCTGGACGCGTCGTCGAACGGCAACCGGTATTCCTCGCGGGCGGCGAACGCCGCGCTGTGCGCGTCGGACATCTCGGTGGACGACTTCGTCGCCTACCACGACTACCTTTACCGCAAGGACGTGCAGCCGGTGGAGGGGACGAACGGACGCACCGACGCGCAGCTGATCGGCTACGCGCAGAAGGTGGGCATCACCGGCGGCAACCTTTCGACGTTCGCCGGGTGCGTGCACGCCGAGCGGCACAAGGCACTGGTGCAGGCGATCACCGACCGGGCCTCGCAGGTCGGCGTCAACGCCACGCCGACGATCAAGGTGAACGGGCAATCCATCGCACCCACGTTGCAGGCGTTCAACGCGGCGGTGGCGCAGGCGCTGAAGCACGGCCCCGCGCCGAACCCGTCGCCGTCGTCTTCCTCGTCAGCTCCGTCCTCGCCGGTTCCGTCGTCCTCGTCCGCTGCGCCGTCGTCGTCCGCCTCGACGTCTGCGACCAAGCGGAGGCCGTCAGCGAAGGCGTCGGCGTCGAAGAAGGGCTGAGCGCGCCACCCCTTTGCCAGTTGTCCGCGCTTCGTGTCGCTCCG
>DASSEP010000049.1:0-139255 GCA_035695205.1 Jatrophihabitans sp. | reverse complement strand
CTAGACTCGACGCCTGCGAGCCACCGACGCCTCGCGTCCGACGATCAGCGCCGCTATCGCCGTCCGCGCCCGTTCTCGAAGGGACCCGTCTCGGTGGCCTACGACCCGCAGGGATTTCTGAAGTACGCCCGCGTCGACACTCCCAAGCGCCCGACGGAGCAGCGGGTGCGCGACTGGCAGCCGATCTACCTGCGCCCGAAGGCGGAGGTCGTGGAGCAGCAGGCGGCGCGCTGCATGGATTGCGGCGTCGCGTTCTGCCACAGCGGCTGCCCGCTCGGCAACCTGATCCCCGAGTGGAACGAGTTCGTGGCGCGCGGCGACTGGGCCGGCGCCAGCGAACGTCTGCACGCGACCAACAACTTCCCGGAGTTCACCGGGTGGATCTGCCCCGCACCGTGCGAGGCCGCGTGTGTGCTGGCGCTCAACACCGACCCCGTCACCATCAAGCAGATCGAGCTGTCGATCGTCGAGCGGGCCTTCGACGCCGATCTGGTCGCGCCGCAGCCGCCGCGTGAGCGCACCGGGGCGAGCGTCGCCGTGGTCGGTTCGGGCCCGGCCGGGCTGGCGGCGGCGCAGCAGCTCACCCGCGCCGGGCATGCGGTGACCGTCTTCGAGCGCGACGACCGGGTCGGCGGCCTGCTGCGGTACGGAATCCCCGACTTCAAGATGCCCAAGGACGTCATCGACCGGCGGGTCGCGCAGATGCGCGCCGAGGGCACGCAGTTCCGCGTCAACGCCGAGATCGGGCCGGCCGACGTCTCCCGGCTGCGGGCCGACTTCGACGCGGTCGTTCTCGCCGTGGGCGCCCTCGCGCCGCGCGAGCTGAGCACTCCGGGCCGCGAGCTGGAAGGCGTGCACCAGGCCATGAGTTACCTGCCGCTCGGCAATCGGGTGCAAGCAGGTGACCTCGCGACACCGCCCATCGACGCCCGCGACAAGCACGTCGTCATCATCGGCGGCGGGGACACCGCGGCCGACTGCCTCGGCACCGCCAACCGGCAGGGCGCCCGCACGGTGACCGTGCTGGACCACAATCCCCGCCCCGAGGCCCGCACCGGGCTGGTCAACCCGTCCTGGCCCTCGGCGCCGAGCAGCCGGGGCACCTCGCCGGCGCACGACGAGGGTGCCCACGAGGCATGGTCGCGCGAGGTCGTCGGCTTCCTCGGCAACGAGGCCGGTCACGTCCGCGCGGTGCTGGTGGAGGAGGTCGAGATCCTCCGGGTGGGTAGCGAGCGCCGGTTCCGGCCGGTCCCCGGCTCGCGGCAGGAGTTGCCCGCCGATCTCGTGCTGATCGCCGCCGGGTTCGTCGGCACCGACGTCCCCGAGCTGCTCGCCGCGCTCGGCGTCGAGACGAACGCGGGCCGGACGACGATCGCGATCGACGACCGGTGGCAGACCAGCGTCGACGGCGTGTATGCGTGCGGCGACGCCAGCCGGGGCGCGTCGTTGGTCGTCTGGGCGATTGCGGAAGGCCGGGCCTGCGCGGCGGCCGTCGACGCCGCCGTCACCGGGCTCTCGGAACTGCCGCAGCCGGTCGCCCCCGGCGCGCTGCCGCTGTAGCGGCCCGCCGCGCGGGGTGCGGGTTGTCATGCGCTGCGCCGTACCCGCGGCAGCCGGTGCGGCGACACTCCGTGCGAGAGTGCCGCGAGCAGCAGATCGGCCGGGGAGAACTCGGAATCGCTGGCCAGGGCGCGTTCGGCGGCCATGCCGGCGAGCGTGCCGTCGCCCTTGCGCCAGACGTTCCAGGCGAACAGGAACAGCGGCGGTGCGTCGTACGGTGTCGGAAGGCGGCGAGCGAGGTCGCGCCACAACTCCCGGCCGTCGAGCCGGCCGGCGTCGATGGCCGCCCATACCGCCTCGAACATCCTGTGCTCGGCCAGCGCGGCGCCGTACCGCGCCGCCTCGGCGTCGGTCGGCGGCGCCCAGCGGGGCGCCGAGGCCGCGCGCGCCGCGGCGAAGACCGCCCGCTTGACCGAGCGGTGCTGCTTGTCGCCGCGCCCGTCGAGGACGGCGTCCATCCGGGCATCTTCAGCCGCTTCGATCGGCTCCAGCAACGCTGCGCGCCGCTCGTCGGGCAGCGGCTGCAGCTGTGCTGCCAGGCTGTCCCTGTCGGGCAGCGCCACGATTCCCGCGTACGTCGCCGCGGCGGCGAAGGGCGACGCGCTGTCGTCGAGCACCCATCCCTCCGGCGGGCAGCAGGTCGCCGACTTGCACGTGTAGCTCCACAACCGTCGACCGGCCACCAACAGCACGTCGAGCAAGTCGCAGCCGCAGCAGGCCGCTGCGGTGGCCACGTCGTCCGCGAGTTCGGTCATCGGCAGGGCGCCCGCGGGCCGCGCTTCGCAGCCATGGGATTCGTCGGCGTAGATCGCGGCGATCACCTCGGTGGCGCCGCCGCGTGCCATGGCCTGCAGCGTGTGCGAAAGGGCCGCCGCCGCGTCGGCGATGTCGAGGCGCGCGGTGACGACGACCCGCCCGGAATCCGTACCCACCAGGACCAGGCTCTCGCGGGGGTGAAAGCCGAGCAGGTAGGGGATCCCCTGGGCCAGTTCCATCGGCCCCGTGATGCGCGATCGGAGTGGCTCGCCCGCGGGGTCGGCTGAGCGAAACGAATTCTCGGCGGTCATGGCGCTGAGCGTTGCGCGGGACGGGGTCCGGCAGGCGCCGGCGGCGGGCGGTTGGGGACGCCCGGCGGCGTTGTGGACAGCAGCGGGGAAATCGGCCGAAGGGCGTGCTAAGGCGCCTCGATGGAAGGGGTGCTGGCGCGGCTCAGTGCCGGGGACTGACGCGCCTCGACGGAAGGAGCGCTGGCGCGGCTCAGTGCAGCGTGCCGGCGCGCCACCGGGCAGCGGCGGCGCTCAGCGCGCTCGCCGCGCGGTCGTTGCGGTCTGCGAGCTCGCTCTCGTCGTCCGCACCCGCCAGGTCGCCGCTGTCGAGCGTGCGGCGGCCGGCAGCGATCACCCGGAAGAATGCGGCGGCGCGCTCGAGCGCGACGGCAAGGTCGCCCTGATAGACGCCGGCGAGCACCGAGTCGGCGAGGCGTTGGATCGCCTCGGGGTCGGCGTAGTCGGCCACCCCGGCGACCACCGCCTCCGCAGGAGCGAGCGGCTCACCTGCCCGCCACAACCGGGTGACCTCGACGGCGTCCGAGCGGCACCACTGGCGCAGCAGGTACAGCGCCCACAGCGCGCCGGGCAGGCTGCCCGGGTCGGCGTCGCGCCAGAGCGCGGCGAGGGTGTCCAGGCCCACGTCGTCGGCGAGCCCGACGAACCGGTCGCCGTCGCCGGGCTCACGGCCGGCGCGGACTACGACCTCGGCCGTCGCCGCCGCCAGCTCGGCCCGCGAGTGCGGGGACGCGCCGCCCGCGGCGTCGATCATGTCGGTGAGATCCGCGAAGAGGGCAGGCTTGTGCGGCCGCGGTTCCCGGCCCGCGTTCACGGGTGTTCCTTCCATCGGCGCACCCGTCCACGATACGGGCTCGGTCGCCGGGCGGTGAGGATTCACACGACCCGTTGTGGACGACCTTCTGGAGTTGCACATCGCCCGCCAGCGGCAGGTACCGTGGGCATCGGCGTCGGCCCGATCCATGGCCCCCGGTCCCACAATTGCCGCTGCGAGCGGCCTTCCGCCGAGAGGCGACCTGGCGGGTCGGCGCCATCTATCGACCACGGTGCCTACGGTGGCACCCGATCCTGCGATGCGGTACGAACCTGTGGTGGGCGACGGAAACGGCTGGGTGCGCTGCGACCTCGGCCACCGTCACTGGGGGCGCTTCGGTGCGGCCGGCCTGCTGGTCACCGACGGCGCCCGGGTGCTGCTGCAACACCGCGCCGCGTGGACGCACGAAGGCGACACCTGGGCGGTCCCGGGCGGGGCGCGCGACAGCCACGAATCGCCGGAGATCGCGGCACTTCGCGAAGCCGCCGAGGAGACCTCGCTCGACCCGGCCGCCGTCGACCCCTTCGGCGAGTGGGTCGACGAGCACGGCGGGTGGTCCTACACGACCATCGTGGCCGTCGCCGAGCCCAGCCTGCGAGTGCGCCCGGTCAATGCGGAGAGCACGGCAGTGCAGTGGTGGCGCATGGACGACGTCGCGGACCTGTCGCTGCACCGCGGGTTCGCGGCCGCGTGGCCGGCGCTACAGACACTGATCGCCGAGCGCACGCGGCGCTGATCCGCACGCGGGCCGGGGCAGCCCGCCGTACATCATGTGGTGCGTACTTCCCGGTAAACCGGTGATCTACCGGGAAGTACGCAGGGGATCTTGGCCTTCGCTGGATCGGGCGCGAGGCACTGTCGGCGGACACGCCCGCACCACTTCGCACGTCCCCGGCGGCAGCCGTCGCTTGTACCACTCCCCCTCCGCCCGCAAGTCCCGGGGCCAACTGAACGCCAGGTTCGGAGGTGGGCCACCATGGCGGGCATGCGACTGGATCACCTCAGCTACGTCGCGGGCGACGAGGGGCTCGCTGCGTGTGTGCAGCGGCTCGGCAGCCACCTCGGTGCGGCGTTCTCCGACGGCGGGTTGCACCCGTCGTTCGGCACCCGCAACTTCGTGCTCGCCCTCGCCGAGGGCTGCTATCTCGAGGTGGTCGCCGCGCTCGATCACCCGGCGGCCGACCGGGCGCCGTTCGGGCGCGCGGTGCGTGCGCGTGCCGAGGCCGGCGGCGGGTGGCTGGCGTGGGCGATCAGAGTCGACGACATCGCAGCCATCGAGGCGCGGCTGCACCGTCCCGCCGCCGCCGGGCATCGCCGCCGTCCGGACGGGTTCGATCTGCGCTGGCGCCAGATCGGCATCAACGACGTGACCGAGGACCCGCAGCTGCCGTTCTTCGTGCAGTGGGAGACCGACGACCAGCACCATCCGGCGAACGGCGGCTCGGCGATCGCGCTGCGCAGCCTGGAGATCGCCGGCGACGAGCGGGCCGTCGACGAGTACCTCGGGACGCCCTCACGCCAGCCGCTGGATGGGATCGAGGTCGAGTGGCTCTCCCCGTCCGGAGGTGACAGCGGCGTCGTGGCCGCGACCTTCAGCACCCCCGGCGGCGACGTCCGCATCGACTGACCCCTCCGCCGCCAGCTCGGCGACGTTCGCTTCCGGCGAGGCGCATTCGGCCGCCGGAGCTGCCCGGCGGCGGGCGGCACCGGTGCGCGCAGCCAGCACCGAGCCGATGAGGATCAGCGGGAACCCGACGGCCATGCCGGCGGTCACCCGCTCACCGAGCAGCGTCACGCCGAGCAGCAACGCAACGGCCGGGTTGACGTAGGTGATCACCGTGGCCCGCGACGGGCCGATCGCGCCGATGAGCGCGAAGAAGACGATGAATGCGAGCGCGGTGCAGATCAGTGCCAGCCCGATGACCGACCACGCAACCTCGGCGGACACGTCGTGCGGGGGCCGCAGTACTGCATACGGCAGGTACCCGAGCGCGGCGAGCAGCAGCGACGCGGCCACCACCGGGATGCTGGGCAGATCGGCAAGCCGCCGCGCCATGACCACCGGCGCCACGGCATACCCGATGGCCACGATCCCCATCTCGACCACCGCGCCGGCGTGCACGTCACCGAAGTCGAGCCCCAGGAGCATCGCCACGCCGACGATGCCGAGCAGCAGGCCGACATAGCGCAGGGGACCGCCGCCGCGATCGTCCGAGCGCAGCAGCTGCGCCACCACGACTCCGACGAGCGGTACGGCGGCGACCAGCATTCCGGTGAACGAACTCGACAGGGTGCGCTCGGCGTCCGAGAGCAGCAGCCACGGCACCGCCAGCTCGAGCACAGTGAAGGCCACCAACGGACGCCAGCGACGCAGGACCGGGCCGAACCCGCCGCTGCGCAGGGCGAAGGGCAGCAGCACGAGACCGCCGATCGCCGTCCGGGCGAAGACCAGCGTGCCCGGCTCGAGATCGCGAACCGCGATGCGGATCAGCAGGTAGGGCACGCCCCAGATCACGCACATCGCTGCGAACAGCACCCAGCTGCGCCGCACCATCGGCTCCCTTCGCGGTGGCTCGTCCCGGCCCGTGCCGAACAGACGGTAGAGCGCCGCACCGACAACGCGGCATTCCCGACACGGGAGTGGGAGACCAGGCCAAGTCCCGGATGGTGGCCTGCCGGCGGCATAGTGGTCGACGTGCCGAATGCCGCACTCTCCTGGCAGCAGGCCGCAGTGGTGACCGCGGTGCTCGCCGTGCTGTCCGCGGCGCTGTACGCCGCGCGCACCCGGCGGTGGCGAACCGTCGCGCTGCTGGCGCGGGAAGCGGCGATCGTCGCGGGGCTCTACTCGCTGTGGCAGCTCGCCGGCAGCGTTGCCGTCGTCGGCACCGACGGCGCGTTCGCCCGCGCCCGGTGGATCGAACGCACCGAACGCGCCCTGCATCTGCCGCCCGAGGCCGCCGTCCAGCACGTCGTCACGGCGAGCCCGGTGGTGGCCCAGGCGGCCAACGTCTACTACGCGACCATGCACTTCACCGCCGTCTTCGTCCTGCTGCTGTGGCTGTTCTTCCGGCATCGGGACCGGTACCGGCCGGTGCGGCGGGTGCTGGCGCTGACCACGTTCCTGTGCCTGCTCATCCA
Organism: Jatrophihabitans sp.; assembly: GCA_035695205.1. Lineage (GTDB taxonomy): Bacteria > Actinomycetota > Actinomycetes > Mycobacteriales > Jatrophihabitantaceae > Jatrophihabitans. The sequence continues at coordinate 132,679 of DASSEP010000049.1, read as the reverse complement.
GATGCTGCCGGTGGCGCCGCCGCGCCTGTTGCCCGGATTCACCGACACCGCCCGCGAATACGGCCAGTCGGTGTACGCGCTCGGCTTCGGCGCAGACCAGCTCTCGGCCATGCCGTCGGTGCACGTCGCCTGGGCGGCGCTGGTCGCCTGGGCGGTGTGGCCCATCGGGCACGGGCCGGGCCGCTGGCTGGGCCCCGTGCACTTCGTTCTGACGGTGATCGTGGTGGTTGCGACCGCCAACCACTTCTGGACCGACGGCGTGGTCGCGGTCGCGGTGCTCGCCGTCGCCTTCGCCGTCGAGCGGGGCGGCGAGGCCGCAGCGCTGCGGCTACGCGCCGTCCGCCGGCGGGTGCCGGTCGCGGATCGGGAGTTGAGCTCGGTGGCCAACGGCGGGATCCTGCGTTGATGAGAGCGAGGCATTGATGGAGACGACCGGAGCCGCATCCGCCTACGTGCGCGGCGCAGACGGGCTGGGCCCGCGCACCGTACCCATCGGCGACTACGGCTTCCTCTCCGACGGCGAGGTCACCGCACTGGTGGCGCCGGGGGGATCCGTCGACTGGATGTGCCTGCCCAGGATGGATGCGCCGAGCGTGTTCGGCGCCGTGCTCGGCCAGCACGCCGGCACGTTCCGCGTCGCGCCGAGCGACGTGTCGGTTCCCGCCGCGCGCCGCTACCTGCCCGGCACGATGGTGCTCGAGACGAGCTGGGGCACCGACACCGGTTGGATCATCGTCCGCGACGCGCTGCTGCTCGGCCCGTGGCGGCACGAGACGGAGTTCTCCAAGTCGCAGCGGCGTACGCCGACCGACTACGAGGCCGAGCACATCCTGCTGCGCACGATCAGGTGCGTGAAGGGCGAGGTGCAGACCGTGGTCGAGTGCGAGCCGGTGCCGGACTACGGCCGCGCCCAGCTGCACTGGGGCTACACCGACAAGTTCTATCACCAGGGCCGCGGCACCGCCGACGGGTGGGATCTCGAACTCGCCCTGACCACCGACATGCGGCTGGGTTTCGAGGGCAGCCGCGCCGTCGCCCGCACCCTGCTCAAAGAGGGCGACTTCCGGTTCGTCGCGCTCTCGTGGGGACGCAAGGAGCCGCCGACGACCTACGACGACGCGTATCGCCGCCTGGTGTGGACGGCCCACCACTGGCAGCACTGGTTGGCGCGCGGCCGGTTCCCCGACCACCCCTGGCGGAGCTACCTGCAACGGAGCGCGCTCACCCTCAAGGGGCTGACCTACTCCCCCACCGGCGCGATCTGCGCCGCCGCGACGACGTCGCTGCCCGAGACGCTCGGCGGGCCGCGCAACTACGACTACCGCTTCAGCTGGATCCGCGACGCGACGTTCGCCCTCTGGGGCATGTACTCACTCGGCTACGACTGGGAAGCGCTGGACTTCTTCTCCTTCATCGCCGACATCGCCGAGCGCGACGACGACCTGCAGATCATGTACGGCATCGGCGGCGAACGCGACCTCCCCGAGCGCGAGCTGGACCACCTGCCCGGCTACGCCGACTCGCGGCCGGTCCGCATCGGCAACGCCGCGAGCAAGCAGCAACAGCACGACGTGTGGGGCGCCCTGCTCGACTCGGTGTACCTGCACAGCAAAGCCGTCGACCACGTGGACAGCCGGATCTGGCCCATACTCACCAAGCAGGTGCAGGCCGCCCTGAAGCACTGGCGCGAGCCGGACGCCGGCATCTGGGAGGTGCGCGGCCCGCTGCAGCACTTCACCTCGTCGAAGATCATGTGCTGGGTCGCCGCCGACCGCGGCGCGAAACTCGCGGCGGTCATCGGGCAGGACGCGGCTGCCGCCGAATGGGAGCTGGCCGCGGCCGAGATCAAGGCGGACATCCTCGAACACGGCGTCGACGACCGCGGGGTGCTGGTGCAGCACTACGACACCACCGCGCTCGACGCGTCGCTGCTGCTGGCTCCGCTGGTGCGGTTCCTGGAGCCCGACGACGAGCGCATCGTCAACACGGTCAACGCCATCGCCGACGAGTTGACCGAGCACGGCATGGTGATGCGTTACCGGGTCGACCAGACCGACGACGGCTTCTTCGGTGCCGAGGGCTCCTTCACGATCTGCTCCTTCTGGCTGGTGTCGGCGCTGTGCGAGATCGGCCAGTACACCCGGGCCCGGCGCCTGTGCGCGAAACTGCTCTCGCTCGCCGGCCCGCTGGAGCTCTACGCCGAAGAGATCGACTCGCACAGCGGCGCGCACCTGGGCAACTTCCCGCAGGCGTTCACCCACCTCGCGTTGATCAACGCGGTGCTGCACGTCATCGACACCGCCGACCTGCACGACGGCCAGCCCTTCAGCCGGCCGCTTCGCTGAGAGCTGCCCGTCAGGCTCGCGGCACGCGCTTCACTGGCCCGCCGCAGCACCGAGGATGCAGAACTCGTTGCCTTCGGGATCCTCGAGGACAACCCACGACGTCGAACCCTGGCCGACGTCCGATCGTCGGGCACCCGCCTGCAGGAAGCGTTCGACCTCGGCATGCTGATCGTCCGGACGCAGGTCGACATGCAGCCGGTTCTTGACCTGCTTCGCCTCCGGCACCGGCACGAACAGCAGGCCGGGAAGCTGCTCAGGCGTCGGGCGGATCTCGAATTCGTCCGCCGCGTCGTTCACGACCACCCAACCGAGGACGTCGGCCCACCAGCGTCCCAGCGCGCTCGGATCGCGCGAGTCGACGACGATCTGCTCCCAGACCAGGCTCATCCGGCCACCCTATGGCCGCCGCGGCCCTGCCACAGCTGAATCGCCGGTCGCGGCGCGGCACCTGCCCGGCCATCCGGTGATCGTCGCCCCTCTGGTTGGCTGGGAGCATGCGCAGCGGAAGCGACCGTGTCGAATTCGACCCCGCCGACGCCGAGGGTGGGATCTACCCGTGGCTGACCGCATCCCTCATTCCGCGGGCGATCGCCTGGGTGTCGACGACGTCGGCGAGCGGGGTCGACAACCTCGCCCCCCACTCGTTCACCACGGTCGCCGGCATCGACCCGCCGACCTTGTGCTTCACCTCGGTCGGCCACAAGGACACGCTGGCAAACGCGCGTGCGCTGGGCGAGTTCGTCCTCAACGTCGGGACGGCGGAACTGCTGCACGCCATGAACGACACCGCGACCAACTTCCCGCAGGACCACAGCGAGTTCGACGCAGCCGCCCTGGATCGCGAACCGAGCGCGGTCGTCCGGCCGCCGCGGGTGCGCTCGGCTCCGGTCGCGTTCGAGTGCCGGGTGAGCGGGGAGTACGAGGTCGGCAAGTGCGTGATGGTGTTCGGCGAGATCGTGCACGTCGCTGCGCACGCGTCGGTGCTCGCCGACGACGGCATGCCCGACGCCGAGGCGCTCGCACCGCTGGCGCGGCTGGGCCGTTCCGAGTGGTCCCTGCTCGGCGAGGTGATCACGCTGAAGCGCATCCGCTTCGACGACTGGCAGCAGGGCCGGCGCAGCGGCTGACGCCGGTCAGGGAGTGTCGTCCCCCTGCTCCAGCACCCGGTTGCGTTGCGGGATCACCCGGCCGTTGAGCGGCAGGCAGGTGCGCACGAACTCCTCACCGAAGGAGTTCAGATGGATGCTGCGGTGCACCGTGCGCGGCATCCGTCCGGCGCGCTTGAGCGCCTCGGTGACCTTCGGCTGCGCCTCGATGACCTGGTAGCGCGACGGGTTGCTCACCTGCTCCTTCGAGAACTCGATCAGCCCCAGCCGGGAGAGGTTGGTCAGGTACGGGTGGGCGCGCTCGACGTTGCGGCACCCGGCGTGCTCGGCGATCATGTTCAGCCCACCGGCGATGAGTACCGATCCGATGCCGAACGGACGGAAGGTGCGCACGTCGATCGAAGGCTGCGGCCCCTCCAGGTACAGGTAGCGCAGGATGCGGGCTTCGTCCGGGGTGATCTCGGTGAGGATGCGGGAGAACGCCGGGTGGGTGTCCTCGACCACGTGGATGTCGTTGGAGCGGCGCAGCAGATCGGTGCCGCGCCGCTGCAATTCCTGCGGGGTCTGGCCCTGCGGCGTGGCAGCGCGTTCCACCTCGGACGGGCCGAGCAGCTCCTCGCGCAGCCCGAGCGCCCGCCAGGCGACGTTGCGCAGGTCACCCGCCGCGTCCTGCAGGATCGACGCCGCCGACTCACCGTCGAGCGCCCTCCGGGCGACGTAGTTCGCCCCGGCCGCGGTCGCGCCGGCCGACCAACTCATCAACCGCCACGCCGAGACCACCGCAACCCGGGCGAGATTCGGCCCGGCCCGCAGCGCGAGCGGCACCGGGCTGGGCCGCCGGCGGGCGAGCGCCGACTCCCCCGCGGGTCGGGTCCGCGCCGCCGAGCCCGGGCGGGGGCGGCGGATCACCGCGGAGTCGGGCTCCGCCGCCGGCTGCGCAGGCGTGATCTCGGGCTCGCCGCCGTGGGTGGGACCGGTCATGGGCTGGTCAGACTCCGAAGATCGCGAGGTGAAGGAGGCCGGCGAACAGGCCGAGCGCACCGCCGTGGAAGAACAGTAACCATTCGTCCTGTTTGATCGCCGACCGCAGCATCTCGACGAAGTCGTCGGCGTTCATGCGGCTCATCTGTTCGGCGATGAACCTGCGGATCTTGCCGGACTGCCGCTTGCCGAACTCCGCGTCGTTGAACGCGATCGGCGCGAACCCCGCGGCCTCGAAGGCCACCGACGCGCGGATCTGGTCGTATTCTCTGCTCCCGATCGCGACCCGCACCGCCGCCCGGGCCGGGCCCACCGCCTTGTCGACGGCCGGCCGCAGCGAGTTCTCGAGCAGATGCAGAACCCGATCGCTACGCGGCCCGGTCAGCAACTCGTTGCCGATGTTCTGCAGGGTGATCACTTTGTCGGCCACCATCTGCGCGTACAGCTCGGTGACCTCGGGCTGCCGCTTGATCAGCAGCCCCTGGCGCCACGGCACCCACCGGGTGGGGTGGATCGGCGCGAAGATCATCTCGATGCCGATGTAGTTGACCACCCAGCCGATGATGATTCCGCCGATGGGCAGGACGTACCAGTGCGGGAACACCTGCAGGATGCCGAAGAGCACGAATCCCATGGGCAGGCCGAAGTAGAAGCCGAAGTTCTGCATGAACCGCAGCTCCTTGCGGCCCATGATCAGGAACAGCTCGTTGAGCAGCTCCGGGTGCGCCACGAAGTACTTGATCACCATCAGCTTGGCGTCGATGAGCTGGTCGACGTTCTCGCCGATCTCGGCGGTGATGTTGCGGACGATGCCGGGCAACTGGCTGCGCACCCGGGCGAACACGGCCTCCTTGACGATCGGCGGCAGGTCGTGCCACAGCTGCGGGTTCTCCTGGCGCATGATCTGGTCCACGACGTCGCGGATCTCGCCCTGCGCGATCGCGGCGAGGTGCTCGGCGATCCGGTCCGGCTCCAGCTCCCGGTAGAAGTCGGAGATGCTGCCCAGCTTGTTCAGACCCTTGTCGACGGCGATGCTCGCCATCTTGTCCGCGCGGGACGGGACGATGCCCTGCCACCCGACCCGGCCGTCGTAACGGATGAGCGGGAGCACCTGGACCCGGCGCGGGAGCAGCGGGAAGAGGATGCGCAGTCCGGGCACCCGGACGCCGTAGAAGCGCAGCGGCCGGAAGAGCATCAGTACGCCCGTCCAGTTGGTGATGTAGCCGATCACCCCGGTGAACAGCGGGATCGTGATCAGATCGATCAGCGTCTTGCTGTCCATCCGCCTGGCAGCCCCCTCTCGGCCGGACGAATTGTCCCCCACGAGAGGCCGCAGGCAGAAGCCGGGCGGGTGAGCCACGTCACCCGCCCGGCGGTGGTGCGCTGGGCGCCGCGCCCGCGAGCTGCTAGATCACCCGGATCTGGCCGGATACGTCGCCCGTGGCCGCGCGGCCGAGCCGAACGGCCTGCCGGCTCGCCGGCCCGTGCCGGTTGCCCGAGAAAAGGTTCAGCGAGGCGACGACGCTGGCGTTGTGCGGCGCGTGCCGGAGCCGAGCGAGCAAACCGGTGAACGAGTGCGCCCCCGACGGGTTGCTGCTGAGTTCCTCGCCGCCGACAACCTGCAGGTCACCGTGTCCGCGGGCCGAGTCGGGTACGTGCAGTTCCAGTGACACGTACCGCGAGGGCGCGATCTGGTTGGTCTGCACCAGCTTCGCCCGCAACCGCAGGGTCGCGCCGTGGTGCACCCGAAGGTGCGCGCCGCGCAGCGCGACCCATTGCCCCCCACGCCGGACCTGCGCACCCTTGACCGTCCACTGCCGGAACCGGTCGACCGCGTGTGTGGTCACCGAGACGCCGGTGATGCGCACCGAGCGGTACCGGTTGTAGACGATCCGGCTCACCGTGCCGTAGATGATGTCTCCGGCCGCGAACGCGATGTCGAACCGATCGGCCAGGCGGTCGCTGCGGTGCAGGACGAACGGCGCGCCACCCAGGCGCCGCCCGGTGATGGTGTACGAGATCGCCGCCGAGCCGCTGCCGTCCTTCTGCAGCGTCGAGATCAGGCTGCCGTACACGGCGTTCGCCGCCACGTCGGGCAGCCAGTCCTTGATGGTGGCAACCGTGCGTCCGGTGCGATGCAGCCCCGTGGAAGCGGAGGTGTGGGTGACGATGCGGGTCGGATGTGCCGGCGCGCGTCCGAGCCGCGCACGCAGGCCAACCGTGCGGTCCTGGTTCACCATGCCGACCCGGCCGCCGACATTGGCCATCACGAACGGGCCCCCGAACGTCTCGGGCTGGATGTAGAGCACGCGCGCGGCGTGCGCGGTCATCGACGTCGGCCCGGCAGAGAGCATCGGGTGGCCGAAGGCGAGGGCCTGGCCGTGGCAGACGGCTGTCGTAGTGCCGATACCGGCGAAGGTGATGTCGCCGCTCGAGATCGCGGAGGCGAACGGCGCACCCGGTCGTATCCGCTTCGGCGACGCCTTGGCGGTGGCTGCCACGCCGGTGCCGGACTCGAGCATGAACGGCCCGGCGACGAGCTTGTCGACCTGCTTGTGTATCCGGTCGAGTTGGTCGGCGGGCACGCCGGACACGCTGATCGGCGTCGGGATCGGTGACATGCCCGCTGCGGCTTGTGACGGTGTTGCGTCGCCCGCGGCGACCAGCCGGTCGCGCAACTGCGGCGAGAGGCTGACGTGGGCGGGAAGTGCGGCCGCGGGCGCGCTGCGGTGCCCGAACCCGAACAACTTGTACATGGCGCCGGCCGGAGTCACACCTGCGGTGTGCGATGGGCCGAAGGAGAAGCTGTAGGACAACGCTCCGAGCAGCCGCCCGTTGCGGGCGTAGATCGGCGAGCCGGACATGCCCGCCCACGTGCCGCCGGCGCGCTTGATCGCCGGTGAGTTGATCCGGATGGCGATGAGGTCGATGCCGGGCGAGATGCCGTCCTTGAGCACGCCGAGCACCCGCACGGAGAACGGTCGCGGGGTGGTGCCGTGGCTCGTCGTCCAGCCGGTGGCCCGCGTGCCCTGGTGTACCTGGCGCAGCGGTAGCGGTCTCGGGCAGTTGGGGTGTGTGGTAGCCGAGGGCACCGCCGGGGCGGCGTGGCCCTCGGCGGGTACGGCGATGGCGAGTGCGGCCACCGCCGCCGCAGTGCCCAGCAACGCCGTGACGCGGCGTGCGGGTCGGGTGAGTTGGGACATGGAAGCCTCCGGTTCACAGGTCATCAGCCAGCGTGAGGCAGGCCCCGGCGCCCCTGAAGTGCCCAAGGTCCTGCATGATCCCAGACGCGCGGTTGTCACCGGTTCGTTGCACGCCGTCGCGAATACGCGATCCGGGTCAATGCAGCCAGGAAGCCAGCTTGCGCTTCGCCGCCGCCTTCCAGGTGCCTCGCCACTTGCCCCGGAGCCGGGTCTGCTCCGCGCGCTCGGCGGCCACCAGCTCACCGGCGACGACGGCACACTCGGGTTGCTCGCCGGCCGCCTCGCGCAGCCACTGCTCGGCGACAACGGCGTCGTGCAGGTCACCGAGCACATCCTGCAGTTTCGCGATGGCTGCAGCGTGCGTAGCGGCCGGCCGGCCGACGACCGGGCGCGCCGCGTCCATGGCGTACCGGGTGCGCTTGGCCTGGATCCTGATGCGGTGCAGGTCAGCGTCGGACGGCGCCGCACCGAGGTGGTCCACGGCCGCGTCGAGCCGGCGCAACTGCCGACGCGCCGCCCGCCGCACGACGGGGCGGGCGCGCTGCTGCTCACCGGGCGCGGAGTCGCCGGTACGGAAGGCGGGCGCGTGCGCTGCTGCCACCACTACACCGAGCAACGCGAGGTACCGCTCGCTCCGCAACGCGTCCAGCATCGCTGCTCGCGCGGCGGCCCGCTGCCGGGCCGCGCGCTCCAGCAACACCTTTCCCGTCGCGGCGTCGTCCGGCGCGAGTCGGGCCAGCCGTCCCTGCAGCCGCTCGCCGAGCACGTCCAGATCGCGTACCCGGCCGACCTCACCGCCCAGCCAGCCCAGCTCCGCACGCAGTCGGGACGCCCACTCGGGTTCCAGCGCGGGTCCGAACGTCTTCAGATCCGAGCGCAGCGTGCGGGCCGCGACGCGGAACTGGTGCACCTCCTCCGGATCCTCGCCGAGGCGGACTCCGGGGTCGGCACGGATCATGCGCTCGGCCGAAACGGTGAACACGAACCGGATCAGCTCGCCGAGCGCCGGTTTCTGGGCGAGCCGCGGCGGGGCGAGTTCGGCGGGGGCGCGGGCGGCGTCCCCGACGACTCGCACCACCTTCGGCTGTGCCGGCTCGGCACGACACCCCGCAGCGACCAGTCGGGCCACGGCTTCCTTCTGCAGGCGCCGGGCGCCCCGCAGTCCGTCGGCGAGTTCGAACTCGACCTCGTGGAAGGTGGTCGTGCGCCGGTCGCCGTCGAAGGCGGTCACCCGGTCGTCCACGACGGTTGCGGCAAGCGCACCGCGGTCGTCGAACAGTGGCACCGAGGTCCGGTCGGTGTGCAGCCGGGCGATCGGCCGCAGATCGCGAGCGCGTAGATACCCGCGAAGCACATCCCGCACTTCGGCGGGAATCGCGTGGGCGGCGCCGTCGAAACGCAGTTCGTGCCGAATGATCGTCGCGCCGTTGTGCCCGCTGGGCAGCTTCAGCGTCCACGGTGGGCCGGACTCGCCGGTGCGGTGCCGCAGTGTCACGCCGGCTCTGGCCAAGGCGAGATCCGCGGTGTCGAAGTAGACAGCATCGAGGTCGAGGTGTTCGACAGGGCCGTCATGAAGCCCACCGATCCCGCGCATCGCCGGCAGCGCGAAGCTCTCGGGCGCCGCGAGCTTGACTTCGCGCTCGACGGGTACGGGCACCTCGCCCCCTTTTCCGTGTGAACGTGCACAGCGTGGCTGTTCGAAGCGCTGACTCGCCAGGGCCGCAGGTCATCGACGGCCTACGCCCCTTTGGGCCCTGTCTCGCGGCACCATGGCACCTGATAGTTGGCAACGAGGTGACCGCGCCCGCAGGAGGTCGCAATGCGATTGGTCGTCGCCCTCGGCGGCAATGCGCTGCTCCGCCGTGCCGAGCCGATGACCGTCGACAATCAGCGGCACAACGTGCAGATCGCCTGCGACCGGCTCGCGCCGCTGGCTGCCCACCACGAGCTCGCCATCTCGCACGGCAACGGCCCGCAGATCGGCCTGCTAGCGCTCGAGGAAGCCGCTTACGGGCAGGTTCCGGGCTCGCCCCTGGACGTGCTCGGCGCCGAGACGCAGGGAATGATCGGCTACCTCGTCGAGCAGGAACTGGGCAACCGCCTCCCGCCCGAGAAACCGCTCGCGTGCCTGCTCACCATGGTCGAGGTCGCGCCTGACGACCCGGCCTTCGCCGATCCCACGAAGCCGATCGGGCCGACGTACACCGCCGCGGAGGCTGAGAAGCTCGCCGACGAACGAGGCTGGACGTTCAAGCCGGACGGCGACGGTATGCGCCGGGTCGTGCCCTCCCCCGCCCCGCTCCGGATCATCGAGCACCGGCCGGTCACCTGGCTGCTCGAGCAGGGCTGCGTGGTGATCTGTGCAGGTGGCGGCGGCATCCCCACCGCCTACCGGCGTGACCACGCGCTGGTAGGCGTCGAGGCGGTCATCGACAAGGACCTGGCCAGCGCACTGCTCGCCCGCGACATCGGCGCCGACATGCTGATCCTGGCGACCGACGCCGAGGCCGCCTATGTGGGGTACCGGACGGCACGGCAACGCCCGATCCGGCGCACGCATCCGGACGCCCTGCTCGGCGGCTTCCGCGCCGAATTCGCCGCCGGTTCGATGCTGCCGAAGGTCCTCGCCGCGGCCGACTTCGCCCGCAGCACCGGCAAGCCCGCGGCGATCGGATCGCTCGAGGACATCGGCGCCATGCTCGACGGCCGGGCCGGCACCCGAATCTCGACCGACGCGCCCGGCGTCGAATTCGGCTGACCTCGTCCGCGGCGGGTGACGCGTCCTCGCCAGGCAACCGCCCAGCATGAGCGGCATGACAGCCCCGCACGACGCCCGGACCGAACCCGATCGGACCCGGGACCCAGCAGCCGAACTGGCCCGGGTCAAGGCCGAGCGCGATGCCGCGCTGGCGAAGCTGTCACGCCAGGACCGGCGCCGGAAGATCGGTGGCGCCACCCGGCGGGTGAGCGTCGCCGTGCTGGTGGTGCTCGTCGCCATCCTGGTGCCGGTCACCGCCACCATCACCTGGGTGCGGCACACCGTGCTGAACACCAACGGATACCTCGCCACCGTGGCGCCGCTCGCCAGCAACCCTGCGGTCACCGAGGCGGTCGCCCGCACCGCCACCGATCAGCTGTTCACGGCACTGAACCCGGAACCGATCATCGCCGACGCGCTGCCGCCGAGGGCCGCGTTCCTCGCCGGGCCCATCACCAACGGCGTCGAGGGTTTCGTCCGGGACCAGGCAGCCAACGCCCTCGCCAGCCCGGCCTTCACGCAGATCTGGACGACCGCGAACCGGGTCGCCCACGAAGCGCTGCTCAAGGTGCTGAACGGCCAGGCTGCGGCGCTACAGACGACCGACGGGCAGGTCGTGCTCAATCTCGTGCCGCTGCTCAACAATGTGCTCGCCGCCGTGCAGGCGCGGGCATCGGACATCGTCGGCAAGGACGTCACACTCCCCCGCATCACCGGCAACGAGCTGCCCAGCGTCGCGTGCGAGAAGATCTCCGCGGCGTTGAACCGGCCGTTGCCGAAGACCTGCGGCCAGATCCCGTTGTTCCCCGCGGCCAAGCTCACCCAGGCTCAACACGCCGTGCGGCTGTTCAAGCATCTCGTCGTCGCGTTGCTCATCGCCACGCCGCTGCTGGCTGCACTCGCGCTGTGGCTGAGCCGCCGGCGGCGCCGCACGCTGATGCAGATGACCGTCGGCGTGATGCTCGGCATGGTCGTCGTACGTCGCGCGGTCATCTGGCTCGAGAACACCGTCATCGCGACGGGCAAGCCGGAGAACAAGGACGCCCGCAGCGCGATCATGCAGCAGGTCCTGCACGGGTTCTTCGACGTCAGCCTCTGGGTGTTGTGGCTGGCTCTCGCCGTTCTCGTCGTCGCCGCGATCACCGGGCCGTACCGCTGGGCGGTGGCCCTGCGGGCCCGGAGCCGGGATCTGGGCGGCAACGTGGTCGCGTGGACCCGCGTCGGGCTCGGCCACGCGCGAGGGGCGGCCGGCAGCGACTGGATTCCCGCGCACCTCGACGCCCTGCGGATCGCAGGCGCCGGGTTGGCGCTCGTGCTGCTGCTCGCGTTCGGGCTGTCGTGGGTCGGCCTCATCGTGATTCTCGCGCTGCTCGCGGTGTACGAGTTCTGGCTCTGGCGGATCGGGCTCGCCGCACGTCCGCACCGGCACGCACACAGCTAGCTCGATGGGTCCGTCCGTTCCCTAGCTCGTGGGGTCCGCCCGTTCCCTGATCCACTCGATTTGGACGCCCGACCGCGCGAGTCTGCGCACCAGCTCGACGAGATCCGTGGCGCCGGCGCGCGTGAGCAGCACCGACCTCGGTTCCACGGTCGTGGCCGTCCGGCACGGCAGTCGCGAAAGCAGCAGGTGCCCGAGACGCCCGCGCACCCGGATGGCGTAGACCGCGAGTTCGCGGTGCTCAGGCTGCGCCGCCACGGGCCCGTTCCCCCTCGTCCGGCTCGTCCGGCGCACCCCCCGCCGCATGCGGGTCCTCCAGTCGGCGCACTTCCTCGAGTTCCAGTCCGAGATCCGTCAGGCGCCTCACCAGAGCGAGCACGGCATCGGGATCCAGCGGCTCGGTGACGAGCAGCGTCTCCGTAGGGTGCTCGACCCGCCGGGCATCGGGAAGGTCGTCCATAACCTCCGCGGGCAGAAGACCGCGGATGGACATCTCGTAGAGCGAGCTCACGTCGCGCAGACCTCGGCGGCCGGGAACTCACGAACGGTCAGCGTGGTCATCGCGCCTCCTCGTGGGTGCGGGCGGCGCCCGGTTGCGCCGTAGCCGGACGGACCTTTCGGATGAACATCGCGGCGGCGAGCCCGATGAGGGCCACCCCCCCGAGCACGGTCATGGCGGCTATGTACTCCGTGTTGCCCGGCACGACCTTCGCCACGAGGATCGAGCCGGCCAGCGCCACGCCCAGCGACGAGCCGAGGTTCGACACGCTGCGCGAGATGCCGGAGATGTCACCCTGCTGCTCGTCCGAAAAGCTCGACTGCACCACGTTCACCGACGCGGTCAGCATCACGCCGAGTCCGATGCCGGCGAGCAGCAGCCCGGGAACGAACGTCCAGACGCTGCTGTTCACCCGGACCAGCGCGAGCAGCAGCGCGATCCCGAGAACCGTGAGCACGAAGCCGCCGCGAACGAGCACCGCCTGCGGACGCCGCTGCGCCATCCGCTGTGCCGCTGCCGACGCGGCGAGGATGCCGAGGGTGGCGGGGGTGAGCGTCAGGCCCGTCTCGATGGCGTTGAAGTGGCGGACGTCCTGCAGGAAGACGGAGATCACGAAGAACGAGCCCTGCAGCACGAGCCATTGGGCAGTCTGGGTGACGAGTCCGAGGTTCGAGGTGCGGTTGCGGAACAGCCGGAGCGAGAACAGCGGCTCCTTGCCGGCCCGCTCCATCGAGTGCAGGTGCAGCATGCACCACGCGAGAATGACGACGCCGATGGCGAGCAGGATCCAGACCGGCGAGATCGAACCCTTCGGCAGGATCTCGGTCCCGCCGATCGTCACCGCCTGGCGGGACGACGTCCACCCGAAGGTCGCCGACTGCAGCACGCCGAACACGACGAAGAACAGCCCGGCCGCCGACAGCACCGCGCCGACCAGGTCGAAATGCGGGCGCCGTGCCGGCTGCGGGGGTTCGACGATGTGCTGGGCCAGCAGCACGATCGTCGCGACGACGAGGAACTGGACGACGAACGACGCCCGCCAGCTGATGCCACTGGTGATGAGCCCGCCGATCAGCGGGCCCGCAGCGGCACCGAGACCGCCCGCCCCGCTGACCACCCCGAAGTACTTCGCTCGGGTCGTCATCTGCGTGAACGCGACGGTGATGAGGATGTAGATCGGCGGGATCATGAGCGCCGAGCCGACGCCCTCCAGCAGCGAGTAGGAGAGGACCAGCAGCGGCAGGCCCTGAGCGGTCGAGGCCAGCAACGCCCCGGTGCCGTAGATGGTCAGCCCGAGGACGAAGCAGCGCTTGCGCCCCCAGATGTCTGTGAGCTTGCTCCCGGGAATCATCAACGCCGCCATGGTGAGGGTGAACAGCGTGATGGTCGTCTGGATCCCAGACACCGAACAGCCGAGATCCGAGGCGATCGTGCTGATCGCCACGTTCATGTTGGTGCCGGCGTAGCTCGCGATGAACTGCGCGAGTGCGAGCGGCAGCACCAGCGATCGTGCGGACTGCGTCGTCGTCATCACGTGTCATCGTCCGGGAATCGCCCCGTGTTTCCCTCGTCCAGGCGGGGTGAGCCCGCTTCATCCGGGCCGGATGACGACATCGCGGGCGCTCCCGACCACGCTGGCAAGCATGCGAGGCACCACGCCCGCGCAGCGGCATGAGATGCGGCACCAGGCGTGGTTGTCGGCGCTACGCGCGTCTGCCGTGTTCGTCGTGCTCTCGCTGCTCTACGTCTTCGCACCGTTCGGTGAGGCCCTGCACACCGGCGTACTCGTGCAGTTGGTCGGGATGTTCATCGCGCTCGTCGCGGTGACCGTGTGGGAATTCCGGAACATCGCGCGGTCCGCGTATCCGGAGTTCCGCGCGATCGAAGCGGTCGCGGTGACGATTCCGCTGCTGCTGTTGCCGTTCGCGTCGACCTACTACGTCATGTCGCGTGAACTCGCGACGAGCTTCAACGAGCACCTCTCGCGGCTCGACGCGCTGTACTTCACGCTGACGACGTTCTCCACCGTCGGATACGGGGACATCGTGGCCCGCTCGGAACCCGCCCGGGCGGCGGTCACCGCGCAGATCGTGCTCGATCTCGTGCTCATCGGACTGATCGGACGGGCGTTGTTCGGCGCCGTGCAGCGCCGCCGCGAATCGCTGCGAACGGCTCGCGAGAGCGGGGGCGAGCCAAACACGCGGAGCGAGATCCGGAGTCCCGCGCTCGATTCCGACGATCGCTGAGCGGCGCGGCCAGCCGCGGCCGGCTCAGCCTGCTCAGTCGGCGCGTGGCGGTGCCGGATCCAGGCGATGCACTTCGGTGACCACAAGCCCGTGAGCGCGCAACCGCGCGAGCAAGCCCACCAGAGCAGCCTGATCCGCGGCCTCACCGATCATCGTCGTACTCGCCGGCATGGTCGTCATGGCGAGTTCCTGCAGGTCGGCGAACTGTTGCGCATCCACGATCCCGCGAACACGAATCTCGAAAGCGATCCTCGACATGGGTGCCTCTGCGTGCCGTGGGTGGTCGTGGTCGTTCGAGCATCTCCTCGCGCCGCACCCGATCGCGTCGTCCGGTACGGATGAGCACCCGACGTCGCCGTGCAGGACCTCCGGCCCGTCCCGTGCGGTGGTCCCAGCTGCCCGACGTTTCTGGGGCCGTTGGCCACTGTGCCCTGCAGACGCCGGCGGGAGAGGGTGAATTCGCCAGGGAGGGCGTACGACGCGCAGCCACGACCAGACCGTCCTGTTGAACAACATCCACATCGGGAACCCCAGGTGACTGCCTCATATCACGCGACGACGCACGATGTCCGACGTTCGAAGCCTTCCGACCGGCCACCGGTGTTCGGTCTGGGCGTTCCGACGCTGCCTGCGAGCTTCGTTCCCCGCCCGCGCCTGTTCGCCGCCCTCGACCGCGGCGTGCGTGGCCCCCTGACCTTGGTCAGCGCTCCGGCCGGGACCGGCAAGACGCTGGCGGTGGCCTCCTGGGTCGCGGCCAACCGCGCTCCCGGCCCGCTGGCGTGGGTGAGCTTGAGCGAGGCAGCCGGCGGCTGCGACGCGCTGTGGTCGCTGCTCGTCGAAGCGCTGCGACGCAGCGGTCTTCCTGCCGAGAGCTGGGCACCACGACGGACGACGCCTACCGTGACCCAGCTCAACAGCCTGGCCCGGCATATCGCGTCACTGCCGGAGCCCGTCACCGTCGTCCTCGACTGCGACGTCGACCTGTCCGAGCCGGCGGCGGATGCCGTTCATCACCTGCTCTCCGCCAGCCAGGGGGGCCTGCGGTTGATCGTGCTCGTTCGAGCGGACCCGCTGTTGCCGCTGCATCTTTACCGGCTCGAGGACACGATGGTCGAGATCCGGTGGGCGGACCTGGCCTTCACCCGCGCAGAGACGGAAGTGCTGCTGGCACGCCGCGGTGTGCGGCTGCCCGGCGCAGCCCTCGACATCGTGTGCGACCGGACTCGCGGCTGGGCCGCCGGACTCCAGTTGGCCTCGATGACATTGGCGAACTGCGCCGATCCGTCAGTCGCGGCGCGGAATTTGAGCGGCGCATCCGGAACGGTCGCCGAGTACCTCATGAGCGAGGTGCTCGACGCGCAGGCTCCGCCGGCGCGGCGGCTCCTGCTCGAGACGAGCGTCGTGGAGGTGCTCCACCCGGGGCTCGCCGAGGCGCTGGCCGGCCCGCACGCCCCGCGGGCCTTGACGTTCCTGGCGCGCGGAAACGCGTTCGTCGAGCCGGTGCCGGACACCGGCGGCGCCTACCGGTACCACCCGCTGTTCCGCGACCTGCTGTACGCGCAGCTGGCCTTCGAGTGCCCCGCCGACCTGCCTCGGCTGCACAAGGCTGCCGCGAGTTGGTTCGCCTCGGTGAAAGACGTCGAGGAGGCGACGCGCCACGCCGTCGCCGCGGGCGAGTGGGAGACCGCAGCCCGGTATCTCGTCGACGACCTCGCCGTCGCGCGGATCGTGGCCGAGGGGGCAGGCGACGCCGTGAGCCGGCTGTTCGAGCCGATGCCGGACGCGGCGGGCGGACCGGCGGCCGCTCTGATCCGCGCGGCCCTCGCCCTCGCCGCTGGCGACAGGCACACGGCGACACACCACGTGCAGGACGCCGCCGGCGAACTGGCTGCCGGCGGCTGGGCGGCGGGAAACGTCTCAGCTGCCTTCCTCGAGACCATGCTCGCAGGGACAGGCGGGGACGTCGATGCGGTGAGCCACGTGGCAGATCGGGCCAGGCGGCTGCTCGAGACGTTGCCGGACGGCCGCGCGGGGGCGCATCGGGAGTTCGCCGCGATGCTCGAGGCCGCCAAGGCCGCGGCGTTCGCGCGCACCGGGAACCTTGCCGAAGCAGCAACCTGTTACACCGCCGCCGTCAGGGGCGGCCGACGACCGGGTTTCGAGCGTGCCTGCGCCGACTGGCACGGACGTCTTGCGCTGCTCGCCGCCTGGGTCGGGCGCTATCGCAAGGCGGCGCAGTACGCCGAACGCGCACAGCTCGTGCAGCAGGAGGCCGGGCTGGCTCCCAGCCGGTGCTCGGCGTCCGCAGAGGTCGCCGCCGCCTGGGTGGCATTGGAGTCGTACGACCTCGCCGCCGCCCACCGCCACGTCGTGGCCGCCACCGAGTGCCGGACGGCTCCGGACGACGCCGTGCCGCAGCTCGCACTCGCGCTCGTCGACGCCCGGCTGCGCCGCGCGCACGGCGACCTCCAGAAGGCTCGCGACGTGCTCGACGACGCGCTGAAGTCCTACCCGGACGGGCCGTCCTGGCTGCTCGACAGGCTCACGGCCGACGCCGCGGCGGCTGAGCTGGCACACAGCGACGAGCCGCCGTCCGACCAACTCCCCATGAGCCTGTCCAGCCCGGCGCGCGAGGAGGCGCTGCTGGCCCGGGCGCAGGCGCGGTTGACGAAGGGCAAGGATCTGGACCGGCCGGTTCCGAACCCCAAGGGCACCTCGACGATCCTGCCCATCCAGGTCGACAGATGGCTACTGGAGTCCTACCGCCGCCTGCGCCGCGGCGAGGCGCAACAGGCCGCCGAAGCGTTGAATCACTCGCTCCGGCTGGCCGCTCCTGAACAGCTGCGACGGCCGTTCCGGGAAGCGCCGGCCGACGTGCGGCGTCTGCTCCGGGGCCGGCGCGACCTAGCGGTGCAGCACCGCTGGCTCCTGGGCGAGAGCGAGGACGTGATCACCGCTCGCGACGGGCGCCGCCATGCGCTCCCCGACGCTCCCCCTGAGCCGGTGATGGTGGAACAGCTGACCCACAAGGAACTCGAGGTCCTGGGTCACCTCGCGGAACTGCTCACGACAGAGGAAATCGCGGGCGCCATGTTCGTGTCCGTCAACACGGTCCGCACGCACGTTCGCAACATCCTGCGCAAGCTGGCCGTCTCCCGGCGCAACGAGGCAATCCGTCGGGCGCGGGAGCTCGGGGTACTGGCCTGACGTTTCACGGACGTCCTGACGTTTCACGGACGTCCTGACGTCGAGCCGACGCCGACAAGTCCGCC
Source organism: Jatrophihabitans sp. (assembly GCA_035695205.1). GTDB lineage: Bacteria > Actinomycetota > Actinomycetes > Mycobacteriales > Jatrophihabitantaceae > Jatrophihabitans. The sequence continues at coordinate 114,831 of DASSEP010000049.1, read as the reverse complement.
GACGAGTCCACGGCCCGTGGCGACATTGCGCGGCGCCGGAGCGAGCATTTCCCGCCGGCGCCGCGCAGTGCTCAACGACTCATCGCGCTTCTTTCATCTCATCCCAGTGCGCGAGCAGGGCGTACATGACGATGACGTCCAGGGTGACCATCATGATCACCCAGATCGGGTAGGCGCTGGTGAAGCCGAGGTTGACGATCGCGCTGAGTCCAGCAACGATAACCGCCCACACGCGCGCCCACGTCTTGCCGGTGAACAGCCCGAAACCGGCCAGCATGTTAATCACCGCGAGCCCGATGTGGATCCAGCCCCAAGCGGTGTAGTTGACGTGGACGACCAGGCCGTTCTGGCCGACGAGGTAGTACTGGTCCTCGAAGAGGGCCACGAGCCCGGCGATGAGCTGGAAGCTGCCCACCAGCATGAGCATCACGCCGGCGAACACGATCCAGCCGCGCCAGGCGCTCCCACCTGACGTGTACCGCGGCTCGGGCTGGAACGGGACGTCCTTGCTTGCCGTCTGCATTTCGGCGGCGGTCGGGTTCATGGTCATGATGGCAACCTCCAGGTTCCTGACTGAACCTCAGGTCGAGTATCAGCGGCCGTCCCGGCACCGGCCTCGTCCGGCGCGGATGAGCGGCGGGCTCATTCGTCACGGGTGATGTGCCGCGAAGCGGGCGACACCACGCTGGGGTCATGGATGACGCAGACGGCGCACGCCGGACACCGTTGCTCGAGCCGAAGCGGCAGCACCGCATCGCGCACCTGATCGAGCCGCTGCGCGTCGAGCCGGGCCGCCGGGTTCGGCTGGCGCACGACTTCGACCCCAGGTACAAGATCGAGGGGTTGACCAAGAAGCGAAGCGTCGACTTGCTCGAGGAGGGCATCTCGCTGCTCGCGCAGTACCAGGATCGGCTCGCCGCGCAGGACACCTACGGGGTCCTCGTCGTCCTGCAAGCACTCGACGCGGCAGGTAAAGACGGCACCATCCGCCATGTCATGTCCGGGGTCAACCCGCAGGGCGTCGCGGTGCACAGCTTCAAGGTGCCGAGCGACGAGGAACTCGACCACGACTACCTATGGCGCTACATGCAGCGGCTGCCCTCGCGCGGCCAGATCTGCATCTTCAACCGCTCCTACTACGAAGAGGTGCTCGTCGTCCGCGTCCATCCCGAGAACCTCACTCGGCAGAAACTGCCCGACGACGCGAAGGGACCCGACGTCTGGAAGCGCCGCTTCGCAGAGATCAACAACTTCGAGAAGTACCTGACCGACAACGGCATCCGGGTTGTGAAACTGTTCCTCAACCTGTCCAAGGAGGAGCAGCGCCGCCGGTTCCTGCGCCGTATCGATCTGACCGAGAAGAACTGGAAGTTCTCCGCGAACGACGTCGCCGAGCGCCGGCACTGGGATGAGTACCAGAAGGCCTTCTCCGAGATGCTTTCGCACACGAGCACGAAGAGCGCGCCGTGGTACGTCATCCCGGCCGACCGCAAGTGGTTCATGCGGATCGCGGCAGCCGCGGTGCTCGTCCACACCCTGGTGGACCTCGATCCGCAGTACCCGCTGGTCAGCGAACAGGCCAAACACGACCTGCTGGTCGCGAAGGCGGATCTGGAGCTGCAAGCCGCACACGGCGTGCCGGCGGATCCCTTCGCGGCCGAGCGGGCCGCGGCCGCCGGCAAGGCGGATGCCCGCAGAGGCGGGAAGTGATCCTGCCGGTGCGACTGCTGGACCGCCTCGCCACGCACGTGGTGAGGCGGACGGTCGACGTCGTCCTCGACCGGCTGGATCTCACCCGGATCGTGCTCGAGCGCGTCGACGTCGCCCGGGTGGTCGACGCCGTCGACCCGGATCCAGTGGCCGCCCGCGTCGACATCGATGCGATCATCGCGCGCATCGACCTGGTGGGCATCGCACAGATGATCGTCGACGAGATCGACCTTCCCGGGATCATCCGCGGGTCGACGACCAGCATGGCCTCGGAGAGCGTGACCGGGATCCGGTTGCAGAGTGCGGCGGCCGACGAACGCTTGAACGAGCTCATGAGCCGGCTGAAGCTGCGCCGCCGCACCGACGCGCGCGTCCCTCCGTCGCTACCGGCCGCGTCCGACGGCGGTCGCGATGCGGGCCGTTGACAGCGCTTCGGACGACCTCGGACGTCGGGATCCGAGAACGTTTCAAGGCCGTCGCGCCGGGTTGGTCAGCAGGGTCGCCGCGGCATTCCTCGACGTGCTCGTCGTCGCCCTGATCGTGACCGGGATCTACCTCGCCTTCGTAGCCCTCGTGTTCGCGGTGTCGCCCGGAACGTTCAAGCCGAGCACGTTGCCGAACTGGGTACTCATCCCGCTCACCGGCCTTGTCGCGCTGGCCTACCTGACTCAGGGCTGGAGCGGCACCGGGCGGACGTACGGTTGTTCGTTGATGGGGCTGCGGGTCGTCGACCGCGGCGGGAACAAGCCACGTCTGCGTCGCTCGTTCCTGCGCGCCGGGGCGTATGTCGTGTTCCCGGCCGGCCTGATCTGGGTGGCGTTCAGTGCGACCAACCGGTCACTGCAGGACATCCTCGTGGGCACTTACGTCGTGTACGACTGGGCACCGCACGAACCCACGGTCAGCCGGTGACCGCCTTGCGCTTCATCGTCTCGTACTCGCTCTGCGTGATCGCTCCCTGATCCAGCAGCTCGCGGGCCTTGGTCAGCTCGGCCGCGCCGTCCTCGCGGCCGGCACTCTCGGCTACCGATCGGATGTACTCGTCGGCGCTGCGGCGCTGCTGCGCGGCCCGCACGGCGGCGCGCTCCTGGATCTTGTGTCCCTGCGCGATGAGATAGACAAATACTCCGATGAAGGGCAGGAGCAGGGTGAGCAGCACCCAACCGAACTTGCCCCAGCCGCCGATGTCCTCGCGACGGAACAGGTCCGTGTACACGAGCACGAGCAGCCAGATGAACAGCACCCATCCGAAGAAGACGAACATCGTCCACAGGATGTTCGCCAGCGGATAGCTCGAATCTGCAACAAGCACGGCAACCTCCTCGATCGGTACCTGCTACCGCCCGGACCGACGGTCCTCGCGCGGCGCCGCCGGAAGCCCCGGAATCGCCGCAGCGAGGAAAGGCCCGACGAGCATCATCCGATCCGAACGCGACACAGCGAGCCCGAACGCGGAACCTTCCTCGGTCTCGACCCACAGGCTTTCCGGACGAGATCCGAGCCGGCGGACGACCTCTGCCGGCTCCCTGTGCACGCGCGCCCCGGGGGGCAGCACGACCCGGCTGGCCTGAACCCGCATCCGCAGGAGTCCCGTCTGCACGAGGAGCACGTCGCCGACCCAGCGGGCATGGGTACACAGCAGGCTCCAGCGCACGTCGCCGTTGCGTCGCCAATGGTGGCGGCGGAAGCGCCCCACGCGGCAGCGGAAGCTCGTCGGGTCCCGCACGGCGCGCAGCCAGCTGATCAGTGCCAGGAACAGCGCTGTAGCTGCTGCTGCCCCGAGGGCAATGGCGATGCTTGCGAAGGCGTCCATATCGATGTCGATGCTCCGAGGCGCGCGACGAGGCTGCCTCATCCGGACGGGATGAGCGCGGCACCCAGCGACATCGTCCGGGGTGGGCGATGCCGGACGGGCCGGTGGCCGGTCAGGCTGGTAACCGCCGGGAGACCGCACGCCCCACTGGAGGTTCCCATGGCTAGACCTGCTGGATCGCCGAGGGCGGCGAAGTGGTTGTCCCGACTGGCGCTGCTCTGCGCCGCGGCCGTCGCCGCTGTGGTGCTGGCCGGGGGTCTGCTCGCGTTGGGTGCCCTGCTGTGGGCGCTGCTCTGTCTTGCCGCCGCGTTGGCCGGCGGCTGGTGGTACCTGAGTCGCCGCGGCTTCGTCCGCGCGCTCGGCGCCGCACTGTTCGTCGCCGCGCCACTCGGGCTCCTCGCGGTGTTCATCTGGCATCACGTGCTCTGGGTCGTCGTGACGCTCGCCGCCCTGCTCGCCCTCGGCATGGCTGCAGGGCGCGCCGCGCTCACGAAGGCACGTCCGGCGCGCGGCCCCGTCGAGTACCCGACCCCGCCACCGCGGCGCCCGTTCATCGTCATGAATCCGCGATCGGGCGGAGGCAAAGTCGCCCGCTACGACCTCGACACCGCGGCCCGCGCCCTCGGCGCGCAGGTCGCGCTTCTCGAAGGTCCCGGAACGGTCGACGTGGCGGCGCTGGCACGGCGCGCAGTCGCCGAGGGGGCCGACCTGCTGGGCGTGGCCGGCGGGGACGGCACCCAGGCGCTCGTCGCGGGCATCGCCGCCGCGCACGACTTGCCGTTCCTGGTGATCTCCGCCGGGACCCGGAACCACTTCGCGATGGATCTCGGGCTCGACCGGGAGCGGCCGGACACCGGGCTCGATGCCCTGCGCGACGGTGTCGAAATGCGCCTGGATCTCGGCGACATCAACGGGCGGACCTTCGTGAACAACGCCTCGTTCGGCGCCTACGCCGAGGTGGTGCAGAGTCCCGCGTACCGCGACGACAAGCGCGGCACCACGCTGCAGATGCTGCCCGACCTGCTCACCGGGAACCGCGGGCCCCGCCTCGTCGTCCACATCGACGACGACTACACGATCGAGGCGCCGCAGGCGGTGCTGGTGAGCAACAACCCGTACGAGCTCGGCGACATCGCCGGGCTCGGGCGGCGCCCGCGCCTGGACGGCGGCACGCTCGGTGTCATCGCGGTCCGCGTCTCGAACGCCGTGGAGGCGGCGGCGTTGCTGCGCGGCGCGCGGGGGCCATCGGTGCGGATCCGCACCGCGCAGCGGGTCGTCATCGACTCCGACGCCGACGAGATCCCTGTCGGGATCGACGGCGAGGCGGTGCTGCTGCGCACTCCGGTGTGCTGCACCCTGCGGCCGGGCGCGCTGCGCGTGCGCGTGCCGCGTCACCGTCCGGGCGTGCGCGCGGCTGCCCCGCGTGTCGACTCGGCCCAATTGGTGCAAGCCGCGTTCGGCCGGCTATGACGGCCGCGCCTCGCCTCGGGCGCTGGATCCCAACCCGGGCGTGGCCGCCGGCGCCGATGAGATGTGGGCCAGCGCCTGGTCGACGGATGCGTAGAAGTGTTCGCGGTCGAGCGAGCGGCCCAGCAGGCCGTAGCGCCCGACCTGGCGATGCAGACGGGTGCGCAGCTCGACGAAGGCGATGTGGATCCCGCGCGCGTTCAGCTCGTCGTCGAGCTGGCCAAGCATGTCCGCGGCGGTGACGTCGATGTCGGTGATCGCCTGGCACTGCAGCACGATCCACCGCGGCTCCTGCTGCTGGACGAGCGACCAGATCTGGCGCGCGAAGATGCCGCTGTTGGCGAAGAACAGCGGCGCCTCCCAGCGGAACACCACGACTCCCGACTGCTGTTCGGTGTCGTGGTCGTCGTCGAGGGCGTGCCAATCCCCGTCGTGCCGCCGCCCGAGCACCTCGCCGTGCGGCCACCAGTTGCTCCGGAAGAACAGCAGGATCGACAGCGCGATCGCGAACAGGATGCCGGGCAGCACGCCGAGCAGGATCACGCCCAGCGAGGCGCTGAGCGAGATGAGCACCGCGCTACGGCGGACGTGCCAGTACCGCACGAGGGCGTTCAGGTCGACCAGCGACACCGCGGCGACGATGACCACCGCAGCGAGCGCGGTGTCCGGCAGGGCGGCGAGCAGCGAGTTGAAGAACAGCAGCAGCACGACCACCGCGCCGGCGCCGACGAGCCCGGTGAGCTGGCTCTTGGCCTTCGACTTCTCCGCCACCGCGGTGCGCGAAGCACTGCTCGAGATCGCGAACCCCCGGAAGAAGCCAGCCGCGACGTTCGAGATGCCGACGCCGATCATCTCGCGATCCGGGCTCACCGTCTCTCTGTGCCGGGCCGCGAAGCTCGCCGACGTCGCGATCGTGTCGGTGAGCGAGACGAGCGTGATGCCGACCGCCGCGGCGAACAGCGGGCCCACGTCGCCGAGCGACGTCCACGGCACGGTCGGTCGCGGGAGCCCCTGGGGCAATGCGCCCACGGTCGCCACGCCGTGCGACGACAGGTCGAGCACCGCCGACACCACCGTCGCTCCCGCGATCACCACGAGTATGGCCGGAACGGCGCGGGCGATGTAGGGCAGTCCCCACAGCAGCAGCAGGCAACTCAGGCCGACGACGAGGGTCGCGGGAACGGTCTCGTCCAGCGAGGAGAAGAAGGCCCGCAGCTCGTTCACGAAGCCGCTGGCGTCGGTCGAGAAGCCGCACAGTTTGGGCAGCTGCCCGACGATGATGACGACCGCCAGGCCGTTCATGTAGCCGACCTTGACCTCTTTGGACAGCAGGTCGGCGACGAAACCCAGCTTGGCGACGCCGAGCCCGATCTCGATCAGCCCGACGAGGACCGCCAGCATCCCGGCGAGCGCGATCGCCGTCGCCGAGTCCTTCGTCGCGCCGAGCAGCGGGGTGATCGCCGCGAGGATCATCGGCGAAACGGCGGAATCGGGCCCGAGTACCAGGATCCGGGACGGGCCGGTCAGCGCGTAGCCGACCAGGCAGGCGATCGTGGTGTACAGACCCGTAACCGGTGGTAGCCCGGCCAGCTGGGCGTAGGCCATCCCCTGGGGCACGAGCAGGGTGGACAGCACCAGACCGGCCACCAGGTCCCGGCGCAGCCATTTGCGGGGATAGTGGCGCAGCAGCGCGATGCCGGGGGCGGCCCGCTCGATCTGCGGCCACGCGCGCCGCGCAAGCGCCAGTCCCCGGAACGTGTGCGGCCGCGGGGCGCGTGCGGTGCTCATTCACGCGTCCCGCGGCCGGGTCTTTCAGCGCGCGATCAGGCGGCGAGCGCCTTCTGCTTCAGCGCCTGGTACTCGTCCGGGGTGATGGCGCCGGTGTCGAGCAGCTGCTTGGCCTGGGCGATCTGGTCGGCGCTGCCGCCCGTCTTGGCGACCGAGCGCACGTAGGAGTCCATCTCGGCCTGCGCCGCACGCGCGTCCTCACGCCGCCGGGACTCCATCGCGCGCCCCTCCGCGATGAGGTAGACGAACACGCCGATGAACGGCAGCAAGATGGTGAAGATGATCCAGCCGGTCTTGCCCCAGCCGCCGATGTCGCGGCGGCGGAACAGGTCCATGTACACGGTGATCAACAGCCAGATCCACAGGACCCAGCCGAAGAACACGATCATGGTCCACATTGCGTCGAGGAACGGGTAGCTGCTTGCTGCGGTGCCCATTTCGGGGCCTCCTATACGAAGTACCGTTTGTCTCAAGACTGGGCCGTAGCGCCCCGAAGTTCCTCGTCCGTGCCGGATGAAACCGTGCCGACCGCGGCAGGTTGCCCGCTGCGCCGGCGGGCGACGAACTTCCCCAACTCCCACAACACCAACAAACCGACCGCGGGCAGCAGTGCCCACTCGAACTGGCGCAGGTTCAACGAGGTGGTCCCGAGGATCCGGTTGAAGGCGTCCATCTGGGTCGTCAGCACGGCGAGCGCGAACTGTGCGATGACCGTGCGCGTCATGTGGGTGCTGTCGAACGTCTCGGTCGTCAGGATCGACCCGGTCAGGCTGCGGCACTCCAGCGCGGCCACGATCAGGCACAGCGCGAAGGCGACGAAGGCGATCGACTGACCGACGTCGGCGCTGCCGAAGCGGTTCTTGCCGAACTCCAGGACCAGCAGCAGGCCGCAGGTGATGACGAGACCGCTCAGCCCGACAGTGATCAGGTTCGGGGGTGTGAGCACCGTTTCACCCCGGGTGCGCGGACGTTGCGCCATGAGGCCGGGCGTCTCCCGATCGAAGCCGAGGGCGAACCCGAACGAAGCGTTGACGACGAAGTGGATCCACAGCACCTGTGCGGGATTGAACGGCTCGCCGCCGAGCATGTTGAACAGCGACGCACCGAGGAAGGTCAGTACGAACACGACGAGCAGCACGAGCACGAAGCGCACGTACTTCGTCAGGTTGTCGTAGATCTTGCGCCCCTGTTCGACGGCGTAGACGATCGTCGCGAAGTTGTCGTCGGAGAGGATCATCCGCGACGACGTCTTCGCCACATCCGTCCCGGTGCCCATCGCGATGCCGATGTCGGCGGTCTTGATGGCGGGCGCGTCGTTCACCCCGTCGCCGGTCATGGCCGTCACGTCACCGTGCTTCTTCAGTGTGTCGACGAGCAGCACCTTGTGCTCCGGCGCGACCCGGCCGAGCACGCCGATGTCGTCGATGCGGCCGAGTCGCTCCTGCTCGCTCATCGCGGCGAACTCCGACCCGAGCATGGACTCGCCGGGAATACCGAGCTGGTGCGCGATGGCCGCACCCGTGACGACATCGTCGCCGGTGACCATGCGCACCCGGACATGGGCCGCCTGAGCGGCAGCGACAGCGTCCCGGGACTCCGGCCGCGGCGGGTCGACCATCGCGACCAGGCTCGTCAGGGTGAGCCCGGTGACGCACGCCAGCAAATCCGCCGTGGGCGAGAAGCTGCTCGGGTCGAGATCGACGACGGCCGCCGCCATCACCCGATGCCCGTCACTTTCCATCCGGCGGATCTCGGCCTCGGCGCGCACCTTCTGCTTGCTGTCGAACGGCACGAGGCCTGCGGCGGCCTGCAGCGTGGTCACCCGGCCCAGCACGGCCGGCGCGGCGCCTTTCACGAAGCACCGCACCACCGCGTGCCCGGCCTCGTCGGTCGCCGTGTGGAATGTGGCCATCAGCTTGTACGTCGGGTCGAACGGCAAGGTCGCGAGCCGCGGGAACGCGTCGCGGGTGGCATCGATGTCCACGCCTGCCTTGTGCCCGAGCACGAGCAGGGCACCCTCGGTCGGGTCGCCGACCACCTGCCCGTCGCGGAGCTTGGCGTCGTTGGCCAGCAGGTACGGCAGGATCGCTGGTTCCACCGACCTCGCGCTGCCCGCGGTGTGCTGAATCTTGCCCTCGAGGTCGTAGCCGGTTCCCGACACGGCCCACCGATCGGATCCGTCAACCACCTCGACCGCGGTCATCTGGTTCATCGTCAGCGTGCCGGTCTTGTCGGAGCAGATCGCAGACGTGTACCCCAGCGTTTCGACAGCCGGGAGCTCCCGAACGATCGCGTGCCGCTTCGCGAGCTCGACGCTGCCCAGAGAGAGGATGACCTGGACGACGGTCGGCAGCGCCTCGGGCATCGCCGCGATGGCCAGGGTCACCGCACTGGTGAACAGCGCGTCGAAGGCCACGCCGCGGCTGCGTCCGAGCGCGAACATCACCACCATGGTCAGGCCCGCGGCGCCGGCGATCCACAACGTTAAAGTGTTGAGCTCCTTCGTCAGCGGCGACTTCTCCTTGGCCGACGCCGACAACAAGCCGGAGATCTTGCCCAGCTCGGTGTTGGCGCCGGTACCGGTGACGATCATGATCCCGCTGCCGTGCGTCACCGGCGTGTTCATGAAGGCCATGTCGACCTGGTCGCCCGGCGAGAGGCCCGAGGCAGCGAGCGGGGTCGCCTGCTTCGCTGCAGGGGTGCTCTCGCCGGTGAGTGCGGACTCGTCGATCTGCAGGGCACTGGCCTCGATGATGCGGCCGTCGGCGGGCACCTGGCCGCCCGCGGCGAGCAGCACGATGTCGCCGACGACGACCTCTTGCGCGGCGATTTCCGACTCGGCGCCGTCGCGCCGCACCCGCGCGGTCGCCTTCATCATCGACTTGAGGGCGTTCATGGCGCTCTCCGCCTTGCCCTCCTGCCGCAGCCCGACCGCCGCGTTCACGAGCGTGATCACGAGCAGCAGAACCGCGGTGCTCCACTCCTTGATGGCGAGTGACACCGCGGCCGCGGCGACGAGGATGATCTGCATGTAGCTGCGGTACTGGTCGAGGAAGCGCAGCCACCCGGGTCGCGGCCGCTCCTCGGGCATCGCGTTCGGGCCGTCCCGCCGGAGCAGCTCCGCGGCGCGTCCGGCCGACAGCCCACGGCCGGGATCGACGCCGAGCGCCGCCGCAACATCACCCGCCCCGCGGCGGTACCACTCCGACTCGGGTTGCTCGGCCGCCCGCGGCGGCCCGGCCTGCAAGGTCACGGCAGCCCCTCCGCGGGCAGTTCGGCCATCGGAGCACCCATGGCCAGCGGCGAGCGCACCCGGAAAATGCGCGAATCCGGCACTGCAAACCTGGCGCCCAGCAGGTCGGTCATCTCCGCCGTGGTGCGCTGCTCGACCTCGAGGCGCACCACCGCCCCGCCCGAGCGAGTGACCCGGAAGCAGCCCGATTCCTCCAGCTCGACACCGGCCACCAGCCTGGGCAGCAGCGCCAGGACGACCGATTCGGTCGGCACGACCCGACCGGCGTGGACGGCGACGAAGCGCGGCCGGTGCGCCGGCAGGGTGATGCACACGAACCGGGTGCGGTGCGCGGACGGTTCGCGGACCCGCAGGGCGAGGCTCACCGAGCGGTCCGGCACGCGAGGGAACGGGTGGGCGGCGTCGACCGCCAAGGGGGTGAGCACGGGGTGGATCTGGTGTTCGAAGGTGTCGATCACGCGTAGCCGCTCGAAGCGGTTGAGTTCGGCCCAGTCGACGAGCTCGCTGCCGAGCCCTGCGAGCGTGGGCAGCAGCTGCTCGTGCAGCGCCGCGTCGTAGGCATCCGCCACCTGGCGCAGCCGCAACTCGTCCGGCATCGAGGCCGCAGCGTCGTCGAGGTGGTTGACCAGCGCGGCGGACGTACGCACTCGCAGGCGGACGGGCAGCCTCGGGTCGGTCACGATCCGCAGGGCGTCCACGCACTGCGCCATCGCCCCGGCCGGCCGCGTGGCCGGCGTGCGGACGGCCGCCTCGTTGCCGGCCGCCCGGAGCGTTTCCTCCACAGCCATCTCCCCCGCGATCATCGATCACCGCGCGCTCGGCGCACGGGCCGCGCTGTCACGGTGCGATACGCGGCGCGGTAACCGAATCACCCTTGGCGGACGACCAGCCAGGGGCGAAGGCCACCGCGCGGGACCCCTTTGCGCCCGCCGCGGGACCGTCGAACTTCGCGCTCGGGGCATTCGGCCCTGCCTCGGCGCGCCGTCGAGGGTCGATGGTCGAAACGCCGGGGACGCCGGCGGCTTCCGCACCACAGATCCGGGGGGACGGGCATGCGCATCGGACTGATTGCGCCGCCGTGGGCGGAGGTGCCGCCGGCGTCCTTCGGCACCGCCGAGACGGTCGTCGACAATCTCGCCCGCGGGCTGCGGGCAGAAGGGCACGAGGTCGCGCTGTTCTGCGCCGGCTCGTCGACCTGCCCGGTTCCGCGGCTGAGCTTGTTCAGCGGGCCGCGGGGATCAGCGACGGATACCGCCGAGGAAGCGGCGCACGTGCTCGCGGCCTATGCGGCGCTCGACGATTTCGATGTCATCCACGATCACACGACGCTCGGGCCGTTGTTGGTCGGCGCCGGCGGCGGGCCGCAACACCCGCAGGTGGTCGTCACCTCGCACGCCGAGGTGACCGCGGCGCATCGGCGGGTGCTCGCCGAAGCGACCCGGCACGCCACGGTCACCGCGGTCTCGAACAGCCAGGCCCGGCAGGCCCGCGACGTGCACATCAGCGCGGTCGTCCATCACGGCGTCGACACGGCGCGGCACCTGCCAGGAACGGGCGACGGCGGCTACCTGCTCGTCGTCGGTCCCACGTCGGCGGGCACCGGGATCCATCGCGCCATCCGCGTCGCCCGGCGTAGTCACCGGCACCTCGTGCTGCTCACCGCAATGCGCAACGACGCGGAGCAGCGGTACTACGAGCGCTACGTCATGCCAGCTCTGGACGACGACATCACGGTGCTGGTCGACCCGGACGAGGAGACGCGGATCGACCTCGAGCGCGGCGCGGCCGCGCTGCTCAACACGGTGACCACCCACGAGCCGTTCGGGCTGGCCATGGCCGAAGCGCTCGCCGCCGCCACCCCGGTGCTCAGCTTCGAGACCGGCGCCGCGCCCGAGATCGTCGACCACGCGCGCACCGGCTACCTGTGCCGCGACGAGGACGACATGGCCGCCGCGGTGGCGAAGCTGCCCCGTCTCGACCGGGAGGCGTGCCGCACGGCGGCTGTCACGCGCTTCTCACGTGCCCGGATGACCGAGCAGTACCTCGGCGTCTACGACGCGGTGCTCAGCGGCTCGCCGATCCGGAGCGCGGTCACCAGCACGCCGCGGCTCGCCGTGCCGTCACCGGTGCGCCAGGGCGCCCGCACACACCCCTGATCGCTGCCCGCCGAATCGCTGCCGTCGTCGACCGGCTGCCGGACGACCCGCACGACCAGCGCGCCGACCGACTCCTGCGCAGGGGTTGCGACGCTGACCCGTAGCTCCGTCGCCGTCGGATCGTCCGAGGCCGACGAGCCCGTCACCGTCCCTGGGTTACCCGGCACCGGCACCACGTGCACGCTCGGGTCGGGCGTGTCGCTCCGGCTCTGAGCCTGGGGGGTCGCGGCGCCGTGCAGCAAGGCGAGGAGTTGGGCGACGAACACCGGGTCGCGCGTACCGTCGTAGATCCACCGGCGGCCGAGGACACCGTGCTCGGACGTGCCGATCAGTGCGTCGTCGGCCCCGGTCAGCGGGCCGGCCCGATAGGTCATCGGCACGTGATAGATCGCGGTCCGCGGCGCCGAGCGGTCGGCGACGACCATGAACTCGATGCCCACTTCGCCGTCCGGGTCGTCGAGGCGGAAGCCGCCGACCTTGGCCAGCTGGGCGGGCGTGCCCGTGTCGCGGTACCAGGGCCGCGTCGGCAGCCAGGTGGTGAGCAGCTCCAGCTTGGTGGGCGACATGGTGGTGTCGTGGATCGCGGCCATCGGGGTCAGCGGCTCCTGCGGCGTCGACGGAGCAGCCATCGTCGCACCTCGTCCGCACCCCAGACGATGAAGGGGTAGGGCAGCGTGAAGGCGAGCATCTTCGGGGTCAGCGCGGCGGTGCCCAGCAGATCCTGCAACGGCGGCAGGTAGATGATCGCGGCCGTGAACGCGAGCTCGAAGGCGATTCCCCACAGCAGCAGCGGGTTGGAGAACACCCCGATCGAGCGCAGCGAGGCGTGCTCGGTGCGCGCGGCGAAGGCGGTACCGATCTGCCCCATGACCATGCCGAGGAAGGTCATCGTGGTCGCCTGCTGGTACACGTGGTGCAGCGGCGTGCCGGCGCCGGTGGGGTCGCCGGGGTGCCAGCCGCCGCCGACGAGCACGTAGAAGAACCCGGCCATGGCCAGCGCCGCGCAGATGACGCCGAGGAACAGCCACGCGCGCAGCAGCATGGGGACGCGGATCACCGACTCGGTGCGTTTGCGCGGCGGCTGCTCCATCACGCCCGGCTCCGCCGGCTCGCGCCCGAGCGCGAGCGCGGGAAGCGTCTCGGTGCCGACGTCGAAGGACAACAACTGCAGCACTGTCAGCGGCAGGGGTACAGCACCTCCGCTGAGGGCGAAGATCATGAACGGCGTCACCTCGGGGGTGGCGTGCGCGAAGATGTAGAAGATGAACTTGCGGACGTTGTCATAGATCTGGCGCCCGGCCCCGACTGCCACGGCGATCGTGGCGAAGTTGTCGTCGGTGAGCACCATGGTCGAGGCCTCCCGAGCCACGTCCGTGCCCGCCCGGCCCATCGCGACGCCGATGTCGGCCCGACGCAGCGCCGGCGCGTCGTTCACGCCGTCGCCGGTCATCGCCACGACGTGCCCGAGATCCCGCAGCGCATCCGCGATCCGCAGCTTCGCCTCCGGAGACGCCCGGGCGAAGATCAAGTCGCGCCGGTTCCGCAGCAGGGTGTCCAGCTCCTCCTCCCCCATCCGATCCAGCTCGTCGCCGGTCACCACCGTCGGCGAGTCTCCCGCGATGCCGACCTCCGCCGCGATGGCCGCGGCGGTCAACGGGTGGTCACCGGTGATGACGATGACGCGGATTCCTGCCGTGTGGCAGGCGGCCACCGCTTCGGCGACCTCCGGACGGGGCGGGTCCATCATCGTGACGACTCCGAGCAGTGTCAGCTCCTGCTCGGCGGATTCACGCTTGTCAGGAATCGCCTCAGCCGTACCGAGTTGACGCTCGGCGACGGCGAGCACACGCAGCCCGCGGCGGGCGTGGGAATCGACGAGGGCGGCCAGTTCGGTCCGTCGCTCGGGGGTGAGCGGCTGCGGGGAGCCCCCGCAGACGAGCTCTCTGGTGCACAGCGGCAGGACGGACTCTGAGGCGCCTTTCGTGCTGATCCAGTAGCCGTCGCCGCGCCGGTCGATCGTCGTCATCCGCTTCGCTGCGGGATCGAACCGGAAGTGCCGGCAACGACGCTCGTGCCGACCTGCCGCCTCGACCTGCTCGCCCAACGCGGCTGCGGCGGTCAGCAGCGCGGTCTCGGTCGGGTCACCCACCGCCGCGCCAGGATCGTCGATGTCGGCGTTGTTGCACGCCGAGATCGCGGCAGCGAGATGGACGAGCGTGACATCCGGCTGCGCCGTGGGGGGCCGAGACATCGGTTCGTGGCTGCCGGACGCGGTGTCCAGGCGCACGACCCGCATGCGGTTCTCAGTGAGCGTGCCGGTCTTGTCGGTGCAGATCACGTCCGTCGAGCCGAGGGTCTCGACGGCGCTGAGCCGCTTGACTACCGCGCCGCGGCGCGCGAGGCCGCGAACGGCGATCGCCAGCGCCAGCGTGATGACCGGCAGCAGGCCCTCCGGCACGTTGCCCACCAGCAGGCCGACCGCGAACACCACGGCGTTGGCGAAGGAGAGTCCGGCGCCGAGGGTGGCGATCGGGATGAACGCGATGCCCAGCAGCACCGAGATCAGGGCGATCAGCCAAGCCACCCGCCGCACCTGGTGCTCCAGCGGGCTCTCCTCCTGCTCGACGCGCTCGGACAGCGCAGCGATCCGCCCGAGCTCGGTGTGCATGCCGGTCGCGAAGACGATCGCGCGTGCCTCACCCTCGGTGCAGTCCGTGCCGCTGAACACCAGCTCGCGCGCCCGCTGCAGCGGAACCTCGGTGTCCACCAGGTCGGCCGCCCGAAAGACCGGCACCGACTCACCGGTGAGCGCGGACATGTCCACCTCGATCCCGCCGTCGATCAGCCGGGCGTCGGCCGAGATGCCGTCGCCCTCCTCGATCACCAGCACATCGCCGGGCACCAAGGCCGTCGCCTCGATCTCGCGGATTCGACCGTCGCGCACCACTTTCGCGCGTGCCGGCAAAAACTGCGCCAGGGCCTCAACGGCGCGTTCGGCCTGCTGCTCCTGCGCGAACGCAAAACCCGCGTTGAGCAGGATGACCACGACTATGGCGATCGCGATCGCGACGATGCCGACCGCCCAGGCGAGGCCGGCGGCGGCCCAGAGCAGCAACGCGAGCGGGTGGGTCAACTGCCGCAGCAGTTGCCGCGGCCAGGTCCGTCCGCCCCGGCGGTGCAATTCGTTGGCGCCGAAGTGGACGAGCCTGCGTTCAGCCTCGCGTGAGGTGAGCCCGTCGCGGGAGCTGCGCAGGTCTCGGAGCAGGAGGTTGATGCGCTCGGTCGGATCCACCTGCGGCGCCGGCTGCGTGCCGATCGTCTCGCTCATCGCCCGACCTCGCTACGCTCGGTGCCTGGCTTCGCCCGCGCTGCACCGCTGTTCGCTCCGCAAGCGTCGCTCATCGCGACTCACCCCGAATTCGAGCAAACGGCACCGGGTGAATCCGCATCCAGGCCCGAAGGTCACATCCGGCCCGACCGGCTTCCCGGGAGCCGCTACCGCCCGGCGGGTAGCCGCTGCAGGGGCACTTCCAGCGCCGAGGCCCGCATCCCGCCCCGATGCACGGTGTAGACGCCTCCGGCCAGGTTGCGTTGCTGGGGCAGGTTGGGCATCAGGTGAGGCGCGTCCGAGGTGGACAGGGTGATGCGCAGCGAGTGGCCCTTGGCGATGGTGGCGAACGTCGGGAAGATCTCGATGTCGTAGCGGGTCATCTTCCCGGGGACGACGGGCGTCGCCGATCGGCGCGTGTACGGGTGGTACGGCAGCAGATACATGCCTGATCCGGCCGGCCAGCTGCGGGCCCGATCGATCTTGCGGAAGGAGCCGAGCAGTGCGCCTTCGGTGAGCGGGTAGGCGGTGCCGTCCGGGGCGACGTCCTCGACCTCGGCGACGAACTGCGTGTCGGGCGTTGTCGCCCTCGCGTACACGGTCGCCGAGATCGGACCGGCAACCCGCCGCGGCCTGCGGAACGGCTTGGTGGTGTAGCGCAGCGAGGTCGGCGGCGTGCCGGTGGTGTTGTCGTTGTCGGCGCACGGCGCGCTCGCCGCGCCCAGGGCGTGCGCGGGCACCGAGATGCCGCCCATGATCCACTGGTCGACTGGCCGGCCGCACGGGTTGCCCGCACCGGTCCAGACCTCGGTGTCGGTGCCGGCGGCGGGGCGCCTTCGGGTCAGCGTGCCGTTGCCGAAGTAGAAGCGGGTCGGCGTCGCGCCGGTGAACGGGAAGGTGGTCGTCTCGGCGTAGCGGTGCCGTCCCAGGTCGTAGTAGTGCAGCGGCGTCGGCGTGTGCGCCATTCCCGTCCGCTCCCCCTTGAGCCAGGTGTCGAACCACTCGAGTTCGAGCCGGTCGACGTCCACCGACGAGCCGTTGAGGTGCTCCCACGGGCCGTCGATCAACTGATAGCGACCGGTGACCCGCTGCCCGACCCGCATCGGGGCGGTGGTCGACCGTCCGGCCCAGGCGTTCTGCAGCCCGGCGTAGTTGAGCGGCTCACCGCGCTGGAAGATGTCGAACTCGCCGCCGATCAGGTAGGCCGGGATGCCGTTCGCGACGATGCGCGACAGCAGCCGGCCGGGCTGCCGGGCCCGCCAGTAGGCGCCGTCGTAGGCCTGCGCTCCCCCGGTGAGGATGTTCTGTGTCTGCTTCGCGTGGTAGCTCGCCAGGCCGTTGGCGTGATCGGCCTCGACGCTCGCGAGGTACTGCAGGGTCGCGGCGTCGGTCGGCGGGTTCTGCATCGCATCGACCAACGGGTTGATCAGGTTGAGACCGCCGGTGAGGCCGAGGTAGGCGAGGTCGAATTCGGAATCGAGGATGCCGCCCATGAAGGAGGTGTCCCGGTAGATGTCGGTGGCCGCGACCATCGGGAAGATCGCCTTCAGCGGAGAGTGCCTGCCGATGCGCCCGGCCAGCAGCATCTGGTTGATGCCGAGGTAGGACGGCCCGTAGGTGCCGACCTTCCCGCTGGAGTGCGGCAGCCGCGCCGCCCAGTGCACGAGCCCGATGGCGTCCCTGGTCTGGATCGGGTCGAACAGCCCCCAGCTGCCCTGCGAGTCGCCGGTGCCCCGTACGTCGGCGACGACCTCGATGTATCCGCGCTCCACGAGGTAGTCGTCCGAGCCGCCCGTGGGCGACGACCCGCCGGGCCGCTCGGCGCTGCCCGCAGCGCTGTTGCTGCCCTGGCCCTTGCCGTACGGCGTCTGCGTCAGCAGCACGGGGAACCGGCCGGCAGCCGGCTTGCCGGTGCCCGGGTCCTTCGGGTAGATGACGTTGACGCGCAGGATCTTGCCGTCGGCCATGCGCACCGGCACGTCGTTGCGCGAGACGGTGCCGAACCGGGCGTGTTCGGGCGTCCAGGTGCTGCCCGGTGCGGAACTCGCGTCGATGACCGAGCGCGGCAACTCCGGCGAGAGCGTCGAACTCGGCGTCGGAGTGCTCCCCGGCGCGGAGCCGGCGGGCTCGGCGCCCGGTCCGCCGACGGCCAGGCAGCCGGCGACCAGGAGTCCGGGAACGATCGCAGCGCGCAACGCAAGCTACCTCCGCGTCCGGGGATGTCTACCCCACCCCAACGACGCGGGCGCCGATCGGTCACGGGGCGGGCTTGCCTGCGTGCCCCCGCGCACCACGGGCGCCTATCCGGGCGCCCCGGCCTCCGGTTCATGCTCCTCGCCGCTTTGTGCGCCCGGATGACGGGGCGGATGGCGCACCAGGGCCCGGCTGGGCTGCCAGACGTACGGCTCGGGCAGCTGCCAGCCGCGCCAGCGGGCCACCAGCGTCAGCCCGGCGCCGACGACCGTGCTCACGACGAGGCCGACCGACGGCACGCCGAGCCGGTACAGCGCGACCATGACGCCGCTGGCGAGCAGCGCCGAGGTGGCGTACAGGGTGTTGCCGCCGAAGATCCCCGGGATGCGCCGCAGTACCACGTCGCCCACCATGCCGCCGCCGACGGCGGTGATCGTGCCGAGCAGCACCGACGGCAGCCAGCCCAGCCCGACAGCGAGCGCCTTCTGCGAGCCGACCGAGGCCCAGCAGCCGAGAGCGAGCGCGTCGACGACCGGGAAGCCGCGATCCCACAGCCGGCCCTCGATCCGGACGAAGAACGCGATCACCGCTCCGGCCAGGGCGCTGAGCACGTAGGCGTAGTCGGTCAGCGCGACCGGTGTGCCGTTGCTGGAGGAGCGTGTCGCGGATCAGCCCGCCGCCGAGGCCGGACAGGATGGCCAGCGTGGCGAAGCCGATCGGATCGAGCCGCTCACGGCGGGCCATCACACCGCCGAGCACGGCGTTGGCCAGCACACCGGTGAGATCGATTGCGCGGAACAGGTCGTCCAGCGCCGCGTCCGACACCGCCATAGCGCAGAACATAGTGATCGCACCCGGCCGGGGTCACACGCCACGCGCCTTCACCCGGCCGGGGTGATGCGGCCTGCCGCGCTGACGCCGCAGGCTGCCGGTGCGATCGTGGCGTAGCGGGCGTCGCGGGGTTTCGCCCGAGGGAGCGAGGTGGATGCGGTGGCCGGAGCCGAGCAGCAACGACTGACCGAAGCCAACGAGTTGGCGGTGCCTTGGCGCCGGTGGGGTCCCTACCTGAGCGAGCGGCAATGGGGCACCGTGCGCGAGGACACCACCCGCGGCCCGGACTCGTGGTCGGCGTTCACCCACGACCAGGCGCGTTCGCGCGCCTACCGCTGGGGAGAGGACGGCCTGGCCGGGCTCAGCGATGACCGGCAGCTGCTCTGCCTGTCGCTGGCCCTGTGGAACGGGGCTGACCCGCTGCTCAAGGAACGGCTGTTCGGGCTGACCAACAGCGAAGGCAATCACGGCGAGGACGTCAAGGAGTACTACTTCTACCTCGACGCGACGCCGACCTCGTCATACCTGAAGATGCTCTACAAGTACCCGCTGCGCGAGTTCCCCTATGCGGACCTGGTGGCGACGAACGGCGCGCGCGGCAAGACCGATCCCGAGTACGAGCTCATCGACACCGGCATCTTCGACGACGACCGCTACGTGGACGTGCTCGTCGAGTACGCCAAGGCCGCACCCGAGGACGTCCTCATGCAGGTCACCGTCACCAACCGCGGCCCCGACGCCGCGGAGGTCCGGGTACTGCCCACCTTGTGGTTCCGGCACACCTGGTCGTGGGCCGGCGGCGGCGAACCGCCCGTGCTGCGGACCATGCCGCTGCTGCGCGGCGCGGCCGCGGTGGCCGCCGACCATCCCGAGCTGGGCCGGCGCTGGTGCTACGCCGAGGGCACCCCGGCCGTGCTCGTCACCGGTAACGAGACGAACGACGAACGCATCTTCGGCGTCCCGAACGGCAGCCCGTACGTCAAGGACGGCATCGACCGCTACGTCGTGCACGGCGATACCGCGGCCGTCGACCCGAGCGGGATCGGCACCAAGGTCGCTTTCGACTACACGCTGCGCATCGCACCAGGCGCGAGCGAGACGGTACGACTGCGGCTCGCACCTACCGAGCCGGCGGACGCCAGCCCTTTCGCCGGCTTCGACGCCGTGCTCTCGGCACGTCGCGCCGAGGCCGACGAGTACTACGCCGAGGTCCTCGAAGGCATCGCCGATGCAGACGAGCGCGCGGTCATGCGCCAGGCGCTGGCCGGCATGCTGTGGTCGAAGCAGTACTACGCGCTCGACGTCGAGCGGTGGCTCTACGAGCACGGCGCCGATCCGCTCGGCGTGAACCCCGACCTGCGCAACCACGACTGGCGGCATTTCGCAGCCGCGGACGTGATCAGCATGCCGGACAAGTGGGAGTACCCGTGGTTCGCGGCCTGGGACCTCGCCTTCCACACCCTCGCGTTGGCGGCCGTCGATCTGACCTTCGCCAAGGGCCAGCTCGCGCTGCTCCTCGAGCGGCGCTACCTGCACCCCAACGGCCAACTGCCCGCCTACGAGTGGAACTTCAGCGACGTGAACCCGCCGGTGCACGCGTGGGCCACATGGTTCATCTACGAGTTGGAGAAGCGGCGGACGGGCAAACCGGACCGCGAGTTCCTCGAGACCTCGTTCCAAAAGTTGATGAAGAACTTCACGTGGTGGCTGAACCGCAAGGACGCCGACGGCAACAACATCTTCCAGGGCGGTTTCCTCGGGCTGGACAACATCGGCGTCTTCGATCGCAGCGCGCCGCTGCCCGGTGGCGGCACGATCGACCAGGCCGACGGCACGGCGTGGATGGCGCTGTACTGCCAGAACATGATGCAGATGGCGGTCGAACTCGCCGCGGACGACCCGGTGTACGTCGAGCAGGCGCAGGCGTTGCTGGAGAACTTCCTCTGGATTGCCGCCGCGACCAACCACGTCGGTCCGGATGGCGTGCGGCTGTGGGACGAGCAGGACGGCTTCTTCTACGACATCCTGCGTCGGCCGGACGGCAGCGCCGTGCCGCTGAAGGTCCGCTCGGTCGTCGGGCTGATGCCGCTGGCCGCGGCGACGGTGTTCGACGCGACGGTGCGCACCCGCTTCCCCCAGATCGTCGAGGGCGCGGTCGAGTTCCTGCGCGCGCATCCGTCCGTGGCGAACGCCATCGGCGCTGAGGGGCAGCAGGCCGCCGGCACCGGGCCGGTGGTGTTCGCGCTGTTCGACGAGCAGCGGTTGCGCCGCATCCTCGGGGCGATGCTGGACGAGGACGAGTTCTTGAGCCCGCACGGCATCCGCTCGGTGTCGAGACGGCACCTTGCCGAACCGTTCGTGTTCGTGGCCGACGGCCAGGAGCACCGCGTCGCCTACCTGCCCGCGGAGTCCGACAGCGGCATGTTCGGCGGTAACTCGAACTGGCGCGGGCCGGTGTGGGTGCCGATCAACGTCATGCTGATCCGCGCCCTGCTCAACCTGTACATCTACTTCGGCGACGAGTTCACCGTCGAGTGCCCTACCGGGTCGGGACGGATGTACAACCTGTACGAGGTCGCCGCCGAGATCAGCGACCGGATCATGGCCACCTTCCGGCGCGGCGCCGACGGCCGGCGGCCGGTGCACGGCGGGCAGCCGACGTTCCAGACCGATCCCTACTGGCGGGATCTGCCGCTGTTCTACGAGTACCTGCACGGCGACAACGGCGCCGGCATCGGGGCGAGTCACCAGACCGGGTGGACGGGGCTGGTCGGTGTGCTCCCGCTCATCTTCGCCCGCATCCGTCCGGAGCATCTGCTGGCCGCCGCAGGCAGGTTCCCCACCCGGGAACCGGGGGGCAACCGGGCACGCACGGCGCGTGCGGGACGGCGGGGCAAGTGATGAGCGCGGGCTGGCCGGCCGCGCCGGTGATCTACGAGGTGAACACCGCCGTCTGGCTGACCGAGCTCTCCCGCAGGGACGGCCGGGCCGTCACGCTCGCCGACGTCGACGGCGCCGATTGGGACGCGGTATGCCCGGACGGCACGGACGCCGTATGGCTCATGGGCGTTTGGGAACGCAGCCCCGCCGGGCTGGCCCTGGCGCGAGCCGACGCCGACCTCATGGCATCCTTCCGGGACGCGCTCCCGGACCTGCGCGACGACGACGTCGTCGGCTCGCCGTACTGCGTGCACCGCTATGTCACCGACGCGGCGTTCGGCGGGCCGGCAGGGCTGGCCGCCGCACGCCGGGAGCTCGACGCCCGGGGGCGGCGCCTGGTGCTGGACTACGTCCCGAACCATGTGGCGCCCGACCACCCGTGGGTGAGCAAGCATCCCGAGCGATTCATCCGCGGCACGGACTCCGATCTCGCCGAGGACCCGGCCGCGTGGCTGCGCACGGACGGCGCCGTGCTGGCCCACGGCCGCGACCCCTACTTCCCACCCTGGCCGGACGTCGTGCAACTCGACGCGTTCGCCGCGCAGACCCGCGCGGCCACGGCCGAGACGTTGGCCGACATCGCCGCGCAGTGCGACGGGATCCGCTGCGACATGGCAATGCTGATGACCAACGACGTGTTCGCGAAGACCTGGGGCGGACGGGCCGGACCGGCGCCTGTGGAGGAGTTCTGGCCGGAGGTGATCGGCGCTCTGCATGCGCAGCACCCGGACACCGTGCTCATCGCCGAGGCCTACTGGGACATGGAGTGGACGCTGCAGCAACAGGGCTTCGACTTCTGCTACGACAAGCGGCTCTACGACCGGCTGCTCGCCCTGCCCGCCGAACCGGTGGCCGCGGTGCGTGATCATCTGCGCGCGGGCCTCGACTACCAGGCGCGCCTGGTCCGGTTCCTCGAGAACCATGACGAGCCCCGGGTAGCCTCGCGCGTCGGTCGTGGGCCCGAACGTGCTGCGGCGGTCGCCGTCGCCACGCTGCCCGGTGCGACGCTGTGGCACGAGGGGCAGTTCGAGGGGCGCGTGGTGCGCCCCCCGGTGTTCCTGCGTCGCCGTCCGGACGAGCAGCCGGATGCCACCCTTGCCGCGTGGTACCAGCGGCTGGTGTCCGCTGTCGCCGAGCACCAGATGCGCACCGGCGACTGGCAGTTGCTCGACGTCTCGGGCTGGCCGGACAACGACAGCTGCCGTTCGCTGGTGGCCTGGACGTGGTCCGGAACCGGCGGCGCCGGGCCGAGTGTGGTCGTCGTCAACCTCAGCAGCCAGCCGGCCCAGGGCCGGGTCCGGATCCCCTGGCCGGAACTCGCCGGCCCGGTCGTCCGGCTCCACGACCCACTGGCCGGGGCCGACCTCGACCGGGACGCCACGGAACTGGCCGATCCCGGGCTGTACGTCGCGCTCGACGCGTGGCAGTTCCACGTCCTGGTCGCGCCGGCGCCGGCGCGGGACCAGCAGGCCTGAAGGAGGTCCGGCGTGCGCGCGGTTCTGGCTCTGCTCGCGGCGCTGGCGGTGCTGAGCGGCGCAGCCGCGCCCGCGCCGCGCGCGTCGGCCTCGGTCGCGAGCGGGCGGCACACCGTCCGAACAGTCGTACGGCCGGTCGGCCGGGACGGCGTCCCCGCCGCAGGCTGGCGGGTCGTGCGCGAACGGATCTACGGATTCACCTGTAACAGCGGGCCGTCGAGAGTCGCCGTCGACCCCGGCATCCGCTACTGCGGCGCCGCGATCACCAACACCGTCGCGTGCTGGAAGTCAGCCCGGCACACCGTGCTGTGCATGCGGAATCCGCGAGTGCACCAGCTCGTGCGGATCCGCTACCGGGGCGCGTTCCGTCCGGTGCGTGCAGCCGCGCGTCCGTCGCCGCAGGCGCTGGACCTCGTCAGCGGCAACCGCTGCATCATCCGCAGCGGAGGCGCGTGGAGCCCGGTGAAGCGCCATCCGCGCTGGTTCGGCACCTACTCCTGCGCCCGCGGCAACCTCTACGGTCCGGGGCGGGACGGGATCGACCGTTCGGTTCGGCCGTGGCGCGTCCATCTTGTGCTGAACCCGCGCCGGCCCACCATCCGCCAGCGCCGAGTGGCGATCGCCTACTACGCCGGCAACGCCCGGTGAGTCAGCGCGTCCATCTCACATCACGAGCGCAACATACCGACAAGTATGGACGGCCCGCAATTCCGCGGTCGGATCAGTGCGCGGCGTTGTACGCGTCGATGACGCTGCCCGCGATCCGCCCGCGCTGCGACACCTCGACGCCCTGCTCGACGGCCCATGCCCGAACAGCTGCGAGGTCGGGGCCGGCCCGCCGGGAGCTTCGTGAGCTGCTCCCGCCCGGCTTCCGGCGACGCGCGCGGCTGCCCCCGGACACCTCGGTGGAGGCCGCGATCCACGGCTTGAGGGCCTTCTCGAACGCGGCGCGGTTCTTCTTCGACAGGTCTATCGCGTATGACGTCCCGTCGAAGGAGAACTGCACCGTCTGCGCATTCGGGGAGCCGTCGATATCGTCAACGACGATCACTGTTTTCGCCATCACGACGACGATGCTGCCAGCAAGCGGCCGCAGGACGCGGAGAACACGCTGAAACCACGGCAACAGGTGGCTTTCCGCGTTCTCCGGCGCGGCGCGCAAACCCCGGATGGATCATCTTCCCGGTGCGGAATTGCCGGCCACGCTGTGGACGGACCTGTGCGTACCCATGTGGATACCGGTGCGTCGTTGTGGACAGGGTCGCAGCCATTGTGGACCGCCGAAAAAACCTGTGTGGCATGCCGCGCAAGGGGTAGCGCGACGGGGTCGAGGTGCGCAAGATGCCCCAGGGGTGGACACCGGTGACTTCGGTCTTGACTGATGACGAGGCATGGCATGACAGACGCGATCCGTGAGCTCGGGCACCGCCTCATGCGCGACGGCTACGTCGACAATGAGCCAGATGCCCTGCTCGCGGCGATCCGGATCATCGCCGCGTCGAGTCGGATCGCCAACGCCGAGCCCAGCCGGTCCTCGGCAGGCGAACCGGGACTCGCCGGCACCCGGTAACGGCACGGCGCTGCCAGTTGCGTCCTAGCGTGGCGGCACACGCGCGGCCCGTCGGCGCAATGCAGACAGAGGGCGAATGGCCCGCGCGCCGCTCGGGCAAGCTGATCAGTTGTGAGCCTCGTCGTCGTCCTCGTGCTCGGTCTTGCCCTCGGGCTGGTCCTGCGGCGCTGGACGCCGCCGAGCTTCGCCGCCGTGTTCCGCAGCCAGCAGCTCCTCATCCTGCTGCCGCTCGCCCTGTTCTCCGGTTGGGCGTTGCGCTGGCAGCCTCGGGAGCTGCTCGTGCTCGCCGCCGTGCTTGCGGCCGAGTTGCTCGCGGTGGCTACGGCCATAGGCCTTGCACGACGCGGACGGGAACCGACGTTGGCCGTCGCGGCGGCGTCGAACACCACCTTTTGGAGCGTGCCGGTGGCGGCCACCCTGGTTGCCCCGGCGCAAGTCGTGCTGCTGGCCGTCTACGACACCGTCGTTGCCATCCGCGGCGCCGTGCAGATCCGCTTCCTGCGCCGCGGTTCGGCGCTGCGGCACAGCCGCCGCAGTGCGGTCGCGGATTTCGCCAAGCCGCTGGGTCTCGCGGTCGGGCTCGGCATCGGTCTCCTCAGCCCCGCGCCGTCCTGGGCGCCGGTGACCGTCACCCGCCTCGGCCAGGTGTCCGGAGTCCTCGGCATCGGCATTCTGGTCCTCGCGCTTCCCGGCGCCGTGCCGGGCCGCGCGGCACTGCGCCGGGTCGCACCGGCCATCGCCCTGCGGTTCGGGTTCGTCAGCGCGGCGCTGGGTCTCCTGCTGCTCAGCCCGGTCGTGGTCCCTCCGGTGACCTGGGTGATCGCGACGGCGCCGGCCCCGTTCAACACCGTCGCGCTCGCCCGCCTCTACGGCTACTCCACCGAGGCGGCGGCGGCCTGCGTCCTGCTCACCGTGACCGTTTCGGCGGCGCTGCTACCGATACTGGTCCTCCTCGTGCACTGACCGACTGCATCGGTCGCCTACGCCGTCGCCGAGGTCAGTGGCGATGCGGTTTGACGGCGCCCGGTGCGGTGTAGTCGGCAGGCCGGGGCCGCCACGGCACGGTGCGACCGTGCGAGTGCCCGGCCCGCGCGGTGGCGGCCACCTGCCGCGCAGTGGGCAGCGACACGTTGCCGCAGGACGCCGACGCGGGTGCCGCCCCGGACGCACCGTCGACATTCACCGCCTGGTGGTAGGCGTCCACATGCCCGTGTCGATCGATCACGACCAGGGTCGCGTCCGCCCATTGCGGGCCGCTGTAGGTGTGGGTGACCCGCGGCCCGATGCCGAACGTGCCGTCACCGAACGACCACAGGTAGGTCAGGCCGCCGGTGCGGCCGGCGTCGGCGCTGAAGGTGCCGTCGAAGTCGACGGTGGTGGTCGTCTTCGGCTGCACCGGTGTGGTCTCGAAGTAGGCGACCGGGCCGTTCGGCCGTGCCGAAGCACCGGCGTACTCGGGGCGGGCGACGAGATAGGTCGTCCAGGTGGCGGGGAGCTCGAGCGCACGGCGCAGCTCCTCGCTCGGCGCGGCCGGGCCTGCCGGCCCGTGCGGGGTCCCCGAGGTGAACAGGTTCAGGTGCTCCATGTTGTCGAGGAGGGTGTCATAGCCCGCGTACTGGTAGATCGTCGGCTTGCTCGCGTAATCGGCGGGGTACGGGTTCTCGGTCGGGGTCGTGTCGTACGCGCCGAGCACGCCGTAGCCGGGGATTCCCTGCGCGACGAACGGCACCTGGTCGGTGCGGCCGAGCGTGTCGTCCTGCACCGGCGAGTACTTCTGCTGCTGGTCGGGCGTGTACGCAGGCTCGGAGTGCACGGGGTTCTGTTTGCCCGGCTCGGTGGGCAGCAGCGGGTTCTCCAGCGGAACGCGGTAGTGGTACTTCGCCCCCAGCGTGCTGAACGCCTGGCTGACGGAGTCCTGCAACGCCGCGCGGAAGTGCTTGATCGCCGGCATGTTCGCCTGGATGTTCTGCCACGCCTGACCTTTGTAGATGTTGTTCTCCGAGAGCGGGCTGGCGTTGATGTTCGTCCGCCACGGCCCGACGCCGCCACCGGTGAGGTTGTTCGTGTAATGGTCGGTGCCCCAGTGGTAGGCGGGGTACTCGATGCCGTTCTGGTCCATGTTGGCGACGAGGACGTACTTGCCCTGCGGGCCCTGCGGCAGCAGGTTGGCCGCGTAGAAGTACGAGCCGTTGAGCCCGGTCTCCTCCGCGTCGAACAGGCCGAGCTTCACCGTCCGGGTGGGCCAGGTGCCGTTCGCCTCCCACCAGTGCACCAACGCCTGGAGTTCGGCCATGCCCATCGTCACGCCCGAGGTGTCGTCGTAGGCCGAGCCGTTGCCGACGTTGCTGCTGTACAGCACCTTCATCGCGTCGGAGAACCGGCCCTCGTCGATCAGTTTGTTGATCAGGTCACCGCGCATCGGTGTGCTGTCCGGGTGGCCCGCGATGAGCACGCGTTCGCCCGGGCAGGTGGATCCCGGGATCGTCACCTCGGCCACGTCCGAGTCGTACGGCATGCCCTGCACCCGGAAGTAGTGATCCCGTACCTTGAGGTATGCCGCGAACTCCCCCATCACCTGGGGTGAGGTCACCTGTTGCTTCCAGTGTGCGTAGAACTCCTGCCAGCCGTTGATCGTCGGCGGCAGGTTCGCCGGCGAGGACGGGTCCTGAGGCGGCCCGTCGAGCCCGGACACCCGGTAGATGTAGTTGCTGGCCATGTCGTAGAGCTGGCCGTAGAGATAGCCGGTGTCCACCACGGGACGCGCCTGGTCACCGCGGTGGGGTCGGGTGACCGCGGCACTGCTGGCCGCCGTGGTGGCGAGGGGAACCGCCACCGCGGCGGCGGCGAGCGCATATACAGCGCGCCGCCGCGCGGGACGAGAGCGAAGCTTCATCGAGGACCTCCCGATCTCGACGCCCGCCCCCGTACTCCAGGCAAGTTTTAGTGCAAACCGGACATATAGCTCATGATCAGACTCCACGCAGGCGCCCGGCGTCAAGGGCGTTTCGGGAGAACGGGCCGTCGACGTGCCGGCTCCTGCTCGTCGAGCAGGCGCAGCGCCATACGCGGGCATTCCCGCACCGCGTCCTCGGCGTCCTCCTGCAACCGGGCCGGCACCACCGGCCGCGGCTCGCCCGTACGCGAGAGCGGGTATCCCCAGTCGTCGGCCTCGAGCAGCTCCGGCAACAGCTCGTAGCAGATGCCGCGGCCACGGCACCGGATCCAGTCGACGTGCAGCCGCTGCGTCATCGGCGTACCTCCCCCGGAACCGGCGCGGCACTGCAGTGTCCGGCCAGGTGCCTGTCGACCTCGCCGTGGAACGTGCGCAGCGTGCTGCGGATCAGCCGCACCGTCCCACTCGGATGGCTGCACGCACCGCGGCCGTCGACCATGCGCAGCAGGCGATCGAGCTCGGTCCGCACCCGCGGCCCGGCGCGCCCCTCGGCAAGACGCTCCAGCACCGCGGCGGCCGACGGCAGCCCGTACCGGCACGGGCCGCACTGGCCGGCGTTCTGGCCGGCTAGGTAGGCGGCGACGTCTGCACCTGCTCGCAGCCCACAGCGGCGGGCGGGCAGCGCGATCACCACCCCCGCTCCCGGCGCGGCGTCGTAGTCGCGCAATGCCGACCGGCTGAGCGGCAAGGCGCGGGTGATCGGGTCCCACGGCACCCAGCCGCCGTGGTAGCCGCCGACGAGAAGGGCTTGCAGCGCTTCGGCAGGGCCGCCGGCGGCGGCCACGGCGTCGTCGAGCGAAGCGCCCCCAGGCAGCTCGTACACGCCGGGGTGGCGCACCGCGCCGCTGACCGTGTGCAGCCGCGTGCCCGGTTCCTCGTCAGTGCCCGCCTGCCGGAACCAGTAAGCCCCGTACCGTGCGATGAGCGCCAGGTGCGCCGCCGTCTCGACGTTCTGTACGAGCGTCGGCAGACCGCGCACGCCGCTCACGTAGGTCGCTGGCGGATTCGTACGTGGCAGCGCCGGACGGCCCTGTACCGCCTGCACGACAGCGGTGTCCTGGCCGCTGACAAAGGCATCAGGCGCCGCGACGAGGCGGACGAAGCGCGCGTCCTCGCGCTCGGCAACGGCCCGCCTGACCGAGCTCGCCAGCACTGCGGACGGGCCGTACAGGTAGATCTCCTGCCCCCCGAGCGCCTGCGCCGCCAGGAGCAGCCCGTCGAGCACGAGGTGCGGCGCGCGCCGCAGCAGCAGTTCGTCCTTGCTGCTGGCCGGCTCGCCCTCCGCAGCGTTGCCGATGACGACCGTCCGCCGGGCCGTCAGCAGGCTGGCGAGCTTGCGGCCGGTGGGAAACGCGGCGCCGCCCCGACCGGTGAGGCCCGAACTGGCGGCCAGATCCACCAGGTCCCGCGGGCCGAGCACCGGCAGCGGCCCGAGCCGGGCAGTGTGCTCGACATAGTCGGCGTCGAGCGTCGCCAGCAGCCGGGGTCGGCACGGGGATCCGGGCCGGTGCACCGCGGGTTCGGGCAACTCGGTGATCACCGCAGCCCCGCCAGTTCGCGCGGCGGCGCCGGCCTGGGCGGTGTCGTCCCGTCCTGCCGGTGGGCGATGCGCCAGGTGAGCGCGGCACCGACCAGCGCGCCGCAGGCGGCGACCGTCCACTGAAACCAGGGCGCACCGCGGTCGGTCCCGGTGCCGAGGGCATGCAGTACCGACAGCGGCCAGAACAGGTACGCCAGCCAGTGGATCGCGCGCCACAGGCGCAGCCCGATCCGCCGGCGCAGCAGGCTGCTCACCACGAGCGCGACCACGAGCTCCAGCGCCACGGTGCCCAGACCCAGGCCGATCGGGTGCAGCCGGCCGGCGAACGGGACGACGGCGTCCACGGCCCGCAATTGGGCGTAGGGGTCGGCCCACAGCGTCAGCACGTGCAGCAGCACCACCTGCACCGCCGTCAGGCTCAGCACCCGGTGCAGCGTCTGCTGCGCCGAACGCGACAGGCCGGGCAGCGGGCGACCGGCCCGGACGGCCATGCCGAGCGCGACGACCATCGAGAGCAGGACCAGCGCGCTGACGCCGAACCCCCGCCCGAGGTACCACAGGGTCATCGTCATTCCGGCCACCCGCCCACGCGCACGACCGACCCGTCGGCGGCGACGAGACGCGCCGTCACCCCCTCGCGGCGCAGCATCCCGACCGCGTCGTTCGCGCGCACGATCGCGGCGGTCGACAGCGCGTTGGCGCGCACGCAGCTGCCGGCGGCGACGCTCACCGTGCGCCACGTCTCGGCGGCCGGACGCCGCAGCCACGGGTCGATCACGTGGTGCATCGACTCGTCGCCCGAGGTCCAGCGCCGGTGCAACGTCGAGGACGTGGCCAGCGCGGTGGCCGGGTCCAGCTTGATCAGGCTCTCCGGTTCGGCCGGCCCGTCGCTGACCAGTACCTGCCAGCCGTCCTCCGGCGCCGGCCCCGCGACGCGGATGTCCCCGCCGAGGTTGACCAGCACACCGCATCCGCAGTGCTCAGCGACCCGCTCGGCGCAGCGGTCGGTGGCCCACGCCTTGGCGGTGGCGCCGAAGTCGAGCAGCGTCCCGGCGGGCATCCGGATCTCGCGACCGGACAGGCGGACGTCACGCCAGGTGACCCGTCGGCGGATCTCGACGCCCGGCGCGCCGGTGCGCCCCGTTCCGCCATAGCCCAGCCGCACGAGATCGCGACCGAGGGTCGGGTCGACGGCGCCGTCGGTGTCGGCGGCGCTGGCCAGCGCCGCCTGGAGGATGGCTGCGAGGTCGTCCGAGACGACGGCAGCCGTACCGGCTCCGGGGTGCCCGGAGGCGGCGGCGAGGCGGCAGACCTCGGAGTCGGCCCGGAACCGGCTGGCAGCCCGATCGACCCGCGCGAGCTGCTCGTCCACGAGTGCGCGGGCGGTGGGCAGCGCCGCGGCGTCGGTCACGATGAGCGAGGCGGTGGTCGTCCACACGGTCCATTCCGCGACGCCGAGCTCTGCCACGCGCGCGGTCATGATCCCCTCGAGACCGTGTAGGCGGGCCCTGTGCCGGCACTTACACCGCCGCCGCCGCGCTGCGCGACGACGGTCGAGCCGTTCGACACGGTGAGCGGCGTGCCGTGGCCGCGGGTCACCCCGGGCCGTCCGGACGTGCCAGTCGGGCTGCCGTAGGTCACCGTGCCGGACGAGGCGTGGTTCTGCTCGGCGATGATCACCGCGGTCGCGGCGAATGGCCCGCCGACCGCGGCGATGGCGAGCGCGGCGGTGAGCGCGGTGCCGCGCCGCGCCCGGCGCGCAGGGAGGTTCGAAGACATGAGTGCTCCCGGTGTCTGCGGTTCGTCATGACCGGTCTTTCGCCGGTCTGATGCCACGATCCGGCGCCACACTGGCGCGCAGCTGCCAGGAACCGGGGAACACGCTGTGGGCCGCTCGGCACATCGTCGTCGTCACAGGGCAGGGCGCAAGGTCAACACGGTCTCCAGGTAGGTGGCGCGGATTGCCACGTCCCCGCTTCGGTGCATGTCGTGGTCTCGAGCGAGCGCGGCGAGATCGGCGGCGAGCTTGCGCTGGTCGGTCGTGCCCAGTGCGTCGAAGGCCTTCAGCGTCGGGCCGTACCAGCGGCGGAAGAACGTGACGAACTCCTGCGGCGAGCCGAACCGGAACGTGTACACCCGCTCGCTGGAGTGAGCGGCGGCGACCCGGTCGCCGAACAGCTGCGCGACGTGGTCCTCGGTGCCCCAGAGCAGCGGTGAGGCGATTCCCGGCGGTGGTGGCACGTAGCGCGAGATGGCGCCGAACATCTGCCCGACGAACCCGTCCGGCGTCCAGGACGCCAGCGCGATCCGCCCGCCCGGCCGGGCGACGCGCAGCATCTCGGCGGCCGTGCGCCGGTGATCCGGGGTGAACATCGCCCCGAACACCGACAGCACCGCGTCGAACTCGCCGTCGCCGAAGGGCAACGCCTCCGCGTCGCCGCCCCGGAACTCCGCGTCCAGCCCCTCGGCCGCCGCGCGCTCACGCGCCGACTCCAGCAGCGCCGGCACGTAGTCGACACCGACCGCGGTGGTACCCGACCGGGCGGCGGCGAGGGTCGCGTTGCCGTTGCCGCAGGCGACGTCCAGCACCCGCCACCCGGCGTGCAGGTCCGCAGCCTCGGCGAGCTGTTCGCTCACCAGCACGATGCGCGAGGCGACGGCGGTGTAGTCGCCGCTTGCCCAGGTCTGCTGCTGACGGGCCTTCACCAGCGAATGATCCGCATGGGTCGAGATCGTGTTGCTCATCGGAGATCCTCCTTCTCACCGACCGACCCCGGTGGCCGCCCGGCACTGGAAGGATCTGCGCTTCCCGACGGCGTCGACGAGTAGCCGCTTCGTACCGCCCCGCGATCCGCACGAAGCGTGCCGAACCGGACCGAAGGACGCCCGAAGGACGCCGCCATTGCCGCGGCGGCTCGACGGCTGCAGGCGCAGGGAGGTACAACATTCGTACTAGCCGACCGCCCGGACGGCCGAGGAAAGTTGTCACCGTGGCCCGCTACACCGACTACTGCCCGGTGGGGACCGGCATCGAGGTGCTCGGCGACCGCTGGACGCCGCTGGTAATCCGCGAGATGTCGGTGGGCGCGAGCGGCTTCAACGAGATCCACCGCGGCATCCCCCGCATCAGCCGCACCCTGTTGTCACAGCGGCTGCGGACGATGGAGGGCCGCGGGCTGCTGCGCCGCGAGCCCGGGGCGCACGGGCGGGCCGGCCGCTACAGCCTCACCGAGGCCGGGCAGCAGCTGGTGCCGATCGTGTGGTCGATCGGCGAGTGGGCGGCCCGCTGGCTCTACACCGACCCGACCGAACACGACTGCGACGGCGTCTCGCTGCTGTGGCGCATGCACCAGCGTGCGGACGAGGCGAACCTGCCGCAGCTTCGCACCGTGGTGCACGTGATCCTCACCGGTGTGGGCGGCACCGAGGGGTGGCTCGACATCGACCGCCACGGCATGACCGTCTGCAAGGACGATCAGGGCAAGGACGTCGACCTCGTCATCCAGGCGGACACCGGCCACCTGTACCGGTGGCTGTCCGGCATCGTGCCCTTCCGCGAGGTCGTCGCGTCCGGGCACGTCCGGCTGATCGGGCCGAGCCGCCTGGCGCGGGCCTTCCCCACCTGGTTCACACCCGCTCCGTTCGGCGACGAGCTGCGCCGCTCGGCGCGTCGGCTGGCTGCCCGTCCCGCCTGACCGCCCGTTCGTGATGGCCGCCTGAGCCTCGCCGTGTCGGATTTGCATGCACCGCGCACCGCGTCGTAACTTTTCCGTGACCTTCGGAGCCCCCGGTGCCGAGCAACGGTGCCGTCCGAGGATCACCGCCGAATCGTTCCAACGGCACCGGTCGCACCGGCCGGCCGCGTGCCGACGAGCCGGGGACCCATCTACGTCCGGGGTGAATCGGCGCAGCTCGCGAGCTGTGCCGTAGGGCATCTTCCAGCCCGAACCCGTCAGCTAACCCGGTAGGCGGTCGAGGAAGAAGGAGTACGCCCCCCGGTGCCCTCATCTCGTCCGTTGCTGCGCCGCGTCCTGTCCCGGACACGCGCGACGGCTCTCGTCACGTTCCTGCTCGTCGCCCTGGGTGCCACCGCCGGCGGCGTGGCCGCGCAGGCAACCCCGAACTTCGAACCCCGGATCCACCGGGTCAACGCGCTGCTCGACCGGCTCTCGAAGCAGAACGATGCGCTCGACGAGCAGTACAACGCCGCCGTCGCCGCGCTGGACTCCCAGCGCAAGGCGGCAAAGACCGCGCAGGACGAGGCGCGGGCCGCTGCCCAAGCCGCTCGGCGCGCGCACGAACGGTTCGTGGAAGCACTCACGCAGCAGTACGAGGCCGGCAAGGTGAGCTCCACCGGCGCGCTGCTCACCAGCCCCAGCCCGCAGACCTACCTCGACAACCTCAGCACGATGAGCTACCTGTCGGACCAGTTCGCGAGCACGATGAAGGACGCCGAGCAGGCCCGGGCCCGCGCGCACGCGGCCGCCGCCCACGCATCCCGGGAACTCGCCGCGGCCCGGGTGAAGGCAAAGCAACTGCAGCAGCGACGCGCGGCGATCGTCGCCCGCACCCAGAAGTACAAGCAACTGCTGGCCACCCTCACCGAGAAGCAGCGCCGGGCGTATGCCCGAGCCCGGGCGATCGCTGCGGCCAAGGCCCGTGCCGCGGCAGCCGCTCGCGCCCGTGCCGCCGCCGCGCAGCCGACCAGCTCGGGCTCGTCCGTGCAGCAGGTGGTCGACTACGCGATCGCGCAGGTCGGCAAGCCGTACGTCTTCGGCGCGTCGGGCCCGGACTCCTTCGACTGCTCCGGGCTCACCATGGCGGCGTGGGCGCAGGCCGGTGTCGCGCTGCCGCACCTGGCGTCCGGGCAGTACAACGTGGGCCAGCACATCTCCTACGACCAGCTCCAGCCGGGCGACCTGATCTTCCTGTACCACCCGATCGAACACGTCGAGATCTACGTGGGGCCTGACCTCGCGGTGTCGGCCGCCGACCCCGCGCTCGGGATCGTCTACGTCCACCCGTCGCAGGACATGGCCGATTACGCCGGCGCCACGCGGCCGTAGTCGCGCTCGACCCTCGTCGCGCCGGCCCGGCGCCCCCGCCCCGTCGGGCGCCCCCACCCCGTCGGGCACACCGAGCACGCCGGATAACGTCGGCCGGGTGACGGACGTGGACCGGACCTCGACGAAAGATCGCGCTTGGGTCCACGAGGCCGTGCGCCGCGTCGAGGCGGACGGCAACCGGTCCGCCGACACCCACCTGGTGCGGGTGCCGCTGCAATCGCTTCCGGACGTCGATCTCTATCTGAAGGACGAGTCGACGCACCCGACGGGCTCCCTCAAGCACCGACTGGCCCGATCGCTGTTCCTCTACGCGCTGTGCAACGGCCAGATCCACGAGGGGACGACCGTCGTCGAGGCGTCGTCGGGCTCCACAGCGATCAGCGAGGCCTACTTCGCACGCCTGCTCGAACTGCCGTTCGTGGCCGTCATGCCCCGGTCGACAAGCCGCGAGAAGATCGCCTTGATCGAGCGGGAAGGCGGCCGCTGCCATCTCATCGACGATCCGACGGCCGTCTACGACGAGGCGATCCGGCTCGCCGAGGCCACCGGCGGCCACTACATGGATCAGTTCACGTTCGCCGAACGCGCCACCGACTGGCGCGGCAACAACAACATCGCCGAATCGATCTTCGAGCAGATGAGCCTGGAACGCTTCCCGGTCCCCCGCTGGATCGTCGTCGGAGCAGGCACCGGCGGAACGAGCGCGACCATCGGCCGGTATCTGCGCTTTCGCCGGCTCGCGACCAACCTGGCGGTCGTGGACCCCGAGAACTCGGCCTTCTTCCCCGGGTGGTGCGCCTCGGACGCCACCGTGACGACCGGCCAGGGGTCACGCATCGAGGGCATCGGCCGGCCGCGGGTGGAACCGAGCTTCGTCCCCGGCGTGGTCGAGCGGATGATCGCGGTGCCCGACGCCGCCTCGGTGGCCACCGCGCGGGCTCTCGAGCCGGTGCTAGGCCGCCGGGTGGGCGCGTCGACCGGCACGAACGTGTGGGGCGCGCTGAGCCTGGCCGAGCAGATGCACGACCGCGGCGAGGCGGGCAGCATCGTCACGCTCCTGTGCGACGCCGGCGAGCGGTATGCCCACACCTACTTCGACGACGACTGGCTGGCCGACAACGGTCTGGACGCCGCCCCGTACGGCGCGAAGGTCAGCCGCTGGCTGGGTACCCGGCGGCTGTAGTCGCTCCGGGGAGTCCCACCGATATCGGTCAACGCGGCGTGGTCGCACGGGTGAGCAGGCGGGCGCGCAGGCGGTGCAGTTGGGGCATGAGCCCGTAGATCACGATCGGCACCGCGATGGTGGCGAGCACGAAGGTGCGCAGCACCGCGGACATCGTGCTGAGCCAGTCGCCCAGCGCGAGATTGAGCACGGTGAGGGTCGGGAACACGGCGATCCAGATCATCAGTGCCAGGTGGTGCTTCGAGGGCGGGCCGGGGCGTGGCGAGGGGGTGGTCATGTCGACTCCTGTGCGGTGTGGGTGGACGGGGTGAGTCCGTCGTCGAGGTCGCGGACGGCGCGGCAGACGTCGTCGTCGACGAGGTCGGCGTTGATGGCGATGGCGGCTGCCGAGCCGGCGCCGGCGGCGGTGACGACCTGGGCGCGGGGATCGACGACATTGCCCGCGGCCCAGAGGCCGGGCACGCTCGTGCGCCCGGTGGCGTCGACGATCACCCAGCCGTCGTCGTCGACGGCGCAGCCGGCGCCGACCAGCAGCCGGTCGGTCGGCACGAAGCGCGGCGGTACGAACAGTGCATCGCGCGGCACCACGCATCCGTCGTCCATCTGCAGGCCACGCAGCCGGTCGTCGTCGATGATCAACTGTTCGATGTTGCCTTCGACGATGCCGATCGCGCGAGCCGTGAGCTCGATGCGCTCACGCGCTGTGAGCGTGCCCGGTGCGGTGAAGTACACCAGGTCGGAGGTCCACTGGCGCACGATCTGCGCATACCGCACCGCGCCTGGCGTACCGCCGATGACGCCCAACTGCCGGTCGCGCACCTCGTGGCCGTGGCAGTAGGGGCAGTGCAGCACGTCGCGGGCCCAGCGTGCGCGAAGTCCGGGGACGTCCGGAAGCTCGTCGCGCAGGCCGGTTGCAACCAGCACGCGGCGCGCCGCTATCCGCTGGCCGTCGGACAGCAGAACCTGGAACCCGCCGCGGCCGTCCGCAGCCAGGTCGGCGGCGGTCGCTTCACGCACCGTGCCGCCGTAGCCGGACACCTCGCGCCGGCCGAGGGCCAATAACTCCGCGGGCCGGAGTCCGTCGCGGGAGAGGAAGCCGTGCATGTGCGCCGCCGGGGCGTTGCGGGGCGCACCCCCATCCACGACCAGCACCTTGCGGCGGGCCCGGGACAGGACCAGGGCCGCGGAGAGCCCGGCCGCTCCCCCGCCGATGACCGCGACGTCGTAATCACTCATGGCACCAAGGGTGGAGATGCGTGCCCGAGCAGTCCACAGACGTTGCCGAAACCGGGAATCCACGATGTGATGGCGCCCGTGAAGCCGGCACCTGCCCGCGGGGCGGTCCCCGAGGTCGCGCCGGAGCTCGTCGGCGCGCGCCTCAAGCGGCTACGCGAGCAGCGTCGACTCACCCTGACCGGGCTGGCGAGCACCACCGGCATCTCGAAGAGCACGCTCTCCCGGCTCGAGACCGGCCAGCGCCGGCCGACCCTGGAGCTGCTGCTCGCGCTGTCGCACGCCTACCGCGTCCCGCTTGACGAACTGGTCGCCGCGCCGGACGTCGGTGACCCGCGAATCCGGCTGCGGCCGGACCGGGTCAAGGGCAGGATCGTCATCCCGCTGACCCGGCAACCCGACGGCATGCAGGCCTGGAAGATCGTCATCCCGACTGGCAAGACCACACCTGAGCTGCGGGCGCACGACGGGCACGAATGGATCTATGTGCTGTCCGGGCGAATGCGTCTCGTGCTCGGCGACCAGGACTGGGTGCTCGGTCCCGGCGAGGTCGCCGAGTTCGACACTCACGTGCCGCACTGGTTCGGCAGCACCGGCGACGCCCCCGCCGAGATCCTGAGCATTTTCGCCCGGCCCGGCGAGAAGATGACCGTGCGGACGCAGGACGCCGGCCGGACGTAGCCGGCCGGAGATCAGCTGACCGGTGCGAGGAGGTCCGCGCCGGTGATGGCGAACACCGGCCCGGCAGTTCCGCCGCCTGCACCGCCGCCGCTGCCTGTGACCAGAACCCTGGTCCGCGCGGGCGAGCCGGCGGTGATGACGAGTATCCGGCCGTCATCGCTGCCGGCGATCCATTGCCAGTTCGGCGCCCAGAAAACCGGGCCGAAGGAGTAGGTGTACTCGCCGGGGCCCTGCACCGAGAGCAGTGTCCGGGTGCCGCTGCGGTCGGTCAGGGTGACCGTCGCGCGACCGGTGGACGGGTCGAAGGTATACGCCAGCCGGTCCCCGCTCGGCGCGACTTCGGGTCCGCTCGCCGGGAGCGGCCTCGTCGGCACCTGCGCACGTGGGACGTCGGAAACCGTGCCGGTGCGGACGTCGACGATCTTCTGCCAGCCCGGGTGGAAGTCGGGCGGCCCGCTGCGGCGAGCTGCCGGTGACCAGAAGAACATGGTGACCTCGAGGCGGTCGCCGCTCAGCCACACCAGTTGCGGCCCGGCCGGCTTGAGCAGCTGCGCCGGCTTGGGTGCAAGATCCCGCGCCGGGATGCACAACACGTTCCTGGACGGTTGCCCGGACGCGGCAACGATCCGGACGCAGCCCGTGTCGTTCGAGAAGTAGGCAACCGTGCCGTGCAGCGACGGATCAGGGTGCTCGGCGAGCGACGGAAAGCTCGGCAGGCCGCGGCCGCCACCATGGAACAGCGCTGCACCGAACCCGAACACGAGCCCGCCGATGGCTGCGACGACGGCGGCCGCGACGACAGCCCACAGCCAGCGTCGCGGCTTGGGCGGACGTGGCCGCGCCGGGTTGACGTCCAACCCCCGAACGTTCAGCATGGCCCTCGCCGCCCTCGACCTCGGGTATCTCCGCGCGCGGTGTCAGCGCGCCGAGTCGTCCACCGCCTCCCGTTCGAAGATCAGTTCGAAGTACTTCGCGGCGCCGAAAGCTGCCGTCCCCGGCGCGAAGATCTG
Organism: Jatrophihabitans sp.; assembly: GCA_035695205.1. Lineage (GTDB taxonomy): Bacteria > Actinomycetota > Actinomycetes > Mycobacteriales > Jatrophihabitantaceae > Jatrophihabitans. The sequence goes on along the minus strand of DASSEP010000049.1, from coordinate 76,641 downwards.
CACCAACCGCCAGCCCTCACGCGCATGCTGCGAAACCGCATCCTGGTAGGCCTTGCGCGCCTTGTCCTGGACTCCGAACAGCGCTGACCACCGATACTCGCCGAGGCGGACGAACTTGTACTCGTACGTGACATCGCGTGACGTCGTCATCCCGGCCCCCTTCGAATGCGGCCTACATGCCGGTCCCCCTCCGGTCCTGGTCCTTGAGCCATCCGCCGTGGTGGGTCGCCGCCCACGACCGACGCACCCGACCGAAGACCATCCCGAAGAGGGCGTGATTCGTCGCCGGGTTGAGCACGGCCATGAAGATGTGCGCGCCCACCAGGACCATGGCCACGATCACCGCGGCTTGGTGGGGTCCGGCGGAATCGTCGCCGCCGGCAGACAGTGCCTGGATTCCGGTGTAGATGACGGCTCCCACCGCAACGGTCAAGGCCCACGCCAGCAACTTCTGAGCCGGGTTGAACATGCCGTACTCGCCGTGCGCACCGCGGCCGAGCGGGTGGCGGACGTGGTCACGGACCCAGGCCGCGTCGCGCTGATCGAAGCTGAACAGGTTCCACGTCGCCCGCAGCAGCGCGCGCGTGTTTCCCAACACCAGCGCCAGCAGGAGTCCGACCCCGATCATCACCACGGCGCCCCAGTGGACGGTGAGCAACGGACCCGACTCCGCGTCGTCGCCGAGAGCAAGCCCGGTCAGCAACGCCGTGGCCACCATCGATACCGTCCACCAGTGCGCGAACCGCTCGGTCAAGCCGAACCGGCGTACCCACTCACTCTCGCGTGGCGGCCTCGTGGGCGGACGCTGCAGTACGTCGTATCTGGTCATCACGATCCTCGCTTCCCAGATCGCGTCTCCCTTCTTCTACGACACGCCTGCACGGACCTCCCGGGGTAGATGCTTCGGCCCGCGTCAGACGGGCCGGACGGCCGGGGTCGAGCGGCCCGTCCGCGCACCGGCGGGGCGCCAGCGGGTACTCGGCGGGGTCGCGCGCCGATGTGTGTCGCCGACCGGGCTCACTCGAATGGGGCTCACTCGGACGGGGCGCGCTGTGCCTGGGCCGCCCGCCGGGCCACTTCGGCGGCGTCGGCAGGCCGTGCCCCGGCCGTCCAGTCCCGCTCGTCGAGGGCGTACATCAGGCCGTAGGCCGGCGTGTCGGGCTGGATGCGCCAACCCTCGGACAGCGCGCCGAGGTCCACCGTGTCGTAGCCGATCTCGTCGAACAACTCGGTGACCCGGCGCTTCGCCTCGGCATCGTCGCCGGCGATGGCCAGCGCGCTTCGCTCGGACGACCCGGAGGGGCGGGGCAGGTCCCGAAGGTGCTGGAAGAAGATGTTGTTGAACCCCTTGACCACCCGCGACTCGGGCAGGTGCTGCTGCAACAGCTCGGACGAGGTCGTCGCCTGCGTGTCGAGTGCCTCGATGGATCCGTCGCGCTGCGGGTAGTAGTTCATCGTGTCGATCACGATCTTGCCGGCCAGTTGGTCGGCGGGCACCTGCCGATAGTTCTTGAGGGGGATCGTCACCACGACCACGTCGCCGGCCTGCGCTGCGTCGCTTGCGGTCGCCGCCCGGGCGTGATCGCCGAGCTCGCTGACGAGTTCGGCGAGGGTGTCCGGTCCACGGCTGTTGCTGAGCACGACGTCGTGGCCGGCAGTTACCGCCAGCTTGGCGACCGTGCTGCCGATGTTCCCGCTTCCGATGAATCCCCAGGTAGTCATGACCGGCGCAACCTCCCGGCGGTCGCTCGCATTCCGCGCCCGGGCGGCCGAGCACGCGATCGTGGCGGCTCATGCGATGTGCAGTGGCGCCTGGGCCAGCGGCTTGAGCTCGCACGAGTCGGCGTAGCCCTCGGATTCGATGCCGAGCGCCACGTTGCCGCGGGCGTTCATGTTGGCCAGCGCGATGATCGCGGTCAACTCGACCACGGCCGCCTCGCCGAGTTCGTCCAGCAGAGTCGAGACGAGCACGTCGTCGACCGTCGGCGGGGTTTCGGTCATCGCCTCGGCGTATTCCAGGACGTCACGCTCGAGCGGTGTGAACACCTCCGAGTCGCGCCAGCGCGGCACCTCCCGGGCCTTGGCCAGGTCGAGACGCTCGTTGAACGCCTGGAAGTAGCCGAAGTCGAGGCACCAGCTGCAGCCGATCTTCGCCGCGACGGCCATGTGCGCGAACGACTTCAGCGACGGGTCGCACCGGTTCCACTTCTGCGTCTTGGCACCGATGCCCATCGTCGCTCGGAGGACGGGCCGGTTGTGCCAGTAGACGCCCAGCGGCTCGGGCACGCGGCCGAGCAGCTTCTTGCTGAACCGCTTGACGAGCGCGCCGTAGGGGCCGGTGATCGGGGCGGGTGCGATACGCGGGGTACTCATGGAAGTCCTCCTGTCGATGGCTGTCGAACAGAAGACACCTGGCGATCGCCGGATGTGACACCTCGACGCCGCGTACCCGCACAGCGTCAGGCGAGCACCGACGTTGCGCGGAGTAGCCAGACGGCCCGGAGCGGAAACCTCCGTTACACGTCGACCCGAAACAGGACGAACGCCCTCTGGCCTTGCCACCTGTTACTGATCACGCTGTGTTACAGATCGCAAGATCCACGTCGTCGCACGGGAGGACGCCATGACTGCCGACACAGCGACTGCCGCTGCAGTTCCGCACGTCACCGAGCCGCATGATCTGCCTTACGGCGCCGCGTTGGCCACGGCAGCCAAGCGGTATCGCTACATCTACACCACGGGCCCGTTCGCGCTCCCCGAGACCGCCCGGTCGATCGACTGGGTCGTGCTGAACGACGACTCGACTCAGCAGACGGTCCGCGTCACTGTCTTCAAGTGCCCGGTAGGTGGTCCGAAGACCGCAGAACCGCCCGGGCCGCTGGATATCGCGATCGCGCCCGGTGCGACCACCCACAATGCGAACAACGCCGTCGGCGGGTTCATCTACGAGATCCGCATCGAGGCGAACAGCCCGCTCATTCTCCCGTACGCCACCGCGTGGCCCGGGAACATCTCCGACCCGCTTGCCGCGGCAACGCGGACCGCCGCCGAGTTCGTCCAGCGACTGCACTACTGAACGCCCGACGTCCTCGAGATCGGCGATCCGCTCATGCCGGTGCGAGCCGGCTTCACACCACCGGCCGGCTCGCGTCCAGAGCTTCCCGATCGGGCAGCGCGGTGGCGCGACGCGCGCCGACTGCGATCACCGCTCCGGCAACGACAGGAGCAACTGCGACGGCCAGCCACAACAGCGACGCCGATCCCGCGTAGAGGGCGCTACCGATGACCGGCGAGAGGACGACTCCGCTGACCGACGCGCCGGCGTAGAGCGACTGGTAGCCACCTATGAGGTGCTGCGGCGCGCGGTCGGCCACGTGTGCCGTCGCCGTCGCCTTGTAGAGCATCTCGCCGGCCGTGACCACCAACATCATCACGACCGCCGAGAGTGTGACGGGCCAGGTGGCTCCCCCGTGCGGGTACAGCCAGGTGACCGGAACGAGCAGACCGAATCCGAGGCCCACCAATGCGAAGCCCGCGGCGATCAGGTGCAGCGGCGACCTGCGCTGAAGCCGCACCGTCAACGGGATCTCGATCAGCAGGATCAGGCCGGTGTTCACCGCGATCAGCCAGCCATAGAGGGTGAGCGGCTCACCGCGCGCAGACAGGAAGACCGGCAGGGTCGTGTACTGCTCTCGGTACGCGATGTCGACGATCACCACTCCGCACAGCACGGCGAGCACGGCCGGCTCGCGGCGCAGGCTCGACCACAGCCGCTCGCCCCGCGAGTCCGGAAACCGCTCAGCCCGCGAGACTGGCTGCTGCAACCGGCGCAGCACCCACAGCGCGTATCCCGCAAACAGCAGGCTCGCCGTGCCGTCTGCGATGAACAGGACGCTGTACGACCACGTGGCAATCAACGCGCCGAGCGGTGCCCCGATCGTCACACCGGCGTTGACCGAGACTCGCGAAACGGCGAACGACGGTCGGCGTCGGCCGGCCGGTGCTACCTCGGCCACCAACGCGGCCATCGCCACCCGCATGACGCCGCCGCCGTACGCAGCCATCGGCAACGCGGCGACGAGCACGGCAATGGGCACCGCGGGGATCAACGCTGTGAACACGCCGCTGACCGTTGCGGCGAGCGCCAATACCGTCCGATGACCTATGCGGTCGCCGAAGAACCCGCCGGTGAAATTCCCGGCCACGCTGCCGATCCCGCTGAGCCCACTCACCAGGCCGGCAGCGGTCAGCGAGAGATCGCGTTGGTGGACGAGATAGAGGTAGGCGAACAGGAACGTGTAAGAGACCGCGGCCGCCACGCACTGGCCGCCCGCCAGCGCCCACACCACGTGCGGCACCCCGCTGCTCCGCATTCGCGTGCGGAGCGACGGCATTTTCACGGCGGTCAGTTGAGCGGCGCCCCGGTGGCGGCGAGGACGAACCACGCGCCGCCCGGGGACAGCGGAATCGGCGCTCCGGCGTCGGTCTTCAGGATGGTGGGCTCGTTGACGGACTTCCTGCTCCATGTGCCGTCGATCCGACGCCCGTCCCGGAAGACGGCCGCGCGTCCGCTGCCCACCGTGTGGGTGTACTGCGCGGGGTTACCGAGAACGTCGCGATCCTTGGGGTAGACGGTGACGCGGCAGAACTGCACGACGACGTTCGGCGTGGAGATCACGCTGCCGTCGGCCGTGTGCTGAACCTGCCCGCCGATGATGCGCACGTACCGATGGGTATTGGCGTCCCACCGGAAGTCGACGTCGGTGCCGCCGACACGCGTCTTGACTACCCGGCCCGGCCGGGTCTGCCCGTTCGGCATCTTCGACGACCAGGTGAGCCCGATGCTTCGCGCCTTCGGGCCCTTCACCTTGCGGGCCACTTCGGCGAGGTTGACCCGCAGGTTCTCGGGCGCGGCCCGGTTGGGATCCCTACTGAAGCCCGGAGCGCCGCGGTCGGCGATGACCGCCTTCAGCGGCGACTTGTCGAGCGGCGCGATGCCGGGACGCGAACCGCCGGACGCCACGAAGATGATGTGCCCGAATTGCAGGGCCAGCTCCGGGTCGCTCGGGCGGACACTTCGCACCGGTTCGACGGTGGGCAGCGACGTGTTGAAGATTGCCATGAGCCGGGTGAGCCCGCCTTCGACCTGCTCCACGTAAACGATGTCGGCCTTGTTGGTGCCCACTTGCGGACGGCCGAGCGCGGTGTCTTCGATCTTGACCGCGATGACCGGGTTGTTCGAGGGCGCCTGCCCGGTGAGTGGATTGATCCTCGACGCCGGAGGCGAGGACGGTGCAGGGGCGGTCGACCCACCGGAGCACCCGGCCAGCCCGAGAAGACCGGCCAACGCGAGCACCGGCAGAGCGGACCTGAACCGGATCACCGACCGCACCTCCCATCGTCGCGCGCCCTTCATGCTTCCCGATCCGCCTGGATGCCGCCACCGGCCGAGGCCTCAGGGCCGCGCCTGAGCGCGAGTCGTGCGGCGAACAACCTCACCCGGTGAGCGTCGTGTGCGGATGGACCGGCAGCAGCATGGGTGGGCGCGGTGGCTGACGGAAGTTGAAGTCCTGGACCAGGTTGCCGAGGATCGGCGCGTTCTCCCTGACGCTGGGCCGGGGGTCGGGACGTCCGTCGGTGGCCGGATTGAGGCGCGCGCCGTGCAGGAAGTCATCTTCGATGAACTTGGTGTAGGCGTCGAACGAGAGGATCTGGTGGTCGATGTAGCCGCGTTTCGCGTACGGGCTGATGACCATCGCCGGGACGCGGAAGCCGTACCCGTTGGCGTCCACCTTCGGCGGCGGTACGTGGTCGTAGAAGCCACCCCAGTCGTCCCATGCGAGGAAGATCGCGGTCGAGTTCCAGTCCGGACCAGACATGATCTTGTTGATCAGACCGGTCACGTAGGACTGTCCCGCGCTGACCCGTGAGGGTGGGTGCTCGCTGACGGTGCCGGACGGGACCACCCAGCTGACAGCCGGCAGGGTCCCTTGTGTCGCGGCGCGTTCGAAGTCGGCGAGTGGCTGGATGTTGCGCAACTGGTGGTCCTGCTGCACCGTCTCGAACAGCGGCAGCGGATTCCAGATGCCCGGCGTGGCGGGTTCCTGCCCGATCGGTGGGCAGGTGACGGCGAACGGACGCGGGCAGTCGGGGTCGATGCCCGGCATGACGTAGTAGCCCCAGCTCACGTGGTCCTTGTGCAACAGATAGGTCAGATCGGTCCACGCGTAGCGCGGCGCGGGTGTCGCGCGGTGCTGTCCGCTCGCCCAACCATAGGGAGTGAACGGTCCGCCCTTCAGCCGGGTGTGGCAGGTCGACGGTACGCGGGTCGCACACCGCGCGGCCCACTCGGAGACCATGTACAGGTGCGCCGGCAGGCTCCACGAACGAACCGACTCGAACATGTGGTCCTGGAGCACGAAGGACTTCGCGTAGGCCCAGTAGTTCGGGATGTCGCTGGCGGTGTGATAGCCCATGACGTCTCTGCCGGTGTTGCCCACGCACCCGGGGTTGTGGGCTCGCTGGCATTTCACGAATTCCCGGTGCGCCCTGACGACGAAACCGTTCATCTTGCCGTGGTTGTAATCGGCGAGGGCGTCGGCAGCACCGTGCGGACCGCCGGCGTTGATGTCAGCGTGGTCCGGGAAGGGCCGTTCACACTTGCCGGCGCGCCACGTCGGCACGCACACACCCTTCGGAATGCCGTCGGCGCCGGGGAACGTCCCGAAGTAGGAGTCGAACGACCGGTTCTCCTGCATGATCATCACGACATGTTTGATCTTGTGGATCCCGGCCGTCGCGTAGTGGTGCGACGCCGAATACTGCGGGAGCGCCGGACTCTGCCGCGACGCCTTACTGTGCCCGGCCGTGCAGCCCGCCAGCACCAGCGCAACGACGAAGACGGCGGCGGTCAGAACGGCCGAGAACCGGGCGGGTCTCATCTGCTGTGCTTGCCGCAGCGGCGTTGAGCTGAGCAGCCGGAGGGAAGGCTTTCACCGGGCATGGCAGAAGCTACCCACGCCGAAATAGGCATGCGGTGAGGGTTGATGATGATTCCGATCTGACCGCCGCCGATGTCAGCACGCCGAGACGGTCAAGATCGGCCTCGCGATGTCAGCCCGGTTCCCGGCCGCCAGGTGTCGAGGTCTGCACCTGCTCACCGGGCGTCGCCGCCGAACACGGCCCCTCAGCTGCCCGACGAGCCGGACGCAGGCTCGCCGCGATCGCGGCGGTGAGCGCGACGAGGATGACAGCGAGGCTGGCCAGTGAGGGAATCTCCGGTATCGCGGCGCTGATCGTCTTGTGCGCCGCCTGCAGGATCAATTTGACGCCGATGAAGGCGAGGATGAACGCGAGTGCCTTGCTCAGGTGTTCGAAGCGTTCGAGCATCGTGGCGAGCAGGAAGTAGAGCGCCCGCAGGCCGAGGATGGCGAACGCGTTCGAGGAGTAGACGATGAACGCGCTGTCGCTGACCGCGAGCACGGCCGGGACGCTGTCGACGGCGAAAACGATGTCCGCGGCCTCGATGGCAGCGACCACGGCCAGCAGTGGTGTGCCGACGCGCTTGCCGGCTTCGCGGATGAAGAACCTGGGCCCGTGGTATTCGCTGCTTATCGGGACGATCTTGCGCAGCAGGCGGACGGACAGGCTCTTGCCGGGATCGACCGTGTCGTCCTGGCCGCGAGCCAGCTTGATCGCGCTCCAGATGAGGAGGGCGGCGAAGACGAACAGCACGGCGGTGAACTGGCTGACGATGGCCACGCCCGCGGCCAGGAAGATGCCGCGGAAAACCAGGGCGCCGAGAACTCCGAAAAACAGCACCCGGTGCTGGTAGGCGCGCGGTACCTGGAAATACGCGAAGATCACCGCGAACACGAACAGGTTGTCCACCGACAGGCTCTTCTCCAGCAGCCAGGCGGTGCCGAACTGCACAGCCGGCTCGACGCCCCGCGTCAGCCCGATCACCAGCGCGAACAGCACCGAGACGCCGACCCAGACGCCACTCCAGGCAGCGGCCTGTCGGAAGCCGATCACGTGCGCGCTGCGGTGAGCGAAGAGATCGACGGCCAGCAGGCCGAGAACCACCACGGCGAACGCCAGCCAGGCCCACAGCGGAACGGACATTTGGGTCACCTCGCGTCGGGTCGGCGGGTGCGGTGCGCACCTTCGTCCTGTCCACGGTCCCGGTTCGAAGCTGCGCCGGCACAGTGCGATTCCGGCCAGGTCGTTCTCTGCTGCTTGCCGGCTTCCGGCAACACGCGAGACGGTCAGGACCGTTCGGTGGCGGGCCAGTCGAGCAGCCGCGCGCCGAGCACCGCCGCGTGCAGCGTGAAGCGCTCGGTGGAGCGGGTGGGGTCGTGGCCGGTGAGCTGACGGACCCGATCCAGGCGGTAGGTGAGCGCCCGCACGGACAGGTGCAGGGCGCGGGCAGCCTGGGCGGCGTTTCCGCCCGCGTCGTAGTAGCCGGCCAGTGTATCGATCAGTGGGCTTGCGCCTCCGCGAGCGTTTCGCAGCGGACCGAGCACGGTGGTCACCAGATCGGTGATCGCGGGCCGGTCCCGCAGCAGTACTTGGTAGACGAGCATGTCGGCGGCGAGGACGACCTGGCGCCGCAAGCCCAGCCGACCCGCGAGCATCAGCGCGTTCCTGGCCTCGTCGTAGGACGCCAACACCCCGCTCGGCCCGACGCCCGCACGGCCGACCCCGGCCCGCCAGGCACCGACATCAAGCCGGCGGCGCAGCCGCACCGTCTCGTCACCTGCCCCCGCGACGCCGAGCAGGGCGGTCAGTGCGCCGGTGAGCTGGTCCAGAGCGTCCTGGTCGCCGATCGGGCAGACTATGACCAGGCGAGCGTCCTTGGTGGCTGCCAGCGCGCCCGTTTCCGCGTTCACCGCTTCGCGCACCGCGCGCTCGATCACGCCCGGCAGGGGCGAGGCGTCGCTGAACGACGCCTCCGCCTGCACCACCGCGACCGCGTGCGGACGGGCCAGATCCAGTCCGAAGCCCGGTGCGCGTCCCAGCAGGCCGGCAACGTCACCCTGGCCGCCGAGCAGGTCGTCGACGAACTCCCGACGCGCCGAGACCTGCTCGCGCACCACGACGCGACGGGCCTGCGCGTACCCGGCGGCCAGTGCCGGTATCGCGTCATCGAGTGCCGCAAGGATCCGCTCCGCTGCGGCCGCCACAGCCGCCGCGTCTGCCCGCGCGGCGACGGCGGGTAGCAGGCGCCACAGCCGCCGTGCCGCTGACAGGTGCAAGTCGACCAACGCAGGCAGCGCCGTACCCGCGCGAGCCGCGCGTTCTCCCCGGCCGCGGCACCGCTGCACCTCGGCGCGCGCCAGGCTCGCACCTGAAGTCGCAGCAGTGACCAGGGCGGGCAGAAAGTCGCCGAGCAGCGCGGGGTCCAGCCCGCCGGCCTCTTCGGCCACCTCGGCAGCCACATCGGTCCACGTCACCACCCCGTCAGTCACATCCACACCTCCCGCCGCCGATGCGCGCAGCCGGTCCGCTCATTGCCGGAAACCCGCAACCTAGCCCCGTCGAAACGTCCGGACAACGACTGAAGCCGCACCGTCACCGACCGGCATCGTCGGACGCAACGCAGCGGGAACCCTCGCACTGCAAGACGGAAAGGAATCCACATGACCGTGTCATTGAGCAAGGGCGGCAACGTCTCGCTCACCAAGCAGGCCCCCGGGCTGTCCGCGATCCGGGTCGGACTCGGCTGGGACGTTCGAACCACCACGGGCGACGACTTCGACCTCGACGCTTCAGCCATCCTCTGCGACGGCAGCGGCAAAGTCGTCTCCGACCGCGACTTCGTCTTCTTCAACAACCTGACCAGCTCCGACGGGTCGGTGCGCCACACCGGCGACAACCTCACCGGCGAAGGCGAGGGGGACGACGAAGCGATAAACGTCGACCTCGCGGCTGTACCGGCCACGGTGCACAAGATCGTGTTTCCGGTGTCGATCTACGACGCCGCCTCACGTGGACAGTCGTTCGGACAGGTCCGCAACGCGTTCATCCGCGTCGTCAACGCCGCGGACAACGCCGAAATCGCCCGCTACGACCTGTCCGAGGACGCCAGCACGGAAGCCGCGATGATCTTCGGTGAGCTGTACCGGCATGACGCGGAGTGGAAGTTCCGCGCCATCGGCCAGGGGTACAGCGCCGGGCTGGCCGGCATCGCCAGCGATTTCGGCGTCCGGTTGTAAAGCACCACGCCGACGGTTGTTCCAGCCGTCGACGTCTGCGCGGTAGGAACCCGCGGCAGCGGGCGCCGGATCGATCTCACCCGGCCCGGGCCCGAATGACCGAGGGCCGGACCCCGCTGGGGTCCGGCCCTCGCCGTTCAGTCACCGGGTCAACGGCGCCGGCCGATCAGCTGCAGCCGCTGGTGCTGCCGCAGCCCTCGCACACGAAGCAGCTGCCCGCCGGGCGCATCTTGGTGCCGCAGTTCATGCACAGCGGGGCGTCGGCGGAGCTGCCGGTCAGGGTTTCCAGCAGTTCCGTCGAGCTGTGCACGGTCTCCGGCGCCGCGTCGGCCGCCGTGTCCTCGGCCTCCTCGGCCCTGGTCACCGGCACGCTCTGCGCCAGCGACTCGAGGTCGAGCGAGTCCTCGTCCTCGTCGTCGGCGCGGTAGGAGCCGGTCTCGAGCTGACGCGTGCGCTCGGCAGCGGTGTGGATGCCCAGCGCGGACCGGGTCTCGAAGGGCAGGTAGTCCAGCGCCAGCCGGCGGAAGATGTAGTCGAGAATCGACTGCGCCATCCGGATGTCCGGGTCGTCGGTGAGACCGGCCGGCTCGAAGCGCATGTTGGTGAACTTCTGCACGTAGGTTTCGAGCGGCACGCCGTACTGCAGCGCGATGGAGATCGCGATCGAGAACGCGTCCATCACCCCGGCGAGCGTCGAACCCTGCTTGCCCAGCTTGAGGAAGACCTCGCCCAACCCATCGTCCGGGTAGGAGCCGGCTGTCATGTACCCCTCGGCCCCGCCGACGGTGAACGACGTCGTCTTCGACGGGCGCGACTTCGGCAGCCGGGTGCGCTTGGGCCGGTACTCGACGACGGCCTCGGCCGCCTTCTCCGCTGACTCGGCTCGCCTGGCCTGCTTGCCGGCCGACAGCGGCTGCCCGACCTTGCAGTTGTCGCGGTAGACCGCGAGCGCCTTCAGGCCGAGCTTCCAGCCCTGGAAGTAGACGTCCTCGATTTCCTCGACGCTGGCCGACTCGGGCAGGTTCACCGTCTTCGAGATCGCACCGGACAGGAACGGCTGCACCGCCGCCATCATCCGCACGTGTCCCATCGGCTTGATCGCGCGCTTGCCCATCGCGCAGTCGAACACCTCGTAATGCTCGGCACGCAGCCCCGGGGCGTCGACGACGTGACCGTGCTCGGCGATGTACTCGACGATCGCCTCGACCTGCTCCTCCTGGTAACCGAGCACCCGCAGGGCCCGCGGCACGGTCTGGTTGACGATCTGCATCGAGCCGCCGCCGACGAGCTTCTTGAACTTCACCAGCGCCAGGTCGGGCTCCACACCGGTGGTGTCGCAGTCCATCATCAGCCCGATGGTTCCGGTGGGCGCGAGCACGCTGGCCTGCGCGTTGCGCCACCCGTTCTTCTCACCGATCTTGTTGCCGCGCGCCCACTCGTCGGTGGCCGCGGCCAGCACCAGCCGGTCGTTGTCGTGCAGGGCGCGCACGCTGTCGTTCGCGGCCGCGTGCTTGCGCATCACCCGGGCGTGCGCCTTGGCGTTGCGCGCGAAGCCCTCGTACGGACCGACCACGCCGGCCATCTCGGCGGAGCGGCGGTAGGCCACCCCGGTCATCAGCGAGGTGATCGCCGCGGCGAGCGCCCGGCCGCCCTCGGAGTCGTAGGCGAGGCCCGAGGCCATGAGCAGCGCACCCAGGTTCGCGTAACCGATGCCGAGCTGCCGGTAGGCGCGGGTGTTCACCCCGATCGACTCGGTGGGGAAGTCGGCGAAGCAGATCGAGATGTCCATCGCGGTGATGATCAGCTCGACGGCCTTCACGAATTTCGGGACGTCGAAGACGTGGTCGTCGCCGAGGAACTTCATGAGGTTCAGCGAGGCCAGGTTGCACGACGTGTTGTCGAGGCTCATGTACTCACTGCACGGGTTCGACGCGGTGATCCGGCCCGTCTCGGGGTTCGTGTGCCAGTCGTTGATCGTGTCGTCGTACTGGATGCCCGGGTCGGCGCACTCCCACGCCGCCTGCGCGATCTGCCGGAACAGACCCTTGGCGTCGACCTGCTCGAGAACCTCGCCGGTGCTGCGGGCCCGCAGCCCGAACTGCCCGCCCTCCTCGACCGCGCGCATGAAGTCGTCGCTGACGCGCACCGAGTTGTTGGCGTTCTGGTACTGCACCGAGGTGATGTCGGCGCCGCCGAGATCCATGTCGAAGCCGGCGTCACGCAGCACGCGGATCTTGTCCTCTTCGCGGGCCTTGGTCTGCACGAACTCGACGATGTCGGGGTGATCGACGTCGAGGACGACCATTTTCGCGGCGCGGCGGGTTGCGCCGCCGGACTTGATGGTGCCGGCCGACGCGTCGGCGCCGCGCATGAACGACACCGGGCCGGAGGCAGTGCCGCCGGAGGAGAGCAGCTCCTTCGACGAACGGATGCGCGAGAGGTTGAGCCCCGCGCCGGAGCCGCCCTTGAAGATCAGCCCCTCTTCGCGGTACCAGTTCAGGATCGAGTCCATCGTGTCGTCGACGGAGAGGATGAAGCAGGCGCTGACCTGCTGCGGCGACGTGGTGCCGACGTTGAACCAGACCGGCGAGTTGAAGCTGAACACCTGGTGCAGCAGCATCCAGGTCAGCTCGTGCTCGAACAGCTCCGCGTCGTCCGCCGAGGCGAAGTAGCCGTGCTGCTCGCCCGCCTTGCGGTAGGTGCCGACCACGCGATCGATGAGCTGGCGCAGCGACCACTCCCGCGCGTCGGTGCCCACAGCCCCGCGGAAGTACTTCGTGGTGACGATGTTGGCGGCGTTCACCGACCAGAAGTCGGGGAACTCCACACCGCGCTGCTCGAAGTTGATCGACCCGTCGCGCCAGTTGGTCATGACGACGTCGCGACGTTCCCAGGTGACCTCGGTGTACGGGTGCACCCCGGCAGTCGTGTACACCCGCTGGACCCGCAGCCCGTTGGCCGGATAGACCGGCGCCGCGGTCGCGGCCGCGGAGGATGCAGAAGGTGCGGAGCGCTGGGTTTCGGCCTCGGTCATCGGGTGGATCCTTCCTGGAAAGTTCTGGGGGTGCGGCGCGGGCGGGAAGAGGGCTGCGGGAGGCAGGTGAAGCGGTGTTCGGCGGACGGCTGACCGGCGGGCGTCACGGCGCCTGGGCGCGGTGCTCGGTACGCAGATCGAGGATCGCCTTCTCGAAGTCCTCGACCGAGTCGAAGGCCTGGTACACGCTCGCGAAGCGCAGGTAGGCGACCTCGTCGAGCTCGCGAAGCGGCCCGAGGATGGCCAGGCCGACCTCGTCGCTGGGCACTTCGGCGACGCCGGTCGCACGGATCGTCTCCTCGACGGTCTGGGCCAGTTGGGCCAGTGCGTCCTCGTCGACGGGGCGGCCCTGGCACGCGCGGCGCACGCCGCTGACGACCTTGGCCCGGCTGAACGGCTCGGTCACGCCGCTGCGCTTGATCACCGCGAGGGTCGCCTCTTCGACGGTGGTGAACCGCCGCCCGCATTCCGGGCAGGAGCGGCGCCGCCGGATGACCTGGCCCTCGTCCTGCTCGCGGGAGTCGACGACGCGGGAGTCCGGATGCCGGCAGTAAGGACACCGCATCGGCTGCTCCCTTCTGCGATCTTCGGACGGTGCCGAGGTGGATGGTGCGGGTCATGGTGGAGGTGAAGCTGTGGACGAACCTGTCGACAACTCGGGGTTCGGCTGTGGATCAGTGCCGTTTCGGTGTGGACGACTTGTGGATCGACGAACCCCAACCTGTGGACGAAGTACATGCATGTAACTACTACATCTAGGGGTGGAACGTTAGAGCGCCGTTGGCTGTTCCGCAAGAGCCGACAACGGCGCGTCGCGCAACTCAGCGCACGTGCAGTTGCTGGCCGGGCACCAGGGCGGCGCCGCGCAGCCCGTTGATCCTTTGCAGCAGCGCGACCTCGGCCCGTGGGTCGGCCCCGGGCGCGACCCGCGAAGCGATCGCCCAGAGCGTGTCGCCCGCGTGAACTGTCACGACGGCGGGCCCGGGCGTGCCCGCGTTCGCCGCCGGTGGCGCAGAGCGCCCGGCGAGCCAGACGAGCCCCAGCGCCGCGATCGCCACCGCGGCGGCGAGCACGGCGACGCCCCGGCGGGTCAGGTGCCAGCTCGCCGCGCCGACTTCGGCGGGCGGTCGCAACAGGTGCACCTCGGCCAGCCGCCCGGCGCCGACCTGCCGCGCTGCGGCGCGCTCGGCAGGCACCTGCGGGCGACGGGGGCCGGGATTCCTGCGCTCCGGCCGAACGGGCGCGCGGCGGCGCCGCGGCTCGTCCGTAGCGGGCACCGCGGCGAGGCGGGCTCGAGACGCCGGCAGTGGCACGGGAACGGGCTGGGCGAGCTCAGTTGCGGCTGACATGGACGACTCCTTCGACGCTGACACCTGTGCCGGATCGGCCTTCTATCGAACGCCTACTCGATTATTACCCGAACAGACATTCGATCGAACCTCTGAGCGAATGTCTAGCAACGGGGTCTGACAAAACCGGGCCGGCCCGGCGTGTCTTCGAACAGGTGTTTGAGTGAATCGGCGTTGCGGGCTAGCGTGAGAGGCAGCTGGAAAGCCCTGTTCCCTGACGCTGGAGGCTCGTGTGCCCGAGGAAAAGGCAGACTCCGCAGCCGAGTCCGCAACCGTCGCCCGGCCGGACGCCGACGCCGCCGAAAGGGGCGCGACGGCGCCCGCTGCTCCGGCCACGCGACGTCGCCCCGGCCGGCCCAAGGTCACCGAGATGCCTGATCCGGTCACCGGGCTGACCCGCCGTCAGCAGGCCATCCTCGACGTCATCCGCGACTCGGTCGAGCAGCGCGGTTATCCGCCGAGCATCCGCGAGATCTGCGAATCCGCCGGCCTGGCGTCGACCTCCAGCGTCGCGCACCAGCTCGCGATGCTCGAGCGCAAGGGCTTCCTGCGGCGCGACCCCAACCGTCCGCGCGCTGTCGACGTGCGCACGCCGGCTGCGGCCAAGCGGCGAAACGCCGGAAGCCGGGCTCGAACCGCCCGCCGGGCCGCGCCCGAGGGCACGGGCGCGCAAGGCGAGGCACCCGTCTACGTGCCGGTCGTCGGCCGCATCGCCGCCGGCGGCCCCATCCTCGCCGAGCAGATGATCGACGACGTCTTCCCGCTGCCGCACGCGCTCGTCGGCGACGGCACGATGTTCCTGCTCAAGGTGGTGGGCGACTCGATGATCGAGGCGGCGATCGCCGACGGCGACTGGGTGGTCGTGCGCCAACAGCCGGACGCCGAGAACGGCGACATCGTCGCGGCCATGATCGACGGCGAGGCGACGGTGAAGACTTTGCAGCGCCGCGACGGCAAGGCGTGGCTGCTGCCGCACAACCCCGCCTACTCCCCCATCCCGGGCGACGAGGCCACCGTCCTGGGCCGGGTTGTGACCGTACTGCGCAAGGTCTGATGCGGCCCCGTCCGGTGCGCGGCGCACCGGCAGTGGGTAGAGACCGGATGTGGTTGTCGCCGCCGTCGCGGAACCAGCCGGCGAGAGTTGGTCACAGGTCGCCGACCTGCTGATCGCGTTCGCGCTGTCGTCGGTCATCGGCGTCGAGCGCGAGATCCGCGGCAAGAGCGCGGGGTTGCGCACGCATGCGATCGTCGGCACCGCCTCGGCGCTGTTCGTACTCGTCAGCAAGTACGGGTTCGCCGACGTGTTGCTGAGCAACCGAGTCGCCCTTGACCCGTCCCGGGTGGCGGCGCAGATCGTGTCCGGCATCGGCTTCCTGGGTGCGGGTCTGATCATCACCCGCCGCGGCGGGGTGCGCGGGCTGACGACCGCGGCGACGATATGGGAGACCGCGGCGATCGGGGCCGCGGCCGGCGCCGGGCTGCCGCTGCTCGCGGCGACCGTGGCCGGCCTGCACGTGGCGACCCTCACGGTGTTCACGCCGCTGTCGCGGGTGCTGCCGGAACTCGGCCGCGGAGTGCGTCAACTGCGCGTCACCTACTTCGACCAGCGCGGGGCGTTGCGGTCGATCCTGTCGACCTGCGCGGAGCGCCAGTGGACGGTTGTCGACCTTGCGGTCGGGCAGTCGGACGGTGCGTTCGCGGTCGTCGCGGAATCCAACGGCGGCGCCGCGAACGGCACACCCCGCACGGTCACCGTCGACATCGGCCTGTCCGGCCGGGACGTGCGCCGGGCGACCGCGGTGCTCGCCCACGTGCGGGACGTCGTCAACGTCGTCGACGCCAACGACGAGGGCTAGCTGCGCCGCAGCCGTTACTGCAGCAGAGCGGTCTGCACGAGCACCGGTCGCCGGCGACGGCGCACCAGCCGCCCGCGCCCCGGCGGCAGCGGTTCCATCCGCACCGAGCCCAGTACGGCGCCCTCGTCCTTGCTGCCCGAAAGCAGCAGGCCCGGCGATCCCGAATCGCGCAGGCTGCGCAGGATCGGCTCGAACATGCCCTGGCCCGCGCCGCCGGCCGAGCGGGCGAGCAGCACGTGCAGGCCGATGTCGCGCGCCTGGGGCAGGAACTCGAGAAGGGGCAGCAACGGATTGCCAGCCGCCGACGCGACCACGTCGTAGTCGTCGATCAGCAGGAACAGCCGCGGCCCGCTCCAGCGAGGGAGATCCGCCGCTGGGGCGGTGGGGTCGATCTGCAGTGCCGAGAGCCGCTGCCGCAGCGCCGCGACGATGTTGTTCACGACGTCCGGGGCGGCGACGGAGTTCATCACGTAACCGATCTGGGAGCCGCCGGGCACCGCCGCCAGGAGCCCGCGGCGGTAGTCGAAGGTGATGACCTTCGCTTCGTCCGGCGTCCACCGCGCCGTAATGCCGCGAGCGAGGGTGCGCAGCGCGTTCGACTTGCCGGACTCCACGTCGCCGACCACCAAAAAGTGCGGCTCGGCGTCGAAGTCGAGATGCACCGGCGCGAGGTCGTCTTCGTCCACACCCAGCGGGATCAGCGCAGCGTCGCCGGATACCGCCGGCAAGTCGTCGTAGGCGAGCACGCGTGGCAGCAGCCGCACCGGCGGCGCCACCGGGCCCGACCACGCGTCGCGGACCCGGGCGACGAGATCGGCCACACCCGCGGACAGATCGTCGGCCGACGAGCCGGCATCGATGCGCGGCAGCGCCGCCAGGAAGTGCAGCCGTTGTGGGCTGAGTCCGCGGCCGGGGCTGCTGCCGGGTACGTCGGCGGCCGTCCGGCGGTCGACCTCCGACTCGGCGGGATCACCCAACCGCAGCTCCAGCCGGTTGCTGATCAGGTCCCGCAGTCCGGGACGCAGATCCATCCACCGCTGCACGGAGAGGACCACGTGCACGCCGTACCCGAGACCGCGGGCCGCGATCCGGGTTATCGCGGTCTCGAGCTCCTCGTGATCCTGGCGCACGGTCGCCCAGCCGTCGACGACGAGGAACACGTCGCCGAAACCGTCGCGCGGCACGGTGCCCGAGGCCACCATGCGCCGGAAGGAGGCCATCGAGTCGACACCGTGCGCAGCGAACGCGCGTTCGCGCGCGGCCAACAGCGCATTGATCTCGGCGACGGTGCGGCGCAGGCGCTCCGGCTCGAGCCGGCCGGCCACCGAGCCGACGTGCGGCAGGCTGGACAGGCCCGTGAGCGTTCCGCCGCCGAAGTCCAGGCAGTACACCTGCACCTGTTCGGGGGTGTGCGTGAGGGCCAGGCCCGCGATCAGGGTTCGCAGCACGGTGCTCTTGCCGCTCTGCGGCCGGCCCGCGACGGCGAAATGCGAACTCGACAGGTCGATCCAGTGCGGGTCGCGGCGCTGCTCGAAGGGCCGGTCGACCAGCCCGACCGGAGCGGCGAGCGGCGTCGCGGGATCCCAGTCGACCGGACGCAGGCCCTGCTCGGTCTCCTTCAGTGTGGGCAGCAACGAGTCGAGGCTCGGCGGCACGTCGAGCGGCGGCAACCACACCTTGCGGGCCGGCGGCCCGGCGCCCTCGAGACGGTCGACGAGGATGTCGAGCATCGTCTCCTCCGGCCCCGCGGCCCGCGCGGGGTCGCGCCCGCCCTCCTCGTCGGTGCGCGCCGGATCGACCCGCGGGGCGAGGTAGCCGAGCTGGTACGGCAGCACCTGGTGCCGGGTGGGGTCGGCGCCGGCCGGACTCGGGCCGGCGGTCGCGTGGTACCCGGCGGCATACCCGGTGTAGGCGCCCGAGACGTAGGCGGCCTTGAACCGGACGAGGCCCTCCGTCGCCTCCTTCAGGTAACCATTGCCGGGCGCGCTGGGCAGCTCGTACGCGTCCGGCACACCGAGGACGACCCGGCTCTCCATCGCCGAGAAGGTGCGCAGCCCGATCCGGTACGACAGGTGCGTGTCCAGCCCGCGCAGCTTGCCCTCCTCGAGCCGCTGCGAGGCGAGCAACAGGTGCACCCCGAGCGAGCGGCCGAGCCGGCCGATCATCACGAACAGGTCGATGAAGTCGGGCTTGGCCGAGAGCAGCTCGCTGAACTCGTCGACCACCACGAACAGCGACGGCATCGGCTCGAGCGGCGCCCCCTGCTCGCGGGCCCGCTCGTAGTCCTTCACCGACGCGTAGTTGCCGGCGGCGCGCAGCACCTCCTGGCGGCGGACGAGTTCGCCGTTCAGGGCGTCTTTCATCCGATCGACGAGGATCAGCTCGTCCTCGAGGTTGGTGATGATCGCGGACGTGTGCGGCAGCGCGTCGAAACGCGCGAACGTCGCCCCGCCCTTGAAGTCGACGAGGACGAAGTTCAGCTGCTCGGACGAGTGGGTGAGCGCCAGCCCGAGAACGAGGGTGCGCAATAGCTCGGACTTGCCGGAGCCGGTGGCCCCGATCACCAGCCCGTGCGGACCCATCCCGCCTTGGGCCGATTCCTTGATGTCGAGATCCACCGGTTCCCCGCCGGCGCCGACGCCGATCGGGACGCGCAGCCGGTCGCGCGGGGCGCGGGGCCGCCACATCACTGCCGGGTCGACGGCGCGCGGGTTCCCGGCGCGCAGCAGCTCGGCCAGGGTGAGGTCGACGGCGAGCGCATCGGTGGGCGGGGCGGACGAGGCCGAGATGCGCATCGGGCTCATCCGTCGCGCCAGCGCCTCGGCTTGCACGACGCTCAGCGAGTCCGGGACCCCGAGCGGGATGCGCACGTCGCCGCGGGCCGGGTCGTGGCGCAAGAGCGACAGCGCGTCGTCGGCAACCTCGAGCTCGGCCCATCCGCTGCTGCCGTCCCGGCCGAGCGCGGCCCCGAGGTCGACAACGGTCACCCCGGCCACCAGGCCGGACGCGAGCTGCGACTCCGGAGGGACCCGGCCGCCGTCGAGAACGACAACCACGTGCGGCCCCTCGCTGGGGCCGGCCGCACCGAAGCGAGGGCGGTCGGTGAGGGTGTCACCGAACAGCGCTTCCAGACCGAGCAGGTCGTCGCCGATCAACCGGACCTGCCCGACCGCGTCGTAGGTGTCCGGGCTCAACGCGTGCGGCAGCCATTTCAGCCACTCCCAGTGCGCGACAGCTTCGTCGCCGGCGCACACGGCGACGAGCACGTCGTCAGGCGAGTGGAATGCGGCGAGTTGGCCGAGCATGGCGCGAGCGAGAGCCCGCCCGGCTGCCGGAACGCCGGTGATGCCGATGCGCCCGAAGGCGGGCAGCGCCAATGCGGCCGGCAGATCGGCCACCGAGCGGTGGGTGCGCACGAACCGGCGCAGCGCCGCCGCGGAGATCGGCTCGAGATCCTCGACCGGCTTCGTCTCCGGCGGCACGAGCGAGATCGACAACCGCCGCGGGCCGCACCCGACACGCACGGCGAGGAAGTCCTGGTCGC
Source organism: Jatrophihabitans sp. (assembly GCA_035695205.1). Lineage (GTDB taxonomy): Bacteria > Actinomycetota > Actinomycetes > Mycobacteriales > Jatrophihabitantaceae > Jatrophihabitans. Next base: position 56,641 of record DASSEP010000049.1, on the reverse strand, counting down.
CGGCACGCCGCTCCCACAGCCGGGTGCCCAGCGCCACGCACCACAGCGAGTCCGGGTCGGGGTGATGCCACAGCGCCGAGGCGCGCTGTTGTCCGGCGGCCCGGCGCACCTGCTCGCGCACCTGCTCGAGGTAGCGCTGGTAGTCGCGGCGGTCGCCGTCGAGCCGGCGACGCTTCTCGCCGGAGCTGCGCCCCATGCCGCTGAAGGCAATGCCGACCATCGACAGCCCCATCATCCCGCTGGCGAGATAGGTGATGGGCTCGGCGCTGTTGCCGGCGACGAGCAGTCCGGTCGCGCCGGCGCCGGCCAGCATCGGCAGGTAGGTGAGGGCCTGGCCCATGCCGCCGCCGCTCACCGTCTCCGGCAGCTCCGGCGGGGGCTCGAGCACGATCTCGCCGCGCGGCTCCAGAGGGCCGGGACGACGCGGCGGCCGCCGGAACAGCACGGTGCCCACTCGCGACCTCCGTTACGGTATGGGCGGCAACCGGCCGAAACGCCCGGGCCAGGCATGATGCTAGCCAGACTGCGCGGAATCGGGCGTTTCGGCTCGGCGAGCGCCGTCGAATACCGCCAGGAGGAGCCGAGTGTCCGCGAGCGTGGTCTCGAACAGCTGTCGGCTCACGATCATCTCCGCCACGCTTCGTGTGGATCTCGCCGTACCTGTACAGATCCCGGTTGCCGAGCTGCTGTCGATGGTCGTTGCCTCGCTCGGCCGCGAGGCGGCCGATCGCGGCGCCGCCGAAGGGGGCTGGGTGTTGCAGCGCGGCACCGAGGCGCCGCTCGATCCGTCGACAACCATCGCCGCACACCAGCTCCGCGACGGCGACGTGCTGCACCTGCGCACGCGCGTGTCGAGACTGCCGGAGCCGGCCTTCGACGACGTGCTCGACGCCGTCGCCACCGGGGTGCGCGAGCGCACTGCGCGGTGGCACGCCAGCAACACCGTGATCGCCGCAACGACGATGGCGGCGGCCGTGCTGCTGGTCGCGCTCGCCGCGCTGTTCGCATCCGAGGGGAACCGGACGGCGCAGAGCGCAACGTGCGGAGTGGGCGCGGTGCTGCTCGGCCTCACCGCCACGGCAGTCGGACGCGTCTACCGCCAACGCGGCCCCGCGCTGACCGCCGCCGGGTTCGGGGTCGCGTACGCCGCCGCCTGCGGGGCCACGGCCGTGGCCGGCGCATCCGGCACCGCGCACTTCGGCGCGCCACAGCTTGTCGTCGCCGCGTGCGCGGCGGCGTTCGCCGCGGCGGTCCTGCTCGTATCAGTGGGCGCCGGCCGCAGCGGTCTGGTCGCCGTCATCACGCTCACCGTCCTCACCGCGGTCGGGGCCGGCGTCGCGACGCTGACCACCTTGACGCCGGCGGGCACCGCCGCGATCGTCGCCACCGCGGCGCTGGCGGTCTCCCCATTGCTGCCCACCGCCGCCTTCCGGATCTCCCGCCTGCCGCTGCCGTCCATCCCGTCCGACGCCGCCGACCTGCGCCGTGACACCTCGACGGTCGACTCCGCCGCGATCCTCGGTCAGGCGGTGCGCGCCGATCAGTTCCTCACCGGCCTGGTCGGTGGCGTGGCGCTCGCCGTTGCGGGCGCCGCAGCGGTGATCGGCATCTCCGGCACGAGCGAACGCGTGCTCGCCATCGTGCTCGGCCTCATCTGCCTACTGCGTGCCCGGCTGTTCACCGGGCGCGCGCAGCGGGCGCTGCTGCTGATCGCCGGCGCCGCCGCGTTGTTGGCCGTATGGGTGGCGGCCGGCGTCGCGGCCTCCGGTCTCGGCCGGGTCGTGGCGTTCGCGATCCCGGCGATCGTCGTCGGGATCGTCCTGCTCGCCCTGGCCGTCGTCCTCCCGGACCGCCGCTACGCCCCACCGTGGGCGCGCACGGCCGACCTCGTCGAATCGCTGCTCGTGCTGTCGGTCATTCCGCTCGCCCTCGCGGTCATGGGCGTCTACGGCGCGATCCGTGTCGCGGCGAGCTGACGCCGGGCCCGCTCGAGCAGCTGCGCCTCCGCCGGGCTGAGCTGCAGCTCCACGTACTCGATCCGGCCGGGCCGTACCAGCGCCGCCCCACGCGGCAGCAGGCCGGTCATCGCCTCGGTGGCGCGCGGCGCGAGCCCGTACAGCGCCGCGATACGCAGGCTGGTCTCGGACGACACCCGCCCGAACACGGTGAGATCGGCGGCGGTGAAGGACCCCAGGTCGGCGGCGCTCCACCCGCTGCGGACGTCGACGCGGCACTGCCACGGCCGGACGTCCGCGCGGCTTCGGGTGGGGTGGTCGTGCACGACCAGAGCCGCGCCGACAACGGCTGGCCGAGTCTCCCCCGGCTGCTGCACCCGATGGCCCGGGCCGTGCGCCACCACCTGCTCCCAGAGCGCGGACACGGCAGTGATCACGTGCACCGGAGTGCCGGCCGACGCGGCGCGCAGGGCCAGCAGCTGGGCCGGCAGCGGGTCGCCGGCCACGATCAGGCGGGTGCCCTGCGAACGGAACAAGCGCAGCGCGACCGGAGCGCCGCGGCCGCTACCGAGCATCAGGCCTGAGGCAGGCGCCGGCACGGCCGCATCGTCGGTCAGCTCGACCGGGACGACACCCGTCCGGGACCACGCCGTCACGCGGCCTCCCCGAGGCCGACCGGGCTCGTCGCGGCAAGCAGCACGCCCTGCTCGCCGCCCATGCGCTGCAGTCCCAGGTCGTAGGCACGCGCGAGCAGTTCGAGAGCGCCGACCGCGTCGGACCGCGGGGCGTTGTCGGGCGCGCTGAGCCGCAACAGCATGGTCGCCGTGAACGCCCGGCCCCGGGCCGGGCGCAGCACCAGCGCAGTGGCGGCGACGGGGGTCGGCGCGGCCGCGACGAGACGGGTCACCCGGTCGGCGACGTCCGCGCCCTTGCCGATCACCGCGGCAACGGTCGACCAGACACCGGCCACCCGCACGTCGCGCCACGACTCCGCGGTCTGGTGCGCACGCCGACCCGTCGCCGGCGACACCGGTCCCAACCAGGCGGGGAACAGCCCCGCGACGGCGGTCTCGTCGAGCCGGCCTGCGGAGATCCCGGCCCCGGCGAGCACCTGCTCGGCATGCACGGTGGCGCGCCGCAGGACCTGCGCCACCGCAGCAGTCGAGCCACCGCGCGCCGCGATCGCGTCGCCGGCGCGGCGGGAGTCGATCGTCAGCAAGCAGTAGCGAGCGGCCAGTTGGTCCAGCGGCGGGTACGGTCCCGCCGGTGCGCCGGAGGGCACCCGGGCGGGAGTGGTGACGGTGATCAGACGCACGCTCGACAACTGGATGTCCTCGGCGTGCAACAGCTCCCCCAGCGCTGTCACGGGCACGGCGCGGTCACCGTTGAAGACGTCGTCGACACCGAGCACCAGTGGGATGCTCCACGTCGTCCCCTGCCGGACGACGCCGATCGGCGCGGCGGCCGTACCACCGCGGATGGTCTCGATCGAGTATTGCCCGAGCACGCCGGCGAGCCCCTGACCGGGCGCGGACCTGCGGCGGTGCAGCAGCCCGAAGCACGACACGACATGCTGATAGAGCCAGCGGCGGTCGACCGGGATCACCGCGCACAGGACGAGCACCGCGCCGACCGCGACACCCGCCGCCGACGATGTCCCGTGCAGCGCCAGCCCGCCCAGCGCCGCGGTCGCCGCGATTTCGAGCAGGACGAGCTGCGGCATCGTCGGCCTGGGCACCCGTCCTCCGCATCGCCCGATTCCCGGCCGGGCGGGCGCCCGGCGAAGGCATCATCGCAGGTCGAACCGGAAAACCGCCCCGTATCCTCTCCAATCGAGCCCGGCCGGACGCCGGGACGCGCGACCGAGAAGCGGAGGGACGCCGTGCAGACCCGCCGCGATCAACTGCAGGCCTACCGCTTCCAGAGCCGCCGTGCTCTCGCCGCGCTGGTGACCGGGCGGCCGAACCTGGTCGAGCCGCCGATGCGCCGCCTCACCGTCACGACGGTCTCCGGCATCATGATCGCGGTCCTGCTGGGCGTGGGGTTCGCGCTGTTCGGCTACTTCGCACCGACGGCCGGGACGGCGTGGCGCGACCCGGGCGCGATCATCGTCGAGAACGACACCGGGGCGAGCTACGTGCTGCTGCACGACGTCCTGCATCCGGTGCTGAACTATCCCTCGGCCGTCCTCGCCGTCGAGCAGGGCGCTACGCCGCACGTCGTGCACGTCGAGCGCAGCGACCTCGACGGCGTGCGCCGCGGCACGACCATCGGCATCGACGGGCTCCCGGAGTCGTTGCCGACCTCGGCCGATCTGCTGGGCGCGCCGTGGTCGGTGTGCTCGCAGATCCGCTCGGCGGCCGGCGGCGGGCGAACCGTGCGAGTCAGCCTGCTCGCGGGCAGCAACGGACGCGCCCGGCCCCTACCCGGCACCGACGGCGTCCTGGTCAGCACCCCGAGCAGCCCGACGCGATACCTGATCTTCGGCGGCCAGCGGCTCGCGGTCGGCTCCAGCCGGGTCGCGACCGCACTCGGTCTGGAGAACTCGCCGACGCTGACGGTGGGCACGGCCTTTCTCGACGCGGTTCCCGCCGGCCCGCCGCTACGCACCCCACAGCTCCCCGCAGCCGGCGAACCGGTGCCGTACCGCATCGCGGGGCACCAGCTCGTCGTCGGTGAGCTGGTCCACGCGACCGACGCCAACCGCTACTTCCTTGCGCTGCCGGAGGGCGTGGTGCTGCTCGATCCGGTGCAGACCGACCTGCTGCGCACCGTCCGTCTCGGCGCCGGGCAGCCGGCCGGCCTCGACGTCCGGGAGGTATCGGTGCTCGATCACCTGGCCGCCGACTCGCCGAGCTGGCGCGAGATCTCGGCGCAGCTGGCCGGCCTGCCGACCGACGTTCCGCGGGTCGCGAGCGCCCCCGGCGACGCCGCGGGTCTGTGCGCGATCTACGACCAAGGCGCGAGTGCCCCGGAACTCGCCGTACCGCCTGGTACGGCGCCTGCCTTCACCGATGTGCAGCCTTCCGAGTCGAGCGCCTCGCGCCTCGGCAGGGTCGACCACGTCGCTCTGGCTCCGGGAGCCGGCGCCCTCGCGGTTGCCGCGCACGGCGCGCCGACGGTGTTCCTGCTCGCCGATCCCGGCAGGCTCTACGCGTTCGCCTCCCCTGACCTGCTCACCGGTTTCGGCTATTCCCGCGACGACACGGTGCGCGTGCCCGAGGCGTTGATCGCGCTGCTCCCCCGCGGCCCAGCGCTCGACCCGGACGCCGCCCGCCGTCCGGTCTCCGGCTGACCGTCCACAACGGGCGATTTCACGAATGGCCGAGTAAGACAACATTTTGTAGGGTATGTGACCAAGGTCAAACTGCACGCGGATCACACATCGAGGGAGGGCCAGCGTGGCTCAGTACACGACCAGCCAGGAGGCCATGGCGCAAGGCGCCGCCAAGGTCGACGAGGCCGCAATGCAGATCCAGGGGCACATCACCAATCTGCGCTCCGAGGTCGAGACCATGATGGGCGGCTGGCGCGGCGAGGCGGCCTCGGCGTTCGTCCAGGTCCACGAGGCGTTCGAACAGCAGGCCAACCGCATCAACAACGCGCTGCGCCAGATGCACGAGGCACTGCTCGCCACGAACCGCACGTACGGCACGCAGGAGACCAACCAGACCCAGACGCTGTCCGGCCTGGCCGGGCAGATCAACGGCTGACCGGGGGAACGATCATGGGTGAGATCCACGTCCAGTTCGAAGCGCTGCAGGCCGGTGAGCAGGGCATCCGCAACAACTACGCGAAGCTGACCGGCACCCTCGAGCAGCTCGAAAGCGATCTGCAGCCGATGATCGCCTCGTGGAGCGGCTCTGCGCAGGAGGCCTACCTGGCCTGCAAGAAGCAGTGGGACGACGCCGCGATGGCGCTGGCGCAGGTGCTCAACAACATCGGCACCGCGGTCGGGCAGGCGCACGAGAACTACACCGCCGCCGAGGCCGCCGCGCGCAGCAACTGGAGCTGAGCGCGGCCGTGGCCACATCGGGCTTTCGCGTCGATCCGCAGAAGCTGCTCGAGGTCGCCGACGAGGTGCACGAACTGCTCCGGCTGGTCAACGGAGACGCCGGCTACGTCGCAGGCAGCCTGCGCCGTTACCAGGAGCGCGCCGACGCGTCGGTCCTGACGCAGGCGCTGTCGAGCTTCTGGAACGGTGAGGACGTCTTCGCCACGGCGTACAGCAACGAGCACGGCGGCGTGGTCACGACGATGAGCAGCATGGTCGCGCAGCTCTCGGCGCTCGAGTCGGCATGCCGATCGACCGCGCAGCAGTACCAGGGGCAGGACGAGCGCTCCACCCGCGCGGTGAGGCAGAGCGGGCCGGAGGGCACCGAGAGCCCAGTCGTCTGGAAGTGAGCAGCACGTGAGTGGCACGAATCCGGAGGTCGTCTACACCGGCTCCGACCAGTTCGACATCGTCGTCCACCACTACGGCGATGCACGCGGCACCAAGGATCAGTTCGCCGCCAGCAACCCGGGCGCGATCGACCCGCTGATCGACGAGAACTACGCCGCGCATACCTTCGCGAACGGCACCGTCGCCGAGCGGCTGCGCGCGATCCGCACCAAGCTCGCCGCCGCTTGGGAAGGCGAGAACGCCGACCACGCCGCAGCGGTCATCGACACGCTGCAGAGCGACGCCGAGACGATCGCCGCCAACACGCTCGCCTGCGGCGACTCGTTCGCCCAGTTCCAGCGCACCTGGGCGAACCTGAAGTCGCAGGCAGAGAGCCTGTACGAAGGCGTCATGGGCAGCGGGCTGCATGAGGACAACACGGGCGCGCACCGCATCTACAAGCAGTTCAACGACGCGATGCAGCAGTCCATGCACGCCATGCCGAGCCGGCTGTACTACCACGAGCCGCTGCAGCAGGCCGGCCGCTACGACTCGCTCACCCCCGCCGGCACTCCGGGCGGTGGGGGCGGCTCCGGCGGCTCCGGCGGCCCCGGCGGCGCCGTCGGCGGGTACGGCGGCCCGGGCTACGCGGGCGGTGCCTACGGCACCGGCTCCGGCCACGTCGCGAGCCCCGGCACCGTAGGCCCGGGTTCGGCCGGTGGCTACTCCGCCCACGGCGGCGTACCCGCGGCGGTGGGTCCGGCCGGGTATGCGACCGGCGGCTACGGCACCACTGCCTACGGCCCCGGCGATACGACCACGCCCGGCGGCTCGCAGGCCGACGGCCTCGACCCGGGCAGCAGCGGTTCGCCCGGCAGCGAGTACGGCGCACCGCAGGGCGTCGCGCCGGGCGGCGCCGGGCCGGTTCCGGCCGATCTCAGCTCCACGCTGGCCGGCTTCCACCCCGCTGACGGCGCCGGCGGACCGGTACCCGCAGGCGCGTACGGGGGCGGGTACGCCGAAGGCGCGCCCGGCGGGGCCGGCGGCATCGGTGCGTTCCCGGCGGCCCTCGCCGGCTCCGGCGCGCAGAGCACGCGCCGCTCCGGCGTGCCGACGTCGAGTTCCGGGCTTACCGGCTCGGGTACCGCGTCGGCGGAACCGGGTGCCGGGGCGGCCGCGTCCGGTGCCGCTGCCGCCGAGAACGGCGGGCGCGGGATGATGGTGCCCATGCGCGGCGCGGGCACCGACGACGAGCACGAGCGCAGCCGCGCGGCGTGGCTATGCGAGGACGACGACATCTGGGGTGGTGACGACGCCCCACCCGGCGTGATTGCGTGAGCCGCGGCGCCTCGCCGCCGGCGACCAGCCGTCGCGGCCGACCTGCTCGGCGCGGCGCGGCAGCCGCTCTGCTGGCCGCGGTGGCCGTTGCGCTCGCCGCGTCGGCCGGAGCCGCGCCCGCCTCGGCCGGCTCCGCCCTGACGGCCTCCGCACTGGCCCCGTCTAAGTCGGCCCCGTCCAGATCGGGCCCGTCGGCGCTGACGCCGGCGCAGGTCCGCGCGCAGGAGTGGTGGATCGTCTCGCTGAACCTGCACCGCGCCTGGTCCATCTCGAAGGGCCTCGGCGTCACGGTGGCCCTGCTCGACAGCGGGGTCGACGCGGGCTTCGGTGATCTGCGCGGCGCGGTGCGGCCGGGCTTCATTCCCGGCGGTCGCGGTGACGCGCGTTCCGACACCGACCCCGAGATTCATGGCACCCGGTTGGCGGACGAGATCGCCGGCCGCGGCACCGGGTTCGGGCTGCTCGGCATCGCGCCGCGCGCGAGCGTCCTGCCGGTGGTGATCCCGGATCACGACTTCGCGCGTCCGACTGCCGCCGCGCTGAACCGGCTGGCGACCCTGGAGCATCCGCCTGACGTGGTCAACATGTCCTACGGCAGCCCGCGGGCGTGCCCGGGCGACGTGCAGGCGGCGGTGCTGCATGCAGTGCGGGCCGGCATCATCGTGGTCGCCGCGGCAGGCAATTCCGGGGCGAGCACCAACGCGGCGGCCTACCCCGCGGACTGCGCGGGGGTGGTCGCGGTCGGCGCCGTCGACGTCCACGGCCGGGCGTGGTCCGACACCGAGCGGCAGCCCTACGTCGCGCTCGCCGCCCCCGGCGTTCACATGATCAGCGCGGATCCACAGGCCGCCTCGGGCTATGGCTACGCCGACGGCACCAGTGACGCCGCCGCGATCGTCTCGGGGATCTTCGCGCTGGTGCGCGCGAGGTTCCCCCGGCTGTCCGCCCGCGGCATTGTGACCCGGGTGCTGGCCACCGCGCACCAGTTCGCCGGCCGGCAAGGCAGCCGCAACGACCGCCTCGGCTTCGGCGTGGCGCTGCCCTACAACGCGCTCACCGCGAAGGTTCCGGCGAGCGCGCCGAACCCCGTTTACGACGCCGTGACCGCCGGCGAGAACCCGGTTGCGCACACCGCAGCGCCGTCCGGTGCGAGCGCTGCAGGGTCGGCCACTCCCCCGGGCCCGCCGCGCACGGCCGCGGCCGGCGCTGATCCGTCGGGTGGGTCCACCGGGGTCCTGGTCGGCGGTCTGGTCGCCGCGGTGGTGATCGTCGGCCTGGTGCTCACGTTGCTGCTGCGCGGCCGGCCGCGTAGCTGACGCCGGTGTGCCTCAGTTCGTCAGGCGTCGGCCTGCGAGCGAGCCGCGCCACACCGCCGCGCCGATCAGCACGAGCGTCGCGAGGCCGAGCAGGCCGCCGCCGACGGCGAGCGCGACATGCGCGGTGGAGCGGTCCGGCGGCGGCGCCGCGACCCGCGCCGGCAGCGGCGCGCCCGCGGACGCCACGGGCAGCGGGCCGGTACCGGCCCGCACGGCGGTGACCGCGAGCAGCGGATCGACGATGCCGTAGCCGTAGCGGGGGCTGGGCACCGACACCGGCGGCGGGTCGGCGGTGGCCTCGAGCCGGTCCCGCACCTGCGCCGGGGTGAGGTGCGGGTGGGCGGACAGCATCAGGGCCACCGTGCCGGTCACGTAGGGCGCGGCGAAACTCGTCCCGGTCACGTCGGCGAAGCCCGAACCCGGAGCGGGCACCTGGAAGTCGAGACCCGGAGCGGCGATGTCGACGTACGGCCCGCTTTCCGGGAAGGCAGGCACGGCGTCGCGGGCGTCGCAGGCCGACACCGCAATCACGTTGTCGAAGCGGGTGGACAGCGCGGCCGGATACAGCGGCTGGTTGCCCCCGCCCTGGTCGTTCCCCACGGACGCGACGATGACCATGCCCTTGCGCTGCGCGTAGCGCACGGCGCTGACCAGCTGCGCGGTGCGGGTGGGAACGGTGACGGACACATTCGCAACCCGAGCGCCCGCGTCGACTGCGGCGCGCAGGGCGCGGGCGAGGAAAACCGCGCCGCGTGCGTCGTGCGTATCACGCGACTGCTTGATCGGCAGCAGGCTCGCCCGGGGCGCGACTCCCAGGAACGCCGAACCCGATCTCTGCTGCGCCACGATGATCGCGGCGACCTCGGATCCGTGCCCCACGCAGTCGGTGACATCGTGCGACGGCGGGTCCACCGTCACGTTGATGCCCCGGCGGATGTCGGCTCCGCGCAACTGCGGGTTGCCGGGATCGAGCCCGCTGTCGATCACGGCGACGAGAACGTGCTCGCCCATGGTGATCGGCCACACCTGCTGGAAGCCGAGCCGGCGCTGCGGCCAGGTGTTCTGCAACGGCCCCCGGTCGATGCTCGCGCGCCCGCCCGAGCAGACCGGCGGCGCAGCGGACGGCTCGCCGGCAGCCGGCGGCGACGGCGCCGGCGTCGGGTGATGCGGGTGGTGGCCCGCCCCGGCCTTCGGGGCCCGGGTCGACGGCGGGGAATCGGTGGGTGTGGCGTAGGCGTTCGCAGGCGCGACGCCCAGCGCCGCGGCGGCCAGCAGCAGGCCGGCTGCCCTGGCGGCGCGGAGTCTCAGCTCACTGCCCGCTGGTGGCGCGGCTCTGCGGGCCTGCGGGAGCCGAGCCGCCCGGCGTCGGGCGGGGGCGCACGACCGCGGCCTCCCGGGCCGGCGCCGGCTGCGGAAGCGCCTTGGGAGCGGCCTGCTCACCAGACGCGGCCTCGACGGCAGGCGGTTCGCCCGACTCGGAATCGCGGGTGGTGCGCGCCTTGTCGTCCTCGCCCATGCCCTTGATCTCGGTCTTGAAGATGCGCAGCGAGCGGCCCAGGGAGCGCGACATGTCGGGCAGCTGCTTCCACCCGAAGAAGAGAACGAAAGCCACGACCGCTACCACGGCCCAGTGCCAAGGTGAGTCGAACATCGCCATTCTCCTGTCGCTGTCGGCGCTGCGTCCCCCCAGCCTACGTCACCGGCAGCGGCCGGGCCGGGTATCCGAGGCGATCTTGCCGACTGCGATCAGGGCACGCCGGCAGAGGCGAACGGTTCCAGGGCGCGGGCGAGCACGGCGTCCACCCGGGCGCGCAGCAGGGTGCCCCCGGCGGTGTGCTCGATGTCGAGGATGTCTGCGGCGTCGTGCATGCGCGCCACCAGATCGCCGCGGGTGTAGGGCAGCAGGACGGTGACCTCGATGTCCGGCCGCGGCAGGCGTTCGTCGATGCGGGCCCGGAGGGTGTCCAGCCCGGCACCACTGCGGGCCGAGACGAACACGGCATCCGGAGCAATACGCCGTAGCCGCAGCAGCGTCTCGTGGTCGGCAGCGTCGACCTTGTTGAACACCAGCAGTTCGGGCACACCGAGCGCGTCAATGTCGTCGAACACCTCCCGCACGGCGCGGATCTGCGCCTCGGGATCGGCGTCGGACGCGTCGACCACGTGCAGGATCAGGTCGGCCTCGCCGACCTCTTCCAGGGTGGAGCGGAAAGCCTCGACCAGTTGGGTGGGCAGGTGCCGGACGAATCCGACGGTGTCGGCCAGGGTGTAGACACGGCCGTCGGCGGTCTCGGCGCGGCGGACGGTGGGATCCAGCGTGGCGAACAGCGCGTTCTCGACGAGCACGCCGGCGGCGGTGAGCCGGTTGAGCAGCGACGACTTGCCGGCGTTCGTGTAACCGGCAAGCACCACGCTGGGGACGGCGTTCGCGCTGCGTCGGGAGCGCTTCACGTCCCGCGCGGTCTTCATCTCGGCGAGCTCGCGGCGCAGCTTGGCCATCCGCGCATTGATCCGCCGCCGGTCGATCTCGATCTTGGTCTCACCGGGGCCGCGGCCGCCGATACCCAGGCCGCCCGCGGCACGGCCGCCGACCTGCCGGGACAGCGATTCACCCCAGCCACGAAGGCGGGGCAGCAGGTACTGCATCTGCGCGAGCTCGACCTGCGCCTTGCCCTCCCGGGAGCGGGCGTGCTGGGCGAAGATGTCGAGGATCAGCGCGGTCCGGTCGACGACCTTCACCTTGGTCACCCCCTCGAGCTGGCGGAGCTGACCCGGCGTGAGCTCGCCGTCGCAGATGACCGTGTCGGCGCCTTCGGCCTCCACGATGTCGCGCAGCTCCTTCGCCTTGCCCGAGCCGATGTAGGTGGCCGGGTCGGGCTTGTCGCGGCGCTGGATCAGCCCGTCGAGCACCTGGGAGCCGGCCGTCTCGGCCAACCGGGCCAGCTCGACGAGTGAGTTCTCGGCCTCGGCCTGGGTGCCGCTCGTCCACACACCGACGAGCACGACGCGTTCGAGCCGGAGTTGCCGGTACTCGACCTCGGTGATGTCCTGGAGCTCGGTGGACAGCCCGGCCACCCGGCGCAGCGCCTGGCGGTCTTCGAGGTCGAAATCTTGATCGTTGCCGAATTCGGTCATCAGATCCATCGTGACATGTACAACGCCCGCAAGCCGCCGAATTATTGCCCGAGCGCCGCGGCGAGCCACGCCGCATCGACGTCGATCTCGGCGACCAGGACGGCGGGACCGGTGAGCTCGACCTCACCGTCGGGCTGCCACACGACCTCGCAGGTGCCGCCGGGCACGTCCACCCGCCACGGCTGACCGTCCGCCGCCACGCCGTCGGCCGTGGCCGCGGCGACGGCAGCGGCGCAGATCCCGGTGCCGCACGAGCGCGTCTCGCCCACCCCGCGTTCGTGCACGCGCATCTGCAGGTGTCGCGACCCGCGGCGGACGACGAATTCGACGTTCTGGCCCTGCGGCAGTGCCGGCTCGACGCGCGGCGGCCGCGACAGGTCGAGGTCGTCGAGCTCGGCCACCGAGGCGAGCGTCACGACGACATGCGGATTGGGCATCTCGACGGCGAGCGCCAGCTGTGCCGAAGCCGCGGAGTCGAAAGGCGCGGCGGTGGCGATCGGCCGGTCGGCGAGAACCCGGGGCGAGCCGATACGCACGGTGACGTTGCCGTCCTCGCGGGCTCGCACGCGTCGGATTCCGCCGCGAGTCGCCACCGCCGCATCCCGTTCAACGAGCCCGGAGCGGGCGAGATACGCCCAAAAAACGCGAATTCCGTTTCCGCACATCTCGGCGACGCTGCCGTCGGCGTTGCGGTAGTCCATGAAGAAGGCAGCCTCGGCGGCCATCTCCTTGGCTTCCGGGTGGTTCTCGCTGCGCACGACCCGCAGGATGCCGTCGGCGCCGAGCCCGGCCCGCCGGTCACAGAGCGTGCGGACGAGCTCCGGGGTGAGCTCGATCTCGCCATCCAGATCGGGCAGCAGCAGGAAGTCGTTCTGCGTCCCGTGGCCCTTGGTCAGTCGAGGTAGCCGCACGGTCACAGCCTAGGCCGCACCGCGGACAGCACCTCGGTCTCCAGCTCGCCGCTCGGCCGCGCGGCGTCGAACCAGCGGACCCGCGGGTCGCGCCGGAACCACGAGCGTTGCCGGCGGACGAAGCGGCGGGTGGCGCGCACCGTCTGGGCCACCGCCTCCTCGAGGTCGCCGGTGACCTGCCCGGCGTCGTCGATGCAGGCCAGCAGCTGCGCGTAACCCAGCGCCTTTCCCGCGGTCGGGCTCTCGCGCAGCCCCTTCGGCAGCAGCCCGCGGACCTCGTCGAGGAAGCCGCGTTGCATCATGCGCTGCACCCGCGCCTCGACCCGCTCGTCGAGATCGCCGCGGTCGAGCCCGATCTGCACGCAGTCGTACACCGCGTCGAAGCCGGGCATGCGGGCCAGGAAGGGACGCCCGGTGAGCTCGATCACCTCCAGCGCCCGCACGATCCGGCGTCCGTTGCCGGGCAGGATCGCCGCGGCCGCCTGCGGGTCCAGCCGGGCGAGCCGGTCGTGCAGCGCCTGCGCCCCAACCTCGGCCAGCTCGCCGTAGAGGCGAGCGCGGATCTCCGGCGACTCACCTGGGAAGTCGAGCCGGTCCAGCGTGGCCCGCAGGTAGAGCCCGGAGCCGCCGACGAGCACCGGGATTCGGCCGCGGCCGAGCATGTCGTCGACGGCCGCCCGGGCAAGCTTCTGGTACTCCGCGACGGCCGCCGATCTCGTGATGGGCCAGATGTCGAGCAGGTGGTGCGGCACACCGCCGCGCTCGTCCGGGGCGAGCTTCGCGGTGCCGATGTCCATGCCCTCGTACAGCTGCATCGAGTCGGCGTTGACCACCTCGCCGCCGAGGTGCTGCGCGAGTGCCACTCCGAGGTCGGACTTGCCGGTGGCTGTGGGGCCGACGACGGCGACGACCGGGCCCGGCAGCTCAGCCACGCCGCGTCCAGGCGGCGACGAAGTAGCCGACGCCGTACGGCGCGGCGTCGTAGAGCAGCTCGGCGTCCCACACGGCCCCGGCCAGCAGCGGCGCCACGGCCGTCCACACCGTCAGCCCACCGACCAGCAGGTCGCGCGCTCCGTACGTCGCCAGATGCTCGGCGGCCAGGCCTGCCGGGTCACCGGTCGCCAGGCTGCGGGCGAGCGCGGCGTCGAGCTCGGCCGCCCGGGGGTCGAAGTAGCCCGGGGCCTTCTCCGAGCGGCGGGCGCTGCCGTCGCCGAGCACGACCAGCGCGCAGGGGGCGTCCGGCAACTCCGGCATGCCCTGCCCGTCCGGCACGGACACCGCAACGGCGCCGGAATCGGCACCCAGGGCGTCGCGCACCAGCCAGGCCCCGACGGTGAGTGAGGGCGGCAGCTCGACCGCCCCGGGGGCATCCGCCCCCAGCGGGATCTCCAACGGCAACCCGAAACCGGCCAGCGTCCCGCGCGCCGCCGGGCCAAAGGCGCGCGCGCCGGGGCCGGCACCGGCCAGCACGAGGCGCCCGCCGGCGGCTGTGGCGGTGCGGATCGCGGTACGGCAGGCCGCGCGCAGCTCGTCCAGCTCCGGTGCCGCACCCTGGGCGAGTTCCGGCACGAGCACGGGCGCCTGCGGGCAGAACGCGACAGCCGTGATCACTCGCGAAGCTTAGTGCGCGGGCTGCCCGCGGGGATGCGGTCGTGCCCGCAGGCCCGCTGATCGTGTCTAATGCTGTGTCATGGGCGAGGGTGAGGGAAGCTCCGAGTGGGGGCGCATCGACGACGACGGCACCGTGTACGTGCGGACGTCGGAGGGCGAGCGTGCCATCGGGTCCTGGCAGGCCGGTGACGTGAAGGCGGGACTCGCCTTCTACACGCGCCGGTTCGACGACCTCGCCACCGAAGTCGCGCTGCTGGAGCGCCGCCTGGAATCCGGCGCCGGCGATCCCGCGCACACCCGCGAGCATGCGCTCGAGCTGAAGAGGCAGCTCGCCGACGCAGCGGCGATCGGCGACCTCGCCGGCCTGTCGGCCCGGCTCGACACCCTCGTCGCCACGGCGGACGAGAAAGCCGGGGAGGCCGCAGCTGCTCGCCAGCAGGCCCGCGCCGACGCCATCGCGGCCAAGGAAGCCCTGGCCGCCGAAGCCGAGCGGATCGCGGAATCCAGCACATCCTGGAAAGCGGGAGGCGACCGGCTGCGGGCCATCGTCGAGGAGTGGCGCCAGATCAAGGGCGTCGACCGCAAGACCGACGACCAGCTGTGGCGCCGGTTCGCCGCCGCGCGCGACGCATTCGGCCGCCGCCGCGGGCAGCACTTCGCCCAGCTCGACGCCGAGCGCGGGGAGGTGAAGGCGGTCAAGGAGCGGCTCATCGCACGCGCGGAGGAACTGTCCTCGTCATCCGACTGGCGCGAGACCACCGCGGCGATGCGCGAGCTGATGAACGAGTGGAAGGCGGCCGGGCGAGCCGGTCGCGATGCCGAGGACGCGCTGTGGCAGCGCTTCCGCGCCGCGCAGGACGCATTCTTCAACCGGCGGTCGGCGGCGTTCGCCGAGCGCGACGCCGAGCACCAGGAGAACCTGCACAAGAAGGAAGAAATCATCGCTCGCGCCGAGCAGATCGACATCGGCGACCCGCGCGCGGCGCAGGCGGCGCTGCGCGAGTTGCAGGCGCAGTACGACGAGATCGGTCACGTGCCGCGCGACGCGATGCGCCGCGTGGACGAGCGGATGCGTGCCGCCGAGCAGCGGGTACGCGACGCCGTCGACGCCGAGTGGCGTCAGAGCAGCGCGGAGACGAACCCGTTCCTCACCGCGCTGCGCGATCGGCTGGCCGAGGCCGAGGCCAAGTTGGAGCGGGCGAAGGCGTCCGGCGACGCCGACCGCATCGCCCGCGCCGAGGCCGAGGTGCAGCAGCGCCGGTCGCTGCTTCCGGAGTAACCGCGCTACTGAGTCGGGCGGCCGCCGATCGTGAGCAGCTGCCGCGCGCCGCCGGCGTGCTTCGCCTCGGCAGCGGGACCGCGCCAGGGCCGGTGCTCGCGGATGCCTGAGTCGGCGACGAGATGGTGCGGAGCGGCATAGGTGACCGTCGAGGTGAGGATGTCGCCAGGGGCCGCGGAACCGGCGACGTGGACGAGCCGGCCGTCGCGGGCCCGGCCGGAGACGCGGCCGGTGGCGGTGTCCTTGCGGCCGTCGGCGGCATTCACCAGCACCTCGACGTCGCGCCCGACGAGTTCCTTCGCAGCGTCCCAGGAGATCTGTTCCTGCAACTCGATCAACCGCTCGTAACGCTCCTGCACGACCGGCTTCGGGATCTGGTCGGGCATGTCCGCGGCGGGCGTTCCGGGCCGCGGCGAGTACTGGAAGGTGAACGCGGCGGCGAACCGGGCAGCGCGCACCGCGTCGAGCGTCTGGTCGAAGTCGGCCTCGCTCTCGCCCGGGAAGCCGACGATGATGTCGGTGGTGATCGCCGCATCGGGCAGTGCGGCACGCACCTTGGCGATGATGGCGAGGTAGCGCTCCTGCCGGTACGAGCGGCGCATCGCCTTGAGCACGGCATCCGAGCCGGACTGCATCGGCATGTGCAGTTGCGGCATCACGTTCGGCGTCTCGGCCATCGCGGCGATCACGTCGTCGGTGAAGTCACGCGGATGCGGGCTGGTGAACCGCACGCGCTCCAGGCCGTCGATCTCGCCGCATGCCCGCAGCAGCTTGCCGAAGGCGAACCGGTCGCCGAACGAGCGCCCGTAGGAGTTCACGTTCTGGCCGAGCAGCGTGACCTCGACGACGCCCTGCTCGACCAGCGCCCGGATCTCGGCCAGCAGGTCGCCGGGACGCCGGTCGGTCTCGCGGCCGCGCAGGCTCGGCACGATGCAGAACGTGCAGGTGTTATCGCAACCGACCGAGACCGACACCCAGGCGCTGTGCGCGGAGTCGCGGCGGGCCGGCAGGTCCGACGGGAAGTTCTGCAGCGCCTCGACGATCTCGACCTGCGCCTCGCGGTTGTGCCGGGCCCGCTCGAGCAGCACCGGCAGCGACGCGAGGTTGTGCGTTCCGAACACGACGTCGACCCACGGGGCGCGCTCCACGATGCCGGCGCGGTCCTTCTGTGCCAGGCAGCCGCCGACCGCGATCTGCATTCGCGGGTTCGCCTGCTTGGCCGGCAGCAGGTGCCCGAGGTTGCCGTACAGCCGGTTGTCGGCGTTCTCGCGCACGGCGCAGGTGTTGAACACGACGAGATCGGCAGCGGCCCCCGGCTCGGGTCGGACATAGCCGGCGTCCTCCAGCAATCCGGCCAGCCGCTCGGAGTCGTGGACGTTCATCTGGCACCCGTAGGTGCGGATCTCGTACGTACGCGTCATAACGCGTCGAGGATACGGGCCGCTCGGGAGCGTCGCGGTGGTGGAATGGGCCGATGAGCCTTTCTGACGGCGACGTCGCCGTGCTTGCCCGGCAGGCGGTCGACCTGCTCTCGGCCGAGGCCGCCATCGACATCGAGCCGGTCGCGGGCGACGACCCTTACCGGTGGGGCCCTTCGGCGTGGCTCGTCTGGCCGCTCGTCGACGGGCGCCGGGAGTTCGCCGTCCGGATCGACTCGGGGCAGGCCGCTGCCGAGGCTCTGGCGCAGCTGATCGACCGGTTGGGCGAGTACGTGTCCGAAGCGCCGGGCTTCTGGGGCCAGGCTTTCCCGGTGTGCCCGGGTCACCCGCATCCCGCCGAGGTCGCGGTCGACGGCGTGGACGTCGTGCTGCGCTGCCCGGACACCGGCCGTGAGGTGCGGCGGATCGCGCCGGACCTGCCCGTCTGATCAGCGGGCGGTGACGCCGTGCGTCCGGTGCTGCGTCCGGTGCTGCGTCCCGTGCTGCGTCCGGTCAGTGGGCGATCTCGGTAGAACGCGACTCGCGCACCACCGTCACCCGGATCTGGCCCGGGTAGGTGAGTTCGTCCTCGATCTGCTTGGCGATCTCGCGGGCCATCACCGACGAGGCGAGGTCGTCGACCTCGGACGGCTGGACCATCACCCGCACCTCGCGCCCGGACTGCATCGCGAAGACCCGTTCGACGCCCGGACGGGTACAGGCGATCTCCTCGATGCGCTCCAGCCGCTTGACGTAGGCCTCCAGCGACTCGCGCCGCGCGCCCGGGCGGGACGCCGAGCAGGTGTCGGACGCCTGCGTGAGCACGGCCTCGATGGTGCGCGGCTGGACCTCGTTGTGGTGTGCCTCGACGGCGTGGGCGACGGCTTCGTCCTCGCCGTACTTTCGCAGCAGTTCGGCGCCGACGATCGCGTGGCTGCCCTCGACCTCGTGGGTGAGCGCCTTGCCGATGTCGTGCAGGAACGCGCAGCGCTTGACGAGGGTGGGTTCGATGCCGAGCTCGGCTGCCATCACCCCGGCGATGTGCGCGGTCTCGACCAGGTGGCCCAGCACGTTCTGGCCGTAGCTGGTGCGGTACTTCAGCCGCCCGATGGTCGGCATCAACCGCTCGTCGATCGCGCCCACGCCGACGTCGGCGACCGCGTCGCGCGCCGCCCGCAGGCACAGCTCGTCGACCTCGACGCGGCTCTGCTCGTAGGCCTCCTCGATGCGGTGCGGGTGGATGCGGCCGTCCAGCACCAGCTTCTCGAGCGTCAGCCGGCCGACCTCGCGCCGGACCGGGTCGAAGCAGGACAGCAACACCGCCTCAGGGGTGTCGTCGATGAGCACGTTGACGCCGGTGACGGCTTCGAAGGACCGGATGTTGCGGCCCTCGCGGCCGATGATGCGGCCCTTCATCTCGTCGCTGGGCAGGTGCAGCACGCTGACGACGGTCTCGGCGGTCTGGGCACTCGCCACCCGCTGCACCGCCTCGACGACGATCTGCCGGGCCCGCTCGGTGCCTTCGGCGCGGGCCTCGTTCTCGATGGAGCGCACTAGCACGGCGGCCTCGCGGCGGCTCGCGGTCTCGACGGCGGCGAGCAGTTCGGCCTTCGCGTCGTCGCCGGACAGCCCGGCGATGCGTTCGAGCTCGCGGCGGTGCTCGTCCTGGGCGCGTTCCAGCTCGGCGCGCAGGGCGTCGACCTCGCGGGCGCGCGACTCGAGCGCCTGCTGGGCTGCCGCGAGCTCGCCGGCCTGGCGCTGCAGCTCGGCGGCCCGCTTCTCCAGGCGAGCCTCCTGGCTGTCCAGCCGCGCTTCGGTCTCGTCCAGCCGGGCGACCCGGGCGGCGTGCGCTGCATGCTGGCGCTGCAGCTCCTCGGTGAGCTTCTCGACCTCCGCGGCACCGGCCCGCCGGCCGTCGGCGATCAGCGACGCCGCCTGCTCGCGGGCCTGCTCGAGCAGCGTCTCGACCTGGTTGCGGGCCGCTTCGGTCTCGGCCCGCACGGCCCGGCGGGTGGCCTCGGCCTCCGCCTCGGCGACGCGCCGCAGCCCCTCGGCCTCGGCCTGCGCGGACTGCCGCAGGGCTTCGGCCTCGGCCTGCGCGGCACGCATCGACGCGGCCGACGCGCCGGTGCCCGCTGCCTGCTCGTCGGAGTGGCCGGAGCTGCTGCTGGTCGGCACGCCGGCGGCGCCGTGCCGAGCAGTGTTGGCCGGCCCGCGCCGGTAGTAGGCGAGCACGAACAGGAGGCCGAGGACGAACGCCGCACCGATCCCCGCGTACCAGACCCCGCTCATGCGCGCCTCCTGTGCCCTCGGACGACGGTGGTACCAGGACCGCAGAACGCAGATGCTCGCCCGGCAGGGCGTTACCCGAGCGAGTTTCAGGGGTCGAGACGCCGGCCCTGCGGGCCGGGTCGGTGATGCGCTCCTTCCTGAAGTCGGCGGCCAGATGTCTGCTATGTCGCGGGACCGGCCGGAGCGGCGATCCCGCGGGTTCAGGCGAGATTCCTGGTGTCTAACGACACTATTAACGCCCGAGGCACAAATCAAGCAACGCCCGGGTCTCCCCCAGGCACAAGTCAGGCAACGCCCGGGTCTCCCCAGACACAAGTCAGGCAACGCCCGGGTCTCCCCGCGTCACAGCCTGCGCACACCACCGTGCGGGCGCACCACCCCGGCGCACCGCCTACCAGCTGTCGGAGTTCACGATGTCCGACTCGTCGCTCACGCCGTTTTCACCGACCACCGCGCGGGCCACCTCGAAGGCCAGGCCGGCTGGGTAGCCCTTGCGCCCGAGGTAACCCGCGAGCCGGCGCAGCTGCACCTCGCCGGGCAGCCGCGACAGGGCCCGCACCCGCCGCTCGGCGAGCTCGTACGCCCGTTGCCGCTCGTCGCTGCCGTCGATCTCGGTGAGCGCGTCGGCCACGACGTCGTCGTCGAATCCTCGGCTGCGCAGCTTGCCCGCCACGGCCCTGCGGGCCAGGCCGCGTTCCCGGTGCTGTGCGCTCGCCATCGAGTGGGCCAGCGTCGCGTCGTCGACGAGCCCGACCTCGCTGAACCTGTCGAGCACGCGCGCAGCGGCGTCATCGGGTACGCCGCGGCGGCGCAACGCCTGCTCGAGCTCGGCTCGCGAGCGGGCCCGCTTGTCGAGAAGCCGCAGGCAGACGACGCGGGCGACCGCCTCGGGGTCGCCCGCGGGCGTCTGCTCGTCGAGCGGCGGCGGGAGTTCGTGCTCGGCCTGCACGGTCAGAAGTCGACGGGCGCCGGCAGCGGCTCGATCGGCGCACCGGACTCGTCGACGCGGGCGCCGATGCCCAGCTTCTCCTTGATGCGCTTCTCGATCTCGTCGGCGAGATCGGGGTTGTCACGCAGGAAGTTGCGCACGTTCTCCTTGCCCTGGCCGAGCTGGTCGGACTCGTAGGTGTACCAGGCACCGGACTTGCGGATCAGGCCCTGCTCGACGCCGACATCGATCAGCGAACCCTCGCGGCTGATGCCCTCGCCGTAGACGATGTCGAACTCGGCCTGCTTGAACGGCGGGGCCACCTTGTTCTTCACGATCTTGGCGCGGGTGCGGTTGCCGACCGCCTCGCTGCCGTCCTTCAGGGTCTCGATGCGCCGCACGTCGATGCGCACCGAGGCGTAGAACTTCAGCGCCTTGCCGCCCGTGGTGGTCTCGGGCGAGCCGAACATGACGCCGATCTTCTCGCGGAGCTGGTTGATGAAGATCGCCGTCGTGCCGGAGTTGTTCAGCGCACCGGTGACCTTGCGCAGCGCCTGGCTCATGAGCCGGGCCTGCAGGCCGACGTGGCTGTCACCCATCTCGCCCTCGATCTCGGCCCGGGGCACCAGCGCGGCCACCGAGTCGACGACGACGATGTCGAGCGCGCCGGAGCGGATCAGCATGTCCATGATCTCGAGCGCCTGCTCGCCGGTGTCCGGCTGGCTGACCAGCAGCGCGTCGGTGTCGACCCCCAGCGCCCGCGCGTACTCCGGGTCGAGGGCGTGTTCGGCGTCGATGAACGCCGCGATTCCGCCGGCCGCCTGCGCATTCGCGACGGCGTGCAGGGCGACGGTCGTCTTGCCGGAGCTTTCCGGACCGTAGATCTCGACGACCCGCCCGCGCGGCAGCCCGCCGATGCCCAGTGCGACATCCAAGGCGATGGATCCGGTCGGGATGACCTCGATCGGAGCAGCGACCCGGTCACCGAGACGCATGACCGCGCCCTTGCCGTGCTGCTTGTCGATCTGGGCGAGCGCGACGTCGAGCGCCTTGTCGCGGTCGAAGCTGGTGGCGGGCATCGGAACCCCTCTCCTATGGCACTTTCGCGGGTTCGCGGCAGGGGCCGCGGGTATCGGCTGATGACGCTGACGACGTTAGGACCGGGTACCGACAGAATCGCCGCGGCGCGCTGGCCTGTGGACGACGACGAGCCCTGTGGATGCCGGTGTCCAGCAGCCTAGCCGAACAGGTGTTCGACGTCTGGCAGGTTCGGCCGGCGACACGCCGAGCTCCGGGCAGTCGGGTCGTTCGCCTCAGCGCAGCTGCGCCGGCATCTCGAACTCGGCGCACACCGCGCGCCACACCGTCTTCGCCTCCACGCCCTTGGCGAGCGCCTCGTCGATGGTGCTGCCGAGCTCGGGCAGCCGGTAGTCGGCCGCCACACTCGCGGCGTAGCCGGCACCGAAGCGCGCCTCCATACGCCGCCAGAACTCGGTAAGTCGCACGACGACCACCCTACGATCCGGGTGTGACCCGTCCCGACCACTGGTATGCCCTGCCCGTCCTCAGCGGCACCCTCATCCGTCTCGAGCCATTGGCCGTCGAACACGCCCCCGGCTACCTCGCCGCCGTCGGCACCGGCGCGGACGCCGAAGAGGTGTTCCGCTGGTTGCGTTCGCCCGGCTCGACCGACGGCGCGCCGCGCACGCTCGACGACGCCTACGCCGACGTCCTGGCCGCGCTCGCCGCCCGGGCGCGCGGCGAGCGTTTCGCCTACGCCCAACTCGATGCCGCCACCGGCGAGTTCGCGGGCACGACGTCCTACTACGACATCGACCCGGCCGCCCGCGCGGTCGCGATCGGGCACTCGTGGCTCGGCCGCCGCTGGTGGCGCACCGGGCACAACACCGAGTCGAAGCTGCTGATGCTGCGGCACGCCTTCGAGACCCTCGGCGCCGCGCGGGTCGTCTGGCACACCGACATCCGCAACGTCCGTTCCCAGGACGCCATCGCCCGGCTCGGCGCCACCCGGGAGGGTGAGTTGCGCAAGCACCGCATCCGCCGGGACGGCTCGTGGCGCACCACAGTCCAATATTCGATGACCGACGACGACTGGCCGGAGACCCGGAAGCGGCTCGAGCAGCGCCTGGCGCAGGGTTGACCTTGCCGGGATTCGGCAACGCTGGCAGACGTGATCCCCGAGACGAGCGCTTCCCCGACGGCCGCGCCGGCGCGAGGCGACCGGCCGCGCACCGGCCGCGCGAGAATCGGCACCTCCGGCTGGCTGTATCCGCCGTGGCGCAAGGTCTTCTACCCGCCGAAGCTGCCGCACAAGGCCGAGCTCGCCTATCTCGCGACCCAACTCGACACCGTCGAGATCAACGGGACGTTCTACTCCCTGCAACGCCCGGGCAGTTTCGCCCGGTGGTACGCCGAGACACCGGACGACTTCGTGTTCGCCGTGAAGGGCGCGCGCTTCATCACGCACATGAAGAAGCTGGCCGGCGTCGAGGCGCCGCTGGCCAACTTCTTCGCCTCCGGCGTCCTGGCATTGGCGGACAAGCTCGGGCCGATCCTGTGGCAGCTGCCGCCGAACCTGGGCTTCGACGCCGAACGGCTCGCCGCGTTCTTCGCCCAGCTCCCCCGCTCGACCCATGAGGCCGCGTGGCTGGCGCGCAGACACGACGAGCGGATGACCGGCCGCTCGTTCACCGACGCGGTCGTCGACATGCCGTTGCGGCACGCGCTCGAGGTGCGCCACCAGAGCTTCGAGGTCCCGGCCTTCCCCGACCTGCTGCGCGAGCACGAGGTCGCGCTGGTCGTCGCCGATACGGCAGGGCGCTGGCCGCTGATGCGCGACGTGACGTCCGACTTCGTCTACGTGCGCCTGCACGGCGACGTCGAGCTGTACACGAGCGGCTACACGCCGCAGGCGCTGGACAAGTGGGCGGCCGAGGTCCGGGGCTGGACCGCGGCCGGGCTGGACGTCCAGGTGCACTTCGACAACGACGTCAAGGTGCATGCGCCGTTCGACGCGATGGCCCTCGCCGAACGGCTGCGCCGTAGCGCCATCCGCCCCGAACGGTGAGTAGCCAGAAGGGGCGCCGCCACAGGCGACGCCCCTTCCGGTGGTCGGACCCGGCTCACTCCTCCGCGGGAGCCGTGGTGATCTTCTGCCCGATCAGGTCCATCACGGACGAGTCGGTGAGTGTGGTGACGTCACCCAGTTCGCGGTGATCGGCGACGTCGCGCAGCAGCCGCCGCATGATCTTGCCGGACCGGGTCTTCGGGAGCTCCGGCACGATCATGATCTGCCGGGGCTTGGCGATGGGCCCGATCTCCTTCGCGACGTGGTCGCGAAGGGTCTTCACCAGCGCCTCGCCCTCGGACTCCTCGGTCGGGGCGTCGCCGCGCAGAATGACGAACGCGACGATGCCCTGCCCCGTGGTGGGGTCGGTCGCGCCGACCACCGCGGCCTCGGCCACGGTCGGGTGCGAGACGAGCGCCGACTCCACCTCGGTCGTCGAGATGCGGTGTCCCGACACGTTCATGACGTCGTCGACGCGGCCGAGCAGCCACAGGTCGCCGTCGTCATCCTTCTTCGCCCCGTCACCGGCGAAGTAGAACCCCTGGTCGGCGAACCGTGTCCAGTAGGTCTCCTTGAACCGCTCGGAGTCGCCCCAGATGCCGCGGGTCATCGCCGGCCACGGGTCGGTGAGCACGAGGAACCCGCCGCCCCCGTGCGGCACCGACTTGCCCTCGTTGTCGACGACGTCCGCGCCGATGCCGGGCAACGGCCGGGTCGCCGAACCCGGCTTCGTCTCCGTCACGCCGGGCAACGGCGAGATCATGATCGCGCCGGTCTCGGTCTGCCACCAGGTGTCGACGACCGGGGTCCGGTCGCCGCCGAAGTTGGTGCGGTACCAGATCCAGGCCTCCGGGTTGATCGGCTCGCCGACGCTGCCGAGCAGCCGCAGCGACGAGAGGTCGTGTGCCGCGGGCACCTCCTTGCCCCACTTCATGAATGTGCGGATCGTGGTCGGCGCCGTGTAGAGGATCGAGATCTTGTACTTCTCGATCATCTCGAACCAGCGGTGCTCGTTCGGGGTGTTCGGGGTGCCCTCGTACATGAACGACGTCGTCCGGTTGGTGAGCGGCCCGTAGACGATGTACGAGTGGCCCGTGACCCAGCCGATGTCGGCGCCGCACCAGTAGAGGTCCTCGTCGGGCTTGAGGTCGAACACCGCCCAGTGCGTGTACGCGACCTGGACCAGGTACCCGCCGCTGGTGTGCAGGATGCCCTTCGGCTTGCCCGTGGTGCCCGACGTGTACATCACGTACAGCGGGTGCTCGGAGTCGAAGAACTCGCACTGGTGCTCGGTCGACTGCCGGCCGACGATGTCGTCCCACCACACGTCGCGGGAGTCGTCCCATTCGACGTCCTGCCCGGTGCGCTTCACCACTAGGACGTTGCGGACGTCCGGGCACTTCAGCAGCGCCTCGTCGACCGCAGGCTTCAGCGCCGACGCCGCACCGCGCCGGTAGCCGCCGTCGGCGGTGATGACGAGATGAGCGTCGCAGTCGATGATCCGATCGGACAGCGCGGTCGAGGAGAACCCGCCGAACACGACCGTGTGCGGCGCACCGAGCCGGGCGCAGGCCAGCATGGCGATGACCGTCTCGGGGATCATCGGCATGTAGATGGCCACCCGGTCCCCGGTGCGCACGCCCAGTTCGATCAGCGCGTTCGCCGCCTTGCACACCTCGTCCTTGAGCTGTGCATAGGTCAGCGTGCGGGTGTCACCGGGCTCGCCCTCCCAGTGGTAGGCGACCTGGTCGCCGTGGCCGGCCGCGACGTGCCGGTCGAGGCAGTTGTAGGCGACGTTCAACTTGCCGCCCACGAACCACTTGGCGAACGGTGGATCGGACCAGTCGAGCACTTCCGACCATTTCTGGTTCCAATCCAGGCGTTCGGCCTGTTTCGCCCAGAAGGCAAGCCGGTCGGCGTCGGCCTCCGAATACGCGTCGGCCGAGACGTTTGCCGCGGCCGCGAATTCCGACGACGGCGGGAAACGGCGTTCTTCGTGCGACAGATTGGAAAGTGTTTCGCTCATGTACCGAACCTAATTCCGTAAGCGATCGACGGGAAGGGGAACGGTCATCGCGGGAAGACCGGCAGCACCACCCGCTTGAAGGTGGAGTTGGTGACGGCGGCGAACGACGCGTACCAGGCGATCACGGCGGTGATCAGGCCGAGCCAGCCACCGAGCTTGGTCCACCCAGACGACGTGGCGTAGTCGGCGATGGTCAGGGCGAGGAACGTGAGCGTCAGGAAGACGAACACGCCGAGGATGGCGCCGGACACCCGTGAGGCGCCGATCGTCATGTACGCGGTGAAGATCGTCCACACGAGCAGGTACGTCGCCACTGCGTGCCCGAAACTCGGGTCACTGGCCAATCCGCCGGCGACGTGGTTCACCAGGTACCAGTACGACAGCCAGAAGGCGCCGTAGGAGCTGAACGCCACCGCGCCGAACGTGTTGCCCTTGGTGAATTCCCACATACCGGCGAGCAGTTGGGCGATCCCGCCGTAGAACAGCGCCAGCCCGAGCACGACGCCGGTCACGGTCGCACCGAGCATGCCGGTGTTGACGACGGACAGGAAGAACGTGGTGCCCGCGAAGCCGGCTAGGCCGAGCGGTCCCGGATCGGCCACGCCCGAGCCGACGCTGAGGGGCGGGTTGACCGGGGTCGCGTGCTGTGCGGGCTCTGCCATGCCGCGCTCGGCGGTGTGTTCGGCCATGGGTGCTCCTCTCACAAAGGGGGCGCGCGAGTGGCGCCCCTCCTCGGACGCACCGTGCCAGTGACCGGCGGCACCTCGGAACAGGTGCGCGGCGTGGTGCGCCGGACGTCGGCGAACTGTCGCCGGGCGGACGCCGGGACGCGCCGAGCGGTCGGTTCAGTGCGACGAGCGGTCCAGCGCGCGCAGCTCGGCGGCGAGCGTTTCCGGGGCATGCAGGCGCACCATCACCCGCCCGACGTCCGGTGGCGTGCCCGATGGGGTGGCTCGCGACACGGCGGTCATAACGACGAACGTGATCGGCACCGCCCAGGCGGCCGGCTGGGCCAGCAGCGCGCCGAGCCAGCCGGAGTCCGAGGTGAGCAGGGTGACGAGCACGGCGGCGGTCGCCAGCACGCCGCCGGCCAGCAGCCCGGCGAACGCGCCGGCCACGGTGAGCCGTGGCCACCAGATGCCGAGTAGCAGCAGCGGACAGAACGTGGCCGCCGCGACGGCGAAGGCCAGCCCGACCACCACGGCGAGGCCGAGGTGCTGGCTCGGCAGGCTGAGCAGGTACGGCACACCGATCGCCGCGACGGCCGCGACCCGGAACAGCCGGATCCGGCGCGCCCGTGACTGGTCCGGCGCGCCGGATCCGCGCGTGCGCTCCCGGATCCGGAGCACGTCCTGCGAGAGCACGCCGGCGACCGACACGGTCAGCCCGGACGCCGTCGACAGGAACGCGGCGAACGCACCGGCGGTCACGAGCGCGGACAGCCAGACGCCACCCTGCCCGCCCACGAGCCGGCCCGGCAGGGTGAGCACGGTGGCGTCGGTGTCGCCGGTGAGCAGCAGATCGGGCACGTAGCGGCGCCCGAGCGCGCCGAACACGGTCGGCAGCAGGTAGAAGCTCGACAGCAGCGCCAGCACGACGAGCGTGGTGCGACGCGCGTCGCGGCCGTCGGGATTGGTGTAGAAGCGGACGAGGACGTGCGGCAGGCCCATCGTGCCCAGGCAGATCGCGAGGATCAGCGACAGGCTGGCGTAGAGCGGATGCTGCTGGCCGGAGCCGAGCGGGCGCAGCCAGGACGCGTTGCGCTGCGCCGGCAGCGAGCTCACGACCGGCACGACGTCGCCGCGCTGCAGGGTCACCCGGGTGCCGGCCGCCAGGTGGTGCTCGCCGGGCGAGAGGTGGACGGGACCGGTCGCCCGGCGGCCGTCGACGAGCCCGTCGATGCGCAGCGTCTCGGCGACCGGCGCGCGCACGGTGACCGGTGAACCGACGTGCACCACCGTGCGCTGCGGCGCCTGCGGGTATCCGCTGCCCAAGCCGTCGCCGCGATGCTGCCACACGAGGATCAGCACGAGTGCGGGCACGAACAGCGCCAAGAACTTCAGCCAGTACTGCAGCGCCTGCGCGAAGGTGATCGAGCGCATCCCGCCCATCGCGACGGCGGCGAGGACGACGACGGCGACGAGTAGCCCGCCGGCCCAGCTCGGCGCACCCGTCTGGGTGCGCAGGGCGAGCGAGGCGCCCTGCAGCTGCGGCACCAGGTAGAGCCAGCCGATGAGCACGACCAGCGCGCCGGCGAGCCGGCGGACCCGTACGGAGCCGAGCCGGATCTGCGCGAAGTCGGGCAGCGTGTACGCGCCGCTGCGGCGCAGCGGCGCGGCGACGAGCGCGAGCAGCACCAGGTAGCCGGCGGTGTAGCAGACCGGGTACCAGAGCATGTCGAAGCCGTAGGCCAGCACCAGGCCGGCGATGCCGAGGAAGGACGCGGCCGAGAGGTACTCCCCGCCGATGGCGGCCGCGTTCCACCGCGGCGAGACCGCGCGGGCGGCCACGTAGAAGTCGCCGGTGGTGCGCGCCCGCCGCAGCCCGAGCGAACCGGCGAGCAGGGTGGCGAACACGACTCCGGCGACGGCAAGGCCGATCGCGTAATCGCGGTTCATCGGCGGCGGACGAGTTCGGTGAACGCCCGCTCGTTGCGCTCGGCGTTGCGCACCGTGTACCAGCCCAGCGCGATCAGCGCCGGGTAGACGAACAGGCCGAGCACCAGCCACGGCAGCGGGATGCCGAACAGCTGCACGCGCGCGAACCGCGGCACGAGCGCCCCCACCACCGCCGTCCCCACCAGCAGCACCGCCACCGCAGCGCAGACCGTGCCGGCCAGCCTGCGCTGGCTGCGGATCAGCGCGGTCATGTAGACATCGCCGAGCTCTGTCTGCTCGTCGATCTCGCGGCCCGGTGTGCGGTGGTCGGCCCGCCGCACCGCTGTGGCACGCGGGTGGGTGATCCGGACGCGGAGCGGCGCGGCCGCCGCGCCCTGCGGCAAAGCTCCGGCGTCCACGTCCTCGGTCATCGCTGTACCAGGCGGTCGCGCAGCTCACGGGTGTGCCGCCGGCTCACCGCCAGCTCGTCGTTGCCGAGCCGCACGGTGTAATGGCCCTCGACGACCCGGACCTCGTCGATGTGCGCCAGCGCGACGAGCGTGCTGCGGTGAATGCGGACGAAGCCCGCGTCGGCCCAACGTTCCTCGAGCTCGGCGAGCGGGCACCTCAGGAGATGGGCCTCGGTGGCGGTGTGCAGGCGGGCGTAGTCGCCGTGCGCCTCGACGTAGCGCACCTGCGAGCGGCGCACGAACCGGGTCACGCCGGCCAGCTCGACGGGGATGCTCTCGTCCTCATCGGCCGGGGTGTCGGCGTGCTCGGCCGTCACCACCCGGCGGACGGCCTCACCGAGCCGGTCGGCGCGCA
This sequence comes from Jatrophihabitans sp., assembly GCA_035695205.1. Taxonomy (GTDB): domain Bacteria; phylum Actinomycetota; class Actinomycetes; order Mycobacteriales; family Jatrophihabitantaceae; genus Jatrophihabitans. The sequence continues at coordinate 27,538 of DASSEP010000049.1, read as the reverse complement.
CCGGCTTCATCACGTAGTCGGTGGCCGCCAGCTCGAACGCGTCGACGGCGCGGTCGTCGTAGGCGGTGACGAACACGATGCGGGGGCGCTCGGCGAACCGGCTGACGATGCGCGCCAACTCGACACCGTCCAGCCCCGGCATCTTGATGTCGCAGAAGACGACGTCGACGCGCTGCTCGCCCAGCACCCGCAGCGCCTGCGCCGCGCTGCCGGCCGTGCGCACCGGGCCGACCCTGGGGTCCTCGCGGAGCAGGAAAGCGAGCTCTTCGCGCGCGGGCGCCTCGTCGTCGACGACCAGCGCAGCGAGGTGCGGGCCGTCCCCCGGCTCGGAGCCGACGCTCATGCGGCGAACGGTACGCGCGTGTGTGCGCCTTGGCGATCAGGCGCGAGCGCGCGCGGCGGAGGACGGCTCGGCGTGCACTCCGGGCGCGAACTTGGGCACCCGGAAGCTGACCTTGGTGCCCGCCCCGGGCGCCGTCTCGACGACGAGCCCGTAGCCGTCGCCGTAGAGCTGGCGCAACCGGGCGTCGACGTTGCCGAGCCCCACCGATCCTCCGGAGGTCTCGCTGCGTTCCAGGGAACCGCGGATGACCTCCGGTTCGGCGCCGGCTCCGTCGTCCTCGACGGTGATGAGCGCGTCTGGCCCGTCGTCGACGGCCGCGATGGCGACGAGGACGGGCTCGCTGTGTCCCTCGAGGCCGTGCCGCACCGCGTTCTCGACGAGAGGCTGCACCACCAGGAACGGCACGGCGATGGGCAGCACCTCCGGCGCGACGCGCAGCGAAACCCGCAGGCGCGCGCCGAAGCGAGCCTGCTCGAGCACGAGGTAGCGCTCGGTGTTGCGCAGCTCGTCCGACAGCGTCGCGAACTCCCCACCCCGGCGCAGCGCGTAGCGGGTGAAGTCGGCGAACTCCAACAACAGCTCGCGGGCCCGGTCGGGATCGGTGCGGGTGAACGACGCGATGGCGGTCAGCGAGTTGTAGATGAAGTGCGGGCTGATCTGCGCTCGCAGGGCGCGCAGCTCCGCCTCGATCAGGCGGCTGCGCTGGGCGTCGGCGCTCGCCAGCTCGACCTGCCCGGACACCCAGCGGGCGACCTCCTCCACGGCCCGCACCAGCATCGCCGACGACCCCCTGCCGTAGGCGACCAGCGCGCCGACGACGGTCTCGCCATCGACGATCGGGCTCGCGACGGCGCCGCGCACCGGGCAGTCGGGTGAGCCGCAGGAGACGACGCGGGCCGGCAGCACCGCGGTGCGTCCGCTCTCCAGCACGCTGCGCGCATGCTCGATCGCCGCCTGAGCGGGGTGGTGCGCGTGGTGATGCGCGTCGCCGTCAGTGGCCAGGGTGCGGGAGAGATCGGTCAGTGCCACCGCCGAGGTGCCGAGCAGGGCGCGCAGGTAACGCACGGCGCGCTGGGCCCCCGCTTCGGAAAGGCCCTCGCGCAGGCTCGGCGCGGCCAGGCTCGCGGTGTGCAGGGTCGTGAACGTGACCCGGTCGGCCGACGTGCCGAGATCGCGGCGGCGGTGCACGGTGACCGCGACCAGCACCACGGCGACGAGCAGCAGCCCCGCGCCGATGGCCGGCAGTGCGTCCATGGCCTACTCGGCGTCCGGACGGGACGGCTCGGCCGGGCGGGACGGCGCCTCTTGCTGCGGCGGCACCCGCGGCGGGTGGGTGACGGCGAACAGTGCGCGCAACCCGCGCATCGCGGCCACGGCGTACTCCTGGTCGGCCCGCTGCACGGCGTAGATCGCCAGCCGTTCCTCGCCCGGCAACCGCAACTGGGCGAAGCGCACCGAGCTGGGGAATTCCACGGCGACGACCGCTTCCCACGGGATCGTGCGCCAGTTGCCGAGGTAGCTGCGCATGCGCACGCCGGTACGGTCGGCGCGCAACCGCGGCCGGGCCGGCAGGTGCAAGCCGCCGGCGACGATCGCGCCGACGATGACCGTGAAGATCTGGGATTTGAGGTCGAAGCTCGCTCCGGCGTTGTACCGCTTCATCACGACCGCGACGACGACGAACACACAGAAGGCAACTGCCGCGGCGATGTTGGCGATCCGTGCGGTGCGGATCGGGCGCGCCTCGACGACGAGGTCGGGGTCGGGCGCAGAAGGGGCGCTCACAGCCGGCACGCCGTGATCGCGGTGACCAGGATGCCGCGGGCGCCGAGCCGCCACAGCTCGTCCATCACGGCGTTCGTCTGGCGGCGGCGCACCATCGAGCGCACCGCGCACCAGCCCTGCTCGTGCAGCGGCGACACGGTGGGCGACTCGATACCGGGCGTGATCGCCACCGCCTTGTCGACGAGCTCGGTCGGGATGTCGTAGTCCATCAGCACGTACTGCCGGGCGATGATCACGCCCTGCAGCCGGCGCACCAGCTGGTCGACGAGTTCGGGATGCTCGACGTCCGGGCGCTTGATGAGCACCGCCTGGCTGGTGAGCAGCGGCTCGCCGAAGATCTCCAACCCGGCGTTGCGCAGTGTCGTCCCGGTCGAGACGACGTCGGCGATCGCATCGGCCACGCCGAGTCGCACCGAGGTCTCCACGGCCCCGTCGAGACGGATGACCTCGGCCGACACCTGCTTCTGGGCGAGATAGGCGGTGACCACGCCCGGGTAGGCGGTGGCCACCCGCTTGCACTCGAGGTCGGCCACCGACCGGGCGGTGCCGGGCATGGCGGCGAAGCGGAAGGTGGAACCGGCGAAACCCAGCTGCAGGATCGGCTCGGCCTTGGCCGCGGAGTCCAGCAGGAGGTCCTCCCCCGTGATGCCGACGTCGAGCTGGCCCGAGCCGACGTACACGGCGATGTCGCGGGGCCGCAGGAAGAAGAACTCGGTGTCGTTGTCGGCGTCGAGCAGGACGAGTTCGCGGTGGTCGCTGCGTTGGCGGTAGCCGGCTTCGGCGAGCATCTGGCTGGCCGGCTCGGCCAGCGCGCCCTTGTTCGGTACTGCGATGCGGAGCATGGAAAGGCCTGTCTGTGGTCGGGCTGGGGAGGTGGGGCCTCGACTACAGATGTCGGTAGACGTCGTCGAGCCCGATGCCCTTACCCAGCATGATGACCTGAACTCGATAGAGCAGCTGGCTGATCTCCTCCGCCGCTCGTTCGGCGGACTCGTGCTCGGCGGCCATCCACACCTCGGCTGCCTCCTCGACGACCTTCTTGCCCTGCTCGTGCACCCCGGCGTCGAGCGCGGCAACGGTGCCCGATCCGGCCGGCCGCTCGCGCTGCCGCTCACGAAGCTCGGCGAAGAGCTGGTCGAAGGTCTTCATCTCGAGGCACCAGCCTACCGACCGGACCTCGGCGGCCGGTCAATGCTCACTGCGACGCACCCGCCAGGCGCGCAGGTGCCGGTATCCGCGCACCGACACCGGCCGCAGCGAGTGCAGGTTGTACTCGTCACGGTCGCCGAGCTCGGCGGCCATACCCTCGTCGACGAGGACGGAGTCGGTGCGCGCCACCGACGTCAGCCGGCTGGCGATGTTGACCGTCTGCCCGAACACGTCGCCGAGCCGGGTCACCACCGGCCCGTAGGCGACGCCCGCGCGCAGCTGGGGCAGCTCGGGATGCTCGTCGGCTGCGGCCAGCAGTTCGAGGGCGATCTCGGCGGCCTCACCAGGGTCGTCGGCCACGAACAGCACCTCGTCGCCGATCGTCTTCACGATCTGCCCGCGGTGGTCGCCGACGACCTCGGTCGTCAACGTCTCGAACGCGCCGAGCACGTCGCGCAGCTGTGCCTCGTTCGAACGCCGGGTGAAGGTGGTGAAGTCGGCCATGTCGACGAACCCGACCGCCAGCTGCGTCGCGGTGTCCGGTGACGCGCCCGCGGCATTGGACGCGACCCGCGAGAAGTAGGCCGCGAGCTGGCGGCGCCAGACGTAGTCGTGCAGAGCGCCGACCACCGGCAGCAGCTTGTCGACCAGCTCGACGACCTGCTCGGGCTCGCCGTCGGCGAGCAGTTCGGGCTTTCGCGCGACGATCTCGAGGACGAGCTGCCCCTGCCAGGACGCGAGCCGGGCGAAACTCTGCCCGATGATGCGGGTCATCGCCCGCATCACGTCGGCGTCGATGTCACCGACCGTCTGCAACTCGCACACGTTGCGCAGTGCGGTGACGTCCGCCTCGGTGAAGACCCGCTGGTCGTCGCCGACGGTGGCGAAGCCGAGCGCGCGCCACAGCGAGCGGACGTCGTCACTCGACAGCCCCGCCTGGTCGGCGACGTCGAGGCGCGTGTACTTCCGTTCGCCCTGCAGCAGGTTCCGCTCGACGGCCTCGACCAACGCCTGCAGGTCGAGCTCGCCCGGCTGCGTGTTCTCCTCACCCATCGGCTGGTCAGGTGGTGTGCACGATCAGCACGTCGGTCGGGCAGTGCCGCGCGACGTGCAGCGGCACCGATCCGACGATGCGCCCGGCGAGGGTGTTGAGCCCGCGATTGCCGACGACGAGCAGGTCGGCGCGGTACTGCTCGACGACCGAGAGCAGCGTCTGCTCGGGCTTGCCCTGCCGCGCGACGGTCTCGATGCGGGTCGCCCCCGCCGCGGCCGCGCGGTCGCGGGCCCGGCTGACCGTGTCGTCGGCCGGCGCGGAGCCGACGACCTGATAGGCCTCGTCGCCGAGCACGTCCTCGACGGCCGGATCCGGGCGCGACGGGAAGTAGGCGCAGGCGATCACGAGCGTGGCGCCTTCGTCGCGGGCGAGTTGAGCCGCGCGCTCCACAGCGGCGAACGACGTATCCGATCCGTCGGTGCCCACGACCACGGTGGTGTAGGAGGAGGGGCGATCGCTCATACTCGCCGACCCTAGCGGGACTTTCGCCCCGCCCGTTCAGCAGTGCCGGGGCCAGTCCGCCAGCGTGTGTGCGGTCACGAGGGCGGCCTGCGCCGCCTCGTAGCCCTTGTCCTCCGCCGAGCCGGGCAGTCCGGCGCGGTCGAGCGCCTGCGCCTCGTCGTCGCAGGTGAGCACGCCGAAGCCCACGGGGATGCCGGTGCGCTGGGCGACGAGTGTCAGCCCGGTCGTCGCCGCCTGGCAGACGTAGTCGAAGTGCGGAGTGCCGCCGCGGATCACCACGCCGAGCGCGACGAGCGCGTCGAAGCCGCCCCCGGCGAGGCGGGAGGCGGCCACGGGCAACTCGAAGACGCCCGGGACGCGCAGCTCGGTGACCTGGGTGACACCGGCTTCGGACAGCGCGCGCCGGGCCCCGCCCAGCAGGCCGTCCATCACCTTCTCGTGCCACCGGCTGGCGAGGACGGCGACCCGGAAGCCTTCGGCGCCGTCGACCACCAGGTCGGGCGCTCCCTCACCGCTCATGCGTTGCCGCCGAAGTCGATGTCGTGGCCCATGCGGTCGCGCTTGGTCTGCAGGTAGCGCAGGTTCTCCGGATTCGCGTGCACCGGCAGGGGCACGCGGCCGCTGACGCGCAGCCCGTAGCCCTCCAGCCCGGCGCGCTTGGCCGGGTTGTTCGACAGCAGGCGCATCGAGTGGATGCCGAGATCGACGAGGATCTGCGCGCCGGTGCCGTAGTCGCGTGCGTCGGCGGGCAGGCCCAGCTCGAGGTTGGCGTCGAGGGTGTCGATGCCGGCGTCCTGCAGCTGGTAGGCCTGCAGCTTGTGCAGCAGGCCGATGCCGCGGCCCTCGTGGCCGCGGATGTAGAGCACCACGCCACGTCCCTCGCGTGCGACGGCGGCGAGCGCGGCGTCCAGCTGCGGGCCGCAGTCGCAGCGCAGGGAGCCGAACACGTCGCCGGTCAGGCACTCCGAGTGCACCCGCACCAGGACGTCCTCACCGTCGCCGATCTCGCCGAAGACGAACGCGACGTGCTCGCGCGAGTCGTAGCTGGACGAGTAGCCCACCGCGGTGAACTCGCCGTAGCGCAGCGGCACCCGCGCCGACGCCACGCGCGAGACCAGCTTCTCGAAACGCCGGCGATACGCGATGAGGTCGGCGATGGAGATCATCGCGAAGTCGTGCTCGTCGGCGAACACGCGCAGCTCGTCCGCGCGGGCCATGCCGATCGGGTCCTTGGCACTGACGACCTCGCACAGCGCCCCGGCCGGCCGCAGCCCGGCCAGCACGGCGAGGTCGACCGCGGCCTCGGTGTGGCCGGGACGGCGCAGCACGCCGCCGTCCTTGGCGCGCAGCGGCACCACGTGCCCGGGCCGGGAGAAGTCGGCTGCGGTGGCGTCCGGGTCGGCCAGCAGCCGGATGGTGCGGGCCCGGTCCGTGGCCGAGATGCCGGTGCTGATGCCTTCGCGGGCGTCGACGGTGACGGTGTAGGCGGTCCCGCGGCGGTCCTGGTTGGTGTGGAACATCGGCGGCAGGTCGAGGCGGTCGGCCTCGGCCTCCGTGAGCGACACGCAGATGTAGCCGGAGGTGTAGCGCACCATGTCGGCGACGAGTTCGGGTGTCGCGAGCTCGGCGGCGAAGATCAGGTCGCCCTCGTTCTCGCGGTCCTCGTCGTCGATGACGACGACCGGACGCCCGGACTTGATCTCGGCGATGGCCCGCTCGATCGTGTCGAGCCGGATGGTGCTCATTTCGGGACCCCCGCGAAATCGTGAAGCGACAGCGGAGCGATTGCGTGGGGTGTCACTGTGCCTCCAGAAGCCGTGCGACGTACTTCGCGAGCACGTCCACCTCGAGATTCACCGGATCGCCCGCTGCCCTGCTGCCCAGTGTGGTGGCCCGCAGCGTCTCGGGAATCAGCCCCACCTCGAACCAGTCGGGGCCGACCGCGCTGACGGTCAAGGAGACGCCGTCGACGGCGATCGAGCCCTTCTCGGCGACGTAGCGGGCAAGTTCCACAGGCATCCCGAAGCGCACCGACTCCCACTGCTCACCCGGCGTGCGCGAGAGGACGACGCCCGTGCCGTCGACGTGACCCTGCACCACGTGGCCGTCCAGGCGGGCGTCCGCACGCACCGCCCGTTCGAGGTTGACCGCGTCGCCCGGCCGCAGCCCGCCGATGACGGAGCGTTTCAGGGTCTCCCCCATGACGTCGAACCGGATCCGGGTGCGGTCGCCCTCGGACTGCCAGCCGACGACGGTCAGGCAGACGCCGTTGACGGCAATGGACGCGCCGTGCACGAGCCCCCCCGCGTCGTCGGCGACCTTGCCCGCCGCCACGGTGAGCACGGCGGAATCGCCCTGCCCGTCGAGGTCGAGCACCTCGCCGATCTCCTCGACGATGCCGGTGAACACTTTTCGTCACTCCTCCGGATCGGACGCGCCGGGCGCGCCGTCAGTTGCGGTGGTCCCGCCGTCGTTGCCGTAATCGTCCGCGTAGTCGCCGACGGTACGGGGACGGGCGGTCACCTTCAGGTCGGGTCCGAGCCGAGTGACCGACTCGATGTCGAGCGCCGCCGCCTCGGCCAGGGTGCCGATTCCGGCGTCGCCGAGCGCCACCGGGCCCGCGCCGAGCAGGGTCGGGGCGAGGTAGGCGACGACCTCGTCGACGCACCGCGCCTCGATGAACGCACCCGCCAGCGTCGGCCCGCCTTCGAGCAGCACGTGACGTACGCCACGGTCGACGAGTGCCTTGAGCGCGAACTGCGGGACGGCGGTGTCGAGGATCAGCGTCTCGGCGGCCGAGTCGAGCACCCGCGCGCCCTGCGGCACCCGGTGCCGGCGATCGAGCACGACGCGCAGCGGTTGCCGGCCGGCGAGCCGGTCGCCGGCGCGGACGGTAAGCCACGGGTCGTCGTAGAGCACCGTGCCGCTGCCCACGACGACGGCGTCCACGGTGCCGCGGAGGACGTGCACGTCGGCGCGGGACGCGGGCGAGGAGATCCAGCGGGAGGTGTGGTCGGCGGCGGCCACGCGGCCGTCGAGGGTGGCCGCGAACTTCCAGGTGACGAACGGCCGGCCGGTGCGCATGGTGTGCAGCCACGGCCGCAGCGCACCCTCGGCGGCGGCCCGGCTCTCGATGCCGCCGCGCACCTGCACGCCGGCCGCGCGCAGCCGGTCGGCACCGCCCGCGGCTTCCGGGTTGGGGTCGTCGACGGCGTAGAGCACCCGGGCGATCCCGGCCTCGAGCAGCGCCTCGGTGCACGGTCCGGTGCGCCCGGTGTGCGCGCAGGGTTCCAGGGTGATGACCGCGGTGCCGCCGCGCGCCGCCGCGCCGGCGGCAGCGAGTGCGACCACCTCGGCGTGCGGGCCTCCGGGCGGAGCGGTCGCCCCTTCGCCGGCGAGGTGGCCGGACGGGTCGAGGATCACCGCGCCCACGGCGGGGTTGGGGCTGGTCCGCCCCCGCACCGTCTCGGCGAGCGCCAGCGCCCGGTGCATCGCGGCCAGTTCGGCCTCGCTGACGTCCACCCTGGCTCCTGCTGTTCGGTGCTCGTGCGGCTCTGCGGCGCGGTTCAGACGTTCATCGCCGCACGCGCGCGGTCGCGCAGCGAGCGGACGGCCCGGCCGGGATCGGCGCTGCCGAACACCGCCGAGCCGGCTACGAAGACGTCGGCGCCGGCCTCGGCGGCGGCCTCGATGGTGTCGAGGCCGATGCCTCCGTCGACTTCCACGAACAGCCGCAGGTGCCCCGCGCGGACGTGCTCGCGGGCCAGCCGCACCTTGGGCAGCACCTCGGCGATGAACTCCTGCCCGCCGAAGCCGGGTTCGACGGTCATGACGAGCAGGGTGTCGAATTCGCGCAGCACCTCGAGGTACGGCTCCAGCGGCGTGCCCGGCTTGACGGACAGGCCGGCGAGTGAGCCCGCGCGGCGGATCGCCCGGGCGGTCTGCACCGGATCGCCGGCGGCTTCGGCGTGGACGGTGACGTTGGCCGCGCCCGCCTCGGCGTAGTCGGGCGCCCAGCGGTCGGGATCGTCGATCATCAGGTGGCAGTCCAACGGCAGGTCGGTGGCCTTGCGCAGGCTCTGCACGACGGGCAGCCCGATGGTGAGATTGGGGACGAAGTGCGCATCCATCACGTCGACGTGCAGCCAGTCGGCGCCGGCGACCGAGTCGGCGGCGTCGGCGAGGTGGGCGAAGTCCGCCGACAGGATGCTCGGCGCGATCATCGGCTCGGCGCCGCCGGAGAACGTCACACCGGCAGTCTATGGGGCGCCGGTGCGGCGGCTCGGCCCGTTGTGACCGGCGCCGCTCAGACCTGCCAGCCGCCGAGGTCGAGACCGTCGGGCACGACGTCGCCCGGCGCGTAGGGCTCGCGGGTCAGCACGAACGAGCCGAGGTCGAGATGCGTCACCTCGCCCGCCGCGTTGCGGCAGGGCTGCAGGAACTCGCCGTGGTAGTAGCCGTCGAGCCCGCGCCACCGCCCGTCGCCCGCGGCCACGAACCGCGCGGCCCGGCCGCGCTGGCCGAGTCCGGCCAGTTGCAGCGTGCCGTCGGCGCGCAGCGACAGCGACATCGAGACGGCACCCCAGTACCAGGGCCCGACGAGTTCGTAGGCCGCCGGGTCGGCGTGATCGGCAGGGGCCCACGCGACGGGCATCGTGGGTTCCTGCTCGCAGACGATGCGGACCAGGTCGCCGGTGAGGTCGCGGATCGCCAGTTGCGACCACGCGTTGGCCTGCACGGCGACGGTTAGCCCGTCCTGCACCGAGCTCATCAGGACGGCGAGGAAACCGGGCATGGAACCGGTGTGGCCGAAGACGACCCGGTCGTCGAAGCGCAGGTGCTGCACGCCGAGGCCGTAGGAGCCGGCCCACGCCGCGTCGGGCTCGACGGCCGGGGTGCGCATCAGCTCCAGCGCCTCACGCGACAGCACGGCCGAGCCGTCGCCGGCGAGGAACACCCCGAAGCGGCACAGGTCGCCGGGCGTCGCCCACAGCTGGCCGGCGGCCGCCAGCAGGCCGTGGTCGTGCGCCGGCTCGGGCAGCAGCACGTCGGCCCACGGGTGCACCGCCCAACCGGTGGCGTGCGGGGCGCTGGGGTGGTAGCTCGTGCGGCGCATGCCCAGCGGAACGAGGACGTCCTGGCGCAGCACCTCGAACCACGGCCGCCCGCTGCGGGCGGTGACCAGCTCGCCGAGCAGCCCGAATCCCGGGTTCGAGTAGTGGTGGACGCGCCCGGGCGGGTGCCGCCGGGGATCCTCCGTCAGCACGTCCTGCAGCCGCGGCCGGTGCTCGCCCGACGTGCGTTCCCACCAGGGCGGCGGCGTCTCGCTGGCGAGGCCCGCGGTGTGGCTCAGCAGCTGGTGCACGGTCGAGTCAGGGGCCGGCGCGTCGGGCAGGTGCTTGCCGATCGGGTCTGCGAGATCCACCTCACCGCGCTCCACCAGCCGCATCACACAGACGGCGATCATGGTCTTGGTGATCGAGCCGATGCGGTACTGGGTCTGCTCTGTGGGCGCCTGTTGCGCCACGTTGCCCGCTGCCCCGAACCACACCGGTTCGCCGCGGCGGGCGACCGACGCGACCACCGATGGCACGCGCGCGTCGCGTTGCGCGGCGGCGAGCCGGTACTGCAGCGACCGGGCGGTCGCCGGGCCGATACCCTCGTAATCGGCGTGCGGGGAAGGGTTGTCGTGCATCGGCCGAACCTATCGCTCGAGGAAGGCGGCCAGGCCGTCGAGCAGCCGCTGCACGTCGGCGTCGTCGTTGTACGGCGCGAGGCCGACCCGCACGCCACCGTCGGGCAGGCCGATGCGCCGTGCCGGTTCGTAGGCGTAGAACGACCCGGCCGGCGCGTTGACGCCGCGCTCGGCGAGGAACCGGTAGGCGTCCGAGGGCCGCCGCCCGGCGAACGTCAGCAGCAGGGTGGGGGTGCGGCGCCGGGCCCGTGAGTGCAGCGTGACCTCGTCCAGGCCGCGCAGACCCGCCTCGATGCGGCAGCGCAAGTCGTCCTCGTGCTGCTCGATCAATTCCATGGCGGCGTGCGCCCGCTTGCCGCGCTCACCTGCGGTGCCGGCGATCCCGGCAAGAAACTCGACGGCGGCGGTGACGCCGGCCAGCGTCTCGTAGGGCAGCGTGCCGAGCTCGAATCGCTCCGGGACGGCGTCCGTGGCGGGCAGCAGTTTGTCCGCACGCAGCGTCTCGAGCAGTTCCGGAGCGGCGGCGAGGACCCCGCAATGCGGGCCGAAGAACTTGTACGGCGAGCACGCCAGGAAGTCGGCGCCGAGACCGGCGAGTTCGACCGGCGCATGCGCGGCGAGATGCACCGCGTCGACGTAGAACAACGCGCCCGTGCGGTGCACCGCTTCGGCGATCGCCGGCAGGTCCGGACGGGTGCCGAGCAGGTTCGACGCCCCGGTCAGCGCGACCAGCCGGGTGCGCTCGCCGAGCTGTCCGGCGACGTGGTCGAGCGTGAGCTCTGCGGTGTGCGGGTCGAAGTCCGCCCACCGGATCGTGGCGCCGGCCCGCTCGGCGGCGATCACCCAGGGCCGCACGTTGGCGTCGTGGTCGAGCCGGCTGACGACCACCTCGTCACCGGGTGCCCACGTCTTGGCGAGCGCCCGCGACACGTCGAAGGTCAGTTGGGTCATGCTGCGGCCGAACACGATGCCCCGCGCGTCGGCGCCGAGCAGGTCGGCCATCGCTGCGCGCGCTCCATGCACGATTTCGTCGGAGTTGCGTTCCGCGCGCGTGACGGTTCCCCGGTTGGCGATGGGCGAGACGAGCGTGTCGTACATCGCGCGCGCGACGGTCTCCGGCGTCTGCGACCCGCCGGGTCCGTCGAAGTGGGCGACGCCGGTGGCCAGGGCGGGGAAGGCGGAGCGGACGGCGGCGACGTCGAGGGGCATGAAGCCACTCTGTCATCCGCGCCGGAAGACGATCAGCCGGTGCCGCTTCGGTAGCGTGCCGGCCGTGACGATCTGCAGCCTGGTGACCGGTGCGAACCGCGGGATCGGCAAGGCGGTGGCGCACGCCCTGGCGTCGGCCGGCCACCAAGTGGCGGTCCACGCGGGCAGCGACACCGCGGCCGCGCAGCGGGTCCGGGAGCTGCTACCCGGGTCGGGGCACGCCGTCGTCACCGGTGACCTCACCTCCGGCGAGGCGTGCGAACGCGTCGTCCGCGAAGCTGTCGCCCAGCTCGGCGATCTCGACGTGCTCGTCAACAACGCCGGCGTCTACACCGGCCACCCGATCGAAGCGACGAGCTACCCGGACTGGCAGCGAACCTGGCGGCACACGCTGGAGCTGAACCTGCTGGCCCCGGCCAACCTCGCCTGGTTGGCGGTCGAGCACTGGCTGCACCGCGAGCGCGGGCCGGCCGGCGGCCGCCTCGTCAGCGTGGGCTCGCGCGGCGCCTACCGCGGCGAGCCGAGCACGCCCGCCTACGGCGCCAGCAAGGCCGGGCTGCATGCGATGACCCAGTCCCTCGCGGTGGCGCTCGCCCCGCATGGTGTGTTCGCCGCCGCGGTGGCGCCGGGATTCGTGCAGACGGAGATGGCTCGCGCCGTGCTCGACGGACCGCAGGGCGACGCCGTGCGGGCGCAGAGCCCGTTCAACCGGGTGGCGACACCCGCCGAGGTCGCCGCGGCCGTCACCTGGCTCGCCACCGAAGCTCCGGTGTGGGTGACCGGAACGGTCATCGACGCGAACGGCGCGTCCTACCTGCGCTGAGCCGTCGCTCCCGGCGTCAGCGGGCGAACTCGAACATTCGCGTGGCGGGCGGCACCTCGACGGGCGGAATCGCCCGCCGGCGCGACATGCCCACCCGGAAGCGGGCGTCGTCCGGCGCCACGTAGCCCAGCTCGGCGAAGCCCTCCTCGACGAACCACTGGCGGACCTGAGCGCCGGCGTCGAAGCCCGCGTCGCCCCGCCCGCGGGTCCAGATCACGACGCCGTCGTCCTCGAGCCAGGCGGGCAGCGCCGCGATCGTGCGCCGCGTGGACTCCGGCGCGATGTTGCCGAACACGCCACAGGCCAGGAGCACCCGGACGGGCAGGTGGTCGCCGTAGCTTCCCGTGGTGCCGGCGTCGGCGGCGCGCACTTCGACGCCCGCGAGACCGAGCCGGTCCGCGGTTACCCGCGCGGCTCCGGCCAGACGCGCGTCGAGCTCGACCAGCAGCGCGCGTACCCGGTGCGGCTGCTCGGCGAGCACCGGCAGCACGTCTCGCCCGTCGCCGGCACACAGGCTCAGTAAGCGGATCGGCCGGTCTGCCGGCACTTCCGCCAGAGCGTCGCGAAGGAAGCGCTGCACCACGACCAGACGGCGGGTGAGCGAGGAGCCCGGGTCGTCATAGTCGGCGTGCCATTGCACCCAATCGGTCGTCACGGGGCAAGAGAAGCAGATGCTCCGGACAACGCTTGAGCACCTGGGTCGGAGTGCCCGATCGATATGACAGCGAGGTGTCCTCCGGCACTGCCCTGCGCAGCCGAGCAGACGCACGGTGGACTCGAACGGCAGCGCCGAGCGGGACCCGGCGCTCCCGCCGAGTGCCGAGGAGGTGGCCGGCATGACCGACCTGCAGAAGCAGACGCCGCCCGACGAGGCGACAGAGCACGGTGAGCAGCACGGTGAGCAGCACGGCGAGCAGCCGACGACGACCGAGCAGACCAAGCGGGAGCTCGCGCTCAAGCGGCTGAAGAAGCGTCGCGACTTCGGGGCTCACCTGCTCATCTACACGCTGGTGAACTCGTTCCTCGTCGTCATCTGGGCGATCACCGGTGCTGGGTTCTTCTGGCCGATCTTCCCCATCGTCGGCTGGGGCATCGGCGTGGTGATGAACGCGTGGGACGTGTGGCGCGGCGACGACTTCTCCGAAGAGGCGATCGCGCGCGAGATGGAGCGCCTCGACCGTAAGGAGTGAGCGGTGCCGACCGGCATGTTAAGGCTCGACGTGCCGGTGAGCCGCCAACTCGAGTTCCTCCTGCTCCCGTTCGGCCACCCGGGTCTCGGCTGCGACGTCGACCGACCGGCACAGCACCCAGTAGAGGACGCCGGCGACCGGTAGACCGACGAAGAAGGAGATGTCCGCGCCGTCCAGCTGCTCGGCCACGTAGCCGGTGTACAGGCTGCCGACGGCGAAGAAGGGCACCATCGCGGCGAAGCCCGCGAGATAGGACGTGATGCCGCGCCATCCCCATCGGCCGTACATCCCTCGCGGGTTGAAGATCTCGGCGATCGCGTAGTGCCCACGCCGCACGACGTAGTAGTCGACGAGGTTGACCGCGGTCCAGGGGATGAACAGATAGAGGATCAGCAGCAGAAAGTTGTTGAAGTTCTCCAGGAAGTTGCTGGTGGCGAGCAGCGCGCCGACGAGCGACAGCGCGGCCGTGACGCCGATGGTCACAAGCCGCACCGCCACGGTCGGCCGGATGCGCCGGACGGAGTCGACAGCGCTGATCAAGGTCAGCGAGCCGCCGTACATGTTCAGCGCGGTGACCGACACCAGACCGAGCGCGGCGAGGATCAACACCACGGCTCCGAACCCGCTGAACACGTGGTCGCCCGCGGCGTTGATCGCTCCGATGGTGTCGAACGTGCCGCCCGCACCCACCCCGAGCGCCGCAACGAGCGCACAACCGGCGATCATCATCCAGGCACCACCGACCGCCGATCCCCAGTACGTCCAGTAGAACGTCTTGCGGACGGTCACGTCCGGGGGCAGGTAGCGCGAGTAGTCCGAGACGTAGATCGCCCAGCTGATCTGGTAGCCGGCGACGACGCAGAACTGTGCGAGGAACGGCGTCGCCTTGAACGTCCCGAAGGCGAAGGTGCCGGCCGGGTAGTGCAGGAAGAACAGCCCGATGGTGAAGATGCCGAAGATGATCAGCATCAAGACGGTGAGCACCCGCTCGGCGCGGTGGATGACGTCGTAACCGAGCAGCGCGACGGCGAAGGCGGCGACCGTCACCCCGACCAGCCACCACTTGGTGCTGCCGTGGGCCGTCGAGTTCAACGACTGCGCGGCGAGGATGCTGTTGAAGACGTTGAAACCGGCGTACTGCACGTACGCGAACAGCCACACCAGGAGCGCGCCCACATAACCGAACTGCGGACGTGACTGGATCATCTGCGGCAGGCCCAGCTGCGGCCCCTGCGCCGAGTGGAACGCCATGAACAACGTCCCCACCAGCATTCCCGCGACGACGGCGAGCACGGACCACAGGAAGGTGCCGCCGGTGGTGATGCTGATGAGCCCCACTGCAAGGGTGGCGATCTGCGCGTTGGACATGAACCACAGCGGACCCAGATGCCACAGCTTGCCGTGCCGCTCGTCGAGGGGGACGTAGTCGATCGAGCGGGTTTCCACCCCGCTGATGCGACTCTCGCCGGCCCGCTGCGCGGTGTCCGTCCGCGTTGCTGTCATTCCTACACTTTCGCCGGTTATCGGCGGCGTTGCGACGGCGACACGCAACGACGGCGCAAACTCACCGAGTCGGCGGCACGGGATCGAGTCCCGGGGCGTAAGACGACGCGGCTGGGTGACGCAGACGTACCGAGCGGGTTGCCGCCGCTCGTCCCGACTCGCCCGAGGAGGCACCGATGACCGCTGCCGCGCCCGCCGGCACGACCGAACTCACTGCGTACGCCCTGGACCCGTCCTGGCATGCCGAACGGGAGCGGCTGAGCAGCCTCACCGCCCTGTACGACGAACCGACGATGAAGATCTGCGAACGGGTGGGGCTCGGCCCCGGCTGGCATTGCGCGGAGGTGGGCGCCGGCACGGGCAGCGTGGCGGCCGGCCTGGCCGAGCGGGTCGGACGCTTCGGGCACGTCGTCGCCGTCGATCTGGACGTCCGGTTCCTCGAGCCGTTGCGCAGTGAGCACCTCGAGGTCCGGCGCATGGACATCACGGCCGAATCCCTGCCCGACGGCGAGTTCGACCTCGTCCACGCCCGCTTGCTCCTCGAGCACCTGCCGCAACGCGACGCGGTGCTGCGTGCACTCGTCCGCACGCTGGCGCCGGGCGGCTGGCTGGTCATCGAGGACTTCGACTGGTCCACGGCCACCATCGCCGACCCGCCGAGCCCGGCACTCGAACGGGTCACCGCTGCCTGCCGCGCCGCCTTCGCCCTGCACGGCTACGACCCCGAGTACGGCCGGCGACTCCCCCGGGCGCTGCGCTCGGCCGGGCTGGCGGACGTTCGCACCTCTACCTCGGCGGCGCAGGTGTGGGCCGACCCGGAATCCGGCATTCCCCAATGGGAGCTGCTGGTCGCCCAGCTCGCGCCTGCCCTCACCGCTCATCAGCTGATCAGCCAGTCGGACCTCGACGAGTTCACCCGGCTGTGCCACGACGGTGAGACGGCGCTGTTCGCCCCGCTGATGGTCAGCTGCGCCGGCCGCAAGCCGCGGGCCGGGGTGGAGCGACGTCCGCGGTGACCGCGGTCAGGTGCGCGGCCTGACTTCTGTTCAGCCGCCGCGAACCAGCGCCAGGAACATCGCGTCGGTGCCGTGCCGGTGCGGCCACAGCTGCACCGTAGGCCCGTCGCCCAACTCGGGGACTCCTGGGAACACCGGTCGGGCGTCGAGCAACGGCCGTCCGGCGACGATCTCGCGGGTCTCGGCCGGGTGCGGCGAGCAGGTGACATAGGCGACGACCCCGCCCGGGCGCACCAGGCGCAGCGCGGCGCCGAGCAGGTCACGCTGCAGGGCGGCGAGCTCGGCAACGTCGTCCGCGCGGCGCCGCCACCGCGCCTCGGGACGGCGGCGCAGGGCCCCGAGCCCGGTGCACGGCGCATCGAGCAGCACCCGGTCGTAACCGCCGTGGGCCGACGGCAGCTCGCGCGCGTCGCCGACCTGCACCGCGACGTCCCACGCTGCGGTGGCCTGGCGGACCAGCTCCGCGCGGTGCCGCCGCCGCTCGTTCGCAACGAGATGCGCGCCGCGTTCGGCGGCCAGCGCGGCGAGCAGCGCCGCCTTGCCACCCGGCCCCGCGCATAGGTCGAGCCAGTGCTCGTCGCGCCCGTCGAGCGGCGCGGCGGCCAGCGCGAGGGCGCACAGCTGGCTCCCCTCGTCCTGCACGCCCGCGCGGCGCTGGCGGACCGCCGCGAGCGCGCCGGGGTCGCCTCCGTGCATCCGCACCGCGAAGGGCGAGTACGGACCTGGCGTGCCGTCGCCGAGTTCGGCGAGCAGGTCGTCGCGGGTGATCCGGCCGGGCCAGGCCACGAGGTGGGTGCTCGGCCGCTCGTCGTCGGCGAGCAGCGCACGCTCGGTCTCGTCCGGATCGCCGTCGAGCGCGTCCGCGAACGCGTCGACGATCCATTCGGGGTGCGCGGTGCGCACCGCGAGCGCCGCCCGCGGCGCCAGTCCCGCGCTGAGCTCGTCCACCCAGGCCGACCAGGACGCGGCCACCACCCGGCGCAGCACGGCGTTGACGAACCCTCCGGCCCGGCCGTGGCCGACGGCGGGCGCGAGGTCGACGGTGGTCGCGACGGCGGCGTGTGCGGGCACCCGGGTACGCAGGGCCTGGTAGCTGCCCAGCCGCAGCAGGTCGAGCACGCCCGCGTCGACGTCGGCGAGTTCGCGGTCGGTGCAGCGCTCGAGTATCGCGTCGAGCGTGCCCAGCGAGCGCAGCGTTCCGTAGCCGAGTTCGGTCGCCAGCGCCGCGTCCCGGGAGTCGAGGCGATGCCCGGCGATGATGCCGGGCAGGACGAGATTCGCGTAGGCGTCGTCCTCGCGGACCACTCGCAGCAACTCGTACGCGGCCAGCCGGGAGGCGTCCGGAGGCCGCCGGTGCGGCCGACCCGGGGCCCTGCGGGGCGGCGGGCGCCGCTCAGCCAAGACGCTCGCCGGCTTCGATGCGCGCGCCGCGAGCCCAGTCCGCCGCCGGCATCGGCCGCTTGCCCGGCGGCTGGACCTGGCCCAGCTCGACATCGACACCCGCCGTCCCGACGGTCACCGAACGGCGATCCACGTGCAGTTGGCCCGGTGCCAGGTCTTCGGTCTCCGTCGTGCGGAGCGCGCCCAGCTTGAGCCGCTCGCCGCGGAACCTCGTCCACGGCCCCGGGTTCGGGATGCACGCGCGCACCAAACGGTCGATGTGCTGCGCGGGAGCGTTCCAGTTGATCTCGGCGTCGGCCACGGTGAGTTTGGGCGCCATCGACACGCCGTCCGTACTCTGCGGTATGGCGACGAGGCTGCCGTCGGCGATGCCGTCCATCGTGGCCACCATCAGCGCTGCCCCGCTGTCGGCCAGCCGGCCGAGCAGGTCTCCGGCAGTGTCGTCGGGACGGATCCGCTCGGTCACCACGCCGTAGACCGGGCCGGTGTCCAGACCCTGTTCGATGAGGAACGTCGACGCGCCGGTGACGTCGTCGCCACGCAACAGTGCGTGCTGCACGGGCGCCGCGCCGCGCCACGCGGGAAGCAGCGAGAAGTGCAGGTTGACCCAGCCGTGGGCCGGCACCGCGAGCGCGGCCGGCGGGAGCAGCGCACCGTAGGCGACGACCGGGCAGCAGTCGACGGCCAGCGCGGCGAGCTCGTCCAGGAACTCCGGTTCGGACGGCTTGACCGGGGCGAGCACCGGGATCCCGGCCTCGGCGGCGAGCTGCGCGACCGGCGAGGGCGTCGTGTGCCGACCCCGTCCCGCGCGCGCCGCCGGACGCGTGATCACCGCGACGACCTCGTGCTGCGGCGCGTCGAGCAGCGCGCGCAACGTCGGGACGGCGGTGGCCGGCGTCCCGGCGAAGGCCAGCCTCACCGGCGGCCGAGGCTGGGGTGCGGGCTGACCTTCACGACCGGCTCGGGTGCGCCGGCCCACTTCGCCTCGCGGATCGCCTTCATCGCCGTTTTGCGGGTCTCGGCGTCGAGCCGGTCGACGAACAGCACTCCGTCGAGATGGTCGGTCTCGTGCTGGATGCACCGGGCGAGCATGGCCGTGCCCTCGACCGTGACCGGGTCGCCGTACATGTTCTGGCCGTGGGCCACCACGTCGGCCCTGCGCCGGCAGTCGAAGGTGAGTCCCGGGATGGACAGGCAACCTTCGGGGCCGTCCTGCTCCTCGTCGCTCGGGAAGTGCAGTACCGGGTTGATCAGATGCCCGGACTCCGCGCCGGACACGTGATAGGTGAACACCCGCAGCCCCACGCCGATCTGCGGCGCCGCAAGCCCCTGGCCCGGCGCGTCGAGCATGGTCTCGGCAAGGTCGGCGACGAGGGTGCGCAACTCCTTGTCGAAGTCGACGACGGGTTCGGCGGGAGTGCGCAGGACGGGGTCGCCCCATAGCCGGATCGGCTGGACGGTCACGGTGTCGCGCTCCTCCTCCGGTCGTACGGAACCACCTCCGCGAGTCTAACGAGCGGGACTGCGGAAGCCGGCCGGATTGTTAGTTAGCATGGCTAACGACCGAGAGGAACTCCGTGCATCACTCCGAAGCCCACGATCGCCGCGTCGCACTGTCGGTGACGACCGTCGGCATCCTGGCCGCCACGCTCAACGCCTCGATCCTGCTGATCTCGCTCCCCGCGATCTTCGCCGGGCTGGGCCTCGACCCGCTTGCCCCCGAGAACATCTCCTACCTGCTGTGGATGCTGATGGGCTTCCTGCTCGTCACCGCAGTGCTGGTCGTGACCTTCGGCCGGCTGGGTGACCAGTACGGCCGCGCCCGGCTGTTCAACCTCGGCTTCCTGATCTTCACGCTGGGCTCGGTCGGCTGCGCGGTGGTGCCCGACTCCGGCGGTGCCGGCGCGCTCGAGATCATCGTCCTGCGCGTCGTCCAGGGCATCGGCGGCGCCATGGTGATGGCCAACTCGACCGCGCTGATCACCGACGCGTTCCCGGCCGACCGGCGCGGGTTCGCGCTCGGGGTCAATCAGGTGGCCGCGCTCGCCGGCTCGTTCCTCGGATTGATCATCGGTGGCGTGCTCTCGGAGTGGGACTGGCGCGCGGTCTTCTGGGTGAGCGTCCCGTTCGGCGTGTGGGGCACCTGGATGGGCTACCGCACGCTGCACGACAAGCCGGGTTCGCGGAACTCGGGCGTGCGCATCGACTGGTGGGGCAACCTCACCTTCGGCATCGGGCTCATCGCGCTGCTCGTCGCGATCGTCTACGGGCTGCAGCCCTACGGCGGGCACACGATGGGCTGGACGTCGCCGAGCGTGCTCGCCGGGCTGGTGCTCGGGGTCGTGTTGCTCGCCGCCTTCGGCGTCATCGAGACGCGGGTCACCGACCCCATGATCGACCTGCGGCTGTTCCGGATCCGCGCGTTCGCCGCCGGGCAGGCCGTGAACCTGCTCGCGGCGATGTCGCGCGGCGGGCTGCAGTTCATGCTCATCATCTGGCTGCAGGGGATCTGGTTGCCGCTGCACGGCTACAGCTTCGCCGACACGCCGCTGTGGGCCGGCATCTACATGTTGCCGCTCACGCTGGGCTTCCTGCTCGCCGGCCCGGCGTCCGGAGCCATCTCCGACCGGTTCGGTGCGCGGTTGTTCGCGACCGGCGGCCTGCTGCTGACCGCGGCGACCTTCGGCGGGCTGATCGTGCTGCCCGCGGACTTCGGTTATCCGGTGTTCGCGGCGCTGCTCGCGCTCAACGGCATCGGCATGGGGCTGATGGCGGCCCCCAACTCGGCGGCGATCATGAATGCCGTTCCGGCCGGGCAGCGCGGCGCGGCCTCCGGCATCCGGGCGACCGGGATGAACGCCGGCATGGTGCTCTCGATGGGCGGGTTCTTCACGCTGATGGCGGTCGGCCTCGCCGCTCGGCTGCCCGAAGCGATGTCGCACGGGCTCGTCCAGGCGGGGGTAGCTCCGGCGACCGCCGGGGTCGCGTCGCACGTGTCGCCGGTAGGCATCCTGTTCGCGGCTTTCCTGGGCGGCAACCCCATCCAGGAGCTCGTGCCGCACGCCGCACCGGCCGTCGCCCAGCACATCTACAGCGGTTCGTTCTTCCCCACGCTGATCTCGGCGCCGTTCATGCACGGCCTCGCTATCGCGTTCACGGCCTCGATCGTCATGCTGCTCATCGCCGCCGGGGCGTCGATGATGCGCGGCGAGCGGTACGTGCACGCCGACGTCGAGGGCGTGGAGCACCACGACACCCCGTTCGAGGCGGCCGCGCGCGAGGGCGACGCACTCGCCGTGCCGGCGGTGCCCGGCGAGGAGGTCGCCTACGACGAGGCGCTCTCCGATCACGCGCAGTTGTCCGCGCGCCGCGTCGATTGAGCGACATCCAGCGCGGACAACTTTTGGGAAGCGTGCAGCCTGATCAGAGCAGGTCGACCGGGTCGAGCACGATGCGCACCGGCTCGGCGGTGCGCCGCGCGGAGCGGCCGGCAGCGGCGGCCTTCAACGCCCGCGCCAGGTCGGTTCCGGCCTGGCCAGGCACCCGGATGAGCGTCCGCTCCGTCTGCTGGTCGACGGGGACGGGCCCGATGAGCTCCGCGCCATCGGGCAGCTGCGCCGCGCCGACCAACTCGGCGAGCGCGGCGGGCGGACCGGTGAGCGCAGCCATCCGCGAGACGGGTGGAAAGCCCAGCTCGCTGCGTTCGGTGAGCTCGCGGGCCGCGAACCCCGCCGAGTCCCAGCGGACCAGGGCCTGCACGGCTGGAATGCCGGCCTCGGCGCCCACGACGACCGGCGCACCGGGGCGGACGAGGGCGGCGGCGTTGGCCCAACGGCGCAGCGCCTCCTCGGCCGCGCGCAGGTCGGGACGCGACAGCAGCGCCCAGCCGTCGAGCAGCAGCGCGGCGCCGTACCCGCCGGGGCAGAGCGGCTCGGCGCCGGGTGTGGCGACCACGAGCGCCGGCTCGTCCGGTACCTCGGCAAGGACGTGGTCGCCGCCGGACATGCGCACCGGGTAGCCCGGGAACGCCCGGCCGAGCTCCTCGGCGGTGCGGCCGGATCCCACGACCGAGGCGCGCAGCCGCCTGCCGCCGCAGACGGGACACGTCCAGTCCGCGGCCGGGCGTCCACACCACCGGCAGGCCGGAACGGCGGCTTCGGAGGCGGCGGCGAGCGGGCCGGAGCACACGGCGCAGCGGGCCGGAGTGCGGTCGCGCGCACACGCCAGTGACGGCACGTAGCCGCCGCGCGGCACCTGAACGAGCACCGGTAGCCCGCCCGCCAGCGCGGCGCGGGTGGTGCGCCAGGCGAGGCTGGGCAACCGGGCCGCCGCGGCGGCGGGATCACGGGCGACCTCGATGTCGTCGGCAACCGGCCGGACCCGCGGTGCCACCGCCCGCAGCGCGGCGCGCTCGGCGGCGATCTCGTGCGCCCAACCTCGCTCGACGAGCTGCTGGGCCTCGGCGGTGCGGGTGTAGCCGGCCATGAGCAATGCGGAGCCGGTGAGCGACGCGCGCAGCGCGAGCACGTCGCGGGCGTGTGGGTAGGGGGCGCGGGGTTCGGCGTGCAGATCGTCGCCCTCGTCCCAGATGACGAACAGGCCGGGATCGTGCACCGGGGCGTACGCGGCGGCCCGGGTGCCGACTGCGATGCGCACCTCGCCGCGGCGCACGGCGAGCCACCTGCGGTACCGCTCGGCGGGGCCGAGGTCGGCCGCGAGCGCCACGTGCTGCCCGGGACCGAGCTCGGCCGTGAGCGCCGCGTCGACGCGGTCGAGGTCGCGGGCGTCGGGCACCACGACCACCGCTCCCCTGCCGGCGTCGAGGGCGACGCGCGCCGACTCGGCGATGCGCTGCGGCCATTGCTCGCCGGGCAACACCGCCCAGGCCGCACGTGCCGCGCGGCCGGCGGCGAGCGCGGTGAGGAACGCCGCGCCGTTGCGGTAGCGGTGCAGGCCGGGTTCGGCGTTCCCGCGATTTCCCGGCGCTGCGGGCGGCCAGTGCTTCGCCTCGGCGGCGGCGTGCCGGGCCGGAACGCCCAGCCGGACGACGTCGACGAAGTTGCCCGCCCACCGGTCGGCGACCGCGCGGAACAGCGCCGCGGTCTCGGGCGTGAGCACCGGTTCGCTGCCCACCGCCCGCTCGATGTAGGCCAGCGTGCCTTCGTGCTCGGAGCCGGCCGCCCGCTCGAGCACGAAGGCGTCGACCAGCCGGCCCGCGAATCGCACCCGCACCCGGGATCCTGCCTGCACGGCGTCGTCGAGCGTGTCCGGCACGAGGTAGTCGAACGCGCGGTCGAGGTGCGGCAGCGGGACGTCGACCATGAGCCGGGCGACGGGGTCAGCCTCGGCCGGCCGGCGTCCCGCCTTGGTGGCGGCAGGACGGCGGATGGTCATCGGTCGTTCCTATCAGCCCGGGACGAGGCGTTTCCGCGGTCCGTCCACATGCGCCCTGGCGCCACTCACAACCGGTTCGCGCCACTCAAACGCAACCCGGAGCACGCGCCCCGGCGGGTTGGATCTACAGCGCGAGCTTCTTGAGGTCGTCGGCGCGGTCGGTGCGCTCCCACGTGAACTCCGGCAGCTCGCGGCCGAAGTGGCCGTAGGCCGCCGTCTGCGTGTAGATCGGCCGCTTGAGGTCGAGGTCGCGGATGATCGCGGCGGGGCGCAGGTCGAAGACCTGCGTGATGGCGTCGGCGATCTTGGCCTCGGGCACGGTCTCGGTCCCGAACGTCTCGACGAACAGGCCCACGGGCTCGGCCTTGCCGATCGCGTAGGCGATCTGCACCTCGCAGCGGGAGGCCAGGCCCGCGGCGACGACGTTCTTCGCCACCCAGCGCATCGCGTAGGCCGCCGAGCGGTCGACCTTCGACGGGTCCTTGCCGGAGAACGCGCCACCGCCGTGGCGGGCCATGCCGCCGTAGGTGTCGACGATGATCTTCCGTCCGGTGAGGCCGGCGTCGCCCATCGGGCCACCGATTACGAACCGTCCGGTGGGGTTGACCAGCAGCCGGTAGCCGGCGGAGTCGATGTCGAGCGCGTCGACGATCGGACGGACTACGTGCTCCTCGACGTCCGGCTTCAGCAGCGTGTCGAGGTCGATGTCGTCGGCGTGCTGACTCGAGACGACCACGGTGTCGAGGCGCGCCGGGCGGCCGTCGACGTACTCGATGGTCACCTGGGTCTTGCCGTCGGGGCGCAGGTACGGGACGGTGCCGTCCTTGCGCACG
The DNA here is from genome assembly GCA_035695205.1 of Jatrophihabitans sp. Lineage (GTDB taxonomy): Bacteria > Actinomycetota > Actinomycetes > Mycobacteriales > Jatrophihabitantaceae > Jatrophihabitans. Next base: position 3,681 of record DASSEP010000049.1, on the reverse strand, counting down.
GCGGTGAGCCGCTCGGCGAGGCGGTGCGCGAGCCAGATCGGCAGCGGCATGAGCTCGGGGGTCTCGTCGCTGGCGTAGCCGAACATGTGCCCCTGGTCGCCGGCGCCCTGGGCGGCGATCGCGTCCTCGCTGCCCTCGACGCGGGCCTCGTAGGCCTTGTCGACGCCCTGGGCGATGTCGGAGGACTGCGCGCCGATGGAGATGCTCACGCCGCAGGACTCGCCGTCGAAGCCCTTGCGCGAGGAGTCGTAGCCGATCTCGATGATGCGGTCGCGTACCAGCTTCGGGATGTCGGCGTAGGCGCTGGTGGTGACTTCACCGGCGACGTGCACCTGGCCGGTCATGATGAGCGTCTCGACAGCGACCCGGCTGGCGGGGTCCTCGGCGAGCAGTGCGTCGAGAACGGAGTCGCTGATCTGGTCGGCGATCTTGTCCGGGTGACCCTCTGTGACGGACTCGGACGTGAACAGACGACGGCTCACAAAGCACTCCCGGCTCTAGACATCAGGTTCCTCGAAGTCTAACGACGACCGGGATCCAGCGGGGCGACGGACGCTGAGCCGGGCCGCGACGGTGTCGCACAGGGCGGCCGCGAGCACCGCCTTGGGGCCGCGCTCCACGGCGGTCTCGCCGCCGTCGCGGTCGAGGATGACTCCGGCGTTGTCGGGCTGGCCGAACGCGGTGCCCGGGCCGACGGCGTTCACGACCATGACGTCGCAGCCCTTGCGCGCGAGTTTGGCGCGGCCGTGCTCGAGGACGGTGGCCGTGTCGTCGCCGGTCTCGGCGGCAAAGCCCACCAGCAGGCAGTCGGGCCGTTCGCCGCGGGTGGCGACCAGCTCGGCGAGCACATCGGGGTTGTGCTCCACCACAAGCGGCTCCGGCGCCGCGTCGGCTTTCTTGATCTTGTAGGCGGCGGGCCGTACCGGACGGAAGTCCGCCACCGCGGCGGCCATCACCACCGCGTCGGCGTCGGCGGCCGCCTTGAGAACGGCGTCGCGCAGCTCGTTGGCGCTGCCGACCCGAACCACGTCGGTGCCGGCCGGGTCGGGCAGTTCGACATTTGCTGCGACCAACGTGACCCGGGCGCCCCGCGCGGCAGCGACCGCCGCGATCGCGTACCCCTGCCTGCCGGAGGACGCGTTGCCGAGGAAGCGCACCGGATCGAGCGGCTCACGGGTACCGCCGGCGCTCACGACGACGTGCCGGCCCGCTAGGTCGAAGGGCAGTGCGTGCGGCCGGCGCAGCAGCAACTCGGCAAAGGCGGCGATCTCGGCGGGCTCGGGCAGGCGTCCCTTGCCGGTGTCGGCGCCGGTCAGCCGACCGCTGGCGGGCTCGACCACAACCGCGCCCCGGGCGCGCAGGGTGGCGACGTTCGCGACGGTCGCCGGGTGCTCCCACATCTCGGTGTGCATGGCCGGCGCGAACAACACCGGGCACCGGGCGGTGAGCAAGGTGTTGGTGAGCAGGTCGTCGGCCAGGCCGTGCGCCGCCTTGGCCAGCAGATCGGCGGTGGCCGGCGCCACGACGACCAGCTCGGCCTCGCGCCCCAGGCGGACGTGCGGCACGTCGTGGGCGTCGGTCCACACGTCCGGGGCGACCGGACGGTGGGAAAGCGCTGCCCAGGTGGGGGCTCCGACGAACTCGAGCGCGCTGGCCGTGGGGACGACGGTGACGTCGTGGCCGGCCTCGGCGAGCTTGCGCAGCAGGTCGGCGGCTTTGTACGCGGCGATCCCGCCGCCCACGCCCAACACGACGCGGCTCACGAGCGCCTCCCTGCGGTTGCGGCCCCGGAGCGGCTCAGGCCTCGGAGGGCTTGAACTCGATCAGGTCGCTGTTGATCTCGCGCAGCGCGATCGACAGCGGCTTCTCCTGCGGCGCGGTCTCCACCAGCGGGCCTACGTACTCGAGCAGACCCTCGCCGAGCTGGCTGTAGTAGGCGTTGATCTGGCGCGCCCGCTTCGCGGCAATGATCACCAGCGCATACTTCGACTGCGTCCGCTCGAGCAACTCGTCGATCGGCGGGTTGGTGATGCCTTCGGCAACGGTGACGGGTTCGGACACGACTCAGCTCTCTGATGGACGTCGGCGGGACGAATCGACTCGGCGGGACGGTCGCGGACACGATCCGGCACACTCCCGCACACTCATGGTAGCAATTCGGCCGTCCGTCGGCCGGTCCGGCGTGCTGTGGCGCACATGAACACGGCATCCCCGGCCGGAGTTGGCTAGATTGCCCGGAACCGGAAAACGACTGTAGGAGGTCGGCGCGTGGCGGCGATGCGCATCGGTGTGGTGAAGGAGAGCGGACGCGGCGAGACCCGCGTCGCCGCGACCCCCAAGACGGTCGAACAGCTGCGCGGGCTGGGCTACGAGGTGCTGGTCGAGTCCGGCGCCGGCGCGTCCGCCGACTTCGCCGACGAGGCGTACGTGGCCGCCGGGGCGCACATCGGCTCCACCGAACAGGTGTGGGGCAGCGACGTCGTGTTCGCGGTCAACGCCCCTACGGACGACGAGATCGCCCGGCTCAAGGACGGCGCGACAATCGTGGCCCTGCTCAGCCCCGCCCTGAATCCGGATCTGGTGGACGAGCTCGCCCGGCACCGCATCACGGCGCTGGCCATGGACGCCGTGCCGCGCATCTCCCGCGCGCAGTCGCTGGACGTGCTCAGTTCGATGGCCAACATCGCCGGCTACCGCGCCGTCATCGAGGCCGCGCACGTGTTCGGCCGGTTCTTCACCGGGCAGGTGACCGCCGCCGGCAAGGTCCCGCCCGCCAAGGTGCTCGTGGCCGGCGCGGGCGTCGCCGGGCTCGCCGCGATCGGCGCGGCCAACAGCCTGGGTGCGATCGTCCGGGCCACGGACGTCCGCCCGGAGGTCGGTGAGCAGGTGCGCTCGATGGGCGCTGACTTCCTCAGCGTCGAGATCGACGAGCAGCAGGTCAGCAGCGACGGCTACGCCAAGGAGGCGTCCGAGGAGTTCGCCCGACGCGCGGCCGAGATCTACGCCGAGCAGGCCCAGGACGTCGACATCATCATCACCACCGCGCTCATCCCCGGCCGACCTGCGCCGCGGCTGATCACCGAGGAGATGGTGGCGAGCATGAAGCCGGGCAGCGTGGTCGTCGACATGGCCGCGCAGCAGGGCGGCAACGTCGCCGGATCCGCGCCGGGCGAGGTCGTCGTGACGCCCAACAAGGTGTCGATCATCGGCTACACCGATCTCGCCGGCCGGCTGCCCCAGCAGTCGTCCCAGCTCTACGGCACCAACCTGGTCAACCTCATGAAGCTGCTGACGCCCGGAAAGGACGGGCAGCTCGTCCTCGACTGGGACGACGTCGTGCAGCGCAACATGACCGTCGTCCGCAACGGCGAGAAGACCTGGCCGCCACCGCCGGTGCAGGTCTCGGCCGCCGCGCCCGCGGCCAAGGCGCCGGCCGCGGCCAAACCGGTCAAGGAGGAGAAGCCACCGCTGTCCGCGGCGCGCAAGTTCACCTTCGTCGGTATCGGCGGCGTGATCCTGTTCCTGCTGATCGCCTTCTCGCCGCAGCAGCTGATCATCAACTTCACCGTCTTCGTGCTCGCCGTGGTGATCGGCTACTACGTGATCGGCAAGGTGCACCACGCGCTGCACACGCCGCTGATGTCGGTCACCAACGCGATCTCCGGCATCATCGTCGTCGGC
>DASSEP010000048.1:0-2991 GCA_035695205.1 Jatrophihabitans sp. | reverse complement strand
TGTACCGGGCGTTGTCGAGCGTGGTGCGCACGCCGTCCGTCCCCTTCGCCGTCGACATCGACACCGACAGCTGAGGCCTCGGTCGAACCGGGCGCCGGCGTCCCTTCCGCGCCGGCGACCGGTTCAACCGCAGCGGTAGGGAGCCGTGGCGCGGATGCCGTGCGCGGCGAAGACGGCGGCGACGGCATGCACCGGATCGCGCTGGCTGCTCGGATGCCGTAGCGCGAGCGCGATCAGATGACAACGGTGCTCGCCGAAACTGCGGCCGCTGCGCGGGTGGCTCGCCAGCCCGACACCGTACGCAACGGGCAGGCACAGCGGCGGCACGTGCGGCCGCAGCAGCGGCGCGAGGTCGTCCAGCAGCCGCTCCGGCAGCTGGTCGACGTCGGCAACGTCGAGGACCGCGGCGGCGCTGCGCCGAACCCGCCGCGGGCTGGTCGCGCACGCCAGCGTCCACGGATGCGGCCAGCGCAGCAGCGCGCCGGTCATGGCGTGCACGAACTCGCCGAGGCGATCCTGGCGCGGGCTGAACATCAGCCGTACCGAGCCGGGCCGGGTGCGCGGCGGCGTCCAGGACGTGCCCCACGTCCGCCACCACCCGTCGACGCCGACCACGTCGTGGCGCTCGACCAGCGTGAAGCCACCGCTGGACACGCGCGTCGAGCTCCCGGCGTGCGCGGACCGGTAGAGCCCCGCCAGCGGGCGGATCCGGGTCGGCCGCAGCACGTCGGCGCCGCTGACGACCGGGTTGAACCACTGGCGGTAGAGGGTGACCGCCACGCTGTCGCCGAGCGGCACCCGGGCGGCGATCTCGACGGCTCGTTCGAGCTGGGGCCGCGCCCAGTCGGGCCAGGGGTCGGCCGCGGCGCCCCCGAAGCCTGAAGCGGCCGACCCCTGGTTCCCGATCGGCTCGACGTCGCCGGGGCGGGCAGCCCCCTGCCCGCCTCCCGGCGCGTCGAACGGAGGGGTGGTGGCGCCGCCCGGCCCCCCAGCTAGCACGGCGCCCGGCTGCCCGGGATCGGGCATGCCCATCACCTTCCTCCGTCGATCGGATGTGATCAGGAACCGCGAAGGGGCCGTGTTGATACATCGACTCGACAAGAATTTGGCCGGCAGTGCCGCGTCCCGTAACCTGGAACCGTTCCACCAGAGACCGCTGGTCGTCGCGTGCGCGCACGCGACCGAAAGCCTCCGAATGCGTCGGAGCGGCCCGCGCAGGTTGGACGGTTCGGCTCTACTGCCGCCCCGTGCGCCCTGCGCCGGGGCGTTTCTCGTTTCGGTGCCTCTCGCCGCAGACCACTGCGACCAGCTCGACGAACGAGAGGAGGTAGCACATGCCGAACACCGAGAAGGCCAACGCGGTCGCCGAGATCGCCGAGCACTTCACCTCGTCGTCGGCAGCGGTCGTCACCGAATACCGCGGGCTCACGGTCAAGCAGATCAGCGATCTGCGCCGCGCCCTGGGCAGCGACACGACGTACGCCGTCGTCAAGAACACGCTCACCAAGCGGGCTGCGGCCGACGCCGGCGTGTCGATCGACGACAGCCTGCTCGTCGGACCGACCGCGATCGCCTTCGTCAAGGGCGATGCGGTCGAGGCCGCCAAGGGGCTGCGTGACTTCGCGAGGTCCAACCCGCTGCTCGTGATCAAGGGCGGCGTGATGGACGGCAAGGCGCTGTCCGCAGACGAGATCAGCAAGATCGCCGACCTGGAGTCGCGCGAGGTGCTGCTCGCCAAGCTCGCCGGTGCGCTCAAGGCGCTGCCGACCCGCGCGGCCGGGCTGTTCCAGGCTCCGCTGTCGCAGATGGCACGCCTGGCCAAGGCGCTCGAGGAGAAGAAGCCGGCCGACGGCACCGACGAGCCCATGATCGGCAACATGAAGGTCGCCGTGGGCGAGGCCGCCGGGCACACGTCCGACGACGCCGGCGCAACGGCCGACCCGACGAGCGACCCCGCGGACGCCCCGCCGGAGCCGGCCAACGCGGCCGGAGCCGAAGGCGGCGCGGTCGCCGCCACCGATACCCCCGCCGAGCCGGCGGAGTAACAACCCATCACTGCCGGCTCACCCGGCTTTCGGAAAGGAAACATCATGGCCAAGCTCAGCACCGACGAGCTGCTCGACGCGTTCAAGGAGATGACGCTGCTCGAGCTCAGTGAGTTCGTGAAGCAGTTCGAGGAGACCTTCGACGTCACCGCCGCCGCCCCCATGGCGATGGCTGCCGCTCCGGCCGGTCCGGGCGGTGCCGCCCCGGCCGAGGCTGCCGAGGAGAAGGACGAGTTCGACGTCATCCTCGAGGCGGCCGGCGACAAGAAGATCCAGGTCATCAAGGAGGTGCGTGCCCTCACGAGCCTGGGCCTGAAGGAGGCCAAGGACCTCGTCGACGGCGCGCCGAAGCCGCTGCTCGAGAAGGTGAACAAGGAGGCGGCCGACAAGGCGAAGGAGGCCCTCGAGGGCGCCGGCGCCACGGTCACCGTCAAGTAGGACCTGCACAACCCGCCGAGAGGGCGGTCCGCGCAAGCGGGCCGCCCTCTCGGCGTTCAGCCGTCCGCAATCTCCCTGCGCTGGTGCGGCGCTGGCCGCCCATGTGCAGGAAGATCGCGGGACGGTGGCGTGGTCGTGCTGATGTTCCTGCGCTGGTGCTCCTATGGCCGCACGTGTGCAGGAAGATCGCGGGACGGTGACGCGGTGGTGCTGATGTTCCTGCGCTGGGGCTCCTATGGCCGCCCATGTGCAGGAAGATCGCCGAGCCGCGCGGGCGGGTTACAGCCCGAGCGCCGCGCGCAACTCGGCGGACCAGCCGATCGCACCGACCGGCTTGCCGCCGCCGAGCACCAATTCGGACGACCATCGCCGCACGGCCGGACCGGTGCATCCCCAGTGCGCCAGCACGGCCGCGAGCACCGGCGGCAGCGCGCGGGCGGCGCCGTCGGCCACCTTCGCCGCGAACGCCCGCCCGTCGGGCAACGCCGCGGCCCAGACGCCCTCCGCG
>DASSEP010000047.1:0-105120 GCA_035695205.1 Jatrophihabitans sp. | reverse complement strand
CCCAGACAACCTCGTCGAGTCGATCGCGCAGCTGGTCAAGGACGGCAAGCTCGCCGGCATCCGGGCGATCGAGAACCACAGCTCCGACCGCGTCGGCATGCGCATCGTCATCAAGCTCAGCCGCGACGCGGTGGCCAAGGTCGTCATCAACAACCTCTACAAGCACACCCAGCTGCAGACCACGTTCGGCGCGAACATGCTGGCCATCGTCGACGGCGTGCCACGCACGCTGCGTATCGACCAGTTCGTCAGCCACTACGTCGAGCACCAGGTCGAGGTCATCGTCCGGCGCACCCGTTTCCGGCTGCGCAAGAAGGAGGAGCGGGCGCACATCCTGCGCGGCTACCTCAAGGCGCTCGACCAGCTCGATGCGGTGATCTCGCTGATCCGCAACTCACCGTCCGCCGAAGAGGCGCGCACCGGACTGATGCAGCTCCTCGAGATCGACGAACTGCAGGCCACCGCGATCCTGGACCTGCAGCTGCGCCGACTGGCCGCGCTCGAACGGCAGCGGATCATCGACGAGGCCGCCGAGATCGAGCGCGAGATCGCCGATCTCAACGACATCCTGGCCAGGCCGGGCCGGCAGCGGTCCATCATCCGCGACGAGCTCACCGAGATCGTCGACAAGTACGGCGACGACCGCCGCACCCGGCTGATCCCGCACGACGGCGACGTGTCGATGGAAGACCTCATCGCGCAGGAAGACGTTGTCGTCACGATCACCCGCACCGGCTACGCCAAGCGCACCAAGACCGACCTCTACCGGGCGCAGCGGCGCGGCGGCAAGGGCGTGCAGGGCGCGAACCTGCGTACCGACGACATCGTCGAGCACTTCTTCGTGACCTCGACCCATGACTGGATCCTGTTCTTCACCAACAAGGGCCGCGTCTACCGGGCGAAGGCGTACGAGCTCCCCGAGGCCAACCGCAACGCCCGCGGCCAGCACGTCGCGAACCTGCTCGCGTTCCAGCCCGACGAGAGCATCGCCGAGGTCATCACGCTCAAGAACTACGAGCAGGCCCCGTATTTGGTGCTCGCGACGAAGCACGGCTTGGTCAAGAAGAGCAAGCTCACCGACTTCGACTCCAACCGCACCGGCGGGATCGTCGCCATCAACCTGCGCGACGACGACGAGCTGATCGACGCCGCGCTCATCACGGGCGAGCAGGACCTCCTGCTGGTCAGCCGTAACGCGATGTCCATCCGGTTCACCGCGAACGACGAGTCGCTGCGTCCGATGGGCCGGGCGACCTCGGGTGTGTTCGGCATGCGGTTCAACGACGGCGACGAATTGCTGTCGATGGTCGTCGTCCACGACGAGAACACCGAAATCTTGGTCGCCACTGAGGGCGGGTACGCCAAGCGGACCCGGATCGCGGAGTATCCGGTACAGGGGCGAGGAGGCAAGGGTGTCCTCACCGCGCGTATCGTGTCCACCCGGGGCGGGCTTGTGGGAGCGGTTGCCGTAGGCCCGAAGGACGAGATCTACGCGATCACGTCGGACGGCGTCGTGATCCGCACCAAGGCATCGGAGGTTCGTCGCGCACAACGACAGACCATGGGCGTGCGCCTGATGAACCTTCCCGAAGGCGTCAACGTCGTGGCAATCGCCCGCAACGCCGACGAGCCGGACGACCAGGAGTGACATGAGGCAGATGCCCCCGAGAACGGAGGGTACGGAGTTCGGTAAGGGCTCCGTGCGCTCCACCGCCAACGGCGCGTCCGGCGCAGCCGCGCCGGCCTCGGCCTGGTCCGCGCCGATGGCGGCCACCTCGGCGCCGGCCTCGCTCGGTTCGTCGGCGCCCGCACCCGGCTCCGCCGAGGCGCCGACCGCCTCGGTGCCCTACATCCCGGGCGCCTCGCGCTCCGGCTCGACCGGTGCGGCGCACACCGACCGGGCCGCGCGGGCACGCGGTCCGCGGCGGGCGCGGCTGCAGCTGCGGCACATCAACGCCTGGACGGTGCTGAAGTTCTCCGCGGTGCTCTCGATCGCGCTGTTCTTCGTGTGGCTGATCATGATCGGGGTGCTGTTCGGCATCCTCGACGGAGCCGGAATCATCGGCAAGATCAACGACGCGGTCACCACCATCAACGGACCCGGCTCCAACCCACCGATCACCGCCACCGTCGTCTTCGGCGGCGCGGCGATCATCGGCGTGGTGAACATCGTCCTGTTCATCGCGCTGTCCACGATCGGCTCGGTGGTCTACAACCTGTGCGCCGACCTCGTCGGCGGCATCGAGGTCACGCTGTCCGAGCGCTGACTTCCAGCGTCCCCGGCGGGCGCCGGAGCCGGTTTGGAGGCCGGTGGCGGCGCCCGATAGGCTGATTCGTCGCGACGGAAGGTCGCGAGAACGCGGGCCTGTAGCTCAGACGGTTAGAGCGCATCCCTGATAAGGATGAGGCCGGAGGTTCAAGTCCTCCCAGGCCCACCGCGTGCGCAGATCGCGAGGAGGAGCCGACCATGGCGACGCCGGCCAAGCCGTTCGTACTGGCGGTGGCTTCGCTCGCGGCAGCAGCCGCGGCGGCGCTGGCCGCGCGGCGTCGGCAGGCGGCCGCAGACGCCGCAACGCTCTGGCGGGAGGCCACCTCGGACGCATCCCGCTGATCCACCCACCGCGGCCGCTGCTTGGCGGCTCCCGGGGACGTAGCTCAATTGGCAGAGCACCGCCTTTGCAAGGCGGGGGTTAGGGGTTCGATTCCCCTCGTCTCCACCCCGTTCGTCAACGCAGTCGACCCCGCGCGTCGATCCGTCAGCCGGGTGAACCCCGAGGCGTCGCGTTAGGTGTGCGTAAAGTAAAAGCAGGTGCCTCGAGCCGGGGCGGCGGGTCTCGGGGGAGCCCGCAAGTACCCCCGGCCCGAGGCGCCGCTCCCACCCCGGCCGTGCGCGTCGGAGCACAGAGCGTGCGCGCCAGTGGCCGGCCGGCCGCGGAACTGAAGCGAATCGCTTCCGATAGAAGCTGCCAGGCAACAAGTAGCCAGTTACCCGTAGATCCACGCTCTTAGATGTTGCCTAAGGTTTGGCTCGCGTGCCGGCGCGAAAGATCGGCAGCCTGCGCGCGGGGGACCCATCACAAGTGGAGGCAGCTGCATGCACAAACGACGCATCACTGCCGCGCTGATCGCCGCAACAACGGTGACCGGCACGGCGATCGCGGCGACCGGGTCGGCACAGGCCCAGCCGGCGACGCGAACAATTCCGCACACCCAACCCGCATGGACCGCGCACGCCCAACACCTCGGCGCCGCCCGGAGCAACGCCGTCGTGCGTTCGCGGGTCTACCTGGCGCCGAAGGGCGGCGTCGCGGCGCTGAAGAGCTTCGTCACCGCGGTGTCCACGCCGGGTAGCGCCCAGTACCAGCACTTCCTCACCCACCGGCAGTACCTGGCCCGCTTCGGGACGACCAACCGGACCGTGCGCCGGGTGGAGAGCTACCTGCGCGCCGCCGGACTGCACGTCACCGGCGTCGGCACCGACAACCACTACGTCGCTGCCCGCGGCACCGTGGCAGCAAGCGAGCAGGCCTTCGGCACCACGCTCGCCGTCTACCGGCACGACGGTCGCGTCGTGCGCGCCCCGGCCCACGCCGTGACGCTGCCGGCGTCCCTCGGGGCCTCGGTGCTCACCGTGACCGGCCTGAACACCGCGCCGCACCGCGCGGCGCCGGCGAGCAACCACACCAACGCCGCGCCGGCGGGCTTCCGCAACGCCCGGCCGTGCTCGATCTACTACGGCCAGATCCAGGCGAAGTACCAGGCCGACTACAAGACGCCGCTTCCGAAGTTCAAGCACCAGACGCTGCCGTACGCACCGTGCGGCTACACCGGCCCGCAATACCGCGCCGCCTACGAGGGCAACAGCAAGCTGGACGGCTCCGGCATCACGGTGGCGATCACCGACGCCTACGCCGCCCCGACGATCGCCAAGGACGCCAACACCTACGCCAAGCAGCACGGTGACGGCGCCTACGCACCGGGGCAGCTGACCCAGACCGTCATCGGCCACCCCCGCAAGGGCAAGATCTGCGGGCCGACCGGCTGGTACGGCGAGGAGACGCTGGACGTCGAGGCCGTCCACGCCATGGCGCCCGGTGCGGACATCCACTACTACGGTGCACGCAGCTGCTTCGACAACGACCTGCTCGACGCGCTCGCCCGCGTCGTCAGCGACGACACCGCGCAGCTAGTCACCAACTCGTGGGGCGACGTCGAGGAGGCCGAGACGGCCGACGCGATCGCCGCGTACGAGCAGGTGTTCATGCAGGGCGAGGCCGAGGGCATGAGCTTCATGTTCTCCTCCGGCGACAACGGCGACGAGCTGCAGAACACCGGCATCAAGCAGGCCGACTACCCGACCTCGGACCCGTACGTGACCAGCGTCGGCGGTACCTCGACGGCGATCGGGCCGGACGGCAGCATCGAGTTCCAGACCGGTTGGGGCACCGAGAAGTACTCGCTGTCCAGCGACGGCAAGAGCTGGCAGCCGGTCGGGTTCATCTACGGCGCCGGCGGCGGCACGTCCGCCCTGTTCAACCGGCCGACCTACCAGGACGGCTTCACGAGCAGCGCGGCGCGCCAGGTGCCCGACGTGGCGATGGACGCCGACCCGACGACCGGCATGCTGGTCGGCGAGACCCAGCAGTTCCCGGACGGCACCTACTACGACGAGTACCGCATCGGTGGCACCAGCCTCGCCTCGCCGCTGTTCGCGGGCATGACGGCGCTCCGTGAGCAGAGTGGCGGCGGTGCCGGCCTCGGTCTGCTCAACGAGCAGATCTACGGCAACTCGTCGGCGTTCGACGACGTCGCCGGGCCGGGGCCCGACAAGGGCAACGTCCGCGTCGACTACGCCAACGGCGTCGACGGCTCCGACGGCCTGGTCTACTCGGTGCGCACGTTCGACCAGGACAGCAGCCTGAAGGTGACGCCGGGCTACGACCTGGTCACCGGCATCGGCGTGCCGAACCAGAAGTGGACGCAGGCACCCGCCAGCTGACCCGTCTCCTCTCGGCCCCCGTGCGGCGCTTCTGCGCCGTGCGGGGGCCGAGTGCTGTCTCGACTACCGTTGCTGTCCATGACCCGGATCGCGACCGTGGCGGCCACGGTGCTCGGCAAGCTGACGCTGCTGGCGCTGCGGGCGATCGGCCGCCGCGGCAACGCGCTGCCCGGGCTGGTCGTCGAGAAGCTGTTCCCCCGGTACCTGGCCCGCGTGATGGCGGCGCTGCCGGAGGGCGTGGTCGTGGTGACCGGCACCAACGGCAAGACGACGACCACGAAGATGGTGGCGACGGTGCTGGGCGAGCGACTGCGGGTGCTGACCAACGACACGGGCAGCAATTTCGTACGCGGCGCGATCACGGCCACCGTGGAGCACGCCTCGTGGACGGGGGCGCTGCCCTTCGACGTCGCGGTCTTCGAGCTGGACGAGGCGTGGGCCGTCCGCTTCGTCGCCGCGGTCGCGCCCCGGCATTGCCTGCTGCTCAACGTCATGCGCGACCAGCTCGACCGCTTCGGCGAGATCGACACCACCGCCGAGCTGCTCGGCAAGGTCGCCGCCGCCACGACCGGCAACGTCGTCCTCAACCGGGACGACCCCCGCGTCGCGGCGCTCGCGGCTCGCACGAGCGCGCAGGTCAGCTACTACGGCGTTGCCGCCGGGCTGCGCGAGATCTTCCCCAACGACGAGGAGCTCTACGGCGGACCGGTGCACGTGTCCCAGCTGCCGGCCGCGGTCGAGCTGCAGGCCCTGCCCGGCCCGGACCACCCGCCGGCGACGATCCGCATCGCCGGCACCGACCACGACGTCGTGCTGCGCGCGGAAGGACCGCACAACGCCCAGAACGCCTGCGGTGCTGCGGCGCTGGGCCTCGCCCTCGGCCTGGACGCCGCAACGGTGCTCACCGGCCTGGCCAAGGTGTCGCCGGCCTTCGGCCGAGGCCAGGCATTCACCGTGGACGGGCGCCGGGTCGTCCTGCAACTGGTGAAGAACCCCGCGGGGTTCCGGCAGGTGCTGCGCACGGTCGAGACGGAGCGGCCGGACGCCGTCGTCGTCGCGATCAACGACGACTATGCCGACGGCCGGGACGTCTCGTGGCTGTGGGACGTCGACTTCGCGCCGCTGGCCGCAGTGCGGGCGCGGCGCACGACCTCGGGCACCCGCGCGGCAGACATGGCGGTGCGGCTGCACTACGACGACATCGAGGTCGACGAGATCCAGCCGGATCTCGAGAAGGCGGTGCGCGCGGCGGTCGAGCACGTCCCGCCGACCGGCCGGGTGACGGTGTTCAGCACCTACACCGCGATGTGGGCGCTGCACGCGGTGCTGCAGCGCATCGGGGAGGCGCACCGATGAGGGCACTGCGGCTCGTCCACCTCTACCCGCGCGAGATGAACATCTACGGCGACACCGGCAACGTCGTCGTGCTCCGCAAACGGCTGCAGTGGCGGGCGCTGCCCGTCGAGGTCTGTCCGGTCAGCATCGGCGACCCGCTGCCCAACGACGCCGACATCCTGCTCGGCGGCGGCGGCCAGGACGCCGCCCAGGGCGAGATCGGCGCCGATTTCGCCGCGCGCGGCGCCCAGCTGCGCGCCATGGCCGACGACGGCGTCGTCATGCTGACGATCTGCGGCAGCTACCAGATGCTCGGCCACGAGTTCGTCACCCAGGAGGGACGCCGCATCGCCGGTGTGGGCGTCCTCGACGTCGTCACGCACGGCCAGCACGAGCGGCTCATCGGCAACAACTACGTCGACACCCCGGACGCCGGGCGGCTCGTGGGTTACGAGAACCACAGCGGGCTCACCACCCTCGGCCCGGGCGTGCGCGCGCTCGGCACCACCCAACCGGGACGCGGCAACAACGGCAAGGACGGCACCGAAGGGGCGGTGCGCGGCAACGTCATCGGCACCTACCTGCACGGCCCGGTGCTCGCCAAGAGCCCGCGCTTCGCCGACGACCTGCTGCGCCGTGCCTACTCGCGGCGGGGCGTCGACGTCGAGCTCGCCCCCCTCGACGACGCGCTGCCCGAGCTCGCCGCGCGAGTGGCCGCCGGCCGGCCCCGCTGAGCGCCGGCGGCGGACCCGGTTCACTCTTGTCGCTCTCGGCCCCGCCGCAGGCCCGCGTGGCAGGATGGAACGTCCGCACCCGCGAACGTCCACGATTCGAAAGCAGGAGCTGCCCTTCATGTCTGCGACGCAGATCGCCACACTCCACACGACCGCCGGCGACATCCGGCTGCAGCTGTTCGGCAACCACGCCCCGAAGACGGTGCAGAACTTCACCGATCTGGCGACCGGAGCCAAGGAGTGGACGCACCCGGGCACGCGCGCCAAGTCGAACGACCCGCTGTACAACGGCACGGTGTTCCACCGGGTCATCGCCGGGTTCATGATCCAGGGCGGCGACCCGCTGGGCGAGGGCTACGGCGGGCCGGGCTACAAGTTCGCCGACGAGTTCCACCCGGAGCTGTCCTTCGACCGGCCCTACCTGCTCGCGATGGCCAACTCCGGGCCGAACACCAACGGCTCGCAGTTCTTCATAACCGTCGCGCAGACCCCGCACCTGAACCGCAAGCACACGATCTTCGGTGAGGTCGCCGACGCCGAGAGCCGGGCCGTGGTCGACCGGATCGCGAACACCAAGACCGGCCGGGGCGACAAGCCCGTCGAGCCGATCACCATCACCTCGGTGACCGTGGAGCCTGCGTCCTAGATGGTCGAACCCGGCAGCGACCAGGAGGTCGTCGCGCACTGCTACCGGCATCCCGACCGGGAGGCCAATGTGCGGTGCACCCGCTGCGACCGGCCGATCTGCCCGGAATGCATGCGCCCGGCCTCGGTCGGCTTCCACTGCCCTGACGACGTGGCCAGCGGCCGGCGCACCGTGCGCGCCAAGCGCACCGTGGTCGGGGCGCGGTTTCGCGAATCGCGGCCCTACGTCACGATCACCATCGTCGCGCTGAACGTGCTGGCCTACCTGGTCACCGCCTTCGAACCCGGCGGCAGCCTGGGCAACCCGACCGCGTCGAAGCTGTTCCGCCAGTGGCAGTTGTTCCCGCCGGCCATCCACAACCAGGACGACTACTACCAGCTCATCACCGCGACGTTCCTGCACGTCAGCCTGTTGCACATCGGCGCCAACATGCTGGCGCTGATCTTCGTCGGCCCGGCGCTCGAGTCGCTGCTCGGCGGCGTCCGCTTCGCGGTGCTCTACCTGCTCAGTGCGCTCGGCGGCAGCGCGGCCGTGTACGCCTTCGGCGGCCACTACACCTCGACGGCCGGGGCGTCCGGCGCCATCTTCGGGCTGTTCGGCGCCTGCCTGGTGCTGGTGCGCAAGCTGGGGCTGGACGCGCAGTGGCTGATCACCATCATCGTGCTGAACTTCGTGTTCACGTTCTCGGTGTCGCACATCTCGAAGATGGGCCACATCGGCGGGTTCGTCACCGGAGCCCTCGTCGGGCTGGCGCTGGGCGGCCTGCCGTCGTCGCGGACCCGCATCGACCCGAAGCTGCAGTACGCGGGCATGGCCGGCGTCGCGGTGCTGGTCGCCGCGGTCGTCGGTTACGGAACTGTGAGCTGGTGACGCGGCAGGCAGGCGCGGGTCAGCGCGGCCGGTAGCCGCTCACGACCTGGGCCACCCGCTCGGGGTCCGCGCCCAGGGCGCGACGGCTGAGCACCGCCAGCACCGTCCCCGCGTCGATCTCCAGGGTGGTCGAGCGCAGCCCGAACCGGGTGCGGGTCTCGGCGCGCACCGCGGCGACCTCGGCCCACGGCACCCGCGCGGTGGCGAACGGCGAGCGGATGCTCAACCCGTCCTCCGACACCGTCAGCCGCGGCGAGAAGACGAGGTCGCTCGCCACGTAGACGGCGAGCACCGCGGCCGCGATGCCGAACAGCAGCCGGCCGGGCGCGTCGCCGGCGGAGAACAGGCACAGCAACAGGGCGACCAGCGCCCCGGCGGCGGCGAGGGCGGTGATCCGGCGGTCGGGCACGAAGCGGACGCCGGGCACCGGTACGAACTTGTCCACAGGCTTTTCCCCAGTTGGGGAGAAACTACAGGCGTGTAATCACAGGCGTGGAAAAAGTTGTGGACGGCCGGCGGTTCATCGCCACCGGACCGCCATGATCAGGCCCAGCAACATCACGCCGAACCCTACGGCGAAGTTCCACGCGCCGAGCCCGGCCATCACGGGAATGTGCGGGGAGGTGCCGCTCGAGGTCATGTAGTACACGACGAGGTAGGCGAGGCCGAGCAGCAGGAGCGCCGTCATCACGATCGGGTACCACGTCGGGCTCGGCGCCAGGCTCCGGCCCGGCGCGGGCGCCGACGGGCGCACCGGAGCGTCGGACTTCTTGCGAACCTTCGACTTGGGCACTGGTCACTCCTGGGTCTTGCGCTGCGGGATCAGGGCTAGCGTAGACGCGAACCGGCCGCCGTGCAGGGGCGTGCCCAGCCAGGACCGAGGGACGCGGATGCCCGCTGCGAACGACGCGCGCCGCTGGCGCGTGCTCGTGCCGGTGGTGTGTCTGGCGGCGGGCGTGGTGTTCGCGGTGAGCGCGCGGGATTCCTCCGGCACCGTGTTGCGGGTGCCCGGCGGCACCAATCTCGCCGACACGGTGCGCGCCGCCGAGAAGCGGGCCGCAGCTGCCGACCACGTCGCCACGTCGCTGCAACGCCAGGTCGAACGGGCCACCCGGCAGGCGGCCGGCGGCAACGGCGCGGTCGCGCGCGCGCAGGGCCGGGTCACCCCGCTCATCGGGCCGTCCGGGCTGCAAGCGGTTTCCGGCCCCGGGCTGGAGGTCGTGCTCGACGACGCGCCGGCCGGCGCGGACTCCGGCGTCGACCCCAACCAGCTCGTCGTCCACCAGTCCGACCTGCAGTCGGTGGTGAACGCGCTGTGGGCGGGTGGCGCGGAAGCGATGGCGATCTCCGGGGAACGCATCGTGGCGACGTCGGCGGTGCGCTGTGTCGGCCCGACCCTGCTGCTCAACGGGCAGGTGTTCTCCCCGCCCTACCGGGTGATGGCCATCGGGCCGGCGCGGCCGATGCTGGCCCGGCTGGCCGCCTCGCCCGGCGTCCAGCTCTTCGAGGAAGCCGCGAGCTACTACGGGCTCGGCTACACGGTCGAGACGAAGACCAAGGTCGATCTTCCTGCCTACAACCGTCCCATCACCCTGGCCTACGCCAGAGCCGGAAAGTGAGCACCGGTGAACAGCGCGACGGTGCCGCGGCGATGAGCAGCTCCCCGGCCCGCATTCTCGTCGTCGACAACTACGACAGCTTCGTCTACAACCTCGTGCAGTACCTCGCGCAGTTGGGTGCCGACGTCGTCGTGCGCCGCAACGACGCGGTGACGCCGGACGAGCTCGACGGGCTCGCGGTGACCGGCGTGCTCGTCTCGCCCGGTCCCGGCGCGCCGGAGGGCGCGGGCCAGTCGATGGCCTTCGTGCGGGCCTGCGCCGAGCGGGAGCTGCCGCTGTTCGGGGTGTGCCTCGGACACCAGGCGATCGGCGCGGTCTTCGGGGGACGGATCGTGCGGGCGCCGGAGCTGCTGCATGGGAAGACGAGCGAGGTGTTCCACGACGGCTCCGGCGTGCTCGCCGGGCTCCCGTCCCCTTTCACCGCGACGCGCTACCACTCGCTCGCCGTGGACGAGGCCCTTCTCGCCGACGAGATCGAGGTGACCGGGCGCACCGCGTCGGGCATCGTGATGGCGCTGCGGCACCGCAGCCTGCCGATCGAGGGCGTGCAGTTCCATCCGGAGTCGGTGCTCACTCAGGGCGGGCACCGCATCGTGGCGAACTGGCTGACCAGCTGCGGCGCCCAGGTCGACGCCGCCCTCGTCCGCGAGCTCGAGGCCGGGGTCGACGCGATGCGGGCGGCCGCGTTCACCGGCGTGTGACGCGCGGCAGTCGGTGGTGTGGCGCCGCGCGCACGGCTGACTACGCGTTCGCCTTGTTCGCGGCCTTCATCTGTTGCTTGTAGGCGCGCACCTGCCGCAGCGATTCCGCATCGACGACGTCGGCGATGGAGCGGTGGCTGCCGTCGACACCGAAGTCGCCGCACGCCTCGCGCCAGCCGGTCGGGCGCACGCCGAACTGCTTTCCGAGCAGCGCGGCGAAGATCTTCGCCTTCTGAGCTCCGAAACCGGGCAGTGCCGCAACCCGGCGCACGAGCTCCTCACCGCTCGCCGCATCACGCCAGACCGCGCCGGCGTCGCCGTCGTAGCGCTCGACGAGCAGCTGCGCCAGCGCTTGTACGCGCTTGGCCATCGCGGCGGGGAAGCGGTGCAGCGCGGGCGGCTCGCGGAAGATCGCTTCGAGTCGCTCGGGGTCGTAGCCGGCGAGCGTCCGGGCGTCGAGGCTGCCGCCGAGCCGCTCGCGCAGCACCTCCGGCGAGGTGAACGCCTTCTCCATCGGGATCTGTTGATCGAGAAGCATGCCGACGAGCAGGGCCAGCGGGTCTCGCTCGAGCAGTTCGTTTGCGGCGTCGGTCGTGGCGAGGTACATGACGGCGATTGTGCCGCAGTGCAGCTCGCCGGCGGCGATGACCGGATGCGGTCAGCCCCGACGCCCGCAATGGTCTAGACAACTTCACGTCGAGCTGCTGTAGTGGATCAGCACAAATCCGGCTATCCGAACCCAACCGGGACGTCCTCCCGGTTCCGACGCCTCCCCGGAGCTGTCCGTGCCTCGCTGTTCGCGCGCCCTGTCCCTGCTCACCGCCGGTGTGCTCGCCACCGCCGGCCTCGCCGTCGCCAACGCTCCCGGTAGCGCCGCCGCTGCGCCCGGCCCCACCGAGCAGCCGCAGGCGCTGCCGTCCGTTTACCCCACCCCGCAGTCCATGCAGGCGCACGGCCCGGACATCCCGCTCGGGCCCCGCGTCGCGCTCATCGCCGGCAGTGACAGCGACCCCTCGGCGGTCAGCGCCGTGCGCCAGACGCTCGCGGCGGCCGGCGTGGACCGGATCGACACCACCGCGCAGCCCGGCGAGACCGCCGTCTACGTCGGCGGTGCGGCCGCCGAGCAGGAGACCGCGCAGCTGCACGCGACCGACGCGTCGCAGCTCCCCGCGGACGGCTACGTGCTCGTCACCGGCCGCGACGACCAAGACCAGGCACGGGTGGTCCTCGACGGGCGCGACGCCACCGGCACCTTCTACGCCGCGCAAACGCTGCGGCAGCTCGTCGAGCGGCGCGGCCAGTCGGCCCACCTGCCGGGCGTGGAGGTCCGCGACTGGCCCGACCAATCCCTACGCGGGGTCATCGAGGGCTTCTACGGCACGCCCTGGTCGGACGCCCAGCGGCTGGCGCAGATGGACTTCTACGGTGCGCACAAGATGAACAGCTACGTCTACTCGCCGAAGGACGACCCGTACCTGCGCGCTCAGTGGCGCGACGCCTATCCCCCGGACAAGCTCGCCGTGCTGCAGAAGCTGGTGCAGCGTGCGACCGCCAACCACGTCGAGTTCACCTACGCGCTGTCGCCCGGGCTGTCGATCTGTTACAGCTCGCAAACCGACGAGCAGGCGCTCGTGGCGAAGTTCCAGTCGCTGTGGGACATCGGTGTCCGCTCGTTCTCCATCCCGCTGGACGACATCAGCTACACGAAGTGGAACTGTGCGGCGGACAAAGCCAAGTGGGGCACCGGCGGCGGAGCGGCCGGCGAGGCGCAGGCCTACCTGCTCAACGAGGTGCAGCACGACTTCATCGCCACCCGCCCGGGCGCCGACCGCCTGCAGATGGTGCCGACCGAGTACTACAACGTCACGCCGAGCCCCTACAAGACGGCGATCCACGACGACCTCGACCCGGCGGTCGTCGTCGGCTGGACGGGTGTGGGCGTGGTCCCCGCGACCATCACCACGGCGCAGGCCGCGCAGGCCAAGAGCGTGTTCGGCCACGACATCCTGCTGTGGGACAACTACCCGGTCAACGACTACGTCACCGACCGGCTGCTGCTCGGCCCGTACGTCGGCCGCGAGCCGGGGCTCTCGGCAAATCTGTACGGCACGACCGCGAACCCGATGATCCAGCCCGAAGCCAGCAAGCTCGCGCTGTTCACCGCCGCCGACTTCTTCTGGAACAGCGGCGACTACGACGCGAACTCGTCGTGGCAGGCGGCGCTGGACGAGCTCTCCGGTGGCGACCCCGCGGCCCGCAGCGCGCTCGCCGCCTTCGCCGACCTGGAGCGCTACTCCACCATCGACCCGGTGCAGGCCCCGGTTCTTGCGGCGCGGATCGCCCGGTTCTGGCCCGCGTGGGAACGCGGCGACGACCAGGCAGTACCCACTTTGGACAGCTACCTGAAGATCATCCAGAACGCGCAGGCGACGTTGACGCAGCGCATGGACGACCCGGAGTTCGTCACCGAGGCGAAGCCGTGGCTGGCCTCGGCCGCGGCCTGGGGCACCGCTGCCCGCGACGCGCTGCAGATGCTCGTCGACGAGCGGGCCGGGCACGCCACCGCTGCGCTGGCCGACCGGGCTGCCGCCGAGGCGGCGGCGAAGCAGGCGCGCTCCTACACCTACGACGGGCTGCGCGGGACGGTGCACGTCACCGTCGGCGACGGCGTGATCGACCAGTTCGTCACTGACGCGCTCGCCGAGAACGACCGGTGGCTCGGTCTGGCCGGCCGGCACGTCACCGCGACGACCTCGATGGGCACCTACCAGTCCTACGCTCCCGCGAACATGGTCGACGGCGACCCGTCGACGTGGTTCTGGAGCAACGGTTCCCCGTCGGCCGGCGATTACGTGGGCGTCGACCTCGGTGCCGTCCAACCCATCACGTCGGTGAAGATCACCGGCGGGGACGCCAGCAGCCCGAACGACTACATCCACGTCGGCACGCTCGAGTACTCCTCCGACGGCTCGACGTGGACGGACATCGGCAGCTACGCCAACCAGCCGACCATCTCCGCCACGCTGCCCGCCGGCACCCAGGCACGGTACGTGCGGCTGCGCGCGACCCAGTCCGACGGGTACTGGGTGAAGATCCACGAATTCAGCGTCACCGGGCCGGACACCGCCTCGCCGACCGTGTCAGGGACGCCGGCCGCGGCGAGTGGGTCATCGCTCGCGGCGGCCGCGGACGGGAATGTGGACACGGCCTACCAGGCTGCGAACCCGCCTGCGGACGGCGACGCGCTGGTGGTCACGCTGCCCAAGGCACGCCCACTGGCCGAGGTCGGCGTCGTGGGGACGGGCGACGCTGCCGTCGAGGCGCAGGTCGACGGCAGCTGGCAGCAACTCGGCTCGCTGTCGCCGTCCGGGTACACCGAACTGCCCGCCGACGGGCGCACCGTCTCGGCGATCCGGCTCGCCTGGCAGGGCGGCCCCGCACCGTCGATCGCAGAGGTGGTGCCGTGGTACGCAGACGTGCCGGCGGCCGGCCTCAGCGCCACTCCGGCCTCGCTCGACACCACCGTCAACGACCCCGCCCCGCTTGCGGTGCAACTCACCGCGACGCAGCCCGCCGACCTCCCCGGCGTGCTAGCGGTGGATGCCGGCCCGGCGGTGCAGGTCGATCCCGCCGCCACAACGACGACCCTGTACCGCGGCGGGCAGCAGCAGCACACGATCACGCTGAGTTCGGCGACTCCGGGCAGCTACCCGGTGCGGATCACCTTCTCCCCGGACAACGGCGCCCCGGTCACCGAACAGGTCACGCTGGTAGTGCACCCGGCGGTGAGCTCGACCAACGTCGCCGGTGCCGCCCAAGGGGCCACGGCGACTGCATCGAGCACCGAGGACGGGCTCGCGCGCTTCACCCCGGACCACGCGATCGACGGCGATCAGAGCACACGTTGGTCGTCCGACCACACCGACGACCAGTGGCTGCAGGTGCAGTTCGCCGCGCCGCAGCACCTCGGCAAGGTGGTCATCGACTGGGAGGCCGCGCACGCCTCGAGCTACGCCCTGGAGACGTCCGCGGACGGCACGACCTGGGACAAGGCGCAGACGGTGACCGACAGCAAGGGAGGTGTCGAAACGCTGTGGTTGGACGCGCCGGACGTGCGGTATCTGCGCATGCAAGGGATCTCGCGGGCCACCCAGTACGGCTACTCGATCTACGAGTTCGCCGCGTACCCGATGGCCTGACCGCGGACGGCCCGCGCTGCCGGGGAGGGATCGTCCGGCACCATGGCGGGATGCTTAGCGAGCCGAGCGAGATCCACGTCGTCGCCGCCGCGATCGTAAGCGGCGGCCGCGTGCTCGCCGCGCAGCGCAGCAGCCCCGCGCACCTGGCCGGCGGATGGGAGTTCCCGGGCGGCAAGATCGAGGTCGGCGAGCAGGACGCCCAAGCGCTTGCGCGTGAGTGCCGCGAGGAGCTGGGCGTGGAGATCGACGTGGGCGCCCGGCTCGGCGACGCCCGCGACGACGGGCTGTGCATGCAGCTCTACGCGGCGACCCTGCGCGGTGGCACGCCCCGGCCGCTGCAGGATCACAGCGCGCTCCGGTGGGTGACGCTCGGCGAGTTGGACGCGCTCGACTGGCTGCCGGTCGACGTCAAGCTGCTCCCCGTCGTCCGGAACCACCTGCGCGAGGAGACGGTGCAATGACCGAGGTTCTGCTGTTCCATCACGCCTTGGGCCTGACCTCCGGAATCGTCGAGTTCGCCGACCAGCTGCGCAGCGCAGGTCACGTCGTGCACACGCCGGACCTCTTCGAGGGCCGCACCTTCGACACCATCGAGGCCGGAGTGGCGTACGCCGAGCAGGTCGGCTTCGACGTCATCATGGATCGGGGTGCGGCGATCGCCGAGGCGCTGCCGGCGGAGATCGTCTACGCGGGATTCTCGATCGGCGTCCTGCCCGCCCAGCGGCTCGCGCAGACCCGGCCGGGCGCGCGCGGCGCCCTGCTCTACTACTCGTGCGTCCCGTTCCGTGAATTCGGCGAAGCCTGGCCGGACGACGTACCGGTACAGATCCACGCGATGGACCGCGATCCGATCTTCATGACCGAAGGCGACGCCGACGCGGCGCGGGAGCTCGTTGCGGCGAGCGGCGACGCGGCGCTGTTCCTCTACCCCGGCGACCAGCATTACTTCGCCGACAGCACCCAGCCCGGCTTCGATGCGGATGCGGCTGCGCTGCTACTCCGGCGGACGCTCGAATTCCTCGCAGGGGACGGGGCACGCTCCGATTGAGCGCCGGTCTCAGGTGAGCACCGTCTCAGGCGAGCGACGAGCCCAGTGCGGACTCGGCGGCGGCGACGGCCGCGCCGGAGCGGACGAACTCGACGGCGGCCTCGATCTCGGGCGCGAGGTGCCGATCGGGCCCCGGCCCGGCGACGCGCGTGCGCAGCGCCGCGACCACCGCGCCGGTCGCCGGTCCGGGTTGAAGCGGCGCGCGCAGCTCGAGCGCGCGGGCCGCGCTGAGCAGCTCGATGGCGAGCACCCGGCCCAGCGCGTCGACGCTGCGGCGTAGCTTGCGCGCCGCCGACCAGCCCATCGAGACGTGGTCCTCCTGCATGGCGCTCGACGGGATCGAGTCGACGCTGGCCGGCACCGCGAGCCGCTTGAGTTCGGAGACGAGCGCCGCCTGGGTGTACTGGGCGATCATGTGCCCCGAATCGACGCCTGGGTCATCGGCCAGGAACGGCGGCAAACCGCGCGAGCGCGCGACGTCGAGCATCCGGTCGGTGCGGCGTTCGCTCATCGACGCGACGTCGGCAGCCGGGATCGCGAGGAAGTCGAGGACGTAGGCGACCGGCGCGCCGTGGAAGTTGCCGTTCGACTCCACCCGGCCGTCGGAGGTGACGACCGGGTTGTCGACGGCCGAGGCGAGCTCGAAGCCGGCCACGCGGCGGGCGTGCTCGAGCGTGTCCCGGGCGGCGCCGGCGACCTGCGGGGCGCAGCGCATCGAGTAGGCGTCCTGCACGTACACGCAGTCCGGGCCCGCATGGCTCGCGATGATCGGCGAGTCGGCCAGCAGCGCGCGCATGTTCGCTGCCGCGACCGCCTGACCCGGCTGCGGACGTAGCGCCTGCAGGTCGGCAGCGAAGACCCGGGACGTGCCGAGCATCGCCTCGACGCTCATCGCCGCGGTGAGATCGGCGGTGCGCAGCAGCAACTCGAGATCGGTGCACGCCAGCAGCAGGTGTGCGAGCATCCCGTCGGTGCCGTTGACGAGCGCCAGGCCCTCCTTCTCGTGCAACTCCACGGGCGCCAGGCCATGAGCTGCCAGGACGTCCGCCGCCGGGCCCGCGTTGCCGTCCGGGTCGCGGACCGTCCCTTCCCCGATCAGCGCCAGCGCCACCGAGGAGAGCGGAGCGAGGTCTCCGGAACAACCCAGCGAGCCGAACTCGTGGACGACGGGCGTGATGCCGGCGTCGAGCATTCCGCACAGCGTGGCCGCGGTCTCCGGCCGGACGCCGGTGTGCCCGGTGGCCAGCGTCGACAGCCGGAGCAGCATCATCGCCCGCACCACCTCACGCTCGACCTCCGGACCGTTGCCGGCTGCGTGCGAGCGGATCAGCGAGCGCTGTAGCAGCGTGCGACGGTCGACCGGGATGTGCTTCGTCGCGAGCGCCCCGAACCCGGTGGAGATGCCGTAGTGCGGCTCGGCGTCGTCGGCGAGGCCAACGACCACCGCCCGCGCCTCGGCGATCGCATCACGGGCGTCCGCGGCCAGTTCGACACCGCAGCCGTGCCGCGCGACGTCGACCACCTGCGGCTCTGTCAGGGGACCGCTTCCCACCGAGATTCGCTGCATGGCGCAACACTACGGTCGAGGTCATGCGTGCTGTCGTCGTTCCCCAGCCCGGCTCTCCCGACGTCCTCGAGATACAGGAGGTTCCGGACCCGACACCCAAGGCCGACGAGGTGATCGTCGACGTCGCCGCCACCGCGGTGAACCGCGCCGACCTGCTGCAGCGGAAGGGCCACTACCCGCCGCCGCCGGGCGCGTCGCCCTACCTCGGCCTGGAGTGCTCGGGCACGATCTCGGCCGTCGGCGACACCGTCGCCGGCTGGAGCGTCGGCGACCAGGTGTGCGCGCTGCTGGCCGGCGGCGGTTACGCCGAGAAGGTGGCGGTGCCGGTGGGGCAGTTGATGCCGGTGCCGTCCGGCGTCGCTCTCGTCGAGGCCGCGGCGCTTCCCGAGGTCACCTGCACGGTGTCGTCGATGGTCTTCGGGCCGCACGCAGGCCGGTTGCAGCCCGGCGAGCGGCTGCTGGTGCACGGCGGTTCCAGCGGTATCGGGACGATGGCCATCCAGCTCGCGCACGGGCGCGGGGCGCAGGTGTTCACCACCGCGGGCACCGCCGCAAAACTCGAGTTCTGCCGCAAGCTGGGCGCCGACGTGACCATCAACTACCGCGACGAGGCCTTCGAGGACCGGGTCGCTCAGGAAACCGACGGCGGCGGTGTGGACGTGGTGCTGGACAACATGGGTGCGGCCTACCTGGCGCGCAACATGCGCTGTCTTGCCACCGGTGGCCGGTTGATCGTTCTCGGCCTGCAGGGCGGCGCCAAGGGTGAGCTGGATCTGGGTGCGCTACTCAGCAAGCGGGCGACCGTGCACGCTGCGGGTCTGCGCGGGCGGCCGCTGCCGGAGAAGGCGCAGATCGTCGCCGAGACGCAGCACGCGGTGTGGCCGATGATCGAGGCAGGCACGGTGCGCCCGATCGTCGACCGGGTCGTTCCGTTCGACCGGCCCGGGGACGCGCATCGCGCGGTCGAGGCCAGCGAGCACGTGGGCAAGGTGCTGCTGCAGGTCAGTGCTTGAGTTCGGCCATCGCGTCGAGGAACTGGTCGATCTCGCCCGGCGCGGTGTGCGCCATGACGCCGAGGAACGCGGCGCCGCCGTACTCGTCCGCGCCGAAGGTGCGCAGCAGCCCGTCGAGCCCGGACGGCCCGGTCCATACCGAGATGTCGCGCCGCTGCAGATGCGCGCCGAGCTCGTCGGGAGTGCACCCCTCGACGGTGAATCCCGCGACGGGAAGATCGCGCCGGGGACCTCCCAGCACGGTCACGTGCGGCAGCGCCCGTAGCCCCTCGTCGAGCCGGGCGTACAGGTCACCGGCGTAATCGGCGGCGGCGGAGACCGAGTCGATCAGCCGATCCCGGCGCGGCCCGCGCGCGTGCTCGTCCAGATCGGCCAGGTGATCGACGGCTGCCGTGAAGCCGTCGAGCAGCTCGATGGGCAGCGGGCCGGGTTCGAACGCGCGCGGCGCGATCGCGTCCTCGCCGTCGAGCAGCTCGCCCAGCTCCTGCAGCAGGCCCGGACGGGTGGCGAGTGCGCACACCGTCGGCCCGCCGAACGCCCACGCCGCCACGTACAGCAGGTCGGTGCCGAACTCGCCGATGTCGAGCGGCAGGTAGCACGGCGCGGCGCCGGCGTCGGCCATGACCAGCGCGCCGTGCTTGTGGGCCAGCTCGGCGATGGCCGAGACGTCCGGGACCATGCCGGTCGCGGCGTTGCCGAGCGGGACGGTGACGATGCGGGTCCGGCGGCCCACGAGCTGGTCGTATTGCCAGGTCGGCAGCTCCCCGGTCTCCAGGTCGACCTCGGCCCAGCGGACCACCACACCGCGCTCGCGCGCCGCCCGCAGCCACGCCGAGATCATGACGTCGGTGTCCAGGCGACTGAGCACGATCTCGTCACCGAGCTGCCAGTCACTGGAGAGCAACCCGACGAACCGCCACAACAGGGCCGCTTCACCGCCGCCGAGCACGATGTCGTCGGCGCGGGCGCCCACGAGATCGGCCGCGGCCCGGCGGGCCCGACCGACCCGCAGCGCCGAGCGTTGGGAGCGGGCCGAACCGGAGCCGGGCTGCGACGGCGAGGAACGCAAGGTGGCGATGACCGCGCGAATCACCGACTCGGGGTGCAACGCGGCGAAGCTGCCGTCCAGCTGAGCGGTGCCCGTCGCCAGGGTGGGGTAGAGCCCGCGGACTCGCGCGATGTCGACGCCCACCACTTCACGAACCCTTCTCTCGCGCACCGGCTGTGCGGCCGGGACGGACTACCGGGCAGACTGGTCGGGTGACCGAAGACATGCAGCAGCCCGCACGCAACGACCCGTCCGGGTCCGCGGATACGAACCGGGACGAGGAAACCAGAGAGGTCGTCGCTGCCGACGAACGGGACGACGAGCGCGACGACCTAGAAGAGGTTACGTCCCAGGTCGAACAGCCTGCCAAGGTGATGCGGATCGGCACGATGATCAAGCAGTTGCTCGAGGAGGTGCGCTCCGCGCCGCTCGACGACGCCGGCCGCCGGCGGCTGCGCGAGATTCACGAATCCTCGATCCGCGAACTCGAGGCGGGCCTCGCCCCGGAGCTGCGCGACGAGCTGCGCCGGCTGTCCATCCCGTTCGGCGGAGACACGCCGTCGGAGGCCGAGCTCCGGGTCGCCCAGGCGCAGCTCGTCGGCTGGCTCGAAGGCCTTTTCCACGGCATCCAGACGGCGCTCTACGCGCAGCAGGCCGCGGCGCGGGCCCAGCTCGAGGAGATGCGCCGCCGTGCGCTCCCGCCGGGCACGCACGACGCCGGCGGGCACGTCATCGTCGGGCCGGGCGGCCAGATGATCGTCCCACCCGGCGCCCGGCTCACCCCCGCCGACGACGAGTCCGGCGACCGCGGCACCGGCCAGTACCTGTAGTGGCCGGCCCCGGGCGGGACCACGCGCCCGCTCCCGGGCGCAACTTCGTTCGCGACTTCGTGGCGTCGCGCCCGGCGGCGCAACCGGCGGTGATCGCGCTGTCGGCCGACGGGAACCGCCGGGTGTGGACCTTCGGCGAGCTGCTCGAGGCCTCCGGGGCGCTGGCCGCCACCTACCTGGCCGCCGGCGTGCGCCGCGGATCGGTCGTCGCGCTCCAGCTCGGCAACCGCATCGAGTACGTGCTGGCGATCCTCGCCGGGCTGCGCATCGGCGCGGCCACTCTGCCGTGCAGCGAGCAGCTGCGCCCGAAGGATCTCGCGCTGCGCATCGAGCGAGCCCGGCCCGACCTGGTGCTGTGTGACGAGCGCAACCGAGCCGTGATCGACGCTGCCGAGCCGCCGTGCCCGGTGTTCACCGTGCCCGACCCGGAACTGATCACCCCGCGCGGCCCGGCGCCGGCCTTCGCCGATCTCGGCGATCACGACGCCGCGTTCGTGCTGTTCACCTCGGGCACCAGCGGCCCGCCGAAGATGGTGACGCACGGCCAGCGTTACGTGTTCGGGCAGCACTTGCAGGCCGGCGAGTGGATGGCCGCACGGCCCGGGGAACTCGTGTGGTCGACGGCCGCGCCCGGGTGGTCGAAGTCGGCCCGCAACAGCTTCATCGCGCCGTGGCTGGGCGGTGCTGCGGCACTGCTGCAGGACCGTCGCTTCGATCCCGAGGAGCGGTTGGCGACTATCCGCCGGGAGCACGTCGACGTGCTGTGCATGGCGCCCACCGAGTACCGGCTGATCGCCGGGCACGGCCGGATCGGCGGGCTCCCGTCGCTGCGGCGCGCGATCACCGCCGGCGAGGCGCTCGGCGTGCCCGCTTACGAGGCGTGGCGCGAGCAGACCGGGTTGTGCATCTCCGACGGGTACGGCCAGACCGAGACCGGGCAGCTCACCGGCGTCCGCCCGGGCGAGCAGGCACCGCCCGGTTCGATGGGACGCCCGTTACCGGGCATCGAGGTCGACATCGTCGACGGCGAGCTGGTCGTCGATCCGCGCACCGTGCCCACCTTCTTCCTCGGCTACGACGGCAACCCCGTACCCGATGGTATGTGGCACACGGGTGACAACGTGCGCCGCGACGCCGACGGTTGGCTGTTCTTCGAGGCACGCGCCGACGACGTCATCATCAGCTCGGGCTACCGCATCGGGCCCTCGGAGGTGGAGTCCACCCTGCTGGGTCACCCCGCGGTGCGGGAGTGCGCGGTGCTGGGCCTGCCCGACGACACCCGCGGGCAGGTGGTGGCCGCCGCGGTCGTGCTGCGCGACGGCTTCACCGGCTCGGACGATCTCGTCCGCGAGCTGCAGGCCTACGCGCGTGCGGAGACCGCGCCGTACAAGTACCCGCGGCGGATTTGGTTCCTGCCGGCCCTGCCCAAGACGCACAGCGGCAAGATCGCCCGGCGCCAGCTGCACCCACCCGGTTGACGCCGTCTTCAGCCACCCGGGATGAGGCGGCAGGCGCGGTCGCGGCCTAGTTTCGGCGGATCGCAGCAGGCAACGGCCCGCGAGGAGGTCCGCCGTGTCGTCCACCCTTGCCGTCTCGCGCTCTGCTTCGGCACCGGTCGCCGCTGCCGAACCGGACGTGCTGACCATCCGCGACGGCCGGCTCTACATCGACGAGCTGCCCGCCGCCGAGCTCGTCGAACGGTTCGGCTCCCCGATCTTCGCCTACTCCGAGGTCCAGCTCCGCCGCAACGTCCGCCGGATCCGTGATGCGTTCGCCAGGGAGTGGCCGGACGGCCCGGTGGACGTGCTGCCGGCCTTCAAGGCCAACCCGATGCTGGCCACCCGCCAGATCCTCACCGACGAAGGCGCAGGCGCCGACATCTACTCCGGCGAGGAGCTCGAGGGTGCGTTGCGCACCGGCGTCGATCCGGCCCTGGTATCGGTGAACGGCGGCGGCAAGAGCCGGGAGCACTTGCGCAACTGCGTGGCGGCCGGCGTGCGGATCACCGTCGAGGACGTCGACGAGATCGACCTCATCCAGGACGTCGCGGCCGAGCTCGCCACCGTCGCCAAGATCCGGCTCCGGGTGAAGCCGGCGGTGCCCAATCTCTGGCGGCGCACCGACTTCTCGCAGCTCAGCGCCCCGATCGACCTCGGCGTGCAGGTCTACAAGTCCGGGCTGCCGCCCGAGTACCTCGTCGACATGGGCCGGCGGGTGTTCGCGATGCCGAACGTCGAGCTCGTCGGCCTGCACTTCCATGCGGGCCGGCACCACGCTTCGACCTGGTACTGGCGGGGCCTGATGCGCCGCTACGGCCGGCTCGTCGCCGAGCTCTGCACGGCCTGGGACGGGTGGCGCCCGCAGGAGATCGACATCGGCGGCGGCTTCCCGAGCGTCCGGGACCCGATGAACAAGGAGACCGCGCGAAGCGAGTTCCTGCTCACCGCAGCCGGGTACCCGCTGATGGTCGCGCTGCGCGGCCTCGGCTACCGGGCCTACCACGCGGCGATGGCGAAGGCGGTGCCGCTGCTGCTGTCCGGGCCGCGCCCGGCCTACCCCGCGGCCATCGAGGAGTTCGCCGCCGACGCCGTCGCGGCTTTGAAGAAGGAGCTGCACGGCGGCGGCGTCGAGACCGCCGGGATCCGGCTGCAGGTCGAACCCGGCCGCTGGCTCTACGGCAACGCCGCCGTGCACCTGGCGCGGGTGAAGGTGGTCAAGCGGCAGACCCGTCCGTTCCCGTACACGTGGGTGCTCACCGACACCACGGCGTTCTTCCTCGCGGGCGGTGTGTTCGAGCACAACCGGCATCAAGTGCTCACCGCGGAACGAGCCGACGCGGCACCGGTGCTCACCGCGGATCTCGTGGGCCATTCGTGCTTCGCCGACATGATCGTGCCGGCCGCGCGGTTCCCGCACGTTTCGGCAGGCGACGTCGTCGCCATACTGGAGGCCGGCGCCTACCAGGAGATCTCGGCGTCCAACTTCAACGCGCTGCCCCGGCCGGCCACCGTGCTCGTCAACGGCCGCGAGGCGGAGATCGTCAAGCGCGGCGAGACGGTCGACGACGTGTGGGCGCGCGACATCGTGCCCGAACGGCTGCGCCGAGCGGGGGCGCAACCCACCCGGCCCCCGGTCCGGACCGGCACGTGACCGGTGACGTCGTGACCTGGCTGGTCGCGACGTGGCAGCTGCTCACCGCCGTCGGCATCGCCGTTTTCTGGGCCACCTGGTTCCGGCAACCGCACACCGCGTCCTGGCAGCCACGCGGCTACGTGGAGCACGAGCGGGTGTTCGTCTACCCCGACTCGATACTCGCGACGCTGCTCGTCGTGTCCGCGGCGCTGCTGCTCGCCGAGCAGCCCGTCGGGCAGACGCTCGCGCTCGTCTGCGCCGGGATGCTCGCGTTCCTCGGCGTGATCGACGCCGCCTACTACGCCCAGCACGGCATGTACGCGCGCGAGCGCGACGGGCTGCTCAACGCGTTCCTGGTGGTCGCCGTTCTCGCCCTGGCCGTCGTCCTGGGCGTCCGCTACGCCTGAGTTCCGAGGGAGGCCGACATGACCGCGAGCCCGGAAGCGGCGCACTGGCATGCCATCGTCACCGGCGGGTCGAGCGGGATCGGCCTGGCGCTCGTGCGTCGACTCGTGGCCTCCGGCGTGCCCACGTCGGTCATCGCGCTCGACGACGCCGACCTCGCGGCGCTGCGCCACGCGCTTCCCGCGGTCACCTGCGTCGCCGCCGATGTCAGCGACCGGGTGCAGGCACAGGCCGCGGTGGCCGAGTGCGTCGCCGCACGCGGGCCGTGCGATCTGCTGGTGACCAGTGCGGGGGTCATCACACCCGGCTACTTCGCCGAATTGGCCGACGTCGAGTTCGAGCGCCAGATGCAGGTCAACTACTTCGGCACCCTCTGGCCGATCCGCGCCGTCGCCGGCCCGATGATCGAAGCCGGCGGCGGGAGCATCGTTGCCATCTCGTCGTTCGGCGGGCTGATGGGCGTGTTCGGCATGGGCGCCTATGGGCCGTCCAAGTACGCCGTCCGCGGGCTGTGCGAGACGCTGCGCCTGGAACTCGGGCCGCACGGGATCCACGTCCTCGCCGTCTACCCGACCGACGTGGACACCCCGATGCTCGCGCGGGAGAAGCCGCTGCACCCGCCGGAGGAGAACGCGATGCAGGGCACGATCAAGCCGATGTCGCCCGACGTCGTGGCCGACACGATCCTCGACGCCCTGCGCAGACGTCGCGCTCGCCTCTACCCCGGCCGCCGGAACGCACTGCTCGCGCACCTGGTGATGGCCTCGCCCGCACTTGCCACCAAGTACGCCGAGGTGGCCGTCGCGCGGGCACGGCCGGCTAGTCGAGCAGCGCCTCGATGAGCAGCGCCACGGCGTCGTCGTCGTTGCTGCCGATCACGTTGTCGGCGGCCTCCAGCGCAGCCGGGTGGGCGTTCGCGACCGCGTAGGAATGCGCCGCCCAGCGCAGCATCGGCACGTCGTTGGGCATGTCGCCGACGGCGAGAACCTCGTCCTGGCCGATACCGTGGCCGACGGCGAGCTCGGCGAGCCCGGTCGCCTTCGTCACCCCAGCCGCGGCGATTTCGAGCAACCCGACCGAGGAGGAGTGGGTGACCGTGGCCCGGTCGCCGACGAGCGCGCTCGCCTCGACGAGGAACCGGTCGACCTCGGCGCCGCGGTCCTTTGCGAGCAGCTTCACCCCCGGCCGGGCGGCGATCGTCTCGAGATCAGCGATCAGCGGCGGCGGGATGGGACGGCCCTGCCGGTCGTAGCGCGGATTGATCTGCCAGTCGTGCACATAGCCGGGTTCGGCGGCGAACCCGTGGCCGTACTCGACGGCGAACTGGACCTCCGGGAACCGGGTGCGCAACTCGGTGGCGAGCTCCACCATCAAGTCCGTGGCAAGGGCGTGCAGGCTCAACACCCGCTGCTCGCTCATGTCGTAGAGCACCGCGCCGTTCGCGCCGACCGCCACGCCCACGTGGCCCGTCTCGTCGATGACGTCGTCGAGCCAGCGCGGCGGGCGCCCGGTCACGAACGCGATGACCAGCCCGGTGTCGACCGCCGCCTTGATCGCCGCGCGGGTGCGGTCGGAGACGGTGCCGTCGCTACGCAGCAACGTCCCGTCGAGGTCCGTCGCCACCAACCGGATCGCCATCGTCAGGCCGGAGTCAGCGTCTCGCGGCCGCCGAGCCAGGCGCGCAGCGCCTTGGGCACGTAGACCGAGCCGTCGGGCTGCTGGTGATGGTCGAGCAGGCAGGCGATGGTGCGCGCCACCGCGCACAGCGTGCCGTTGAGCGTGGCGACCGGCACGTTGCCGGACTCCCCGCGGGTGCGGATGTTGAGCCGGCGCGACTGGAAGGTGGTGCAGTTCGAGGTGGAGGTGAGTTCCCGGTAGGCGCCCTGGGACGGGAACCATGCCTCGATGTCGAACTTGCGCGCCGCGCTGGAGCCGAGATCGCCCGCGGCGATGTCGACCACCCGGTAGGCGAGTTCGAGCTTGTCGAGGAACTCCCGCTCCCACGCAAGCAGCCGTTGGTGTTCCTCGCGCGCTTCCTCTACGGGGCAGTAGGAGAACATCTCGACCTTGTCGAACCAGTGCACCCGGATGATGCCTCGGCTGTCCTTGCCGTAGGAACCGGCCTCGCGGCGGAAGCAGGATGAGAACCCGGCATACCGCAGCGGCAGCGATTCGGGATCGAGGATCTCGCCCTGGTGGTAGCCGGCGAGCGCGACCTCCGAGGTGCCGACGAGGTACAGGTCGTCGCCTTCGATGCGGTAGACCTCGCCCGCGTGCGCGCCGAGGAACCCGGTGCCCTGCATGACCTCGGGCTTGACGAGCGCGGGAGCGATGACCGGGGTGAAACCCGCGGCCGAGGCCTGCTCCATCGCCAGGTTGACCAGGGCGAACTCGAGCTGGGCGCCGATTCCGGTGAGGAAATAGAAGCGGGCGCCCGAGACCTTCGCGCCGCGGTCGGTGTCGATCGCGCGCAGCGCGGCGCCGATTTCGAGGTGGTCCTTCGGCTCCGCGACCTCGGGCACCGTGCCCACCGTGTCGAGGGTGACGAAGTCGTCCTCGCCGCCGGGCACCACGCCGTCTTCGACGAGGTTGGGCATCGCCAGCTGGGCCTGCAGCAGCGCCTCGTCGGCGGCGCTCTGCTCGGCCTCGGCGGCCTTGACGTCCTCGGCCAGCTGCTTGGCCCGGTGCAGCACCTTCTGCCGCTCCTCGGGTGCCGCCTTGGCGACCTCGCGGCCGATCGCCTTCTGCTCGGCCCGCAGCGAGTCGGCCCGCGACACCGCCGCGCGGCGGGCGTCGTCCGCGGCCAGCAGCACGTCGACGAGCGACTCGTCCGCCCCGCGCAGCCGTTGCGAGCTACGGGCACGGTCGGGGTCGTCGCGCACCAGCTTCAGGTCGATCACACTGTAGAAGGTTACTGACGCCGCGCACCTCGCTTGCCGCGCGGCGCCGGTTGTCCACAGGCACGCCGGCCGCCGCCGTCCTCGCGCCTACCCTCGACCCGCACGTACCGGACAGGCAGGGCGAGGGGGACGAAACGGTGCCGGGATTCACGAGCGAACCCGCGCAGCTGTTCGCGGCCGCGGCGGCGCTGTCCGATCAGGCCGCCACCGGCCGCGGCGAGCTGGCGCGGCTGGCGGCGGATGCGCAGGACCTGTTCACGAGCGGATGGCGCGGGGTAGCGGCGAGCGCGTTCGCCGATAGCTGGCGGCGGTGGCACGACGGGGCCGCGCTCGTGCTCGCCGCGCTGGAGCGCAATGCAGCCGCGCTCGACCGGTGCGCCGGGGCGTACGCGGCCGCTGAGCAGGCGTCGCGCGCGGCGGTCACGCGCGAGGTCGGGCGATGAGCTTGATCGGGGTGGACCTCGGCGAGCTGGATCGGCTCGTGGCCCGGATGGCGGCCTTCGAACAGCAGCTCGACACCCTCGACGCCGAGGTAGGCCGGCACGCCGGCCGGCTGCGCACCGGCTGGCGCGGCGCCACGGCCGAGGCGCAGCGCGAGACCCAGCGCCGCTGGTCGGCCGGCGCCGCCGAGATGCGCACGGCCCTCACGCAGTTGCGCGCAATCGCCGCCACCGCCCACGCGAACTACGAGGCGGCCGTGCGCGCGAACGCCGTGCTGTGGTGCCGGTGACGCCCGCGGCTACGCTCGGCAGGTGACCGACCGCCTGCCGATCAAGATGCTGCACGACCGGGTACTCGTCCGCGAACCCCGCGAGGAAGGCGAGCGCCGTTCGTCCGGCGGCATCCTGATCCCGGCCACAGCGCAGGTGTCCAAGCGACTGGTGTGGGGCGAGGTACTCGCGGTCGGCAATCACGTGCGCGCGGTGGAGACCGGCGACCGCGTGCTGTTCAGCCCCGACGACCGGTTCGAAATCGACATCGCCGGCGAGCAGTACCTGCTGCTTCGCGAGCGCGACCTGCACGCGGTCGCCGCCGAGCGCAACGACGCCAACACCGGCCTCTACCTCTGACCGTCGCCGCCGTTCCCGTCGTCGCGCTATTCGCCGGTCGCGCCGTCGATCGCCTCGCGCAGGAGGTCGGCGTGGCCGTTGTGCCGCGCGTACTCCTCGAGCATGTGGGCGAGCACCCACCGCAGGCTGGTGGTGCCGTCGCGCTCGTGCTCGAACGTCGCATCGAGGTCGGTGGCGGCCACGACCTCGCGGGACTCGTCCACGGCCCGGTGCCACGCCGCGAACGCCTCCTCGACCACCGCCGGGTCGGCGACGGCGCCGTCGAAGTCGCCCTCGGGGTCGTCCTCGGACCAGAACATCGGTCGCCGCCGGCCGCCTCCTCGGACCCTGTCGAACCATCCGCGCTCGACGTCGGTGAGGTGCCGCGCGAGGCCGAGCAGCGACATCGACGAGGGCGACACCGACCGTCGCGCCAGCTGTTCCGGTGTCAGGCCGGCGCACTTCCACTCGAACGTCGCGCGCTGGAAGTCGAGGAACCCGCTCAGCGTGGCGCGTTCGTCGCCGTTCTGCGGCGGGAACGGGCGGTCCTCCCCTGTGGTCATGACACTCCTCTCTCACGGACCTGGGCAAGCCAGTGCCGGGCTTCGGTGAATTCCACGTCGCTGCGCCCGGCCGGCACCGGCCCGGTGCGCCCGTCGCGGCGGGGGTACGAGCCGAGATAGCGAACGTCGGCGCACACCCGGTGCAGGGCGGCCAGCGCGTCACCGACCCGCTCGTCGGCGACGTGCCCCTCACAGTCGATGGAGAAGCAGTACTCCCCCAGCCGCCCGCGGGTCGGCCGCGATTCGATGCGGGTCAGGTTCACCGCCCGGGTGGCGAACTCGCTGAGCAGCTCGAGCAGCGCGCCGGAGTGGTTCTCGCGCAGGAAGGCCACGAGCGTCGTCCGGTCGTTGCCCGTCGGTGGTGGTGGCGGGGCCGGGTGGGTCAGCAGGACGAAGCGGGTGACCGCGCCGGCGGTGTCGGCGATGTCGGAGGCGACGACTTCGAGGCCGTAGAGCTCGCCGGCCACGGCCGCGCCGACCGCCGCGTCGAACTCCCCCGCGGCGACCGCCTGCGCGGCGCCGGCCGTCGAGCCGACGAGCGTGACCTCCGCGTGCGGCAGGCGCCCCAG
This sequence comes from Jatrophihabitans sp., assembly GCA_035695205.1. Taxonomy (GTDB): domain Bacteria; phylum Actinomycetota; class Actinomycetes; order Mycobacteriales; family Jatrophihabitantaceae; genus Jatrophihabitans. The sequence goes on along the minus strand of DASSEP010000047.1, from coordinate 75,893 downwards.
CAGGAACCGGCGCACCTGTGCCTCGGCGTGCGGGTGGGTGGCGATCGAACGGATGTCGTCGCGGCGCGTGCCCGGGCGGGCCATCAGCTCGAACTGGACCGGAAGGTAGGTCTCCTCGGCGATGACCAGCGGCGCGCCGGTGGCGAGTTCGTCGAGGGTGGCCGGCACCGCGCCCTCGACCGAGTTCTCGAGCGGGACGAGCGCGGCGTCGGCCTCGCCGGCGCGTACGGCGTCGATCGCCAGCGTCACGTTGGCCGTGGGAACCAGCGTCGCGCCTGCCGCCGCGTCGAGGCGACGCACCGCGGCGTGCGCGAACGTCCCCTCCGGGCCGAGGAACGCGATGGTGCCGACGCGGGTCACGACGCAGAGGGTACGGACGTCGGAGTCAGGCGGTCTTGCGGGCGAGCAGCCCGGGACGCCGGCGCAGCGCCGCGCTCACCGCCTGCTGCTCCTCCGGGGAGAGCTCGTGTTCGCCCTTCCCGCCGGAGACTCCCTTGGCGTAGACGCGGGTGACGCCGCTGCCGGTGATCGCGCTGAGGGTGACGCCGTCGCCCTTGTCGTCGAGCAGCGCCAGCGAGAAGGACATGCGCCCGGACATCTCGCTGAACGCGTCGTAGCGCACCAGCGCGACGTTGCGCAGGCCGACCGCGGGCGCGCCGCCCGGAGTGCCCACGCCGGCCTCGACCAGTTCGCGCAGCGCGGCGAGTTCCTCGGCCAGCACCTCGGTGCGCTCGGTGGTGCGCTGCGCAGCCTCGAGCAGCGACTCCTGCGCGTTCGGCCCCCGCGCGCCGCGGGCCAGCACCGCCGACGCGCGGCGCAGCTTCGCGAGCGTGCGCAGCGCTATGTACGCGGCGACGAGCGCCGCGTAGGCGAGCACGAGGGCGAAGACGGCCACATAGGTCGACACAGATCAAAGGCTAGGGGCGATCAGCCGCCGAACCGCGCACGACACGAGGCCATCGACCGAACTGATCAGATTGCACAGTGCTGACCACAGAATGTCGGACATAGTGCACACTATGCCGAAGGATCACGGCCCGACTTGCCCGTCTCGTTCCCCCGGAGCACGCTCGACTGCATGACCACCGTCCACCTCACCCCCGAAGAACGTGACGCCGATCTGACCGTCGAGCGGCTCAAGCAACTCGTCGGCCTGGTCGACTACGACGAACGCACCGACCCGTTCCCGGTCACCGCGATGGACGCCATCGTCATGGTCGCCGGCAACGCCACGCAGAGCGCGCACTACTACCAGCACGCGTTCGGCATGACCCTGGTCGGCTACAGCGGCCCGGAGACCGGCAACCGCGACCACAAGGCGTTCGTGCTGCGCTCCGGCTCGGCCCGGTTCGTGCTCATCGGCGCCGTCGACCCGAACAGCGCCTACGCCGACCACCACCGCAAGCACGGCGACGGCGTCATCGACCTCGCCCTCGAGGTGCCCGACGTCGACAAGTGCGTCGCGCACGCCCGGGCTCAGGGCGCCACGGTGCTCGAGGAACCCAACGACACCTCCGACGAGCACGGCACGGTGCGCCGGGCGGCGATCGCCGCCTACGGCGAGACCCGGCACACGCTGATCGACCGCTCGCGGTACAACGGCATCTACCTGCCCGGCTACGTGCCGCAGAGCTCCACCATGACCCCGCCCGAGAAGCGACTCTTCCAGGCCGTCGACCACTGCGTCGGCAACGTCGAACTCGGCCGCATGGACGAGTGGGTCGACTTCTACAACCGCGTCATGGGCTTCGTGAACATGGCCGAGTTCGTCGGCGACGACATCGCCACCGAGTACTCGGCGCTGATGAGCAAGGTCGTCGCCAACGGCAACCACCGGGTGAAATTCCCGCTCAACGAGCCCTCGCCGGGCAAGAAGCGCTCACAGATCGACGAGTACCTCGACTTCTACGCCGGCCCCGGCTGCCAGCACATCGCCCTGGCCACCAACGACATCCTGCGCACCGTCGACGAGATGCGCGCCCGGGGCGTCGAGTTCCTCGACACCCCGGACTCCTACTACGAGGACCCCGAGCTGCGGGCCCGCATCGGCGAGGTGCGGGTGCCGGTCGAGGAGCTGCAGAAGCGCGCGATCCTGGTCGACCGGGACGAGGACGGTTACCTGCTGCAGATCTTCACCAGGCCGGTCGGCGACCGTCCCACCGTGTTCTTCGAGCTCATCGAGCGGCACGGCTCGCTCGGCTTCGGCAAGGGCAACTTCAAGGCTTTGTTCGAAGCCATCGAGCGCGAGCAGGAGAAGCGCGGCAATCTCTAGTCCGATCCCACCCGCTCGACTCCAAATAGGGTGGGGCACGTGACGTCGTTCGGTGAGCTCGGGCTCGAAGCCGACCTGCTCGAGCAGCTCGACCAGCTCGGCTACGAGGAACCCACGCCGATCCAGCGCGAGACCATCCCGCCGCTGCTGGCCGGGCACGACGTCGTGGGACAGGCCGCGACCGGCACCGGCAAGACCGCGGCGTTCGCGCTGCCGCTGCTGCACGGCCTCACTCCGGGCGGTACCGCGCCGCAGGCGCTCGTTCTCGTCCCCACCCGCGAGCTCGCGATCCAGGTCGCCCAGGCCGTCCAGCGCTACGGCCGGGCCCGCGGCACCCGGGTGCTCGCCGTGTACGGCGGTCAGCCGATCGCCCGGCAGATCCGCGCGCTCGAGGGGGGCATCGACGTCGTGGTGGCGACGCCGGGACGGGTGATGGACCACCTGGCGCGCGGCACCGTCGACTTCGCCGCCCTGCGCACCGTCGTGCTCGACGAGGCCGACGAGATGCTCGACATGGGCTTCGCCGACGACATCGAGGCGATCATGGACGCCGTGCCCGCGCAGCGGCAGGCGGTGCTGTTCTCGGCAACGCTGCCCGCGCGCATCGACAGCCTCGTCCGCAAGTACCTCACCGAACCGGTCACCGTGCGCATCCCCCGCGAGCGCAGCACCGGCGAGACCGCCCGCGTGCGCCAGGTCGCCTACCTCGTGCCCCGCGCGCACAAGACCAACGCCCTCGGCCGGCTGCTCGACATCGAGTCCCCCGAGGCGGCGGTCGTCTTCTGCCGTACCCGCGAGGAGGTCGACTCGCTGGGCGAGACCCTGGGGGCGCGCGGCTACCGCGCCGAGGTGCTGCACGGTGGGATGACCCAGGACCAACGCGACCGCGTGATGACCCGGGTGCGCAACAAGACCGCCGAGTTGTTGATCGCCACCGACGTCGCCGCGCGCGGGCTGGACATCGACCACCTCACCCACGTCGTCAACTACGACCTGCCCTCGGCCCCGGATTCCTACGTGCACCGCATCGGTCGCGTCGGCCGCGCCGGGCGCACCGGCGTGGCGCTCACCCTCGTCGAGCCGCGCCAGCACCGGCTGCTGAAGACCATCGAGAAGGCGACCAAGCACAAGATCCCGGTCGAGACGCTGCCGACGGTCGCCGACCTGCGTGCGCGCCGGCTCGAGCTGACTCGCGCCGCGCTCGAGGAGACGCTCGCCGACGAGGACGACCTCGAGCAGTACCGCGTCGTGGTTGACACGCTGGCCGACGAGTTCGACCTGGTCCAGATCGCGCTCGCCGGCGTGAAGCTCGCCCACGAATCCGCACTCGGCGGGACGGACGACGGCGACGCCGACATCCCCGAGGTCGTCCCGTCCGCGACCGACACGCGCCCGGCCCGGCAGCGCACCTCGGGGGGCGCGACCACGCAGGTGTTCATCAGCCTCGGCCACGCGGCGAAGATCCGGCCGCAGGATCTGGTCGGCGCCATCGCCAACGAGACCAGCCTGTCCGGCCGGCAGATCGGCGCCATCGAGATCACGCACAAGTTCTCGGTCGTGGAGATCCCGTCGGCTGCCGAGGCCGAGGTGATCGCCGCGCTGCAGTCCACCCTCATCAAGGGCCGCAAGGCGCGGGTCGAACGCTACAAGCCACCGTCCGGACGTCCGAAGCACCCGAAGCCCGCCAAGCAATCGAAGGGACCCAAGCGATGACTCCCCGGCTGCGCCCGACCCTGGCGACGCTGCCCGCCTACGTGCCCGGCCGAAGTGTGCCCGGCGCGATCAAGCTCGCCAGCAACGAGACGCCCTACCCGCCGCTGCCGCACGTGGTCGAGCGGATCGCCGCCGCCGCCGCGCAGATCAACCGCTACCCCGACAGCTTCGCCGTCGAGCTCACCGCGGCGCTCGCCGGCAAGTACGGTGTCGACGCCGACCGGGTGCGGGTCGGGTGCGGGTCGGTTTCGCTGTGCACCCAGCTGGTGCAGGCCGTCGCCGACGCCGACGACGAGGTGATGTACGCCTGGCGCTCGTTCGAGGCGTACCCAATCATCACCGCGGTGAGTGGCGCCTCGTCGATCCGGGTGCCGCTGGCCGACCAGGTCCACGACCTGGACGAGATGGCCGCCCGGATCACCGGCAAGACCCGGGTCGTGTTCGTCTGCAACCCCAACAACCCCACCGGCACGGCCGTCGGCCGGGACGCGCTGGTGCGCTTCCTGCGGGCGGTGCCCGAGGACGTCGTGGTCGCCCTCGACGAGGCGTACCGCGAGTTCGTCACCGACCCGGACGTGCCGGACGGGCTGAGCCTGCTCGCCGAGTTCCCCAACGTGGTCGTGCTGCGCACCTTTTCCAAGGCCTACGGGCTGGCCGGGCTGCGCGTCGGCTACGCGATCGCGGCCGACCCGGCCCTCGCGGCGGCGCTGGGCCAGACCCAGGTGCCCTTCGCTGTGACGTCCGTTGCGCAGGCGGCCGCGCTGGCCAGCCTCGAGCCCGAGGCGGAGGCGCAGCTGCTCGAGCGGGTGGGCGACATCGTCGCCGAACGCGGCCGGGTGCACGCCGATCTCGCTGGGCTCGGTTACCCGGTGCCACCGTCGCAGGCCAACTTCGTGTGGTTGCCGCTCGGCGAGGCAACCACCGCGTGGGCCGCTGGTTGCGAAGAACGCAAGGTCATCGTGCGGGCCTTCGCCGGCGACGGGGTGCGCATCACGATCGGCTCCCCGGAGGAGAACGACCGGCTGCTCGCCGCGGCCGCCGAGCTCGCCCCGACGGTGGTCGCGGCGAGGTAGGCGGCAGCCGCCCGGTCCGCAGTCCTCACTCGGACGGCGGGCCCGTCGGGGCCACCCGCGCGCGTCGCAGGATCCGCGTCCACACGAGACGTCCGGCCCCGGCGAGAAGGAGCGCCAGCAGGAGGAACGGCAGGACGGCGCCGAGCACCAGGGCGAGCCAGGACGCCAGGGCTGCGAAGGCGTGCCAGCCGCGTTCCAGTCCACCGATGAAGCCGCTGGCGCGGGGCTTGGCCGGCGGCGCCGGCTGGCGGTGGACAGCCGCCGTGACCAGGGCGAGATCGATGGTGGCCAGTGCCGTCCGCGAGGCGAGCGCGCGGGCCTGCGCCTCCAGCGCTTCGAGATTCGCCTCCCGGCTCGCCAGCTCGCTCTCGATGGTGATGATGTCGCTGATCTTGGTTGCCCGGGCGTAGAGCTTGCGCAGCCGGGCGATCTCCTGCTGGGCGCTGGCCGTGCGTGACGCCACGTCGGCCACCCGCTGCGTGACATCCGTCGTCGACACCCGGCGGTGCTGTTCGACTCCGAGCTTGGAGAGCTTGCTCAGGGTGGGCAGCAATGCGTTCGGCGGCACCCGGAGGCTCATGTTCGCGGTGGCGTGCGGGCCGCTGGTGCGGTCGTCGGCGTAGACCTCGCCGCCGGCGCGCACCGCGATCGCCGCGGCCGCGTCGGCCGTGGCGGCCACGTTGCGAGCCCCGGTGACCGCCACGACGATCTGGGCGGTGCGGATCTGGGCCGTCGACATCACCTGCGCCATCGGCACGCCGTGGGCGGGGGCTGCGGGCAGGTGCGCAGGGGCGCCTGGGGCGCCTGGGGCCGAGCCGGCCCGCGTCTCGCCCTCCGCGGCCGGTGCTCCGCCGGCGACCGCGCTTCCTCCGGGACTGCCGCCTTCGTGCGAGCACGCCGCCACCGCGAGCAGGGCGATCATCGCTGCGGCCGCAACGGCCGTTGTCCGACGACGCATCTGTGCCTCCGTCCCCGCGACTGCCCGGTTGGGTTCGCGAGCTGGGACGAGGCGGCAGACGAGTTGCGTTCCGCCGCGTCTCAGTGCAGGCCGGAGACCGGACCCGCCGACGGCTGCGCCGCGTCACCGCCGTGCGCGGCCGCGCGCACCGCGGCCGCGACTGCGGCGGGCACCGCCGGATCGAACACCGAGGGCACGATGTAGGTCGCGTTCAGCTGCTCGTCCGAAACGCAGTGCGCCAGCGCATCGGCTGCCGAGAGCAGCATCGCCGTCGTCACCTCGCGGGCGCGAGCATCGAGCAGGCCGCGGAACACGCCGGGGAACGCGAGCACGTTGTTGATCTGGTTCGGGTAGTCGCTGCGGCCGGTGGCGAGCACGGCCGCCAGCTGCTGAGCGGCGTCCGGGTCGACCTCGGGATCGGGATTGGCCAGCGCGAACACCACGGGATCGTCGGCCATCTCCTTGATCCAGTCCGCCTGCAGCACGTCGGGCCCGCTCACCCCGATGAAGACGTCGGCGCCCTGCAGCGCGTCGCGCAGGTCGCCAGTGGTGCACTCGGGGTTGGTGAGCTCGGCCAGTTGCCGCTTCGACGGGTTCAGCGTCGCGTCGGTCGGCGAGAGGATGCCTTCGCGGTCCCAGACCAGAATCCGGCTGGCTCCCCCGGCGACGAGCAGCGACACGATCGCGGTGCCGGCCGCGCCGCCTCCGGAGACGACGATGCGGGCCTGCTCGAGCGGCTTGCCCACGCAGCGCAGCGCGTTCGTGAGAGCCGCGGAGACGACGATCGCGGTGCCGTGCTGGTCGTCGTGGAAGACCGGGATGTCCAGCGTCTCGCGCAGCCGCCGTTCGATCTCGAAGCACCGCGGCGCCGAGATGTCCTCCAGGTTGATCCCGCCGAACCCGGGCGAGATGGCCTGCACCACGCGCACGATCTCGTCGGCGTCCTGGGTGGCGAGGCAGATCGGCCACGCGTCGATCTCGGCGAAGCGCTGGAACAGCGCCGCCTTGCCCTCCATCACCGGTAGCGCGGCCCCGGGGCCGATGTTGCCCAGGCCGAGAACAGCCGAGCCGTCGGTGACCACGGCGACCGTGTTGCCCTTGATCGTCAGCTTCGCGACGTCCTCCGGGTGTTCGGCCAGCGCGAGCGACACCCGGCCCACGCCCGGTGTGTAGGCCATCGACAGGTCGTCCCGGGTACGCAGCGGCACCTTCGAGCGCACCGAGATCTTGCCGCCGAGGTGCAGCAGGAAGGTGCGGTCGCTGACCCGGTGGACGGTGACGCCGACGACGGCCCGCAGCGCCGCGACGATCTCGACGGCGTGCTCGCCGTTGACCGCCGAGCAGCTCACGTCGATGGTGATCCGGTCGGCGCGGGACTCGCTCACGTCGATCGCCGTCACCAGGCCGCCGGCGCGCCCGACCGCGGTGGCGAGCTCCCCGACGACGGACGGTGACGGGGCGGCGTACAGGCGGACGATGATGCCGTACGAGGCGCTGGTCGGCAGCGGGCGGGCTCGGTCGGAGGCGGGCGTGCTCATGACAAACAATCCTGCTCCACGCTGGGCAAGCGCCGAGACCGCGGTCCCGAGATCACCGCGACAGTGACAGGATGAACAGCGGATATCCGAATGCTCGCGTCACAACGAGGTGACTTGCACATGACCGACCCGCACGCCGGCTCCGACGACGCAGCCGCGACCGGGACCTCGGCGGGGGCGACCGGCGTCGACCCGGCCACCTTCGTCCGCCGCTATCTCGCGCACGCCGGCAGCCAGGTGGCCAGCCGGCCGAACGAGGTGCTGAACGAGATCGCGCGCAATGCGCTGGAGTTCGGGCGGGTCCGGCCCGAGGGCGAGATCCTGCTCAGGGTGTCCGACGTCGACGCCGACACCACGGCGGTCGACATCGTCACCCGCGACGCGCCGTACATCGTCGAGTCGCTGACCGCCGAACTGTTGCGCGGCAACCGGCCGCCGCAGCGGGTGCTGCACCCGCAGATGGTGGTCACCCGCGACGCGAGCGGCGCGCTCTCCCACATCTACGACATCGACGACAACGCCGATGTCCCCGACAGCGCGGTCGTCGAGTCGTGGCTGCACCTCGAGCTCGACGTCGTCTCCCCCGACGAGCACAAGCAGTTGGGCGAGGATCTGCGCCGGGTCCTGGAGGACGTGCTGCACGCGGTCGCCGACGCGCCGCGCATGTATGCGTTGATCCGGGAGCTCGCCGACGAGCTCGCCGCCGACCCCGGCCAGTTCGACCGGGAGACCTCCGTCGAGGCGGGCGCTCTGCTGCGCTGGCTCGCCGACGGCAACTTCATGATCCTCGGCCACACCGCCTACTCGGCGAACGCGCTGGCGAACCCGCGGACCCGCTCCGGCGACGGCGAGCTCGCCGGAGTGCTGCGCGGCGCGGCGCAGATCTCGCCGCGCGAGTTGCTGCCGGCGTTCCGCAGCGGCGCGCCGCTGGTCATCTTCAAGTCGCCGCTGGTGTCCACCGTCCGCCGTTCGGTGCACTACGACTGCGTCACCGTCGTCACGCCGGCGAGCGACACCAAGCAGCAGATGGTGCACGTGTTCCTCGGCCTGATCACCAGCGCCGAGGACGGCATCGTCGGCCGGGTGCCGGTGGTGCGCCGGCGGATCGCCGAGATCCTGCTCCGCTCGGGCGTGCGCGCCGACAGTCACACCGGCCGCCGGCTGCTGGCCGCGGTGCGCACCCTGCCCCGCGACGAGCTGCTCGAAGCGCCGACCGGCGACCTGCTGCGGCTCTCGCAGCTGGTCGTCGACCGCGCCGAGAACCAGACGGTCGGCGTGTTCGCACGGATCCACCTGAACCGCGACTTTGTCAGCGTGCTCGTCTACTTCCCCGCCGAACGGTTCGGCCCCGAGACGAGGCGCAAGGTGTGCGCGGTGATCAACCGGTACTGGCCGGGCGAGATCATCGGCCGCGACGACCGGATCGTCGAGATGAACCTGGCTCGCATGCAGCTGCTGATCGCGGTGCGGCCCGGTTCCCAGCCCGCGTCCCCGGAGCGTCATCTGGTCGAGGCGGAGATCGCGAAGGTCACCCGCCGGTGGAGCGACGACTTCCGCGACCTGCTGACCATCGCCGTCGGCGAAGAATCCGCCGAGCGGTTGATGCGCAGGTACGCGCGGGCGCTGCCGGAGGCCTACAAGGAGGACTTCGGGGCCGACACCGCGGTGCGCGACATCCTCCGGCTGGAAGGCATCCCGGCGGCCGACGGGCTGGCCTTCGAGCTGTACACGCCCGATCGCGACGACGAGGCCGACCGCCGGATCAAGGTCTTCCGCACGGGACAGGCGGTGTCGCTGGCCCGCGCGCTGCCGATCTTCACCGAAATGGGGATCGAGGTCCTCGACGAGCGCCCGTACGAGATCGCGCTGGCCGACGAGGAGTCGGTGTGGATCTACGATTTCGGGCTGCGGCTGCCCACGGGCGCGGAGTTCGACGAGGCGCGCTCGCGCAACTTCGTCGACGCGGTGCGCCTGCTGTGGCGCGGCGACATCGAGCAGGACGCGCTCAACGGCCTGATCGTGCACACCGGGCTCACGTGGTGGCAGGTCAACATCCTGCGCGCCTACGCGAAGTACCTGCGTCAGGCGGGCACGACCTTCAGCCAGCGCTACATCGAGCAGGCCCTGGTCGACAACTGCGAGATCGCCGCAGGCATCGCCGAGCTCTTCGAGTCGCGCTTCGACCCGGGGCGCAACGCGGAGGCGCCGATGGTCGACGACGCCGAGGACGGCACGGTCAGCCGCGTCGAGGCGATCGAGAAGCAGCTCGCCGAGGTAGTCAGCCTCGATCAGGACCGCATCCTGCGCTCGCTGCTGAACCTGGTCAACGCCACCCTGCGCACCAACGCCTACCGCACCGACGACGACGGCAACCGGCGCTCGGCGATCGCGGTGAAGCTGGATCCGCGGCGGATCGCCGAACTGCCCGCGCCACGGCCGCGGTACGAGATCTGGGTGTACTCGCCGCGGGTCGAGGGCGTCCACCTGCGGTTCGGTGCGGTCGCCCGCGGCGGGTTGCGGTGGTCGGACCGGCGCGAGGACTTCCGCACCGAGATCCTGGGCCTGGTCAAGGCGCAGATGGTCAAGAACGCGGTCATCGTGCCCACCGGCGCCAAGGGCGGGTTCGTCTGCAAGCGGTTGCCCGACCCGAACGTCGATCGGGACGCGTGGTTCGCCGAGGGCGTGGCCTGCTACCGGATCTTCATCTCCTGCCTGCTCGACCTCACCGACAACTACGTCGACGGCCCGGACGGCCCGAGGCAGGTCGTGCCGCCCCCGCAGGTGCGGCGCTACGACGCCGATGACCCCTATCTCGTCGTCGCCGCGGACAAGGGCACCGCAACCTTCAGCGACATCGCGAACGGCATCGCCGAGGACTACGGGTTCTGGCTCGGCGACGCCTTCGCCTCCGGCGGATCCGTCGGCTACGACCACAAGGCCATGGGCATCACGGCGCGCGGCGCGTGGGAGTCGGTGAAGTACCACTTCCGCGAATTCGGCGTCGACACCCAGACCCAGGAGTTCACCGTCGTCGGCATCGGGGACATGTCCGGCGACGTCTTCGGCAACGGCATGCTGCTCTCGGAGCACATCCGTCTGGTCGCCGCCTTCGACCACCGGCACGTGTTCCTCGACCCGAACCCGGACGCCGCCAGCTCGTATGCCGAACGCCGGCGACTGTTCGAGCTGCCCCGCTCGTCGTGGGCCGATTACGACACGTCGCTGATCTCCGAGGGCGGCGGGATCTACCCGCGCACCATGAAGTCGATCCCCATCTCGCCGCAGGTCGCCACGGCGCTCGGCATCGACAAGCGGGTCAAGAAGCTCTCCCCCGCCGAGTTGATCCACGCCATCCTGCTGGCGCCGGTCGATCTGCTCTGGAACGGCGGAATCGGCACCTACGTCAAGGCGTCCACCGAGAGCCACGTCGATGCCGGCGACAAGGCCAACGACGCACTGCGCGCCGACGCCAACCAGTTGCGTTGCCGCGTGATCGGCGAGGGCGGCAACCTGGGCCTGACCCAGCGCGCACGGATCGAGTACTCCAGGGCCGGCGGTCATATCAACACCGACGCGATCGACAACTCCGCGGGCGTCGACACCTCCGACCACGAGGTCAACCTCAAGATCCTGCTCGATCGCGCGGTGACGACCGGCACCATCACTCGCGAGGAGCGCAACGAGCTGCTCGCTGCAGCCACCGACGACGTCGCCGCGCACGTGTTGCGCGACAACTACGAGCAGAACGTACTGCTCGGTATGGCACGCAAGCTCGACCCTGCGCTGGTGTCGGTGCACCGCCGGTTCATGCAGGCCCTCGAGCAGGCCGGCGAGCTCGACCGGGCGCTGGAGTTCCTGCCGTCCGACGACGAGCTCGCCCGCCGCGAGGCCGAGGGCACGGGGTTGTGCTGCCCCGAGAACTCGGTACTCGTCGCGTACTCCAAGCTCACCCTCACCGATCTGATCGAGGATTCCACGCTGCCGGACGAGCCCTGGTTCGCGCAGGTGCTCGCGAGTTACTTCCCGAAGGCCATCGCCGAGCGCTTCGCCGACGTGCTCGGCGAGCACCCGTTGCACCGCGAGATCATCACCACCGTCGTGGTCAACGACATGATCAACCACTCGGGCACGACGTTCGTCCATCGGGCGATGGAGGAAACCGGCGTCGACGCCGCGCAGATCACCCGGGCCTACTGCGTCGTGCGTGAGGTCTTCGACCTGCCGCGGCTCTGGTCGGCCATCGAAGCACTCGACAACCAGGTGCCCACCAAGGCCCAGCACGCGGGCTACCAGGAGATCCGCCGGCTCGTCGACCGCGCCACGCGGTGGCTGGTCGAGACCCGGTTCCCGATCAGCGACGTCGCCACCGAGATCGAGCGCTACCGCGGTGTCGTGCAGGAGTTCGGCCCGCGCACCCCGGATCTGATGCGCGGCAGCGAAAGGCAGACCCTCTACGACGACGCCGACGCGCTCGTCGCGCTCGGCCTGCCCCGCGAGCTCTCGCTGCGCCTGGCGGAGTTGCTCAGCGCGTTCCTGCTCCTCGACGTCGTCGAGATCGCCGACTCCACCGGCCACGACCCGGCCGTCGTCGCCGAGCTGCATTACGCGGTGTCCGAGCGGCTGAGCATCGACGACCTGCTGACCGCCGTGACGAACCTGCCCCGTGACGACCGCTGGTCGACCCTTGCCCGGGCGGCGATGCGGCACGACGTCTACGCCGCGCTTTCGTCGATCACCACCGCGATCCTGCGCGCCACACCCGACGACGCCGCACCCGAGCACCGGATCGACATGTGGGCCGAGGACAACTCCGAACGGGTCGGCCGGGCGCGCGACACCGTGCGCGCCGCGCTCGGCCGCGAGGCCGTCGATCTGGCCACGCTGTCGGTGGCGCTTCGGGTGTTGCGGGGTCTGGCCGGCTGATCAGAGCGTGCGGCGTACGGGCACCCGCGCCCACACCTGCTTGCCGGAGGACTGGGGACGCACGCCCCAGTCCTCGGCGATCGCGGCAACGATGGCCAGCCCCCGCCCACCGGTGGCCTGCGGGCCGGCTTGACGCCGCAAGGGCGGTGTGCTGCTGGTGTCGTTGACGCGCACGACGACGGCACTCGACGAGTGGTCGTCGATGACGTCCCACGCGACGTCGAGACCGGTGAGGCCGTCCCTCGCGTGCAACACGGCGTTGGTCACCAGTTCGCTGGCCACGAGCACGACGTCGTCGATGGAATCCGGGGTGAGCCGATGCCGCCGCAGATCCTCGGCGATCTCGCGGCGCACCTTCGCGGCGCCGCCCGGATCGCGGCGGAGGAGCATCGTGCCCACCTTCATGGCTCCTCCCGATCATGCGATATATGCACAACGGTGTTCCCGGTACTCACGCGCCGGTAAACCCGCGAAGGATCTTCGCGGAGGAACGCCAGCTCAGGACGGGTCGGGTCCCGGGCCCGGCCGCTGATCGACCATCGTCCGCACGTCGCGCGGCCGGTCGGTGATGATCGTGTCGACTCCCAGGCCGAGCACGAAGCGGACGTCGTCGGGGCGGTCGACCGTCCAGACGAACACCGGATGCCCGCGCCGGTGTGCGCGCGCGACGAAGTCCGGGTCGTCGCGCAGCACCGACAGGCCCGGCCCGGCGATCGCTACGCCGGTCGGCAGGATGCCGTCGCGGCGGCGCGGCGAGAGCCGGTCCAGCAGCAGCACCGTGGGCACGTCCGGAGCCAGCAGCCGGATGCGGCGCACCGCGGTAGGGGCGAAGCTCATCACCATGACCGGGTTGCCCATGTCCGGGGCGCGGTGCTGCTGTTCCAGCGGGCTGACCTCGCCGGCCCACCCGAAGCGGTCGAGCATGTCGACCAGCGTCTTCTCGACCAGGCCGGCGTAACGGGTCGGATGTTTGGTCTCCACGAGCAGGCGCACGTCCCGACCGGAGTCGCGCACCAGGCCCAGCAGCATCTCCAAGGTGAGAACGCCGCCACTGGCATCGACGCGGTCGGCGGCGACCCCGCTCAGGTAGGTGTTCTCGGGGAGCAGGTGGTCGGCGGATTCGGGTAGCTCGCCGTGCCACGACGAGAAGTCCATCTGCTCCAGCGTCCGCAGGTCGAGTTCGCTGACCAGCCCGGTGCCGTCGGAGGTGCGGTTCACGGTGCGGTCGTGGACGCACACCAGGTGCCCGTCGCGGGTCATCCGCACGTCGCATTCCAGCGCGTCGGCGCCGTCGGCGATCGCGGTCTCGTACGCGGCGAGCGTGTGTTCGGGAGCGAGCGAGGACGCCCCGCGGTGCGCCACGACCATGGGCCGGCCCGGAGGCTCGACCGCGGCCGGCCGGCGGCTGCGCCAGTTCTGCAGGCTCTGCAGAACGGGACGGCTATGCGACCCGTGGCGGGCCATCACCCTCGGCCTCCATCGGACGGCCCGCGCCGTGCCAGGCGAGCATCCCGCCCTCGAGGTTGACCGCGTCGTAGCCCTGGTTGCGCAGCCACGCGGTGACGGCCGCCGAACGCCCGCCCACCTTGCACACCACGACGACCTGCGTGTTCGCGGAGAGCGGGCCCGGGTCGTAGGCCAGCCGCTGCGGAACCTGGTTCATCGGCACGTGCAGTGCACCCGTGATGTGCCCTGCGGCCCACTCGTCCGGCTCCCGGACGTCCAGGATGACGGCGTCGGTGGGCATTCGCTCGACCGCCACGGTCGGCACCTGGGAGGGCAGCATGATTCCAGGGTAGGCGTCACTTGATCAAGCGGGACAACCGCCGATCAGCGAGTTCACGGCCCTCGGTCTGGCAGGTGGGGCAGTACTGGAAGCTGCGGTCGGCGAAAGACACCTCGCGCACGGTGTCGCCGCAGACCGGGCAGGGCAGCCCGGTGCGCGCGTGCACCCGGAGCCCGCTGCGCTTCTCGGACTTCAATGTGGCGGCCCGCTGCCCCACCGAGCGGGCGACCGCGTCGGTGAGCACCTCGACCATCGCGGCGTGCAGCCGGGAGAGCTCGTCCTCGCTCAGCTTCGCCGCGTTCTTGAACGGCGACAGCTTCGCCACGTGCAGGATCTCGTCGGAGTAGGCGTTGCCGATGCCGGCGAGCACGCTCTGGTCGGTGATGGCGCGTTTGAGCTGGGCGCGCTGGCCGACGAGCATCTGCCCGAGTTCTTCGCGGCTGACCGCGAGCGCGTCGGGGCCGAGCCGGGCGATGCCCGCGACGTCGTTCGGGTCGCGGACGAGGTAGACGGCCAGCCGCTTCTGCGTGCCCGCCTCGGTGAGGTCGAACCCGCTCACCGGACCCTCGGGGAACTCCGGTGCGAGGTGCAGCCGGAACGCGATCGGCCCCTTGCCGCCCGGTCGCGGCGGTGCGGGGGGCAGCGACTCGCGCCACTGCAGCCATCCGGCGCGAGAGAGATGCACGATCAGGTGCAGCCCGTCGACGTCGAGGTCGAGGAACTTGCCGTGCCGGGACGCGCCGGTCACCATCAAACCGCCGAGCGCGGTCAGCGGCGGATCGTAGGTCTTGATCGCGTTGATCGCGGCCACGTCGGCGCGGACGACGGCGCGGCCCACCGCGCGCTCGCGTAGGAAGGTGGCGAGCGCCTCCACCTCGGGCAGTTCGGGCATGGGTCAGGACGCCGGCGCGAGCCGCTCGAGCGGGAACGGGATGCCGGTCGTGGCGTGGCAGCGGTAGCCGTTCGGGTTCTTCGCCAGGTACTGCTGGTGGTAGGCCTCGGCGTAGTAGAAGGGCCCGGCCGGGGCGACCTCGGTCGTCACCTGGCCGTAGCCGAGCCCGGCGAGCACCTCGCCGTAGATCGCTTTGGCCTGCTCGGCGACCTCGCGCTGCGCGTCGTCGGTGTAGTAGACCGCCGAGCGGTACTGGGTGCCGACATCGTTGCCCTGCCGCATGCCCTGGGTGGGGTCGTGCACCTCGAAGAACTTCGCGACGAGCGCGGCGTAGCTCGTCTGCTCCGGGTCGAACACGACCAGCACCGCCTCGGTGTGGCCGGTCAGCCCGGAGCACACCTCGTCGTAGTCGGGGTGCGGCGTGCTGCCGCCGGTGTAGCCGACCGCGGTGGTCCACACACCCGGCTGCTGCCAGAAGATCTCCTCGGCGCCCCAGAAGCAGCCGAGTCCGAACACGGCCTGCTGCAGGCCCTCGGGGAAGGGGGCCTTGATCGGGCGGCCGGAGACGTAGTGGGTGTCCGGCACCGCGAACTCGTAGTGGTCACGGCCGCGCAGGGCGCGCTCCGGCGCCGGCAGCTGGGTCTTCTGGCGGGCGAACAGCATGCATTGAAGGCTACGCACGACGTACCCTCGGTGCCATGACGCAGTGGGGCCTCGACACTCTCTTCAATCCGGCCAAGCGGCACATGGATGAAGAGAAGCGGCGCCTGCAGTCGACACGCGAGGAGGTCGGCGACACCTCCGGCGGCAAGCGCATCGATCTCGAGTCGGGCAAGGTCGTGATCCGCCGGGCCACTGCTGACGACGCCGACGATGACGGGGTCGACGATGAGGCCGCCGAAGGCAGTCCCGCCGAGCAGGCCGAAGATCCCGCACGCGAGGCCGGCGATGCGAGCGACGCCGGAGACGCCGGAGACGCCGAACCGAAGCGGCCGCAGCCCAGTCCCGCCGCCATCCGCGCCGCCCGGCGCCGGGGCCGGGAACCGCGCTGAGCCGTCAGCGGCGTTAACGGCGAAGGCCCCCGGTGAGCGGGGGATTCACCGGAGGCCTTCTTCGACACCGTTGACCGGAATCCCGGTGAGCGGGGGGTTCACCGGACGGTCTCGCGTTGCCGTATCGACCGACGTCGGTGAGCGGGGGATTCACCGAGTGCCTGCCGATTGCTTCGTTCATCAGCGTCGGGAAGGAGGCGATTCCTTCGGTCTCGTCCCTGCCCTCTACTGACGGTAATCACTCTGACTGATGGGCCATGTGAGGTCAAGGTTAAACTTCGAACTACGATCATGTAATTCAGCGAATCGAAAGAAGATCGTCTCGAAAACCTTGCAATACGGTTCGAAACGGACACCTGATCCCGTGTTTTGCGGGGCTCGTCGACCCGTCCGCACGGGCGCCGTGAGGCTCCGGCAGCCACCGCCGCACCCAGATGCGGCTTCGCAACGTGCCCGGCAGGACACCGGTGGTGAGAACGCACGCGAGCCGTTCACGATGGAGCGGTGCGGCGCTGTCCGACCGCTATCACGCACTGTGCACCGACCAAACATCGTTTGAATGTCAGCGGGGCCGGGAGCGGACTTGCCGCTCCCGGCCCCTGTGTCGCGCGGCAAGCACCGGCGCGTGCCGGCCGCACGTCCCCCGCGGCCTGCCGCCGGCTCGGCGTACTCGAGTACGACGCGTTCCGGCGGCAGGGCGTCTATGACGGCGCCATCAGTAGGACCATCCGCCCGGCACGACGAACGGTGCTGACTTGCCTACACGTTGGTAGGCCGCTTCCGCAATCGGGTTGAGCGTGACCGTCGTCTGCCGGTGGTCCGGCGGCGGGTTGGGAATGTCGAAGTACACCAGCGCGCGCAGGGCCGGGTACTGGCCGATCTGGTCGTCCATCGTGTTGAAGAAGTCCGCCTGCCCGGTGGGATACGACGGGTCGTAGCTGATGCCCCACTCGCACAGCATGATCGGCTTACCCGGGAAGTTCCGGGTGGCCCAGGTGTAGTAGCCGGGGAAGCTGTTCAGCTTGCGGTCGATGAGGGTCGTGAGGTCGTGCGCACCCCAGCCCGTCGGCGAGCCTGTCCCGTACGGATCGAGACCGATCCAGTCCACGACGTCGTTGCCCGGCCAGAGCTGGTTGAACCACGGCTTCTGCGTCCAGTTGACGAAGCCCATGTAGTTCATCACGGTGATCGCGTTGGTGACGCCGTCCGCGCGCAGCCGCAGGATCGTGTGCCGGAACATGTCCGCGAAATCCGAGGCGGTGTAGCCGGAGCCGGGCGTCGGATCGACGTTGTCCTCGGGCTCGTGGTAGATGCTCAGGAAGAACGGATACCGCCAGTTGGCCTTGAGGTAGGCGGCCTCGGCGTCGATGCGGCTGTCCGCCTTGCCGGCGGCGACCGCGGCCCACGACATGTCGGTGGCCGGCTTCCAGTCGATCAGCAGCAGCCGGTTGTGCCCGGGCTGGAGCGCGGCGGCCTGCTCGGCCGCGGTCGGGAACAGCTGCCCGTTGGTGTTGTACTGGTGGACGATGTCGAAGGGCCGCTGCGCGATGTCCTCCTCGACGGCGACCTTGTCGATCAGCGGCTGGTCGTACTGGTACGCCAGCGGCGTGATGCCCCACCAGCGGCCGCACGACGGCACCAGGATCGGCGAGATCGTGCAGTTCGGCGCCGAGCTGCTGCTGCTCGACGGGGCGACCGAGCTGCTCGACGGGGCGACCGAGCTGCTCGACGGTGCGACCGAGCTGCTCGACGCGGCGACCGAGCTGCTCGATGGTGCCGGCTCGCTCGCCGGCGGGGAGGTCGTGGCGCTGCTCGCCGAGCTGGAGACGTCGGGCGGCGGCGCGGAACTGGACGACGGGTGCGGCCCGGTCGGGATGCGCTGCCGCTTGGCGATCACCACGCGCAGCACCGGGCGGCCGGCGCCGGCCTGCCGGGAGGCGAACTGGACGATGCCCCGCACGACGGGAGCGGTGATCGCGATGGTGGCCACGCGCCGGTGCCGGAAGGCGCGGGTGACGTCGAAGGTGATCTGGCGGGAGTCGCGGTAGGCGCGTTCGGTGTCGATCCAGTTGCGGACCCGCGGCGCTCGCACGTCGCTCAGGTAGCGTTCGGACCAGCGCCGCGGCGTCGTGAAGCGGGCGTCGATCGGCTGCGGGTGCCAGTGGCCGAGGCGGGTGATGGTCAGCCGCGCAGAGACGACGCTGCCGCCCTGCGGGATCTGGAAACGAAGGTAGGCGTCGCGGGTGTTGTGCGCGCGGGTGCCGACGGCTACGTGTCGCAGGTCCCCGAAACGCGCCTTGCGCCATTGGGACGACACGAAGCTGTCGGCCTTCGGCGTCACGTGCAGCGTCCGGTACACCACGCGGGTCTGGCTGCCCTGACCGCCGTGTTCGCCCTGGACGCCGGCGGATCCCGCAGCGGGCTGCGCTGCGGCCTGGGTGAGCACGCTGCCGACGAGCACGGCCGAAGCCGCGGCGGCCACGACTACGGCCGCGACACTGCGCTGCACCCGCTGTGCGTGCCGGCCAGGCTTCGCCGACCGCGCGCGGGCAGGCGCCCTCCGATGCTTGGGCATTGTCTACTCCGGATCAACGAGTCCCCGCAGTTGTCCCGCTGCAAGTCCCCGCAACCTGACCGGAGCCCCCCGGATCCCCACCCGGCCCGAGCGGAGGGTAGCCGTGACCAAGCTCAGCTAACACCCGCTTCACACGAATCTTGCAACATTGCGGCCGTTCCGCGCAAGCCCGGCCAGGCGGGGGATGCGAGAGTAGGAGCCATGAGCAGGAGGCCTGGAAACGAGATCGCCGGACGAGCGCAATGAACGTGCTGCTGATCGGCCCGCCGGGCTCCGGCAAGGGCACGCAGGGCGAGCGCCTGTCGCAGCGGTTGGGCATGGAGCACCTGGCCGCCGGCGACCTGTTGCGCGCCGAGGTCGCGGCCGGCTCGGCTCTCGGCCGGCGGGTCGAGGAGATGATGAGCAGGGGCGAGCTCGTGCCCGACTCGGTCATCGTCGAACTGCTCATGCCCAAGGTGCTGGCGGCCGCGCGCGCCGGCGGCTACCTGCTCGACGGCTTCCCCCGCTCGGTGGAGCAGGCCGTCGAAGGGCGCCAGTTGGCCGAGGCGGAAGGCGCGGGACCCGACGCCGTCGTCTATCTCGACGTCCCGCGGGCCGAACTGATCCGCCGCATCCTCGCCCGCGCCGAGCGCGAGGGCCGTTCCGACGACAACGCCGCCACCGTCGAGACGCGGCTGCGGGTCTTCGACGAGACCACCCGGCCGCTCGTCGAGCACTACCGCGAACGCGGCCTCCTGCACGTCATCGACGCGAACCGCAGCGCGGACGAGGTGACCGAGGCGATCATCGCCGAGTTGCGGGCCTGAGGCGTCAGTCGCCGTCCGGATCGGGGAGCTCGCGCTTGACGACCTTGCCGGCAGGGTTGCGGGGCAGCTCGTCGACGAACACGACGTCGCGCGGGACCTTGTAGCGGGCCAGGTTCGACTTCACGTAGCTCTTGACGTCGTCCTCGTCGAGCCCTGCGCCGCTGCCGCGCACGATGTAGGCGCGCAGCCGCTTGCCATACTTCTCGTCGTCGACGCCGACGACGGCCGCCTCGGCCACGCCGTCGAGTCGGGTGAGCAGATCCTCGACCTCGGCCGGGAACACGTTCTCCCCGCCGGAGACGATCATGTCGTCGTCGCGGCCGTCTACGAACAGCAGGCCGCTGTCGTCGAAATGGCCGAGGTCGCCGGTGGACATCAGGCCGTCGAGGACCTCTTTGCTGCCGCCGCCGGTGTAGCCCTCGAACTGCATGCTGCTGCCCACGAAGATGCGCCCGGACTCGCCGGCCGGCACCGGTTTGCCGTCGTCGTCGAAGAGCTTGATGCGGGTGCCGACGGGCGGACGGCCCACCGTGCCTGGAGCGGCGCGCAGGTCCTGCGGGGTGGCGATGGCCGCGTAGGCGACCTCGGTCGAGCCGTAGAGGTTGTAGACGACGTCGCCGAGCAGATCCATCGTCCGGGTGGCGAGCTCGGGCGAGAGCGCCGAGCCGGAGACGGCGACGATGCGCAGCGAGCCGAGGTCACGCTCGCGGATCCGGTCCTCGCCGAGCTCGAGCAGCCGCGAGAGCAGGATGGGGACGGTGATCAAGACGTCGGCCGAGTGCTGCTCCAACGCGTCGAGGGTGAACTTCGGGTCGGCCTTGCGCGCGACCACGAGCGTGTTGCCGAGCCCGAGCGCCAAGGTGGAACTCAACAGGCCCCAGGCGTGGAAGGCCGGTGCCGCCAGCACGGCCGTGCGGCCGCTGCGCAGCGGGATCTTGGACAGGTAACCGCCCGGCAGCGCGAGCGAGATCGCCATGTCGCGCGGCGCACCCTTCGGCGTGCCGGTGGTGCCGCTGGTCAGCAGAATGATGCGCTGCTTGCTGGCCGGCCGGGCGGGCCGCGACGTGGCCCCCTTCTCGATGAGCGCCTCGAGCGTGGTCTCGTCCGAGGAAGGCCGTTCGCCGTCGAACCAGGCGACGTACTTGCCGCTGGACGGTTCGACGGACTTCGCGACGTCGGTGAACTCCTCGTCGTGGACGAGCACGGTGACGTCCTCGCGGTCGCACACGTCAGCGAGCTGGGGGCCGGCGAAATCGGTGTTGAGCAGCAGCGTCCGGGCGCCGAGCTTCGCCCCGGCGAAGATCGACTCGAACAGCCCGCGGTGGTTGCGGGCCAGGATGCCCATGCCGTCGCCGGCCTGCACGCCCCGCTCGCGCAGGGCGTTGGTCAGCGCGTCGGTACGCCGGTCGAGCTCGGCGAAGGTCAGGCTGCCCAATTCGTCGACGATCGCCGGCCGGTCGGGGAAGCAGGCCGCGGCGAGCGAGATCGCCGCGCCGGCCGGGCCGTAGTTCTCGAGATCGCGCAGCGTGGCGAGCAGCCGGTGCGGTGGGGTGAGTGCCATTCCCGCACCACCCGCCTGCAGGAGCGTGACGGCGAACCGGGCTTCGAGACCGGCGCGCTCCGCGAGTTGGGAGGCGGTCTTGAGAATGTCCACGTCCTACGTCTACCAGTGCCGGGCGGATTCGCCCACCGGAAGCGGAGCCCGATCGGCGGGCGGCACGCCGCGCCGCTGCCGCCACAGCTCGCGCAACCGGCCGAGCATGCGGGATCGGCGCGACATCTCCTCGAGCTGTCGGGTGAGGAAGCCACGCTGCGCCCGCCGCACCGCCGCCTCGGCGACCGAGCTCTCCATGACGATCGAGGCGAGTCCGACCATGCCGGCCACGGCCGCGTCGGCGCGATCCTCGGCGGGCACCTCGTCGGGGTTGGTCCCCTCCGGCCTGGTGTCCGGGACAAGTTCCGCGAGGTCGCCGACCACGTCGTAGCCCGCTGCGCTCAGCTCGGCGACCGCCTCCTGCGACCAGTCGACCACCCAATCGAAGATGGCCTGCGGAAGCTCGATGCGATCGCCCGGGCGGGTGCTGAGCGTGGGTGCGAGCCACTGCTTGAACACCGCGGCATAGGCGGGCCACGGCACGTCCAGCTCGGCGATCGCCTCGTTGAAGCGGCGCAGCACGGCGGCTTCAGCCGCACCCAGGGAGGTGTTGCTCCGCTCGACGTCGGTGTCGTAGGCGGCTGGGTCGATGCCGATCAGCTCGGCGAAGCGGCGCCACAGCAGCAGCGGTTCGCTGCCCGGCGGCGGGACGGTGACGATGTGGACGCGGTCGGCGGGCAGCCCGCGAGACCAGCGGGCCAGCAGCCGGGGCATCCCGTACGTCGCCCAGAAATACCGGCCGCTCGGCCCGCCGTCGCGCCGCCCGGCCTGCACCGCCGCGAGGAACTCCGCGTAGGTCTGCGTCGAGCGGTTCTTGATGCGTTCCTGCCAGATCGCCGGGATCTGGCGGGCCAGATCGCGGGCGGTGTAAACGATGTGCACCTCGGCGAAATCGAGATCACCCAGCGCGCGGTCGATCACCTCGCTGCGGGCCTTGCCGAAGGACTCGTGATCGATCACCGCCGGGCCGGACCACGACCTGATCTCGCGCACCAGCCGATCCCACGAGCCGGGGACGTGTGGGTCGGGGTGGCCGCCGAAGGCCGATTCGCGAAGGTCCTGGCTCGCCCAGAAGTGCGACAGCGCCGTGCCCGGGTAGAGCACGCCGTCGGCGCGCAGCCGTGCGCGGTTCTTGCTCAGTACGTACTGCAGGAACGTCGTGCCCGTCTTCGGCGCGCCGATGTGGAAGTACACCGGCGGCCGGCCGGAACGGGTCATGACTCGGTCGGCTGCCGCCGGCGAACGCGTTTGAACGCGCCGTAGAGCGCGCCGAGCCACCCGACTTGTTCGGACAGCTCGATCAGGCAGCGCTTGATGCGGTCGGCCGGGCGCAGCTCCTCGTGCTCGCGCAGCTTGCGTTGCGCCTGGATGAGCTGGCGCTGCGCGTCGTGCAATTGCTGGTGTGCCTCCGATGCGCCCATCGTCTGGAGGTTCACCACAACCGCCATGCCGGCGATCGCTGCGGCCAGCTGGTCCTCGAGCGGTGCGTGATCGGGGTTCACCCCGCTCGGCCGGGCGGTCGGGACTAGTTCGTCGGTGTCGCCGATGACGTCGAAACCCGCGGACTCGACGTATTTCGCGAGCTCTCGCGACCAGTTGACCGCCCAGTCGTGGACGTCCTGCGGAAGGTCGATCTTCTCGCCCTTGCGTCTGCCGAGCGCGGGCGCCACCCCGTGCTTGATGAAGCGGTCGTAGGTGGGCCAGGGGAACTGGTCGCCGCCGATTTCCTGGTTGAGCAGCCGGAGCACCGTTGCCTCGGGGGCGGCCAGCGAGGCGTTGGCGCTGTCGAACTCGGTCTGGTACCGCTGCGGATCGATGCCGACCAGTCCGGCGAACCGGTGCCAGAGGATGTCTCGGTCGGCGCCGGGCGGCGGCACGGTGATCACGTGTACGTGGGCGGGGTCGACGTTGCGGGCCCAGCGGGCGAGGATCCCGGGCGAGTCGTAGAGCCGCCAGAATTGCTTGCCGACACGGGGCTCGCCGGCTTCCGGGTCGCGGACGCCGGCGAGGAAGTCGGTGTAGGTGGTCGATTCCTGGTTCTTGATCCACTCCTGCCATGCGGCTGGCAGCTGGCGGGCCATGTCGCGGGCGGTGTAGACGATGTGCACGTCGGCGAACGACAGCGACGACAGCGCCCGGTCGACCTGTTCCTCGGTGGCGCCCGAGAGCAACTCCTGGTCGATGATCACCCGGCCGTCCCAGTCGCGAACCTGCGCGACCATCCGGTCCCAGGCGCCTTTCGCCCCCTCCAACCGGTGCCCGCGGAAGCCCATGTTGCGCAGGTCGAAGGTTTCGGCCACGTGGCCGCGCCGTCCCCGGCCGGGAACGAGCACGCCGTCCTTCTTCAACGCCTGCTTGTTGTGCCAGAAGACGTTCTGCAGGAACGTGGTGCCGGTCTTCGGTGCGCCGATGTGGATGAAGACGGTCGGTGTGCCGGTCATCTGATCGCTGCCCTCACAGGAGACCTCGAAGCCTTTCCGGGATCCGCACGAGCGGACGTGCCGACATCGCGGGCACCTGTCCCATGCCGGACGGCTGCCAGATGCCTTCGCGCTGTTGCTGGACTATGCCGTCGAGCTCGGCCAGCTGCGGGTCGAATTCCTTGACGCTGTCCGGGTCGACGCGCGCGCTCGCCTCGGTGATCTGCGCGACCAGTTGGTCGCCGGTGCGTGACCAGCTGGACTTCGTTGCCCGGCCGTCGGCCTTGACCATCGCGTTGCGCAGGGCGGCCGTCGCCCGCAGTTCGCCGGCGTCGTAGAACTTCAGGTGCAGCATGAACAGCTCGGGGTCGACCTCGAACGGCGCGGAGATGGCGTGGCTGGTCGGGTTCCACGGCGCCGGGATCTGCTTGATGGACGGCTTGCACATCACCGGCAGGAACTTGGCGAAGCTGCGCTGATCGAGAATCGGCCGGTCGGGGTCGAGCGGCGGTTCGGCGCCCACGTGGTGCATCACGTTGAGGGTCATCGGCGCGATGACGTCGCGGTCGCGGCGGGCGGCGAGGAACTCGCGCAGGCTCGCGTGCTTTGCGGGATCCGCCATGAGGAACTCGTCCACATCGACGAAGATCACGAAGTCGTAGACCTGCAGCAAACCCTCGGCGATGCCGCTCATCAGCAGGTTGCGGGTCCGCTCGTAGCGACCGATTCCGGGCAGCTGCGGCAGGTGGAAGACAGAGCACCCGAGGTTGTCCGTCGAGCCGTCCACGCTGTTGTCGTCGAACACGAGCAGGTTGTCGGTGCCGAAGGCGGAGCCGTAGAAATCCACCCATCGGGAGAGCATCCGGCCCTCGTCGCGGGCCATGGTGATGACGGCGACGTCCGGCAGCTTCGACTCGCTCGGGTCCTTTCGGCGATTAGGGAGAACAGCGGGCATGCGGGTCACAGTACTAGCGGCTCGGGGCGCGCCCGCACGCCTTCAGGAGGTGACCTTCTTCGCCCGGCCGCGGCTCTTGCCGAACGGATTCGGGCCGTGCCCGCGCTTCATCGTCTCGTGCAGCCGGGCGAGCAACGCGGCGTCGCACGAGCCGGTGACGAACTGGGCCAGCCCGCGCAGCTGCGCCTCGGCCGCCGCCGGGTCGTCGCCGGTGAGTACCTCGTAGCGGATGTCGAAGGTGCGCTCGGGCCGGGTCTCGCGCAGGAACGCCTGGATCTCCTCGACGCGCAGCAGGGCCTGCTTGCCCTCGTCGGCGTCCTGCTTCTGCCAGAAGCCGGAGCCCAAGACCTGTTCGTGATCGCGCTGGTTGAGCACGTATTTGGCGTTCGGGAAGGCCTGTTCGAAGAAGTTGAAGAAAGACTTGGTCTCACCCGGCTTGATCCGGTGCCAGAGAACCTCCTTGAACCCGATCCGGCGCAGCCGGTCCGCCGGGACGCTGCCGAGCAGCTGTCGGGTGGTGAGCTCGCCCGCTGATTCGGCGAAGGCGGCCAGATCCATCTCGCGCAGCCCGTAGAACGCCGAGCTGGGCGGCTCGGAGAACTTCTCGTACTTGCGCTTGAACGTGCGGGCGAGCGCCTGCGCCCGGAACAGGCCCAGGATGTAGAGGTTGTTCTCGCCGCGTACCAGCGTGTGCGGCAAGGTGTTGAGCAGCCCCTGCACCAGGGTCGACCCGGACCGGCCGTAGGTCACGACGAACACGTACTCGAACGCGTCAGGCTCGAAGGCGTTGGGACGGGGCGCGCGATGGGGCGCTCTCGCGAACATCCTGAGCCGTTCCATCACGTCTTCCCAGCCCTCCCCTAAGCAAACACCGTAGACGCCCTCGATCGGGGCCGGTCTCAGATGCTGCCTGACGGCGGGGTGAGAACGCCAGCCGGGGGGTCAGCCGCGCGGTCGGGCCGACGCTGGTACGCCCGCCTCGGCCAAGACGTCGGCGGTCGGGCGCGGTCCCCGGCGCAGGCCTTCGAGCAGGCCGCGGCGCAGAGCGCCGAGCAGCACCCGGCGGTTCGCCGACCGGTACAGCAACCGCAGCCACCGTCGTAGCGTCGCGCCGGTGTAAAGCGACCGGTCGAGCGGGCCGAGGGACTTGCTTCGGGTGAGCATCCACACCTTGTTGCGCACCTCGTAGAAAAATCGCTCCCCCGGGTCGACGTCGGTGGAGCCGAACTTCGCGGTCTTGTGCACCACCACGCTGGACGGGCAGTACAGCCCGAAGTTGCCGCGCAGCAGCCGGGTGGTGAACTCGAAGTCGTCGTTCCACAGGAAGTAGTCGGCGATCGGCAGGCCGCGCTCGCGGCAGCTCGCGGCGTCGACAAGCACCGAGACGAAGCTCGCCGATCGGATGGGCACGCAACCCAACGCGTCGGCGATCCGGCGTTCGCGGCGGTTCGCGAGCGGTTTCGGTCGGGGTGTGTTCATCGGATGGTCGCGCCCGTCGGTCCAGACGACTCGGCTGGCCAGCAGCGCCGGGCGCCCGCCCGGATACCCCTCCCGAGCGCGCAACAGCTCGCCCAGGGCCGGCGGATGCGGGATGGTGTCGTCGTCCATCAGCCACACCAGGTCGGCGCCGTCGTCGAGGGCGATCGCGAGACCGGCGGCGAACCCGCCGGCGCCACCGGTGTTGGTGGGCAGCCGAACCAGCCGGACTTCGCCGTACTGCTCGCGCACGGCGTCGGCGGTGCCGTCGTCGGAGGCGTTGTCGACGACCACCACCGCGTCGGGCGGGCGGCTCTGCGCCTGCAGCGCGGCCAGGGCCTCCAGCAGCAGCTCGCGTCGGTTGTAGGTGACGATCACGGCGACAACCCGCGGCGCGGCGCCGGTGGCGGCGGTGGCGCCGGTCATCGTCGGCTCCGGGAGCGTGCCTTCTCGCCGAGCCGCCAGACGGTGACCCGTACCCGGCGCAGCAGGTTCGACCTGGCGGTGAACTCGCGGGCGAGCCGCTTCATCCGGTGCGGGACGACCTCCCCGGCCGACCGCCTGTTCGTGTACTGGTCGCGCAGCACGGCCGCGAGGGCGACGACGGCCGCATCGGCGACCGCCTTCGGCGCAACCTTGCGGGAGTCGACCCGGCCGCGGCGCGCGCCTGCCGGGTTCGACCGCAGCTCGTCGAGATCGCCGACCACGTGGTAGCCCGACTCGGCGAGGCCGGCGACCATCTGCTCGGCGCACTGCATCGCCCAGCGCGCCTGGCTGGGGGCGAGCCGGGGCCGCGCCGACGCCTCGCGCCGGCTGAGCACGTCGTGGGCGAGACGGTCCTTGACGTGCTCCGCGTAGAACCAGTCGGGCACCGGGTCGCCACGGCGCAGGGCGAGGTTCAGCCGGCGCAGCAGCTCGGTCTCGGCCAGGCCCAGCGACGCGTTCGGGCGGGCGACCGAGAGGTCGACCGAACCGGGGTCGATGCCGATCACCGAGGCGAAGCGTTCCCACAGCAGGGTCGGCGACGACCCGCGACGGGGGACGGTGACGACGTGCACCCGCTCCGGCGGGATGCCCTGCGACCACCTGCGCAGGACGTCCAGCGTGTCGTGCACCTGCCAGAACCAGCGCCGCGACTCGCCGTCCCAGCCGGTGTCGTTCGGTTCCGGCCGGCTCTCGACGACGCGGCGTACCCACCTCTGCCAACCGAGCACGTTGCGGTGCTTGACCGTTTCCTGCCACTCCGCCGGCAGCAGCGAGGCGAAATCGCGCACCGTGAGCACGATGTGCACCTCGGCGGGATCCAGCGATTTCAGGGCGCGTTCCGCCTGCCGGCGGGTGGCGCCGGCCAGTTGTTCGTGCGAGATGATCGCCTTGCTCTCGGCGCGGGTGGCCTGTGCCGCCAGCAGCTCCCACTCCCCCTGGTAGGAGCCGGCCGGGTCGTGCGGGTCCTGGGGCACCTCCCGCAGGTCGAGGTTGGCCCGGAAATGCTCCTGCGCGTGCAGGCCGGGCAGCTGCACCCCCTGGCGGGCGAGCGCGGCGCGATTACCCCACAGCGTCTCCTGCAGGAAGGTGGTGCCGCTCTTGGGCTCGCCGACATGCACGAAGACAACCGAACGCTTACGGGCCGCCGTTGCGGGCGACGACTCGGGTGTCACTTCAGGTCCTTCGCTCAGTCGGAGGAGATGTCGCCGGGCGAGCGCTCCGGCCGGGCGGTGGCTCGCAGGTGCCGGGCAGCGTTGGCGAGGTGCCAGTAGGCGGTCCGCAGCCGGTGCACCGAGTGGTGCCGCTCGCTGAGCCGGAGCACGCCGGCCTTGGCACGGGCCCGCAGGCCCCCGGCAGCCGAGGGCGACGTCGCCGCGGGGTTCTCGGCAGTGGCCGCCGGAGCCCGGTTCAGGCCCTGGGTCTTGCCGAGTTCGCCGAGCAGCGTCACGATCGCCTCGACCGCAGAGCCGAGCATGTCCTCGGCGGTGGCGTCGCTCGGCTTGGGCGGGGACGGGCTGCTGGCTTGGGGCAACAGCTCGTCGACGTTCCCGACCAGGTCGTAGCCGGAGGCACGCAGCTCCGCGATGACGAGCTCGGCGTGTTTGCGTACCCACTCCTCCCGCTCGGTGGGAAGTTCCAGCCGGCCCACGGTTGCGGGCCGGTTGACGAGTGCGCCGTGTGCGAGCGTGTCCTTGACGTTGCGCATGTAGAACCACCCGGGGACCTCGCCGGGCAGCGCTTCGTTGACCCGGCGCAGGAGTTCGATCTCGGCCAACCCGAGTGAGGCGTTGCTTCGTGCCCGGCTGGTGTCGGCCGCGGCCGGGTCGATCCCGATCAGTGCGGCGAAGCGCCTCCAGAGCAGGTCGGGCGACGAGCCGCGGGGCGGCATCGTGATGACGTGCACCTGATCCTCGGGCAGCAGAGTCGACCACGTGCGCAGCACCTCGAGCGTGTCGTGCACCCGCCAGAACCAGAATCTGCGCCGATCCGGGTCGATCGACTCGCGGTCGATCACGTCGGCCAGCCAGTCCTCCCAGGCGCGCGTGTTGCGATGCTTGATCGTCTCCTGCCACTCCGCCGGCAGCAGCGACCCGAAGTCGCGCACCGTGAGCACCACGTGCACCTCGGCAGGTTCGAGGGACAGGATCCCGCGCTCGGCCTGCTCGACGGTGGCCGCGGCGAGCAGTTCGTGTGAGATCACCCCGACCTGCGGAGCCTTGACCACCTGCTTGGCGAGCTTGTCCCACGCGCCCTTGTTCGGCCCGACCGGGTCGTTCGGGATCTGCGGCACCTCGCGGAGGTCCTGCGCTGCGCGCCAGTGGGCCATCGGCCGGGGGCCGGGCAGGAGCAGGCCCGCGTCCAGCAGCTCCTCCTTGTTGGTCCACATGACCTGTTGGAGGAAGGTCGTCCCCGTCTTCGGCTCGCCGACGTGCACGAACACGGTCGGCCGTCCGTCGGTGCTGAGCGGTCTCACGTACTACCTCGATTCGGGGCGGTTTTCGGCGCAGCGGTCGGGCGGGTCAGTAAGCCGGCCAGCGCGTCGAGCGCGGCGTCGAGCAGCTCGCCGTCGGAAATCGCCGTCGGGTCGCGGCGCGTGCCGGCGCTCGCCGGGGCGGGCCGCAGCTCCTCGAGGTCGCCCACGATGTGGTAACCCGTCGTCTGCAGCTCTGCGATGAGCTTCTCACTGCGCTCATTCGCCCATGCGCCGAACTCGGCGGGCAGCGGGATGGCCGCTCGATTGGGACGGCCGGCGAGCACCGTGCCGACGAGGTAGGAACGCAGCTTCTGGTCGTACACCCGGGGTTGCACGCGGTCGGCACGCTCGTTGGTGCGGCGCAGCAACTCGGCCTCGACGCTGCCCAGCGACTCGTTGGACCGGCCTTGAGCGAGGTCGCAGCTGTCGGCGGCGATCCCCACCAGCGCCGCGAAACGGCGCCACAGCACATCGCGGCTCGCGCCCGCTTGCGGCACGGTCACGACATGCACGTGGCCGGGTCCGACAACGTCGGCCCACGGAGCCAATACGCGCACCGGATCGTGCAATCCCCAGAACATCTCGTAGTAGTGCGGCCGAGCTCCGTCTGCGCGGTTGACCAGGACTTCGAGGAACTCCGGATAGGTCACCGAATGCGTGTGCTTGACCTGCTCCTGCCAATCGGAGGGCAACTGCCGCGCGAAATCGCGCGCCGTGAAGACGATGTGCAATTCGCCAGGCCCCAGCGACCGGATGGCACGCGCGATCTGATCGGGCGTGGCCGCGCCCAGCAGTTCGTTGGAGAGCACGGCGGCGCGACCCGGCCAAGCGCGTACCCGTTCCGAGACGCGGTCCCACGCGCCGTCCCACGCGGGGTCGTGTTTGCCGCCCCAGGTCATCTGCCGCAGGTCCATGGTGGCGTGGAAGTGCTCACGTGGGCGGCTCAGCGGGTAGCAGACACCCGTCTCGGCGAGTGCTTCGCGATTGGCCCACAGGACCTGTTGGAGGAATGTAGTGCCGGTCTTCGGCGCGCCGATGTGCAGGAAGACGTGCTTGGCGGCGGGGTCCGCCGTCGCCGGTGGCGCGGCCGTGCCCGGCCGAGCCGCCCGCCAGTGCCGCACCGCTACCTTCCCTCTCCTCGATGTCGACGGTGCTGCCGGGCCACCGCAGCGGACCTGTGCCCGGCCCGACGGCCGTGACCGGCCGCGCGCCGCGACATGGGACCATGGCCGTGCGCCCCATCGACGTTCAGACACTAGGCGACATTCAGACACTAGGCACAGTAGAGGAGGAGCCGCGCGCCGTGAGCACCCACGAGCCGTTCGCTCTGCTCCTTCCCGTCTACGGTGGCGACACCGCCGAGTACGTCCGTGAGGCATTCCAGAGCGCCGTTCACAAGCAGACGCTGCCCCCGGACCAGGTGGTCCTCGTCCGCGACGGCGCGGTGCCCGCCGAACTCGCCGCCTGCCTCGACGAGCTGATCGCCGACAGCCCGGTGCCGGTCACCTTCGTCGCCCTGCAGGACAGCCGTGGCTTGGGCCCGGCGCTGGACGCCGGTCTGGCGGCCAGCGAGCACGACATCGTGGCCCGCATGGACGCCGACGACGTCGCCCTGCCGCACCGGTTCGCCGTGCAGTTGCCCTACATCACCGCGGGCGCCGACATCGTGGGCGCCGGGCTGCTGGAGTTCGGCGACGATGTCGACGACATCGTCGGGCACCGCACGCCGCCGACCGACCCCCGAGACATCGTGCGATACGCACGCATGCACGACCCGTTCAACCACCCCACCGTGATCTACCGGCGCTCAGCCGTGCTGGCCGCCGGCGGGTACGGCGACCTGCCGCTGATGGAGGACTACTGGCTGTTCGCCCGCATGCTGGCCAACGGCGCCCGGCCGGCGAACGTGGCCGAGCCGCTCGTCTGCTACCGGGTCGGTGCCGGCGCGTACCAGCGGCGTGGCGGGCGCAATCTGTTGCGCTCCGAGCTCGCCCTGCAGCGCCGGCTGCTGGACGACGGGTTCGTCACGCGGGCTCAGTACGTGCGGAACGTCGCGATTCGGGGCGGGTATCGTCTGCTGCCGTGGTGGGTCCGCCGCACGGCATATCGCCGGATCGTGGCGACCTACGGCCGGCGGCGCGGACGGTCATCCGCCGGAATCGAGAACGAGGCGCACGCCGGAACCGCTGCGCCCGGACAGTTCCTCCCCAGAGGTGATCGTGAACGTTGACCTTGTCGTTGTCGGATCCGGCCTGTTCGGCCTCACGGTTGCCGAACGCTGCGCGACCGAGATGGGCCGGCGGGTACTGGTCATCGACCGCCGCGACCACATCGGCGGCAACGCCTACAGCGAGCCGGACCCCGAGACTGGCATCGAGATCCACCGTTACGGCGCGCACCTGTTCCACACCTCGAACAAGCGCGTGTGGGACTACGTCAACCACTTCACCAGCTTCACGAACTACCAGCACCGGGTCTTCACGATCTTCAAGGGCCGCGTGTACCCGATGCCGGTGAACCTCGCGACGATCTGCGAGTACTTCGGCAAGGCGATGAGCCCCGCCGAGGCGCGGGCCCTCATCGCCGAGCAGGCGGCCGAGATCGACACTGCCACCGCCGAGAGCTTCGAGGAGAAGGGGATCTCGCTCGTCGGGCGCCCGATCTACGAGGCCTTCTTCCGCGGTTACACCCTCAAGCAGTGGCAGACCGACCCGAAGCACCTGCCCGGCGCCACGCTCACCCGCCTGCCGGTGCGCTACAACTTCGACAACCGGTATTTCAACGACACCTTCGAAGGCCTGCCCACGAACGGCTACACCGCCTGGCTGGAAAAGATGGCCGACCACCCGAACATCGAGGTGCAGCTCGGGACGGAGTTCGCCGACGTCCGCGGCGACATGCTCGGCAACGTCCCCATCGTCTACACGGGGCCGGTGGACGCGTACTTCGACTACGCCGAGGGCGACCTGTCGTGGCGCACCATCGATCTCGAGCGCGAGGTCAAGCCCGTCGGCGACTTCCAGGGCACGTCGGTGATGAACTACGCCGACGAGGACGTGCCCTACACCCGCATCATCGAGCCGCGGCACTTCCACCCCGAGCGCGACTGGTACCCCACGGACAAGACGGTGATCATGCGGGAGTACTCCCGCTTCGCCGAGCGCGGCGACGAGCCGTACTACCCGATCAATACGGCCGAGGACCGCGAGCGGCTGCTGAAGTACCGTGAGCTCGCCAAGCGCGAACCGGGAGTCCTGTTCGGCGGCCGGCTGGGCACCTACAAGTATCTCGACATGCACATGGCCATCGGCTCGGCATTGAGCATGGTCGACAACCGGCTGCGCCCGCACTTCACCGACGGCGCGGCGCTGGTCAGCGGAGGAATCGACGAATGAGCGACGCTTGCGGAGCGAACATCTACACAGCGCCGGCGAAGCCCCGCACCGAGCGAAGCGAGGTTACGCGATGAGCGACCTGACCGAGACGGCTACGGACATCCGCGTCCTGCAACGCGTCGTCTTCCCCACGCAGGGCAACCTCGACGTCGTCTCGCTGTACGTCGAGACCGAGCTCGACCGCGGGCTGACGGCCTCGGAGGCCGACGAGGGTCTCGAGGACACCGACGACCAGGCCTCTGTCACGCCGGCGGTGCCCGGTGAGACCCAGCAGAAGGTTCGCTTCGGCGGCGCGAAGCAGGCGACGACGCCCGGCGACATCGAGGGCCGTCGCAGCGCCGTGATCCAGGCGGGCCGACGCGTTTCCCTCGGCGCCTACTTCAACGCTTTCCCGGCGAGCTACTGGCGTCGCTGGAGCGTCATCGACTCGGTGATCCTGCGCATCAAGGTCCAGGGCGAGGCGACCGTCGTCGTCTACCGCTCCACGGCACGGGGGCACTCCCACCCCGTCGAGTCGCTCTACGTCGACAGCCGAACCCCGGAGAGCTTCGAACTCGAGCTGCCGCTCAAGCAGTTCATCGACGGCGGCTGGTACTGGTTCGACATCGCAGCGGGCGCACAGGACGCGACGCTGATCGAAGCCGACTGGGCCGCGCGCACCGAGCGGACCGCGAGCGGCCGGTTCAGCATCGGCATCACCACGTTCAACCGGCCCGAGTTCTGCGTGGACGGCCTGCGGGTGCTCGGTGAGTCGCCGGACGTCCTCGAGATCCTCGACAAGATCTACGTGGTCGATCAGGGCACCGACCGCGTGGAGGACCACCCGGAGTTCGCCGAGGCGACCAAGCCGATCGCCGACAAGCTGCAGATCATCACCCAGGGCAACCTCGGGGGCTCGGGCGGGTTCTCGCGGGCGATGGACGAGACGGCCCGGGCAGGCGACAGCGACTACGTGCTGCTGCTCGACGACGACGTCGTCACCGAGCCCGAGAGCATGCTGCGGGCGGTCACCTTCGCCGATCTGGCCCGCAAGCCGACGATCGTGGGCGGGCACATGTTCAGCCTCTACGACCGCTCGGTGCTGCACGCGTTCGGCGAGACCGTCGCCAGGTACAACTTCTGGTGGGGATCGGCGCCGCGCACGCGGCAGGGCCACGACTTCGGGCGCAACAGCCTGCGCCGCACGCCGTGGCTGCACCGCCGGGTCGACGTCGACTACAACGGCTGGTGGATGTGTCTGATCCCCACCCAGGCCGTGCGCGACCTGGGCCTTGCCCTGCCGGTGTTCATCAAGTGGGACGACGCGGAGTACGCGCTGCGGGCCGGCGAGGCCGGCTACCCGACCGTGTCGCTGCCGGGGGTGGCCGTCTGGCACGTGCCGTGGATGGACAAGAACGACGCTCTCGACTGGCAGGCCTACTACCACCTGCGTAACCGGTTGGTCGCCGCGCTCCTGCACTCCCCGTACGAGCACGGCGGCAGCGTGGTGGGCGAGAACATGGAGTATCAGATCCGGCACCTGCTGTCGATGCAGTACTCCACCGCCACTCTGCGGCTCATGGCGATCGAGGACATCCTCGATGGTCCCGACCACCTGCACCGGCAGCTGCCGACGAAGATGAGCGAGTTGCGCGAGGTGCGCAACCAGTTCCCAGACTCGCGGGGCAAGCCCGACATCGAGGCGTTCCCGAAGGTCAAGCGGCTCAAGCCGCCGAAGCGCGGCAAGGAGCCCGAGCCGCCGAAGAACCCGCTCAGCCTGGTGGCCCGCGCGGCGCTCGGCGCGTTGCGCCAGGTGCGTCCGGTCAACCCGCTCGCGAACGAGCACCCGCAGATGGTCGTCCCCTACCAGGACGCCGAGTGGTGGATGCTGGGCAACGTCGACGGCGCGCTGGTCTCGGCGGCCGACGGCACGAGCACGTCGTGGTACCAGCGTGACCCGAAGCAGTTCCGCACGTTGATGCAACGCAGCGTGAAGCTGCACGCCAAGCTGCTGCGGGAGTGGCCGCGACTGGCCGAGGAGTACCGCCGCCAGGCGCCGGAGTTCACCTCGCCCGAGCGCTGGCGCGAGACGTTCGGCGGCTGAGCAGCCGCCGGCTCACCGGCGTCAGCCGGACGCTGCCGTCGGCGGGTTCGGCAACGACTGCTCCCGCTCGGCCAGGGCAAGCTCCGCCTGCTTCCAGTACTCGCGTGCCGCGATGTACGTGCGTCGCCAGGGCTTGCCCTGGCCGAGCCAGTGCAGGATCTTCGCGTCGCTCTCGACGACCTCGTAGCGGGGAAACCGGTTCCACGACGTCTCGAAGGCGGTGCGCCGGGCCCCGGCGTAGATGTTGAGGACATGTTGGTCGTGCAGGCCGAACCGTTGTGCGAAGGGCAGGTAGTCCCGCGAGAACGAGTCCGCACGCATCTGCGCGAGGTCGAGTACGAGAATCCCGGCGTTGAACACCTCGTAGTCGAAGTCGTGGAGCAGGTGGGTACGGCGGACCAGTTCGGAGGCGAGCTCGGGGGCCTCCTGGAGCCGGTGCTCGGCATAGTTGATGACCGACAGGAATCCGCTGCCGAAGTTCGGGTGCGGGTTGTCCCGGCCCGCGATGGGGTTGCCGCCCAGGTCGATGTCGTACAGCTCGGCGAGATCGGCGAGGCACAGCGCGTCGAGATCGTGGTGGATCACCCGGGTGACGTCCGGAAGCAGGTCCGGCAGTAGCAGGCGGTCCATCGTCGACACGGTGATGTGCGAGATCATGCCGCTGAGCGGGCCGTAGTCGACGTGGTCGGTGGGCAGCCAGACGAACGAGACGGTCGGGAACAGCGCGGCGAAGTGGGCGAAGTCGTCGGCGCCGAGATCGCGGCAGAGCACGAACGCTCGGACCGGGCGGCTGCAGCGTTCGACGATCGAGTTGAGGACGACGGCGAGCTGATGCGCATAGTTCGCGTCGAGAGAGAACTCGACATTGATCTCGGCACCGCCGGGACCGGGCGCGCAGCGTTCGACGGTGACCGAGTTCCGGTGCACCTCGGCGCATGCCTGCGCGACGTCGAAGGTAGGTGGTGGGATGGGCGGCAGCTCGTGACGCCACGCCTCGGCGCGCTGCACCTCCGCGGCGCAGACCTCACGCCACACCGAGTAGACCTCGTCCTCCGACTTGCCGGAGAGGATCGCGGTGAGAACCGCAGCGAGTCTGCTGGTAAGACCTGCCTGCATGCCTGCGACGGCCGCGTCGTCGAGGCCGAGAAGCCCGTCGAAGCGGGCTGCGGCCGGATTGAGCGGCTGATAGTCGACCTCGAGCCCCATGCCGCGGGCGGCCAGATACGCGTGCAGTCGTTCGGGAACGAGCTTCTGCTCCGACGCGGCGAGCTGGTCGACGTGCTGGAGTGCCGCGGTGAGCTGCTCGATGAGGTCGGTACCCGCCGCGACGGTGGGCTCCGGGGCGGGAAGTTCCGGAGCGGGAAGTTCCGCGGCGGGAAGTTCCGGGACGGGGAGGTCAGGGGCCGTCTGCGGGGGCTGTGCCCGGACGACGGTGTTCAGCGTCGTGGCGAGTGCTCCGGCGAAGTATGCCGGGATCTTCGCTGCTTGCAGCAATGCGACGGTGCGCCAGTCCCGGCATCCGATCGGGGCGTGCCGCCGGAGATAGTCGATCACGTCGGAGGTGAGCAGCAGCGGCCGGTCGATGTGGATCGAGGCAAAGATCGGGCGTACTCGCGCGTCGAACGGCATGTCGGTGCGCAGTTCGAACATCGCGTGTGGAAGCTCGCCGGCGACGATGAGCCACGTTCCGTCCGGCACCGCGCAGTAGCTTGTCACGTCACGATGGACACGGTGCAGCCGTACGGTCGCGCTCGGGCCGAGGATTGCGTCGTCTGCGGGAACTCGCCGGCGCAGCTGCGCGGCGAACTCGGTCAGGTCGTCCGGGCCGGTGAACTGCACGTCGCGGTGCCGGACGAGCTGGCCCAGCGCCGCGAGCGGCTCGAGGTAGTCGTCGAGCTCCGTCGGGACTGCGGAGCGGTCGGGCTGTTGCAGGTCGAGCAGGGCGAACGGGATCTCGCCGGCGGGAAGCTCGGGTGGGGCCGCCGAGAGCCGGCCGTACCAGCTGCGCAGCCGGGCGATGTCGTCGGACACCTGTTCCCGCGTCTCCTCGTCGGCGCGGTCGAGGAGTTCCTCGGCGCGGTCCAGCGCCCAGCTCGAGAGCTCCTCGAGCTGCGCGGCGAAGCTGAACTGCGCGATCGCCAGCCAGCCCTCGGCGTCGGCGTCGGCCTCCAGGTCTCCGGCGCGGATTGCTTCGAGGGAAGCCTTCGCGGTTTGCGGTGCGCACTCGAACGCGGCGCGGAAGTACTCCACCGGCGCCAGGTGCAGCACGAGCGAGAGGTCCGTGCGTGACAGCAGCGTCCACGCCGTACCGACCATCGGTTCGCCGACGATGACAACGGCGACGCAGATGTCACCTGTGCTGGCCCAGCTCTGCTGGTGCTGCAGCAGTTGGGCGAAACTGCGCGCCGCGGCTCGGCTGCGAGCGGTGAGCAGTGCGCGTGTGGTGGCGACCGCGGCCGCGGGAAAGTCCTCGTCGGCGGTCAGGCGTTCGATGAGGCTCTCGAACGCGTGGCGGGCGAGCGCGGCGGTTTCGACCTTCGCCACCAGCATCGGGCCGGGCAACCTCCCGGGCTCCTCGTTCTCGGCCTCGGGGTCGGGCTCGAGGACGCCGTACGTCCGGCCGAGGCTGCGGAACATCTGCATGAGCGCCTCGATCCGGCGTGCCTCGTTGGCGGCTCGTGCGGCCAGCCGGTCGTGCAGCCGCTCGTTCTGCTGCTGCAGCTTCTCGTTGCGCTCCCGCAACCGGGCGACCTGGTGGCGCAGCCGGTCCTCGACGATTTCGCCGGGCTGCTGCTCGGCGGCCGCGGATCGGGATTTCGCGCCCATCGCGGCGCCGAGTCCGCGCGCGGTGCGCCGCGCCCGTTCCGAGAGCGCACGAATGCCCGGACGTCCCTCGCCGGGTGCGCCCGAGGAATCACGCAACGGTGGCACCGCCGGTCAGCCGGTTGGGGCCGAAAGAGTGTTTCAGGCTCATCACCTCATCCACCCGCGCGCGGTCGAACTCCTCGCCCAACCACTCGAAGAGTCCGGCGAGCCGGTTCCGGTCGGCGACGTAGTCGTCGTAGTGGACCCGGTAGGCGTCGTTTCCGAGATGGGCTGCCGCCTCCTGCAGGATCTGTTCGTACTCCCTCAGCAGTTTCAGCGAGTGCTCCTGGTCCTTGCTCCACCAGTCGCTCTTGACCACCGAGGCGTGATCGCGAGTGTTGATGACGAAACGGACGCCGGGGAAGAGTTCACGCAGGAAGTCCAGGTACTGCTTCCAGTCCGGCTGGAACCAGCGGATCTCCTTGAAGCCGATGGTGCGGGTGTCCGGTTCCGGCTTGAGAAGGGTGTCGAGCACCAGGCTGCGCATCCGGTCGAGCGCGTCGGCCTCCGCGTAACCGTCGATGCCGTACCAGGAGCTCTGGCTGGTGAGCGGCTCCGCTTTGGAGAACCGCGTCTTCGCGGTGACGAGTTGGTGGTGGCATTGGTAGAGCCGATAGCAGGCCGCTCGGTTCTCGCCGCGGATCAGGTAGCCGGGGATGGAGCCGATCAGGCCCTGCAGCAGCGTCGAGCCGGAACGTCCGTAGGTGACGATGAACAGGTAGTTGAGCTCGGTCTCGCGGCCGGCGGTGTTGACGGCCACGGCTCGCGGAGCACGGGCCGCTTGCTGCAGCTTCTGGATCCTCTTTCGCTGGTCGGCGAGTGATTTCTCCAGCCGGTGCTGACGGTCCAGCAGGGCAGCCCGCTCGTCGACGAGCCGGCGTATCGGTGGCACCTGCAGCGCGGCACTGCGCGCCGCTCTGCGCCAGATCGGGCTCGGTTCGCTCACGTCGACTCCTTCCGTAACGCGACGGGTCGGTACTCCCGCGGCGCGCGCCCGGGGTCGGCGTCCGGGTCTACCAATGATGCACCGCGCGCGCTCACAGCGAGCGCTCGGGAGGCAGCGATGTGCAGCTTCACACCGGCCTAGACCGGATACCCCGCAAGGCGCGTCACCTCGAGCAGTCTGGCGTCGATCTCCTCGCGTGGGGGCAGTGGCTTGTCCGGCAAAATCCGCCCACCGGTGATCTTGTCGCCCCAATCGCCGAGCCCCCGCTCGAACTGCCGCTGCTCCCCGTAGTGCAGCATGCTCGGCTCCCATGCGACGCCGAGGTAGGAGCAGATCTGTCGCGTGGCCGCCTCGGGGTCGCCGGTGAGCTCCTCGTAGCGGACGTCGAGGCCCGGCGCCGTCGTGGTCGCCTCGTGCAGCGTCGTCAACGTGCGAGTGATCCGGGTGGTGAGATTGTCGCGGTCGTGGTGCGGCCATGCGGTCGTCATCGACTCGAAAATCCGCTGCGGGTGGCGGAACAGGAACAGGAACCGGGCGTCGGGCCAGTAGTCGTGGATGCGCCGCCACGCCTTCAGGTTGTGCGGCGTCTTGTCCACGATGATCTGCTTGCCCGAGGTGACAAGCCGCAGGTGCAGCATGCGATCCCACAGCAGGTTCTCGAGGTCCCTGCGGCGGAAGCCGAGGTCGGCCATGGCCAAGGTGGCGAGTTCGGGTGCCTGCACCTTCAGCTGGCGCAGGTGCAGTTCGTGCGGCGCGTGGATCGCGGAGTGGCTGTCGAGCAGCGCCCGCAGCAGCGTCGATCCCGAGCGTTCGGAACTCAGCACGAACACCGGGGACGGGACAAGCCGCGCGTAGTCCACCGGCGGGGACGTGATCGCGGGCGCCGCCGCCTTGGCTGCCTTGGCCGGCCTAGCTCGCTGGCGTACGTCGCCGCGCCCCCTCGAAACCGGGGCGCCGGCACCGGAACGTTGCGAGCGGTGCCGCAGGCGGGCGAGTCGCTTCATGGGAGCGAGCCTAGATCGCGGCGACCGCGGACGTTCACCCGAGCGGGCGAGTCGCCCCGACGTAGTCCGCCATGTCTTGCGAGGGGTGCACGTAGACCACGCCGAGCGCCGGGTCGGCGGCGGAGACCGCGAGGTCGTGGCCGACGTAGATCTCGACGTGCCCGATCGGCTGGTAGAGGAAGATCAGGTCGCCGGGCTGCAGCTGGCTGTAGGACACGTGCCGGCCGATGTTGTACTGAGCCGATGCCAGGTGCGGCAGATGCACCCCGGCTTGCGCCCACGCCATCATGGTGAGCCCTGAGCAGTCGAACGCGTCGGGTCCGGTGCCGGCGAAGGTGTAGCCCTTGCCGACCTGTGCGATGGCGTAGTCGACGACCCGCTGCACCGCGGCCGAGCTCGTTGCGGGCGGCCGCCGGTGATGGTGACGCGGCTCGGGGCGTGGGTGCGGCGACGGCTGCGGGTTGTTGCTCGGCTGCCGGGCCGGCGCGTGCTGCGCCTGCCGTGCCGCGGCGGCCTGCGCGGCGGCACGCGCCTTGGCGGCGGCAACCGAACGGGCGCGCTCGTACCTGCGCTGCTGACGTTCGGTCAGTTTCGCGAGGAGCTTCTC
Organism: Jatrophihabitans sp.; assembly: GCA_035695205.1. Taxonomy (GTDB): domain Bacteria; phylum Actinomycetota; class Actinomycetes; order Mycobacteriales; family Jatrophihabitantaceae; genus Jatrophihabitans. The sequence continues at coordinate 35,941 of DASSEP010000047.1, read as the reverse complement.
GAACCGGGCGGTGCGCGCCTCGAGCTGCGTCCGACGCTGGTGCAGGGCCTGCGCCTTCGCCCGAGCGGCGCTCAGGTCGGCGGCGGCCTGCGCCGCGGCGGTGTGGGCTCGCGTCCGGGCGCCTTCGGCCTGGCGCATCATGTCGGCGAACTGCTGCGACAGGTAGCTCATGGTGCTCAGCCCGTCCAGGTAGCTCTGCGGGTCGGAGCTGGTGAGCAGGACGCCGGTGGAGCTCATCTTGCCGGCCTCGTACTGGGCGGTGAGTGCCTCGACGAACCGGTCGTGCGCGGTGCGTGCGTCGTGCGCCGCGGTCTCGGCGCGCTGCTGCGCGGCCCGCGCCTGCTTGCGTTGGGCGGCAAGGTCGGCGACGGTAGCGTTGTACTGCTCGTCGAGCATCTCGTTCTGCTTGGCGAGCCGGTCCAGGGCGGCGTTGACCTGCGCGATGGAGGTCGGCTGCCGGCTCGGCCGGGCCTGGGCGGCCGGCCCGGCGAGCATCGTGGTCGCCGCGGCGAGCAGGGCGGCGACGAGCACGACGACGATCGTGCGGGCGCGCGACAACGACGGACGGTTTGGCGACGAGGGCACTGCGGCCGGCTCCTGTTCTTCCTGCAGACCGCCTACCGGGTTAGCTGACGGGTTCGGGCTGGAAGACGCCCTACGGCACGGCGCGGCCGTGCCGATTCACCCCGGAAAAACGATGGGTCCCCGGCTCGTTGTGATTCGGCGGTGACTTCCCGACGGGCTTCGACATCGCCCGGACGCCGGAAGGTCACGGAAAAGTTACGACGTGCCGGACCGGCATGCAAGCCCCTGGACGGGTGTGTCCGTGCCGCTGTCACGAACCCGGCGAGTCCGGCCGAGGGAGCTGAAGAGCCCCTGCCGGACCAATGGTGGGCGAGTGTCAGAAATCGCCGCTGTCGTCGGCGTCGCCGAGGTCGTCGTGGGCCGCTTCGACGTCGTCGTCGCCCGAGGTGTTGTCCAAGCCGTTGTCGACCTCGTACTGCTTGATGACGTCTTCGATCGAGGCGTCGAGACGCAGCTCGCCGCCGGCGAGGTACAGGCCCCGCTCACAGAACCGGCGCAGGTTTGCCTCGGAGTGCGAGACCAGGAACAGCGTCTGGCCGTCACCGAGCAGGGTTTCGATGCGCTGGAAGCACTTTCGACGAAAGCGCCGGTCGCCTACCGCCAGGACCTCGTCGACGAGCAGGATGGGCTCGCGCAGGCGCACCACGACCGAGAACGCCAGGCGCACCCGCATGCCCGAGGAGAAGTGCTTGAAGGGCGTGTCGAGAAACGGACGGATCTCGGCGAAGTCGACGATCTCTTCGAAGGCGTCGTCGATCTCGTCCTTGGTCATGCCGTGCAGCCCGGCGACCAGGCGGATGTTGTCGCGGGCGGTCAGTTGCCCCTCGAAACCGCCGGTCAGTGCGATGAGCGGCGCCACCCCGGCCCGGACGGTCACGCTGCCTTCGTCCGGGATGAGGGTGCCTGCGAGGAGGCTCAGCAAGGTCGACTTGCCTGCACCGTTGCGGCCCATGACGCCGATGGACTCGCCCCGGTGGATGTCGAAGTTCACGTGCCGGAACGGCCAGAACTGGTCGACCGGGGTTCCGGTGCGGCCCTTGGTGATCAGCTCGCGAGCGCTGCGTTTTCGCTTCCGGCCGCGGTTGAACCGGATCCCGAGATCACGGACCGAAATGATCGGTTCGCTCACGGTCAGATTTCCTTCAGCATGGACGCCTCGAGCCGCTTGAAGGTGAACAGGCCGATGAAGAAGATGATCACAACCTCGATCGCTGCGTGCCAGACGTAGGTCCAGGCCATCTCCTGGGGGAAGAACGTCACGCGGAAGAGCACCATGATGCCCGCGATCGGGTTCCACGAGGAGATCGACGCGACCATGCCGCCGCGCTTCTGCACGACGTCGGTGACGCTGTACAGAATCGGCGAGAGGAAGTACAGGACGCGCATCGCGACCTTGACGATCGAGCGCAGGTCGGGGAGCAGTACCGCCGCGGGCGCGACGATCATCCCCATGCCCATGAGCAGCAGGAAGGACATCGCGATGGCTACCGGGGTGTAGAGGATCCCGATGGTCGGCGGCTTCAGGTAGTACAGCGCGATGAGCGCGAGCACCGGCAGCGAGAAGATGTACTCCATGCCGCGGGACATGATCACTCGCAGCACCCAGATCTCGCGCGGGACGCTGGTCGAGCGCACCATCTGCGACTCGCCGCGCAGGGCGTTCAGCGCGCCGGTGATGCTGCCGCTCATCCAGAACCACGGCAACTGGCCGCTGACGAGGAACAGGATGAACGGCGGGAACCCGATCTGGCGGTGCAGGATCTGGGTGAAGACGAACCAGTAGACCGCGCTCATGGCGAGCGGTTCGAGAACCGTCCACAAGTAGCCGAGCGCCGATCCGGCGTAGCGCACCTTGAGGTCGCGACCGACGATCAGCCGCAGGATGCGCCGGTACTCCCACACCCGCCGGGCGCGATCCGCGGTGGTCTGCGTGTCTCCGGTGGTGAAGCCGGCGGACCGGCCCATGATGCTGGTGGTCATCGCCGATCACCCCCGCTCAGGCACCGACCATCGGTACTCATCTGTCTCCCTGTATGCCGAGTCTGCCGATGTATGCCGCTCAGCCGGCGCTCGTCGAGTCGCACCTCGGCGTTTTGCCTGCGAGCCATGCATCCGTGCGTTGCCGCATCCGTTTTCGTTCGAGACGTTTCGAGCGCGTGCATCCAACCCAGATCGTACGGTGACGTGGGTGGCATTGCGGCTGACCCGCCTCGACAGTCCCACAGCGCCGTTCGCCGCGGATCAGCCGGTCGGCCTGCCGGACGGCGCCCGCTCGCGGCGGGCGGTGATCCATGCGAAGCCGACAGCGGCTCCCGCCAGCGCCAGGAATGCCAGGCCGATCCACCACCGCGTCGGTGTCGGCGCGCTGCGTACCCGGGCGTCGATCGTGGCGGCCTGCTGCAGGTCGCGCGGGTCGAGGCCGACCTCCACGGCCGAGCGGAGTGCGACGAAGTGGCCGGTCGCGGTGATGGACGGATTGGCGTCCATCGTGAGCACCGCCACGGGGGCGTAGCACCCGGTGGCCGCCAACCGCCCCGAGGACACCGAGACCGTCTGCAGGTCGCCGTCCACCGGGACCGCCGGGCCCGTGTGCGACGGGGTGGCGCCGGTGAAGTGGGCCGAGCGGCAGCCGAGCGGCGAGTCCGATACGCGTTGGAGACGCAGCGCGACGTGTGCCGGGGCGTCGAAGGTGCCGATGACGGTGGCCCGCGCCGACACGGCGCCGTGCTGGTAGGCCCAGATCCGGGTCATGGAGTAGGTGATCCGCGGGGCGATCGCGAGCACGGGGTGTGCGGCGTCCTCACCGATCGGGACGTGCACCGCGCCGCCGTCCGGGAGCCGCAGTACGGCGGTACCGGCGACCCGGTAGCAGCCGACGCTCGAGGTGTGCAGCGAGTAGTGGGCGGCCGGACGCGACATGTCCTCGGCGAGATCCACGGTCGTCGCCGGCCCGGCAGGCGCATCGGCGAAGTCGACGCCGGCGCATTGGTGCGCCCCGATCCGGGGCCGGACCGGGCCGAGCAGCCGCACGTGCGCGGTGCCGGCGAGCCCGTAGCCGTGCGCAAGGAGCACGCGGCCGGTCGAGTCGTCGCCCGGGCTGACGAGTGGGAGCGCGGGAGTCGCGGTGGCGGTTGTGTCGAGCACCGTGACCGCCTTGGTACTGACCGCGTCGGCGTGTGCTTGCGGCACGGCGTCGAGCGTGGTCAGTGCAGCGGTGACCTGGTAGCAGCCGGGCTGGTGGGGCGTCCACTGCCCGGCGGCGGCGGTGACGTCGCCGGTCGTCTGCAGCGTGTAAGTGGTGGCGGCGGTGCGCGCGAAGTCCTTGCCGTCGAGGTTGCCGCACAGGGTGTGCCGCGACAGCGGGACCGGGCCGGACACCACGACTTGCACGGTGGCCCGGTGCCCGTACATACCGCTCACCCGTACCCGCGGGGTGCTGGGTGCGCCGACGACCAGCGCGCCGGGCCGGGCGCGGACGTGCAGTACCGGGTCGGCGGAGCGGTCCACCCGCACCTTGCCGGCCGCTGACACCTCGACCGGGGCGGCCGCCAGCAGGGCGGGAGCGACAGCGCCGGTGGGATCCGTCGCGCTGGGATTCGTCGTTGCGGTCACCTCGTCGAGCCCGACCGGCAACGCGGTGCTCGCGCGCACATGAACGGCGGGGCGGTCGGTGCCGAGCGGGACGGTGAGTTGAACGGCCGCGCTGCCGTCGGGGCCTGTCATCGCGGTGTGGGCCGACAGCGCGGCGTCCGGGGCGGTGAAGTCGACCGGCGCGTCGGGCACCGGCTTGCCCGCCGCGGAGCGCACGGTTGCGGTGACGGTCTGCGCGGTGCCGGGCTGTACCGGGCTGCTGCCGCCGGTGACGGTCACCGTGTAGGGGCCGGCCAGCTCGCGTGCCTGCCGCAGCAGGGCTGCTTCGGCGCCGGTGTTGTCGCAGGGTGGCGGCACCTCGCCGCCGACGCTCTGGTCGCCGGAGACCGCGGCGAGTACGGCGTGCGCGACTTCGGCGCTCTGCTCGGCGCCGCCGTCGCTGCCGAACCGGCTGATCAGGCTCGCATAGGTAGCAATGTCGGACTCGGAGGCGAAGCCGGGCTCGCCGGCGACGACGGTGTGGACGGCCTGCGGCCCGACGCTGGGTAGTGGCGGCGCCGCCGAGTCGACGCCGGCCACCGAGGTGACCGGTTCGGTGAGGTAGGCCGGCGCGCCCGGCCCGCCGAGGTACCAGGACGCCAGCGGTGTGGTGATCTCGGCGGGCGTGCCGGCAAGCGAGCTGCAGACCAGGCCCTCGAGGTAGCGGTATGCGCCGGCGCCCCAGCTGCCCGGGGAACTGGAACTGCTCGGCGCCGCGGCGGCGAGGCTTTCCGGCAGCAGGCAGAAGACGATGGCCGTCGCTATGGCGACGCCGGCGCCGAAGCGGCGGTGCCGGGTTCGCAGGTTCGGCACGGCAGGTCCTCTGTCGGTGCGGGCTCCTACATCAGGTGTAACAGCTGTTAACTCTTATGCCCAGACGTCACAGGCTATGTGGCGTGTGCAGGAATGTTGTTCCGCGTTGCCGCCACCGCATCCCATTCGGTCGCACTCAATGTGGCGAGGGCTGCCGGAAAGACGCCGTCCTGTTCCTTGAGGATGTGCTCGAAAAGCTCCTGCAGCGTGTCCTCGACGTCTTTGGTCCAGTTCGGCCAGGTGACCGGGTCGTCCAGCTCGGCGAGCGCGGCCAGGCCGGCGTCGATGGTTCGGTGCTCCTGGCGGAGGCGGTCGATCGGGCCGCCGAACTCGCCGGCCAGCGCTGGAAACAGGCCCTGCTCCTCGACGGTGGTGTGCGGCGTCAGCACCTCGCGCATCGCCGCGGCGAGCGGTCGCGCGCCGGCCAGGTCGGCCTGCCGCGCGGCGGCGGCGAGGTCATGGCCGAGCTCGCGCAGCCGGTCGTGTTCGGCGGTCAGCTCGCTGATGACCTCGATCTCCTGGCAACCGCAGTATTCGCACATCGCGTGTTCCTTTCCGTGATTTCAGCGCGCGCCGGCGAGCGGGCGGCGGGCGATCTGTGCCGAGAGGGCGAGCACGAGCAGCGCGACCCCGGCGAGCGCGAGCAGGCCGACCGCGTAGCTGGCGAGCTGTCCGTAGACCACGCCCATGACGAGCGGCGGGATGAATCCGCCGAGCCCCCCGGCGGCGCCGACGACGCCGGTCACCGCGCCGACCTTGTTGGGCGGAGCGCCGCGGGCGACGAGGGCGAAGACCGCTCCGGAGGCGGCGCCGAGGGCGGCGGCCATGGTGAGGAAGGCGATCGTGCCGATGGGTGCGAGGTCCGGGCTGCTCGACTGCACGAGCGCGGCCACCGCGATGACGGCGAAGGCGGCCGTCAGTACCTGCGCCGGTTCGAGCCGGTCGGAAAGCCATCCGCCGACCGGGCGCATCAGCACCGCCAGCAGCACGAAACCCGCCATCTTGTTGGAGGCGTCGGACGCGCTGAGCGCGTAGTCGTTCTTCAGGTACGTCGGCAGGTAGACGCTGAAGGCCACGTAGCCGCCGAAGGCGACGGCGTACAGCGCGGAGGCACGCCAGGTGATGGGCAGGCGCGCGGTGGCGAGCAGCCGGCGGCCCAGCGGCTCGGCGGGCGCGGCCCTGCCGGGAGCGTCGCGCAGGAGCGCCGCCGCGAGCACGGCATACACCGCGAGCGCGATGGCCGTGATGACGAAGGGTGTGGCGGTGCCGTGCGCGTCGGCGAGCGGCACCGTGGTCAGGGCGCTGATCGCCGTGCCGCCCATACCGGCGCCGAAGATGCCGACGGCCATGCCGCGGCGCTGGGGTGGGAACCAGGCGTTGACGAACGGCACGCCCACGGCGAACGTGGTGCCGCCGATGCCGAGGAAGAAGCCGCCCACGAGCAGCGCGCCGAGGCTGGAGTGGCCCACCGTCCCCAGGAACAGCACCGGGACGATGGTCGCGGCGGATACCAGCGGGAACATCACCCGGCCGCCGAATTTGTCGGTCAGTGCGCCGATCGGGATGCGGCCCAGTGAGCCGACGATCACCGGGACGGCGACGAGCAGCGCCTGCTCGAACGCGGACAGCTGCAGGGAGTCACGCAGGCCGGGCGCGAGCGGGGACAGCAGTGCCCAGGCCCAGAAGTTAATGGCGAAGCCGAGCGTCGCGAACCCGAGCATGAGTGCTGCCTGCCGGCTTCGCCCGGATGCGTTCGCGTGGTCGACGTGCGCGTGTGCGCTCACCGGGTTTCCTCGTCTCTCGATGGTCTGGCGGGGTATCCGGCCGGAACCGTCTTGGGGGGACGTCGTGCGGCCTCGACACAACGGTTCCGCATGCCGCGGATGGCGGGCAGGGACGTTCGGCCCATGCCTCCCATCCGGAAGGCCGAGATCAACACCGCGCTAGGTCCTGGGCGGGGCAGGTTCCGTCGGGATCTTCCTGCGCGCCGGTCGCAACGACCGCCCGGGCGCAGGAAGATCACGAGCAACGGGCACAGGACCCGGTCGTCGCGTGCCGCTCGAGTCGGGTCATGCGGCGACCGGTGCTTACGCTTCTGGCGACAGGCCCCTGGACGAGGTGAGACCTCGGTGGCTAGCACCAGCAAGGACGTCGATTCAGCCTCCGGCTCGGCAGTGACCGTGCTCCCGCCGCTGCGCGAGGACGGCACCGCGCGCAATGCGCGGGTCGGGGTGCTGGACATCGGGTCGAACGCCGCACAGTTGCAGATCGTCGACGTCCGTCCCGGCGGTCCGCCGCTACCCGCCTACCGCGTCAAACACCGCACCGGGCTCGGCAGCCAGATCGGCGACGACGGGACGATCACCCCGAAGGGCATCGAGCGGGTGGCCGGCGCCACCCGGGAGGCCGTAGCCGCCGCCACCGCGCACGAGGTCGGCCGGCTGTTCGTGTTCGCCACCGCCGCGGTCCGGGACGCCGACAACCGTCAGGAAGTGTTGGACCGCGTCGAATCGCTGACGAAGGTCCGTCCGGAATACCTCAGCGGCGAGGACGAGGCGCGGCTGACCTACACGGCGGTGCACCGCTGGTACGGCTGGTCCGCGGGACGCCTGCTGCTGCTCGACATCGGCGGTGGATCGATGGAGATCGCGTTGGGCCGCGACGCCGAGCCGGACCTCGCCGTCTCCTTGCCGCTGGGCGCCGGTCGGCTCACCCGTGCCTTCCTTCCCGATGACCCGCCCGCCAGGGCCGACGTCAAGGCGCTGCGCCGACACATCCGCTCCACGCTGCGCGAGGTCACCGATCGACTGCGCTGGGAAGGTGCGCCGGCGTGCGCGATCGGCACCTCGAAGACGTTCAAGCAACTCGCCCGGCTCACCGGATCGCCGCCACAGCGCAAGGGACCGTTCGTGCCGCGCAGCGTCGACGCCGCAGACCTGGATCGTTGGTTGCCGCGACTGGCGAAGATGCCCAGCAAGAAGCGGGCCAAGCTGCAGGGCGTCAAGCGGGCCCGCGCCCAGCAGTTGCTCGCCGGGACGCTCGTCGCGCGGCTGACCATGGAAGCTCTCGATCTGCGCCGCGTCGAGGTGTGTCCGTGGGCGCTGCGCGAAGGCATCCTGCTGCACGCGATCGGCCAACGTGCGCGCACGGAGGTGTGACGGCTTGAGCTGAGTCGAGTCGAGTTCGAGAGTGGGCAAGGGGGGAGTTGAACCCCCACGTCCTTTCGGACACACGGACCTGAACCGTGCGCGTCTGCCATTCCGCCACTTGCCCGGCGCGCACCCGTTTCGGGGCGCCTGATTGGCGAAGTCACGTTAGCACGGGCGGCCCCCCGCGATTCGCGGGTCCCACAGGCGCGCCCGATAGACTCGTCGGACCGCGTCCAGCCGACGCGTACTCGTCCGTGCCCGCACGCCCCCCGGGAGGAACGCGTGAGCCTGGCCCAGCGATTCGAGCGTCGCCTCGAGGGCCTCGTCGGTGGAGCCTTCGCACGCGTTTTCAAGGGACAGGTGGAGCCGGTCGAGATCGGTTCGGCCCTGCAGCGCGAGGCTGCCGACAAGCGCAACGTCATGGGCAACGGTCAGGTGCTCTCGCCCAACCGGTACCGGGTCACGCTCGCGCCGACCGACTACGAGCGGCTGGTTCCGTGGGAGGCGCAGCTCACCAATTCCCTGGCCGAGTTGGTGCAGGAGTACTTGGACGAGAACCGGTGGGAGACCATCGGCGACATCGAGGTCTACCTCGCCCGCGACGACGAGTTGCACACCGGGGTGTTCGGCGTGGCCTCGCGGATGGAACCCAAGGCGCCGCCCCGCCGCCGGCCCTACGACTCGCTGTCGATGCCGGTCGTTCCCGGCGTGCCGCTCGGTGAGTACCCCGGCCAGCAGGCGCCGCAGCAGCAGCGGCAGCCGCAGCCTTCTGCCGGTGCCCCGGGCATGCCCGCCGGCTACGGCGCGCCGGCCGCGCCGGTTCCGACTCCGGCCGGGCCACCCGGAGCGCCGTACAGCCCCGGGCCGGGCTACGGGCAGCAGTCGGCGTCGCCGTACCAGCAACCGCCGGCGCCGCCCCAGCACGGCAGCGGGACGGCGATGCTCGTCGTCGACCAGACCCACCAGCGCTACGACCTGCAGCAGGGCAGCAACGTGATCGGGCGGGGCACCGACAGCGATCTGCAGCTGCTCGACCAGGGCGTCTCACGGCGCCACCTCGACATCCAGTACGACGGCGACAACGCGACGGCGTACGACCTCGGCTCCACGAACGGCACCGCGGTCAACGGGCGCGAGATCAGCAGCCAGGTGCTGCGCCACGGCGACGTGATCAGGGTCGGGCACACGCGCATCGTGTTCCACCACGAGCCGCGAGAGCGCCGGTGACCGCACGGCAGGGAGGTGCGGACGAATGAACTCCGCGCTCGCGCTGCAGCTGATGCGTTTCGGGTTCCTCGCGGTGCTGTGGCTGTTCGTCCTCGCCACCATGCGCGTCATCCGCTCCGATCTGCGCACCAGCGGCCAGCCGCGGATCGGCGTGCCCCCGCCGGCCCGCCGCCGCGGCAAGAGCAAGGGTTCGGAGCCGCAGCGCCGCAGTTCCGGGGCGCCGTCGCACCTGCTGGTCACCGAGGGCGGGCTGACCGGCACCCGCATCGGGCTCACCGGCGCCCCGGTGCTCATCGGCCGGGCCAACGACTCCACGCTCGTGCTCGAGGACGACTACGCCAGCACGCGTCACGCGCGCATCAGCCTGCAGGACGGGCTCTGGGTCGTCGAGGACCTCGGCTCCACCAACGGCACCTACCTCGGGCAGCGCAAGGTCGACGGTCCGACGCCCCTCGAGGTCGGGGTACCGCTGCGCATCGGCAAGACCGTCCTGGAACTGCGCTGATGGCCCTGTACCTCAGCTACGCGGTCCGCTCCGACCTCGGGCTCGTGCGAGGCAACAACGAGGATTCGGTCTATGCGGGTCCCCGGCTGCTCGCGATCGCCGACGGCATGGGCGGGCACGCCGCGGGCGAGGTGGCCAGCAAGATCGTCATCGGCACGCTGGAGCCGCTCGACGAGGATCGCCGCATCGACGACCTCATGGGCGCCCTGCGCGACTCGGTGATCGAGGCCAACCAGCGCATCGCCGATGCGGTCAAGCAGCGCAAGGAACTCGAGGGTATGGGGACGACCCTCACCGCGCTGCGTTTCGTCGGCTCGCAGGTGGGCCTGGTGCACGTCGGTGACTCCCGCGCCTATTTGCTGCGCAACGACCGGCTCGCCCAGATCACCCACGACGACACCTACGTCCAGTACCTCGTCGACTCCGGCAAGCTCACCCCCGAGGAGGCCAAGGACCACCCGCGCAAGTCGGTGATCCTGCGCGCGCTGCTCGGCACCGACGTCGAGCCGGACGTCTCCATCCGCGAAGCGCGCGACGGCGACCGCTACCTGCTGTGCTCAGACGGGCTGTCCGACGTCGTCTCCACCGAGACGATCCTGGAAACCCTGCGCATCGAGGATCCGCAGGAGGCCGCCGACCGGCTCGTCGAGCTCGCGCTGCGCGGCGGCGGTCCGGACAACGTCACGGTGATCGTCGCCGACGTCCGCAACGCGCGCACCGGCGACCGGATCAACGACGTCCCGATCGTTGCCGGCGCGTTCGTCGACCCGGCCGCGGCCGACGTGCCGGATTCCGGCGGCAGCCCCGCTGAGCGCGCCAAGGCCTTGGTCAGCAAGCCGGAGCCCGCCGCCGCCGCACCGACCCCGCACCGCACCCGCCGCTCCTGGCGGCCGTGGGCGCTGGTGCTCGGCATCGTCGTGCTGATGCTCGCCGCGCTCGGCGGCACGTACGCCTGGGCGCAGACCCAGTACTTCGTCGGACGCGCCGACTCCGACGTCGCCATCTACCGCGGCGTGAACACCGAATTCGGCCCGCTCAAGTTCTTCACGGTGTACCGGGTGTCGGATCTGCGGGTGGACGACCTGTACCCGAACGTGCGCAGCCAGATCGCGTCCGGCATCACCGCCGCCAGCGAGAGCGACGCCGAGAAGATCGTGCGCAACCTGCACGACCACATCATGCCGTTCTGCCCGACCACTCCGGTGCCGACGACCACGGCGCCGGGCTCGACGCCGGCCACGTCGCACACGGCGACCAGCACCGCCGCGGCATCCTCGGCCTCGGCCACGCGCCGGGTGCACGCGACGGCGAGCTCGGGGAAGAACCGGCAGACGTCAGCGCCGCCGCGGCGCACCGCCACGACGGCGGCCGGTCATGCCGTCTCGCAGTCCGCCCGGGCGACCGGCCAAGGCGTGAAGCCGGGCACGCCGACGAAGTCACTCGGCACGATCCCCGCGAGCCGGCACGGCAGCGGCACGGTCGGGGCCGGGCTGCCCGGCTCCACCAAGACCGCCGGATCGGGTAGCACGCCCGCCCCGACCTCGACGAACTCGACCCGAACCCGGCCGGAGCCCTCCCCCGGCGCACCCTGCAGGACCCCGCGATGAGCACGGTCAATCCGCAGGTCCGGATCCCGACGCGGCGCAACACCGAGTTGCTGCTGCTGGTGTTCGCCGTGCTCATCGTCGTGGCCGCCGAAGCAGCCGTCGAGGCGGCGAAATTCGGCAAGTTCTCCTCGCACCTCGCCACCTACGCGGCGGTGCCGCTGGTCGCCGGCCTGCTGACGCACCTCGTCATCCGGCGCGTCGCCCCGTACGCCGACCCGCTGCTGCTACCCGTCGTCGTGCTGCTCAACGGCCTGGGCCTGGTGATGATCCACCGGCTCGATCTCGGCCTGAAGCAGCAGGACGAGCAGAACGGGCTGCCCTTCCCCGGCGCGGAGGCGCCCACCCAGGTGCTGTGGACCGCGATCGGCGTCGCGCTGTTCATCGCCATCATCATGATCGTCCGCGACCACCGCGTCCTGCAGCGGTACGCGTACACGCTCGCGTTGATCGGCCTGTTCTTCCTGGTGCTGCCCGCGGTGCTGCCGGCGAGCATCAGCGAGGTCAACGGCGCGCGCATCTGGATCCGGCTGGCCGGCTTCTCCATCCAACCCGGCGAGTTCGCCAAGATCCTGCTCACCATCTTCGGCGCTGCCTACCTCGTGCAGAAGCGCGACGTGCTCGCGCTGGCCGGGCGGCGCTTCCTGGGCATCGACTTCCCCCGCGGGCGCGACTTCGGCCCGTTGCTGCTCGCCTGGCTCATCTGTATCGGCGTGCTCATCCGGGGCCACGACCTGGGCACGTCGCTGCTGTTCTTCGGGGTGTTCATCGTGCTGCTGTACGTGGCCACCGAGCGGGTCAGCTGGGTCATCGTCGGCCTCGTCCTGTTCGCCGGCGGCGCGTACGTCGCCTACCAGCTGTTCGGGACGGTGCAGACCCGGGTGGGTGTGTGGCTGCACACCTTCGCGCCGCAGTACGACGCCACCGGCTATCAGCTGCGCCAGTCGCTGTTCGGCCTGGGCACCGGCGGGATCTTCGGGACGGGGCTGGGCAACGGGCATCCGGAACTCGTGCCGCTGCCGGCAACGGACTTCATCATCTCCTCCTTCGGTGAGGAGATCGGGCTGTTCGGGCTGGCCGGGCTGCTCGCGGTCTACGGCGTGCTCGTCGCCCGCGGGTTTGCGGCGGGGCTTGCCGTGCGCGACTCCTTCGGCAAGCTGCTCGCCTGCGGCCTGTCGTTCCTGCTCGCCCTGCAGCTGTTCGTCGTCGTCGCCGGCGTCACCCGCCTGCTTCCCGAGACCGGGCTGACCACCCCGTTCCTCTCCTACGGCGGGTCGTCGCTGCTGGGTAGCTGGGCGATCCTGGCGCTGCTGCTGCGCATCTCCGACGCCGCGCGCCGGCCGGCTACCACGCCGCCGGCCCGCGTGGCCGAACCGGTCAAGGCGGTGGCTGCGTGAACCGTCCGATGCGCAAGGTGGCCGTGGCCATCGGGATCCTGTTCCTCGCCCTGTTCGTCAACCTCAACGTCGTGCAGGTGGTGCAGGGCAACTCGCTGTCGAGCAACCCGGACAACCGACGGGTGCTGCTCAACGAGTACTCGAACCCGCGCGGCCAGATCGTGGTCACCGGCACCGCGGTCGCCGAGTCGAAGGCGACGAACGACGAGCTGAAGTACCGGCGCGTCTACCCGAAGGGCCCGGTGTACGCGCCGGTCACCGGCTACTTCTCGTTCACCTACGGCAGCACCGGTATCGAAAGCGCCGAGAACAGCATCCTCACCGGCGACGACCCGCGGCTGTTCACCACCAAGCTCACCGACATCCTCACCGGCCGGGACCCCCGCGGGGGCAGCGTTGTGCTCACCGTCAACAAGGCCGCCCAGGAGGCCGCCTACGCGGCGATGGACGGCCGCCCGGGCGCCGTCGTCGCCCTCGACCCGCGCACCGGCGCCATCCTCGCCGACGTGTCGACGCCGTCCTACGACCCGAACGCGCTGAGCTCGCACAACGCCGACGAGATCGCGCACGCCTACAACTGCTACGTCGAACTGGACACCACGCAGCGGCGCGGCGAGACCCGCGCCCAGCTGCGCATGCGGATCCACCATCAGTTGCAGGTGCGCGAACGCACCTGCAAGAACGTCCCGAACGATCCCACGAGCTACTTCCGGCAGAACCCGTACGCGATCAGCCCGCTGTCGAACAAGGCGTTCCGCCAGATCTACCCGGCCGGGTCCATGTTCAAGATCATCGACTCGGCGGCGGCGCTGTCGCTGCCCGGCGGCGGGATCACGCCGAGCACGTCGATACCCGCACCGAACTCCTACTGGCCGCTGGAGCCGCAACGCACCACGGCGTGCTCGTCGACGAGCACGAGCGGCGGGCCGTGCATCGAGAACTTCGACGGCGAGGTGTGCCAGAACGGCAAGACGGCCACGCTCGACTACGCGTTCGCGAAGTCGTGCAACACCGCGTTCGCCGAGCTGGCGGTGAACAAGCTCGGCGGCAGCACGATCGCCGACGAGGCGCACAAGTTCGGCTTCGACCGCCCCTACCCCGGGCAGGGACCGCCCGACTTCTGCGATCCACCGGCGCTGCGCACGCCGCTGTCGGTGTGCCGGTCGACGCCCGGCAGCGTCTCGGACCTGCACTCGCCGGACACCCTTGCGCAGACGGCCATCGGCCAGCACGACGTCGGTATCACGCCGCTGCAGGCGGCGATGCTGTCGGCCGCCGTGGCGAATAACGGCACGCTCATGAGGCCCTACCTGGTCGCCAAGGAACTGGGGCCGAACCTGTCGCCGCTGCCGCATCCCCCGCCGCAGCAGCTCAGCCAGGTGATCGACCCGTCGCTGGACGCCGACATGATCCAGATGATGGAGGACGTCGTGACCAGCCCCGAGGGCACCGGCGGCGACGCGAACATCACCGAGCTGCCGTCCGTCACGGTCGGCGGGAAGACCGGCACCGCCGACCACTGCGCGTCGAACTCGGCGACGCATTGCCCGCCGCCCGACGCGTGGTTCACCGGCTTCGCGTTGAAGCAGGGGCAGCCGAAGATCGCCGTCGCGGTGATCCTCGAGAACGGCGGGGTCAACGGCAATGAGACCACCGGCGGCCTCGCGGCCGCGCCGGTGGCGAAAAAGGTCATGTTGGCCTACCTGAGATCACCCGCGGGGAGTTGACGTGTCCGGCCCCCGGAAGAGCAGTGAGGATCGAGGATGACGCAGCCGAGGATCGTCGGCAGCCGTTACGAGCTGGGTGAGCTGATCGGCTACGGAGGCATGGCCGAGGTGCACCGCGGTTATGACACTCGCCTCAACCGCGAGGTGGCCATCAAGGTCCTGCGCGCCGACCTCGCACGCGACCCGTCGTTCCTCAACCGGTTCCGTCGCGAGGCGCACTCCGCCGCCGGGCTCAACCACCCGTCGATCGTCTCGGTCTACGACACCGGCGAGGACCTCGCCGCCGACGGCACCGCGGTGCCGTTCATCGTCATGGAGTTCGTCGAGGGCCGCACGCTGCGCGACATCCTCAAGAGCGAGGGCCGGCTGCCGGGGCGGCGCGCCATGGAGATCGTGGCCGACGTCTGCAGTGCGCTCGATTTCAGCCACCGCAACGGGATCATCCACCGCGACATCAAGCCCGCCAACGTGATGATCACGCAGTCCGGCGCGGTGAAGGTGATGGACTTCGGCATCGCCCGCGCCGTCGCAGACACCTCGGCCACCGTGACCCAGACGGCGAACGTGATCGGCACCGCGCAGTACCTGTCTCCCGAGCAGGCGCGCGGTGAGGCGGTGGACGCCCGCTCCGACGTCTACTCCACGGGCTGCCTGCTCTACGAGCTCGTCACCGGCGTGCCGCCGTTCCAGGGCGATTCTCCCGTCGCCGTCGCCTACCAGCACGTCCGCGAGAACCCGGTCGCGCCGTCGGCTCGCAACCCCGAGCTGCCCCGCTCGGTGGACTCGATCGTGATGAAGGCGCTGGCGAAGAACCAGCTCAACCGCTACCAGTCCGCCGGTGAGATGCGGGCCGACCTGCAGCGCGCGCTGGCCAACCAACCAGTCATGGCCGAGGCCGTGATGACCGACGCCGAACGCACGCAGTTCATCGCGCGAACCCCGCCACCGCCGGTCATGCCGCGGCGCGGTGACTACGCCCAGGACGACCGCGACGAGCGGCGCACCGGGCTGATCTGGGCCGCCGTGGTGCTCGCGCTGCTGCTGGTGATCGGCGCCGCGGCGTTCATCATCCTGGACACCGGGTCGAGCAGCGGCGGAGTGAAGATGGTGACCCTGCGCTCGGTCGCCGGGCAGCTGCCGCAGGCGGCCATCCAGTCGATCAAGCAGCAGGGCCTCGTGCCCAAGCAGGGCGCCGATTCCAACGGCCCCTGCCCGGGCGCGCCGACGATTCGCAAGGGCGAGGTGTGCATCACCGAGCCGAAACCGGGCACGAAGCTGAGCAAGGGCTCGACGGTCTTCTACCACCTGTTCACCCCCCGGCTGGTGCAGGTGCCGTTCGTCGAGGGCCAGTCGTACAACCAGGCGGTGCAGACCCTGCACGAGTCACACCTGAACGCCAAGCGGCACAAGGTGCACTCCACGCAGCCCGAGGGCAAGGTGGTTCGGCAGGAGACGCAGCAGTACACGACCGTGAAGCCGGGGACGACGATCGTGCTCGACGTCTCGACCGGCACGGTGCGGCTGCCCGACGTGCGCGGCATGAACATCGAGGACGCCCGGGCCACACTGGACCGCCACCAGTTCACCGACCACGTCGAGCGGTCGGTGACCACCTCGAACCCGAAGAAGGACGGCATCGTCGCCGACGAGAGCCCCACGCCGAAGCAGGCCTATCCGGTGACGCAGAAGGTCACCCTGACCGTGTACCACTACGTCGCGCCGCCGCCGACGTGCACGTCCGTACCCCCGACGCCGCCGCCGACGTCGCCGAGCACGGGCGCGAGTTCCAGCGCCAGCGCGAGCGCGAGCGGCTCGCCGGCGGCGGAGTCGTCGAGCAGTTCACCGGGCGGCCTGCCGCCGTGCTGAGTTCCGCTACTCCGGTACCGGCAGGATCACCACGGCCCGCAGCCCGGGCCTGCCGTCGGCACGATCGGTGAGCCGTATCCGGCCGCTGTGGTTGCGGACGATGTCTCGCACGATCGGCAGGCCGAGTCCGGTACCGCCGGTCTCGCGGGAACGCGACTCCTGCACCCGGTAGAAGCGGTCGAACACCTTTTGCCGTTCCGGTTCCGGAATGCCGGGCCCGTCGTCGACGACTTCCAGCTTGGCGACGTTGCCGCCTTTACGCCGCTCGGGTCCGATCGACACCGAGACGGCGCTGCGCGCGTGGCGGACGGCGTTGTCGACGAGGTTGACCACCACCCGGCGCAGCGCGTCGGGATCGCCCTGAACGGTGACCGGTTCGCAGTCGGCGGTGACCCGCACCCGTGCGTGCTGGTACCCGGGGACGACCCGGCCGACGAGTTCGGCGAGGTCGACCGGTTCGCGCCGGGTCGCGGCACCCGCCTCGTCGAGCCGGGCGAGGGTGAGCAGGTCGCCGACGAGCCGCTCGAGCCGGTCGACGTCGACCAGCACGTCGTCGATCAGGCCGGGCCAGTCGGCGGTCGGGCCGAGCCGCCGGCCGACCTCGAGTTGCACGCGCAGCGAGGCGAGCGGCGAGCGCAGCTCGTGGGCCGCGTCGCCGACGAAGGTGCGCTGCCGGCTGGTCGCCGAGTCGATGCGGTCGAGCATCGCGTTCAGCGTCAGCGCCAGCCGGTGGATCTCGTCCTGCGCCCCGGGTACCGGGAGCCGCTGCTCCGGCAGCCCGGCCGCGGTGATGTCGGCCGCGCCGTGCCGCAACGCTGCCACTGGACGCAGCGTGAGCGCGACGACGAAGTAGGTCGCTCCGGCCATCAGCAGCACCGCCAGCGGCCCGCCGATCAGCGCCGCGCGGGTGAGGATGCGCAGGCTGTCGTCCACGCGGCTGAAATCGGTGAACACCACCACGGTCCGCCGGCCCACCTTGTGGCCGAGGACGCGCAGCCGGGCGTCAGAGGTCGTGCTGTCGATCTCCAGATGCTTACCGGCGCGCACCTGGGCGAGCTGGTCGGGTGTCAGCAGCGACGTGGTGTGGTCGGCGCCCTGCGAGGCCGCGAGGACGCCGTTGTGGGCGTCGAGTACCTGCACCGCGCTGATGCCGCCGGTGGTCGGCGCCACGGTGCGCGGCAGGTCGCCGGTGCGCACCTGCCGCGAGATGTCGCTGGCGGTCTTGCGCGCCGACTGGTCGAGGATCCGGGTCAGCGCGTAACGCTGCAGGACGAGCAGCAGCACCGCGCCGGTGATGACCGCCAGCGAGAACAGCGCGGTCGCGAGCAGGGTGAGGCGGGCGCGCAGCGACTGGCGGGCCCACCACTGGCGGGGCAGGGCGACTGCGCGCCTCAACACCGTGCTGAGGCGACGCCGCACAGGTCAGCCTTCGGCAGTCAGGCGGTAGCCGGCTCCGCGAACGGTCTGCAGGCTCTGCCGGTTGAACGGAACGTCGATCTTGCGGCGCAGGTAGCCGACGTACACCTCGACGACGTTCGCGTCGCCGTCGTAGTTGGCGTCCCACACGTGGTGCAGGATGTCGGCCTTGCTGACCGCGTCCCCGGCCCGCCGCATGAGGTACTCGAGCAGCGAGAACTCGCGCGGTGTCAGCTCGATGTTCGACTCGCCGCGCCGCACGGTGTGCGCCGCCGGGTCGAGGACGAGATCGTCGACGGTCAGGGCCGCCGGTCGTGGGGTGACGCCGCGGCGCAACAGCGCGCGGATGCGGGCGAGCAGCACGACGAACGAGAACGGCTTGGTCAGGTAGTCGTCGGCGCCGAGGTCGAGCGCGTCGGCCTCGTCGTACTCGCCGTCCTTCGCGGTGAGCATCAGGATCGGCACCCAGTTCTCGGCCGCGCGCAGTTGCTCGATGATCCGGTAGCCGGACAGCTCCGGCAGCATGATGTCGAGAATCACCGCGTCGTAGTTGGTCTCTTGCGCCAGGTGCAGGCCGTCCGGACCGGTATGCGCGACGTCGACGGTGAACCCCTCGGCGCCCAGCCCTCGCTGCAGCGCTGAGGCGAGCCGCACCTCGTCCTCGACGATCAGCAGTCGCACGGGGGTCTCCTCACGTTGTCGCTGTCATCCTCGTCTCGACTAAGACATTCTCAGCCTGCAGTGTGACCTCTTTCCCGGGGCCGAATGCCTCAGCCCCATCACAGTGCGTTACACGCACCCTAGGTCCAGTGGACGCGCCCCCCATTCTGCGACGGCACCGGTCGTTGCGTTGGTTGGCTCCCACCGCCGTCGTCGCCGCGATCGCCGTCGTAGGCCTGTACGCCGGCGGCCTGTTCCGCGCGAATGCCAGCGCGGAGCGGCTTCCGCCCGTCACGCCCGAAGCGCTGATCGCCGACGTGCACGCGGCCGGGGTCACCGGGTTCTCCGGGACCGCCGTGTCGCACATGTCGCTCGGCCTGCCCGCGCTGCCCTCGTTCGGCGCAGCCGAGGACAACACGACGCTGCTGTCGCTGCTGAGCGGCTCGCACACGCTGCAGGTCTGGTACGGCGGCGAGGACAAGCAGCGGATCGCGATTCTCGGCGCTACCGACGAGACCGACCTGTTCCGCGACGGGCAGAACGTGTGGAAGTGGTCCAGCGCCGATCGCGTCGCGATGCACGCGGTACTGCCGGAACATTCGCGTGGCGACCGCGGCGCACGCACGCTGCCGGCGCCGATGTCGACGCTGCCCGCCACCCCGCAGAGCCTGAGCCGCGAGGTACTCACCGCGCTCGGCGGGGACACCCGCGTAGCCGTGCGCGAGGGCGGTCAGGTCGCGCACCGGCCCACCTACGACCTCGTGCTGAAGCCGCGCACCGACTCCTCACTCATCGGCTCGGTGCAGGTCGCAGTCGACGCCGCCACCAAGCTGCCGCTCGCCGTGCGGGTGTACCCGCGCGGTGCGACCACGCCAGCCGTGGACGTCGCTTACACGAGCATCCGGTTCGCCACCCCGGCCGACACCGTGTTCAGCTTCTCGCCGCCCGCGGGCGCGACGGTGCGGCAATGGCGGGGACTGATCGGCGACAGCACGACGAGCGCGGCCGGCCCCCAGTGGCGGTTGCTGAACTCCGGATGGTCGACGGTGGTCGACTACCGTCCCGCACGCCCGGTCCACCTCGGCAGCGGGCTGCTGGCGCAAGCGCTGACGCCGGTGGCGGGCAGTTGGGGCAGCGGCCGGTTGCTGCAGACCAGCCTGCTGAACGTGCTGTTCACCAAGAGCGGTCGCATCCTCGCCGGCGCCGTCGACCCGGGTGTGCTGTACGCGGCCGCGGCGACGACGGCGACGACGGCGACTAAGTAGGGCCGGGTGGCCCCCGTAGCCGAACCGGCCGCCGCGGTCACGTCCACGGGCCTGACCAAGAGGTTCAAGGCGGTCGCTGCCGTCGACCGTCTCGATCTGCACGTGCCCGCCGGCAGCGTCTACGGGTTCCTCGGCCCCAACGGTTCCGGCAAGACGACGACGATCCGCATGCTGCTCGGCCTGGTGTTCCCCACCTCTGGCTCGCACACCCTGCTGGGCGTCGACTTCGCCTCGGGCGGCTCCCGCGCTCTGCAACGGGTCGGGGCGCTCGTGGAGGGCCCGGCCTTCCATCCATACCTCACCGGACGGGCCAACCTCGCACGTCTCGACGCCGCTGACCGCACCGCGGACGCCCGCACGTCCCGGCACCGCATCGACCTGGCGCTCGAGCGAGTCGGGCTCGGCGCGGCGGCCGGAAAGCGCTACCGCGCCTACTCGCTGGGCATGCGCCAGCGGCTCGGCATCGCGGCAGCGTTGCTGCAACCGCGCGACCTTCTCATCCTGGACGAGCCGACCAACGGCCTGGACCCCCAGGGCACCCGCGAAGTGCGCGCGCTCGTCGCCGACCTCGCCGGCGACGGTGTCACCGTCTTCCTGTCCTCGCACCTGCTCGGCGAGGTCGAGCAGGTGTGCAGCCATGTCGGTGTGATGAGCGCCGGGCGCCTGGTCTGGCAGGGCGAGCTCGCCGAACTGCGCGCGCGGCAGGCGGCCCGGGTCCGCGTCGAGACAACGCAACCTGACGGTGCGGCGCGGGTGCTCGCCGCGCACGGGCTCGCCGAGATCAGCTGCGCTGGACCGATCGTCACCGCCCTGCTCGGCACGGCCCGGCCCGAGAAGTTGGTCGCCGAGCTGGTGCACGCCGGCGTCGACGTGTGCGCGTTCGCCGTCGAGCGGGCTGCGTTGGAAGAGCAGTTCGTCGAACTCACCGGCGAGGGCTTCGATGTCTCTGCCTGACGCGCTCGCGCTGCGCTTCCTGCGCTCCGAACTGCGCATGGTGTTCACCCGCCGCCGCAACATCGCGCTGCTGATCCTCTTG
Source organism: Jatrophihabitans sp. (assembly GCA_035695205.1). GTDB lineage: Bacteria > Actinomycetota > Actinomycetes > Mycobacteriales > Jatrophihabitantaceae > Jatrophihabitans. Next base: position 15,061 of record DASSEP010000047.1, on the reverse strand, counting down.
GGCCTCGTCCCCGTGCTCATCTCGGTGGCGGTGCGAGTGACCGGTCCGGCGCGCGACAGCGGCGCGATCTTCGGCGGGATCACCCAGAACGGGTTGTTCGCGCCGCTCGCCGCGTTTCTCGTGTCCGGCCCGCTGTTCCTCCCCCTCGTCGTCGCGGTCGTAGCCGGCGACGCGGTCTCGGGCGAGGCGAGCACCGGCACGCTGCGCTACCTGCTCGTCGTCCCTGTCGGCCGCACCCGGCTGCTGACCACGAAGTTCACCGCGATCGCCGTCTGGTGCCTGGCCTGCGCGGCGACGATGGCGGTCACCGGCGCTCTCGCCGGGCTCGTGCTGTTCCCCTCCGGCGAGCTGACCCTGCTCTCGGGGACCACGGTCTCCTTTGCCGCAGGAGTCGGCCGGCTCGCGCTCACCGCTGGATACGTGGCTGCCTGCGTGCTCATGGTGGGCTCGCTCGGGTTGTTCGTCTCGACGCTGACCGAGGTGCCGATCGCCGCGATGGCGGCCACCCTCACGCTGACGATCATCGGCGAGGTCGCCGACGCGGTGCCGCAACTCGCCGCGATCCACGGCTGGCTGCCCAGCCACTACTGGCTGCAGTGGGTCGACCTGTTGCGCGACCCGATGCGTACCACCGAGCTCGACACCGGGTTGCTGATCACCCTGGCTTACGTGGCGTTGTTCGCCTCGTTGTCCTGGGCCCGGCTGGGCGGCAAGGACATCACCTCGTGACGGCCTACTGCAGGTAGCCCTCGACCTCGTTGCCGGTGCGCTCCCTGGCAGTGTCGGGGTCCTCGCCGAACTCCTCGCGGGCGCGGCGCTGGCGCAGCAGGTCCCAGCAGCGGTCGAGCTCGATCTCGAGAGTTTCGAGCCGGCGGCGGTCGTCGCTCGAGAGCCCGCGGTGCGCCGCACGCAGTTGCTTCTCCTCGTCGACGAGCTCGTGAATGTGCGCGAGCACCGACTTGTCGTCCATCGGATCCCCTTTCGTCAGCGCCGAGCCGTCACGAAGCTCCGCGATCGAGATGGTGGTAATCCTCGTTGGGCATCTGGCCGGTCGCCAGGGCCATCCGATTGGTGAAGTTGTACATCGCCGTGATCTCGACGACGTCCCAGACCTCGTGCTTGCTCAACCCGACTCCCTCGAGCCGGGCGAGGTCGGCCTCGCTCATTTCGTGCGGACGGTCGGTGAGCTTCTCGGCGAACTCGCAGATTGTGTAGCGGCGCTCGTCCAGGCCGGCGTGGCGCCAGTTGGTGGCGATGTAGTCGGCGAGCACCTCGTCGCCCAGCGCCTTACGCAGCGCGTGCCCGTGCGAAACGATGCAGTAGGTGCAGCGGTTCCATGCGCTCACGACGACGGCGATCATCTCGCGGTCGGCCTCGTCGAGGTGCTCGCTCGGCTCGTGCAGCTGCTTGTAGTGCGCGAACCACGCCGAGAACCGGTCCGGGCGATAGCCGTACGCGCGGAACACGTTGGGGACGAACCCGACGGCCTCGCGCGCCTTCGCGAACAACTTCTGCAGCCGCTCCGGCAACTCCGCCTCGTCCGGCACCGGGAAGAACCACAACGCACGGGCCATCGACGTCTCCTTCGAACCGGTCACAACGAATCGCGCCAGGCGATCCAGCGCTTTAGCGGGGCGAGGTCGTAGTCCGGCCCGCCCACCCCCACTGTGAACAGGCGGGCGCCGGCGTCGAGCAGTTCGGAGGCGACCGCGCCCGGTTCGCCGCGCACCCCGACCGAGCGTTCGATCTCGGCCGGATCGCGGCCGACGTCGGCGCAGTGCGCGGCGAGGATCTCGGACTTGCGGCGCAGCGTGGCCGCGTCGCTGAACGAGTGCCAGATCTGCGCGTGCCGGGCCACCAGGCGCAAGGTCTTCTTCTCGCCGCCCCCGCCGATGAGCACTGGGATGTCCCGCGTCGGGGCCGGGTTCAGCTTCGCCCACCTCGTCTCGATGCGCGGCAGGTCGGCGGCGAGGCGGTCGAGCCGGGCGCCCTTCGTGCCGAACTCGTAGCCGTACTCGTCGTAGTCCTTCTGGAACCAGCCCGAGCCGATGCCGAGGATGACCCGTCCGCCGCTCAGGTGGTCGACGGTGCGGGCCATGTCGGCGAGCAACTCCGGATTGCGGTAACTGTTGCAGGTGACCAGCGCGCCGATCTCGACGCGCGAGGTCTGCTCCGCCCAGGCGCCGAGCATCGTCCAGCACTCGAAATGCTTGCCGTCGGAGTCCCCTGACAGCGGATAGAAGTGGTCCCAGTTGAACACGATGTCGGCGCCGAGCTCCTCGGCCTCGTGCACCGCCCGGCGGATGGCCGGGTAGTCGGCATGTTGCTGCTGCAACTGCAGCGCGATGCGCACCCGGTGATTGCCCGCGACATTGCTCACCGGTCCGAAGCTAGCGCAGAGCGATCGTCAGCCGAGCAGCACCAACCGCAGGACGTCGGTGCCGTCCGGGTCGATCACCACCGGAACTCCCCAGTCCTGGCGGGTGAGATGGCACGCCGGGTGCTCCACCGCCGGGTCGTCGTCGCAGCTGGCCACCTGGGCGACGACCTGCAGCACCCCGCTTCCGGTGACTTGCAGCGTGCGGTGCAGCTGCTGCGACTCGCCGGCGCCGCTGCTCAAGATGCCGGTGGGTGACGCCGACACCGACAGCCGCGTCGCCGGGCCGTACCGGTCGTCCAGCGCGCGCCCGTCCGGCACGTCGAAGGCGACGGTGAGCTCCACCCGGCCCGCCCGGACGGCTACCGGCGGGCGGTTGGTCTGCACGGCCGGACCGGCGACGTCCTCGGCGGCGACGGTCGGGCGCACGATCCGATGCGCTGCCGATTCGACCACGACGGGAGCCCCGCCGACGACGATCACGTCTGCCGGTTCGGCGAGGCCGCGGGCGAGGGTCGTGACGGTGTCGGTGCCGGGGTCGTAGCGGCGCAGCGCGCCGTTGTAGGTGTCGGCGAGCGCGAGCGAGCCGTCGGGCAGCACGGCCAGGCCGAGCGGGTGCTGCAGGCGGGCGTTGTTCGCCGGGCCGTCCACGTGGCCGAAGTCGAACAACCCTTCGCCGACGGCGGTGTGCACGGTGCGGTCCGCGGTCACGTAGCGCAGTGCGGACGACTCGGCGTCCACGAACCACACCCGCTCGCCGTCGACGGCGAGCCCGGACGGCTGGGCGAGCCAGGCGTCGGCGGCGGCGCCGTCGCGGACCCCCTCGACGGTGGTGCCGGCGAGGACATCGGTCGCTCCGCTGGCCGGGTCGACCTCGAGCAGCAGGTGCACGCCGGCGGCAGCCACCACGGCGCGGTTACGGGCCGGCCACCAGGCGACGTCCCACGGGGAGAGCACCGCCGGGATCGGCCCGGTGACGGTGGCGGTCCCGGCCAGCGCGGCCGGCAGGTCGAGGGTGGCGACGACGGCCCCGTCGGTGAGGCGCACGCCGCGCAGGACGTGGTTGGCGGTGTCGGCCACGAGGACGTCGAACGGCGCGCGGCCGGCCGGCAGCAGGGCGAGACCGTTCGGCTCGGCGAACTCGGCGCTGTCCGCGCTGCCGTCGCGCCGGCCTCGGGTGCCGGTGCCGATGCGACGCAGCTCCGAGCCGCCGTCCGCGGTGAGCTCGGCGAGCTGATGGTGGCCGGCGTCCGCGACGAGCAGGGTGGCGGCATCGCGTCCGGTGCGTTCGGCGGGCAGCAGCAGGGCGCCGGCCGGGTAACGCAGCGTGCCGGTGGTTGCGCGGTCCACGACCACGGGGCCAGGCCCGCGCCGCAGCGTGCCGCGCGCCTCATGCTCTGCGACGAGTGCGGCGAGGCGGGTGGCGAGCGCCGGCACATGGCCCTCGCCGGCGGCCTGGGCGACCAGGTATCCCTCGGGGTCGATCAGCACCAGGGTCGGCCAGGCCCGCACGGCGTACTGCTGCCACAGCAGCAGCTCGGGGTCGTTGAGCACCGGATGTGCGACGCCGTACCGCTCGATCGCCGCCGCGACCGTCGAGGGCAGCGCCTCGTGCGGGAACTTCGGAGAGTGCACCCCGACGACGGTGAGCACGTCGGCGTACTCGGCTTCGAGCGGGCGTAATTCGTCCAGCACGTGCAGGCAGTTGCCGCAGCACGAGGTCCAGAAGTCCAGCAGGACGAAGCGCCCGCGCAGCGCGTCGAGGCTCAGCGGTTCGGCGACGTTGAGCCAGGCGCCGGCCCGCAACTGCGGAGCGCGTACGCGGGCGGGAGTGTCAGTCGTGTCGAGGCCTGAGCTGCTCACATCCAGGGACAAGTCGGATCGCGCACCGGTTGTTCCGGGTGGCTTGTTCCGGGTGGCTTGTTCCGGGTGGCTTGTTTCGCGTGGCTCAGCATGATGATCCGCGGCCTTAAAGCACGAACGAGGTCCACGCACGGGTGTGCGGGACCTCGATCGGAGGTGTGGCGGCGTGCGCCGCCGTCGCTCAGAGGCGCTCGTACATCGTCCGCGACGCGGCGGCGATGAGCTCCTGGCGAACTGCGGGCGAGGCGCTGCGCAGGGCGCGCTCGAACTCGCGGGCGTTGCGGCGGTTGCGCATCCGGGTCCTGAAGTTGTGCACGGTGTCCTCCCAGACTTGGCTTCGTTCAGAAATATACTCCTTCAACCGAACAATTGCCGGTTCTATGCCGCTCAGTGGCTCACATCACTAGGCTGAGAGCGCTCTGAACTTGAAAATCGTCGGTTCGGGCAAAAAACTGCGGCGGGGCCGGACGCGCCGACCCCGCCGCAGCGGAACTTCCTATTCGCCTACAGCAGCGCGAGCCCCGGATCGGACAGGACCGCGGCGACGTCGGCCAGGAACTGCGAGCCCTGCTGGCCGTCCACGAGCCGGTGGTCGAAGGACAACCCGAGCTGGGTGACCCACCGCGGCTCGATCCGCTCCTCGGTGCCGGTACCGACTACCCAGGGCATGCGGCGGATCGCGCCGAAGGCCAGGATGCCGGACTCGCCCGGGTTGAGGATCGGGGTTCCGGTGTCCACGCCGAACACGCCGACGTTTGTGATCGTGAACGTGCCGCCGGACATCGCCTCGGGGGTGGTCTTGCCGGCCCGCGCGGTCTCGGTCAGCGCCGTGACGGCCTCAGCGAGCTCACGCAGCGACAGGCTGTCGGCGTCCTTGATGTTCGGAACGACCAGGCCACGGTCGGTCGCCGCCGCGATGCCGAGGTTCACGTAGTGCTTGATCACGATCTGGCCCGCGGCGTCGTCCCACGATGCGTTGATCTCCGGCGTCCGCTTCGCGGCGAGCAGGACCGCGCGCGCCACGAACAGCAGCGGCGACACCTTGACGCCGCGGAACTCGCGCCGCGCCGCCACCCGGTCGCGCAGCTCCATCATCGCCGTGACGTCGACGGTGACGAACTCGGTGACGTGCGGAGCGGTGAACGCCGAGGCCACCATGGCAGCGGCGGTGTGCTTGCGCACGCCCTTGATCGGGATCCGCGTCTCACGCTCGCCCGCCGCGCGCGGAGCCGCAACCGGCGCCGGTGCGGCGCCGCCGTCGGCCGCGGAACGGACGTCGTCGCGCGAGATGGTGCCGTTCGGGCCGGTCGGCGTGATCGCCGACAGGTCGACGCCGAGGTCCTTGGCCAGCTTGCGCACCGGCGGCTTGGCCAGCACGCGGTGGGCGGGCGGACGTGCGCCCGGCGGTGTGGCGGCGGGCGTCTCAGGAGCCGGCGCCGCCGGCCCCGCATCGACCGCGCTCGGCGGCGGCGCGGGGTGCGCGGTGCCGCGCGGAGGCAGGTTGAACGAGGCCTGGGCGCCCGCGGACGTTGCCTGGGCCGTCTCGGGACGCCGCCGGCGGCGCCGGCCGCCGGTCTCCTCGCGCGGGCCGTAGCCCACGAGGGTCATCTGCTTCTCCTCGGTGGCCGCCGCGGCCGCGCCGGGCTCGCCCGGAGTGGCGGGCACCAGATCCTCGCCGGCGACCGCGGCCGCACTCGCCGGGGACGCGGCCTCGGCTGGGCCGCCACTCGCGCCGCCGACGTCGATCGAGATGATGGCGGTGCCCACCGGCACCGTCTCACCCTCCTCGGCGTGCAGCGCGGTGACCACACCGGCGAACGGCGACGGCAACTCCACCGCAGCCTTGACGGTCTCGACCTCGGCGATCGTGTCGTTGACGTCGACGGTGTCGCCCACGGAGACGAGCCACTTGAGGATGTCGCCCTCGGTCAGCCCCTCGCCGAGATCCGGAAGCTTGAACTGTTTGATCTCACCCACGGTTTCGTCAGTACTCCATGATCTGGTCGACGGCGTCGAGCACCCGGTCGAGGTTGGGCAGCCACTCGTGCTCGAGCCGGCTCGGCGGGTAGGGGGTGTCGTAGCCGGTCACGCGCAGCACCGGGGCCTCGAGCGAGTAGAACGCCCGCTGGGTCACCCGGGCCGCGATCTCGGCGCCGACCCCGAAGCTCTGCGGTGCCTCGTGGACGACGACGAGCCGGCCGGTGCGCCGCACCGACTCGACGACCGCGTCGGTGTCGATCGGCGAGACCGAGCGCAGGTCGAGGACCTCGAGCTCGATGCCGTCGTCGGCGGCGACCTTCGCGGCCTCCAGCAGGGTGGGCACGGTCATCCCGTACCCGGCCACGGTGACGTGCGCTCCCGGGCGCAGCACCCGCGCCTGGTACAGCGGGGTGGGCTCGTCGTCGATCTCGCTCTTGCCGGCGTGGTAGAGCCGCTTGGGCTCGATGAAGATCACCGGGTCGTCGTCGGCGATGGCCTCCTGGATCATCCAGTAGGCGTCCGAGGGGTTGGCGCAGGCGACGACCTTCAGTCCCGCCGTGTGCGCGAAGTACGTCTCGACGGACTCGCTGTGGTGCTCGACGGCGCCGATGCCGCCACCCGATGGGATGCGGATGGTGATCGGCATCTTGACCAGCCCGGCCGAGCGGTTGTGGAACTTCGCAACCTGGTTGACGATCTGGTCGAAGCCGGGGAAGACGAATCCGTCGAACTGGATCTCGCAGACGGGACGGTAGCCGCGGATCGCCATGCCCACAGCGGTGCCGATGATCGCCGCTTCGGCGAGCGGCGTGTCGATGACGCGGTCCTCGCCGAAGTCCTTCTGCAGCCCGTCGGTGATGCGAAAGACGCCGCCCAGCTTGCCGACGTCCTCTCCCATGATCACGACCTTGGGGTCGTCCTCCATGGCCTTGCGCAAGCCCTCGTTGAGGGCCTTGGCCATCGTCATGTTGCCGAGTTCGTGAGTCATGCCGACACCTCCGCGACGAAGGAGACGAAGTCGTCGCGCTGCTCGCGCAGCTCGGGGGGCATCGTCACGTGCACGTTGTCGAAGGCGGACTCCGGGGCGGGGTCGGGCAGCTCGCGGCAACCGCTGCGCACGTGCTCGGCCAGCTTCTTGGCCTCGGCTTCGACCTCGGCGAAGAAGTCGGACTCGTAGCCTGCCTCGCGGGTGAGGTAGGCGCGTACGCGCTCGATCGGGTCCTTCAACTTCCAGGTGTCGGCCTCGCTGCCGAGCCGGTAGCGGCGCGGGTCGTCGTTGGTGGTGTGCGGGTTCATCCGGTACGTGTACGCCTCGATCAGGGTGGGGCCCTGGGCGTTGCGAGCGTCGTCGAGCGCCTTGCGGGTGACGGCAAGGCAGGCCAGCACGTCGTTGCCGTCGATCCGGATGCCGGGGAACCCGAAGCCGGACGCACGCTGGTACAGCGGCACGCGGCTCTGCCGCTCGACCGGCTCGCTGATCGCCCACTGGTTGTTCTGGCAGAAGAAGACGACGGGCAGGTTGCCGGCGCCGGCCCAGACGAAGGACTCGTTGACGTCGCCCTGGCTGGAGGCGCCGTCGCCGAAGAACGCCAGCACCGCGGTGTCGCGCGAGGGGTCGCCGGTGCCCACCGCGCCGTCGCGGACGACGCCCATCGCATAACCCGTCGCGTGCAGGGTCTGCGCGCCGATGACGATCGTGTACAGGTTGAAGTTGTGTTCGCGCGGGTCGAACCCACCGAGGTTCGTGCCGCGGAACAGCCCGAGCAGGGTCAGCGGGTCGACGTCGCGGCACCAGGCGACGCCGTGCTCGCGGTAGGTCGGGAAGGCCATGTCGTGCGGCTTGAGCGCGCGGCCGGCGCCGATCTGCGCAGCTTCCTGGCCGAGCAGCGAGGCCCACAGGCCGAGCTCGCCCTGGCGCTGCAGCGCGATCGCCTCGGTGTCGATGCGCCGCACCAGCACGAGGTCGCGGTACAGCCCGGCGATCTCCTCGTCGGTGATGTCGAGGGGGTAGGCGGGGTTGTCGACCCGCTGCCCCTCCGGCGTGAGCAGCTGAACCATGTTCGGTTCCGGCTGCACGGCATGGACTCGTTCGGTCACGCGACCTCCTTGCGTGGGACGCCCTACGGGGTCGCCGTATCTGGCGTGCTCGTTCGCTGGACGGGGCCGCCGCGCAGGGGTGGCGCGCGGGCGGAAAACCCAGAGGCTTCCTACCATATCCGTGACCGGCATCACGCGGTCAGCGCGACAGCGCCGGTGCGCTTCGAAGATCGCGGGCGATCGGCAGGATCCGGGAGGGACGACGTGAGTTCATTCGGCAGCGACCCGTTCGCCAAACGCCCCGACGACGACCAGGGCAGGGGTTACCAGGCGGGCCCGCAGCAGCCCGGTTATCCGGGGTACCCGCCGCCCTACCCGCCTGGTCCCGGCTACCCGGGTTACCCGCCCGCGCCGGGTTACCCGCCCGCGTCGGGTTACCCGCCCGCGCCGGGCTATGGACCGCCGCCCAGCCACCTCGGGTGGGCGATCACGGCCGTCGTCTTCTTCTGGCCGCTCGCGATCGCCTCGTTCATCAACTACGCGAAGATCGACAGCCTCTTCTACCGCGGCGACTACGCCGGCGCGCAGCGCGCCTCGGACGCGACCAAGCGCTACGGGGTCATCGCGCTGTGCATCGGGCTCGCGTTGATGGTGCTGTGGATCGTCTTCGCGGTCGCGGTGTTCAACGGAGCGTCCTACAACGCCTGCGTGAGCCCGGCCGGCTCCTGCTAGCTGGACTCAGCTCGACGAGCCGGACCTGTCACTTGTCCTTGCCCTCGCCGTGCCAACCCTCGCGGAATCCCTCGGCGGTCTGCTTGGCCTTCTGCCCGGCCTTGCCGGCGCCTTCGCGCAGCTTCTCGGCCATCGGCTTCGCCTTCTCCCGCGCCTGCGCCGCCATCGGCCCGGCCTTCTGCTTCGCCTGCTCCGCCTTCGGCTTGGCCTGCCGGGCCAGCTCCTCCGCCTTCTCCTTGGCCTTGTCCAGGAATCCCATCGGGTCTGTCCTCCTCGGCCCCCGCGCGGGGCCTCGTCGCGGATGCGTCGACGTCAGAGATCCTGCCCCGCGCCGACTCGGCTGTCACCCGCCTCGGCGACCGGTCGGCTCGTTTCGGTCAATTCCGCGGGCAGCGGCCGGTCGTGGACGATGCGCAGGCGCGACACGGCGCGGGTGAGCACAACGTAGAGCCGGCGCAGCCCGTCCACCCGGACCGGCTCGGCGGCGACGATCTCGGCGGGCTCGAGCAGCACCACGGAGTCGAATTCCAGGCCCTTCGCCCGGCTGGCGGGCACCACTTCGACCACTGCGTCGGCGTCCTCGTCCAGCAGATGGGCGTCGATGCCGGCCGCGACCAGCGCGTCTCGCACCGCGGCGGCGCGAGCGTCGGGAACGATGACGCCGATCGAGCCCTCGGCGGCCTGGCAGGCGCGCACTTCGTCCACGACCGAGGCGTCCCTGCTGAACCGCAGCGAGCCCGCGCCCTGCCGCACGGACGTCGCGGCGGGGACGTCGCGGGCGATGTGCGGAAGCAGCCGGTTGGCGACGTCGAGCACCTCGCTGGGCACCCGGTAGCCGGCGGTGAGCGGCCGGACGACGGCAGCTTCGCGGCCGAGGTGCTGGAGCGTCGCGCGCCAGTCGCCGGGCGCCCACGGCGTGGTGGCCTGCGCGAGGTCGCCGAGCACGGTGAGCGAGCCCAGCGGGCAGCGCCGGGCCACCACCCGGCATTGCATCGCCGACAGGTCCTGTGCCTCGTCGACGACGGCATGGACGTAGGTGTCGCCGACATGCAGCAGGCCGTCGAGCTCGTCGAGCAGCACGCAGTCGGCCGGGGTCCACGTCGCAGCGCGCTTCGACTTCGGTGCCGTGCGGTGGAGCAGCGTCCGCTCCGCGTCGGTCAGGACGCCGGCGGAGCACCGCTGCAGGAACTCAGGCTCCGCGTAGAGCCGGGCGAGCAGCGCGGGGGCGACGAGCTCGGGCCACACCGCGTCCACCCAGCTGCGAACGGCCGCGGAACGCGCCACTTTGGCCGTCTCGGCGTCGCTCGGCGCGCCGCCGGCGTCCTCGCGCTGGCGACGGACGTCCTCGGCGACCTGCATGCGCAGCCGGTCGCGGGCGAGTGACCAACGCAGGCCGCTGGCCAGGGAGCGGCGTGCGTCGTCGACGTAGCGGCGCAGGTGGTGGGCACCGACGCGGTAGCGCTTGGTGCCGACGATCGCCACGACGTCCTCGGTCGGTTTGGCCACGTGCGACAGCACGGCCTTGCGCAGCACCGTCGCCATGCGTGCGTCCCCCTTGAGCACGGCGAGCTCGGCGGGCTCGTCCGCCTTGGGTCGGTGCGCGAGCAGTTCGCCCACGGTGCTCTGCGTGATCCCCGCCTCGCCGAGGGACGGCAGCACCTGGGCGATGTAGTGCAGGAAGGCGTCGTTGGGCCCGACGACGAGCACGCCCGATCGGCGCAGGCGGTCCGGGTACGTGTAGAGCAGGTAGGCCGCGCGGTGCAGCCCGACGGCCGTCTTGCCCGTGCCGGGCGCGCCCTGGATGCACAGCGACGTGTCGAGTTCGGCGCGCACGAGCTCGTCCTGGTCGGGCTGGATGGTGGCCACGATGTCGCGCATCGGCCCCACGCGCGGGCGTTCGATCTCGGCCCGCAGCAGGTCGGACGCCAGCCCGAGCAGCTCGCCCCGGTCCAGATGCTCGTCCTCGAAGGACGACAGCGCGCCCGCCGCGAACCCGAACCGGCGCCGCAGCCGCACCCCCATCCGGTCGGCAGGCGTTGCCCGGTAGAAGGCGCGCGCGATCGGGGCCCTCCAGTCGACGACCACCGGGTCGCCGGCGGCGTCGCGTACGTGGCGCCGGCCGATGTGGAACACCTCCACGCCGCTGCGGCCGTCGTCGCGGTCGCGGTCGATACGCCCGAAGAACGGCGGCGCCTCGGGGTCGGCGTCGAGATGCGCGAGTCGCTGGGCGCGGACCCGGCCGAGCGCGTGACTGGCCAGCTCGTCGACGCCGTAGTCGGCGATGTGCCCGGCGGCTTCGCGCATGTCGGCGAGGCAGCTGCGGGCCCGTTCCAGATGAGACCGTTCGGCAAGCAGTGGATCGTCGGTCACGAGGACAGAACACTACGGCGCCGGGCAAACGCTTTTTGCGAAGCTGGAGGCATGGGCGAGATCAGGCAGCTGTCCACCCGCGAGGTCTACCGCTCGCGGTGGATGGCCGTCCGGGAGGACGACGTCGAGTTCCCCGACGGATCCAGCGGCACGTACTCGGTCGTCGACAAGCCGGACTTCGTCGTGGTTCTCGCGCTGCAGGACGGCGGCTTCTGGATGGTGGAGCAGTTCCGCTACCCGGTCGGCAGCCGGGAATGGGAGTTCCCGCAGGGTGGCTGGCCGCCGGGGCGGTCCGGGTCGCCCGTCGAGCTCGCGGCCGCCGAGTTGCGCGAGGAGACCGGGCTGCGGGCGCAGCGCTACACCCATCTCGGCCGGCTGTTCGCCGCCTACGGCTACAGCTCGCAGGGCTACGACGTCTTCCTCGCCGCGGGGCTGGCGGCGGGCGAGCCGGAGCGAGAGTCGACCGAGCAGGACATGGTGCACCGCTGGCACCCCGAGCGCGAGATCCGTTCGATGATCGAGAGCGGGCGGTTGCGCGACGCGCACAGCATCGCGGCGCTCGCCCTCTACGACCGGCGGGCTGCAGCTCGGTGACGGTGGGGCCCGGTCGGGGCGAAGAGCGCGATGCTGGTCGGCGCGCCGATTCCACTCGGGCCGTCGAACCCCTTGACCGCGTTGCACTCGCTGCTGCGCGGCGGCGCGGCCACGTCGCCGCTGGGCGGGAAGCTGCAGTCGAGCAGCCCGCGGCCGAGGGCGTTGGGGTTGTCGGTGCCGGCCCGCGGCTGATGGCGGCGTACCGCATGCGCGCATCTGGCGGTCGACGTCCCGCCGCAGTAGCCGTTGCCGCCGGAAGTGACGTCGAAGCGGAGTCCCGGGTGGGCCGCCGAGTTGGCGTACAGCTGGGCCGACGCGTAGGGCACGCCGCGTGATCCGCCGGCGAGCGCGAACATCCCGGCCGCGAGCGGCGCGGACAACGACGACCCGCCCACGGTGACCCAGCCGGACGAGCCGTAGCGGTCGAACACGTCGAAGCCGGTCTGCGGATCGCCGAGCAGCGCCAGGTCGGTGGAGAGCCGCTTGCCGGCACAACCCACGCGCCGGTATCCGGGCGTGTTCCGCTGCCACGGCTTGGCCGGGTAGAGCCGGCTGCAGCCGCCGCCGGTGGCGCCCAAGGACCGCCTGCGGCGGTGGCCGGTGGCATCGGCCGGGCCGTTGCCGTTCCACACCGTCTCGCTGGTGCGCGAGCCGGCCGCGTCGAGCCGCAGCGTCGTGGCGCCGACGCCGACGAGGCCGGGATAGGACGCCGGGAAGGACGCGCGGCTGTCGGAACGGCCGTGCCGGGAGTTCGCACGATCCCAGCCGTACCAGCCGTCGTCGCCGACGGAGGCCACGAGCACGCGGCCCGGATGGTCGAAGGCCTGGCGCACGCGCCGCGAGACTGGGCGCTCCGGCTCGCCGAAGGAGTTGCTCACGACCTGCGCTCCGAGCCGCACCGCGGTGTTCTCGGCCGTCGCCAGGCTCGCCGCGGTGGGGTGCGCCGCCTCGACGAGCAGCAGCCGGCACGTGCGGCAGACCGCGCGCACCGCCTGCAGGTCCAGCGAGATCTCGCTGCCGGCCTGGCGGTCGGCCTGCGGCAGCGGGCCCGGCTGACCGTACTGGTTCACCTTCCGGAACGAGCGCGCCGTCTCCTGCCCGAACCCGTAGTGCCGGTCGAAGACGTCGAGGTCGTGCAGCGCGCGGGGGTTGTCGTGCCACATCACGACGGCCACGGTGAGCCGTGAGCGGTTGACCAGGGGGTGGTAGCCGTAGGCGCTAGCGAGGTCTGCGGGGGTATAGCCACCAGCGGGCCCGCGGTCCGGGCCGGCCGACCGGTAGCGGTAGGCACCAGGGGTCGTAGCGGCGACCGGCACTCGCTTCACGGCGAAGCAACGCATGGCTGCGGCCGTTCTGGGCGGCGCGCACATCGGCCGGTCCACGGCGTAGTGGGCCGAGTCCCTCGCAACCGCCGGCTGCGGGACGCCCGCGTGAGCGAGGGAGCCGGGGACGACGGCGGCACACGCGGCGAGCGCCAGCAGGACGGACCCGATCGCGGGCAGTCGGCGGCGGCGTCCCGCAGTGCTCATCGGCGATCCCTTCGTCGGCGGCGGGGAGCCTCGCGCCATTGTCGCTTACCGGGTGAATCAGGAGCTATCGGGCGGTTTCAGAGCGCCTTGCTCACCGTTGACATGTTGAAGTCCGGGATGCGCAGCGCCGGCATCGCGGTGCGCCGGAAGTAGTCGCTCCACTCCCGCCCCAACGTCGGCTCGCTGACCCCGGCCTCGCTCGCGCGGGCGAGCAGGTCGATCGGCGACTCGTTGAACCGGAAGTTGTTGACGGCTGCGCGGACCTGGCCGTTCTCGACGAGGTAGACGCCGTCGCGGGTGAGGCCGGTGAGCAGCAGCGTCTGCGGGTCGACCTCGCGGATGTACCACAGGCAGGTGAGCAGCAGGCCGCGTTCGGTGTTCCCGATCATCGCGTCGAGGTCCGCGGTCGCGTCCGGGCCGGAGTTCTCGAGGATCAGGTTGTCCACGTACGGCCGCGGCGTGGCGTCGGTCTGTTGCGCCCACGCGCGGGTGCGGACGAGCTCGGTCAAGGTGCCGCGCTCGATCCAGTTGGCCGGCTCTACCGGCTGACCGTTGTCGAAGACGGATTGCAGACCGGCTGACGACGCGGCGGCGACCTCGAACGGTCGACAGCGGAGGCGGGAGTCCCCCGGATCCGAGCGCAGGGTGAGCGGCAGAGCGGCGAGCCGGTCGCCGATGCGGGTGCCGTTCGGGCCGGCGAAGACGTTGCGGCCTTCTTCGGCGTCGCGGGCCGACATCGTCCAGTACGCGTAGATCATCAGATCGGCGACTGCGGACGGCGGCAGGATCGTCTCGTACCGGCCGGGCGGGAGGTCGACCCGGGACCGGGCCCAGCCGAGCCGGCGGTCGAGGTCGTCGGCGATCGCGGCGACGTCGACGTCGGTGAAATCGACGGTGTGCATCCCGGCCCACGACGAGCGGGCTAGGTCGGCCGACTTGCCGTTGATCTCGACGATGCCCGTCGGCTGGTCGAAACGGCGACGCAGGCCGGTGGAAGTGCCGAGGAACGTCGACGCGACCTCGTGCTCGGCGTAGCCGTACAGCAGCTGGTCACGCTTGCCCCAGCTGGCGAACACCTCCGCGAGTTCGCCGGTGAACCGCTCGAAGACGCCGACGTCGGTGCGCCGCGGTGACACGTCCCACGCGTCGTCGTGCGGATACGGCTCGATCAGCGGGGCAGCGTCGTCGGCCGGTTCGGCCTCGCGCGCAGCACGCTCGGACGAGCGGACGAGATCGGCGACCTCCTCCGGCGAGGCGATCGACCGGGTGATCACGCCGGCGCTCGTGCCGTCCGCACGCTCGGACAGCGACACCACGGTCATCGAACGTGACTGCGACTGCCCGTTGGTGGTCAGTGAGTTCGCCGCCCAGCGCAGGTTCGTCTGCGAATGTTCGGTGACCAGGGCGACGCACCCGTCGGCTGCCGACAGCTGCAGTGCCTCGTCGACGAGCTCCTGTGGATCGGTCACTTGCGACCGCCCTCGTTTCGGGTGTTCAAGACGTTGATGCCGCGGAACAGGGCTGCGGGGCAGCCGTGCGAGACGGGCGCCACCTGGCCGGGCTGGCCCTTGCCGCAGTT
>DASSEP010000046.1:0-62527 GCA_035695205.1 Jatrophihabitans sp. | reverse complement strand
GACCCCGACCGTCTCGACGAGCACGACGTCGTAGCCGGCCGCCTCCATCACCAGCATCGTCTCGCGGGTCGCCTTCGCGACGCCGCCGAGCGTGCCGGCCGACGGCGACGGCCGCACGAACGCGTGGTCGTCGGCGGCGAGGCGGGTCATGCGGGTCTTGTCGCCGAGGATCGAGCCGCCGGTGCGGCCCGAGGACGGGTCGACGGCCAGCACCGCCACGCGGTGCCCGGCGGCGATGAGGTTCACGCCGAGCTGGTCGATGAACGTCGACTTGCCGACCCCGGGCATGCCGCTGATGCCGACGCGCTGCGCGCCGCCCGTGGCCGGCAGCAGCTCGGCGAGCAGCTGCTGCGCATGCTCGCGGTGGTCGGCGCGCCGGGATTCGACGAGCGTGATGGCGCGGGCGATCGCGGCACGCGACCCGCTGCGCACCCCGTCCGCGAGATCAGGCAACGTGGAGTTGGTCGTCGAGCTTGGCCAGCATCTCCAGTGCGGACTTCGCGATCACCGTGCCCGGCGGGAAGATCGCCGCGACGCCGGCCGCGTAGAGCGCCTCGAAGTCCTGCGGCGGGATGACGCCGCCGACCACGATCATGATGTCCGGGCGGCCCTGCGCCGCCAGCTCGTCGCGCAGCTCGGGCACCAGGGTGAGGTGGCCGGCGGCGAGGGAGTTCACGCCCACGATGTGCACGTCCGCCTCGACGGCCTGCCTCGCGACCTCGGCCGGCGTCTGGAACAGCGGGCCGACGTCGACGTCGAAGCCGAGGTCGGCGAACGCCGTCGCGAGCACCTTCTGCCCGCGGTCATGGCCGTCCTGACCCATCTTCGCCATGAGGATGCGGGGCCGGCGGCCCTGCGCCTCGGCGAACGCGTCGGTCGCCGCGCGCGCCTGCTCGACCAGTTCCACCGCGCCGGCCTCCTCCCGGTAGATGCCGGAGATCGTCCTGATCGTCGCGCGGTGCCGGCCCCACACCTTCTCCAGCGCGTCGGAGATCTCCCCGACCGTCGCCTTCGCCCGGGCGGCGTCGATCGCCAGCGCGAGCAGATTGTGCTCCGGGCCCCGCGTCGTGGTGTCGGCGGCCTTGGTCAGCGCGTCGAGCGCGGCGGCGGTCGCGTCGTCGTCGCGCTCCTCGCGCAGCCGGCGCAGCTTCTCGGCCTGCTGCCGCCGGACGTCGGCGTTGTCGATCTTGAGGACGTCGACGACCTCCTCCTCGGGCAGCCGGTACTTGTTCACGCCGATGACCGGCTGGCGGCCGGAGTCGATTCGTGCCTGGGTGCGCGCGGCGGCCTCCTCGATCCGCAGCTTGGGCAGGCCCTCGTCGATGGCGCGGGCCATGCCGCCGGCGTCCTCGACCTCACGGATGTGCTGCCACGCGCGGTGGGCAAGATCGTGGGTCAGCCGCTCGACATACGCCGAGCCGCCCCACGGGTCGATCACGCGGGTGGTGCCCGATTCCTGCTGCAGCACCAGTTGCGTGTTGCGCGCGATGCGCGCGGAGAAGTCCGACGGCAGCGCCAGCGCTTCGTCGAGCGCGTTCGTGTGCAGCGACTGCGTGTGTCCCTGCGTGGCGGCCATCGCCTCGATGCAGGTGCGGACGACGTTGTTGAAGACGTCCTGCGCGGTGAGGGACCAGCCGCTGGTCTGGCTGTGCGTGCGCAGCGACAGCGACTTCGGGTTCGCCGGATCGAACTGCCGGACGAGCTTCGCCCACAGCAACCGGGCCGCGCGCAGCTTCGCGACCTCCATGAAGAAGTTCATGCCGATCGCCCAGAAGAACGACAGCCGCGGCGCGAACGCGTCGATGTCGAGCCCCGCCGCCATACCGGCCCGGATGTACTCGACGCCGTCGGCCAGCGTGTACGCGAGCTCGAGGTCGGCGGTGGCTCCTGCCTCCTGGATGTGGTAGCCGGAGATCGAGATCGAGTTGAACTTCGGCATGTTCTGCGAGGTGAACTCGAAGATGTCGCTGATGATCCGCATCGACGGCTGCGGCGGGTAGATGTAGGTGTTGCGGACCATGAACTCCTTGAGGATGTCGTTCTGGATGGTCCCCGCCAGCAACTCCTTCGCGACGCCCTGTTCCTCCGCCGCGACGATGTAGAGGGCGAGCACGGGCAGCACCGCGCCGTTCATCGTCATCGACACGCTCATGCGGTCGAGCGGTATCCCGTCGAACAGCTCGCGTATGTCGTAGATCGAATCGACGGCCACGCCCGCCATGCCCACGTCCCCGACCACGCGCGGGTTGTCGCTGTCGTAACCCCGGTGGGTCGGGAGGTCGAACGCGATGGACAACCCCTTCTGCCCCATCGCGAGATTCCGGCGGTAGAAGGCGTTCGACTCGGCAGCGGTGGAGAAGCCGGCGTACTGCCGGATCGTCCACGGCTGGGTGGTGTACATCGTCGGGTAAGGCCCGCGCAGGTAGGGCTTGATGCCCGGGTAGGTGTCCAGGAAGTCCACCGCGGACAGGTCTGCCGCCGTGTACAGGGGCGGGACGTCGATGCCCTCCGGGGTGTCCCACGCGGCGCCGCGGGCCGGCACCCCGTCCGCGGCGTCGCCCTGCTGCGTGCCCAGCGTGGCGCTCGAGAAATCGGGAATCGCGGCCATCAGTTCACCCCGAGCTTGTCGAGCGTCGAACGCAGCGCCGCCAGGGCGTCGCAGCCGACATGCAGGTAACCGTCGACGCCCTCGGTAGCCAGGCGGGACGGGTCACCGGCCAGCCAGATCCCCGTCGCGCCGGCCGCCCGCAACGCCGCCGAGGCAGCCTCGGCGTGCTCGGCGTACCCGGCGTCGGACGAGCACAGGCAGGCCACCGGCGTGCCAGCGTTTGTGAACGCCTTGGCCAGCTCGTCGACGTCGCCGCCGGCGGTCACGCACTCGATGCCACCCGCTTGGAAGAGATTGGCGGCGAACCCGGCCCGCGCGCTGTATGCCGCGAGCGGGCCCAGGCCGGCGAGGAACACCGTGGGCCGTTCGGCGGCCGCGTCGGCCCGGTCGCGCAGCGCCTCGAAGTCCGCGGCGTACCGGATGCTCGGCAGCGCGCCGTCACCAGCGGCCCGGCCGGGCAGCGGCGGCCGCTCGACCGGCGCCTCGTCGACGAAGGCGAACTCGCTGACGCCGGTGATCGGCATCCGGCGATGGGCGACGTCGTCGGCGCGCCGTGCCTGCGTGGCGCCGACCAGCTCGGCGATCACACCGTCGTCGAGCGCGCGCGCCGCTCCCCCGGCCCGCTCCATGCCGGTGAACACCTCCCACGCCTTCTCGGCGAGCGCGTCAGTCAGCGACTCCACGAACCACGAGCCGCCGGCCGCATCCATCACCCGGGCCAGGCTCGACTCGTCGTGCAGCACCGATTGGGTGTTGCGGGCGATGCGCCGGGCGAAGCCGTCCGAGACGCCGAGCGCCGAGTCGAAGGGCAGGACGGTGATCGAGTCCGCGCCGCCCACCGCCGCGGCGAAGCAGCCGATGGTCGTGCGCAGCATGTTCACCCACGGATCACGGCGGGTCAGCATCGCGGCGGAGGTCACCGCGTGCTGGCGCTGCCCCCGGCGGTCGGCGGACGCCCCGCACAGCTCGGCGACCCGATCCCACACCCGCCGCGCGGCACGCAGCTTCGCGATCGACGGGAACTGCTCGGCGGTCACCGCCCACCGGAACTCCAGCGCACGCAGCGCGGCGTCGACCGACAGGCCGGCGTCGGTGAGCGCGCGCAGGTACGCCACACCGACCGCGGTGCCGATGCCGAGCTCCTGGGCATCGGACGCGCCGGCCTCGTGGTACACGGTGGCGTCGACGGTGGCGAGGCACAGGCCGGGTGCGCCGGCAGTCCGGTCGGCGAGCCCGGCGAGCACCCCGAGGTCGGCACCGGCGCCCGTCCGGGCACGCAGCCCGAGCGGGTCGGCGCCGAGCGAGCCGGACAGCCGGCCCGGCGCCACGTCCTGCCGCTCGGCGAGGCGCAGCAGCGCGTCGGCCGCTGCCGGGGTCGCGCTGCCGAAGTCGAGCACCACGGGCGCGGCGTCGAGCAGCACACCTTCGAGCACCGCGCCCAGATCGGCGCCTTCGGAGTCCCCGGCCAGCCATATCGAGCGGGCGCCGTTGTCGAGATCGTCGAGGACGGCGCGGTTGGCGCCCGTTGGATCGGTGACCGCATGCCGCACGCGGACGTCCCACCCCGTGGCGGTCGCGCCGTCGGCGCTCGACCCGCGGACGAACGGCGGCCGGCCGGGCAGCCCGGCGGGTGCCGGGGCGTCCCCGGCGGTGTATAGCGGCGCGATCTCGATTCCGTCGTAGGTCGTGGTGGTCAGTGCGCGCTCGGGATCGACGTCATCCGGCACGCCCGACTTGGCCAGCACGCTCCGGACGAGGGCGCGCCACTCGTTCCGGCTCGGCGCCGGGAAATCGGCCGCGAGCGCGAGGTCCGCAGGCTCGGCAGGCATACGCCCGATCGTAGGAGGCCTGCTGCGGGGCAGGCCTGCTCAGGTGGCCGAGATCTCTTCCGGGCCGGGCCCCGCGTCCACCCCGAACAGCGGCGCGAGGCCGGCGATGGTCATCGTGCGCAGCGCCGCCGGAGGGACGGCGTCGAGCTGCAGCGACTTGCCCTGCTCGCCGGCCCGGTTGCGCAGCTCGACCCAGCAGCCGAGACCGGTGGAGTCGAGGAAGGTCAGCCCGTCGAGATCGAGGACGAGCGTGCGGCACTCGGCGTCGGACAGCTCGGCGAGAGCGACCTCGCGCAGGCTGTCGACGGTCGCGAGATCGAGTTCGCCGGCGAGACTGACGACGGCCCGCCCGGATTCGCGCCGGGTGCTCAGCGCCAGGGAACTCACTCAACTACTCTGGCACACCGAGGCGATCATGCGCCGCAAACGGGATCGGCGAGCCCAGCCGAAGCCTCTTTGCGGTGGAGAGGCAGGACGTGTCGGCACCACCCGCGCACGAGTTCGCCGGCGAGCCCACCTCGCCGGCGGCGGCCCGCAGCTTCGCCAAGAAGGCGGTGGCCGCGTTGCTGGCCGGCGCGGTGCCGCAATCGCTGTGCGACGACCTGGAACTCGTGGTGAGCGAGCTCGTCACCAACGCGGTGCGTGCCGGCAGCCCCACGATCGGCGTGACGGTCGAGCTCGTACGGGGCCGGGTCGTCGTCCGGGTGAGTGATCGAGCCGGCGGTTGGCCGCATGAGCGGCAGAGCCGTCTGGACGACGTCGGTGGCCGGGGTCTGCCGCTGGTGAGCGCGCTCAGCGCGGCGTGGGGAGTGCAGCTCGCCGACGACGGCAAGGTCGTCTGGGCCGAGTTGGACGTCCCCTCCGAACGCTGATCCCGGCACGGCCGCCGGCGGCGGAACCGCAACCGGTGCCCGTCCGTTGGAAGATCATGGGACAGGTGCGGGTGCGGCCGAGCACGGCCAACCGGCTGCTCACCTGCCTGCTGATCTTCCTGCTCGCCGGCACCGTCGTAGTCGCGGCGCAACGGGTCGAGGGCCACCCGCACACGCTCCGGCCCGGCGCGGCGGCCGCGCTCAACACCGGCGACACCGGCCACGCGGCGACTCGCGTCGCTCACGACGCGGCGCCGGCTCGCGTCCCGTCCTCGACGCCCGGGCAGTCCTACCCCGCCGCGCCGCTGCACAGCTCCACCGCCTTTCCCCAGGCGACCGCCGGCTTCCGCCCGGTCCGCGGCCCGCCCTCGTCGGGTTAGCAGCACCGACCGCACGCCGACGCCCCCGGGCGCCGGCCTGCCGTTGCGACGGTCGGTGCGCCGCCAGGCAATCCACCGATCCGGCGAGCCGAGGAGTTCCATGCCATCGTCCAGCGTTCCGGCGCGCGCCGCGCCGGCGCCGCTCACATCAGAACAACTCGCGAGCCTGCGTTCGGCCCTGGAGGAGCAGCGCGCCTTCCGGGTCGAGCAGCTCGCCCAACTGCGTCATCCCGGACAGCTCGGCCCGCTGAGCTGCGCCGACGCGGAGGTGCTGCGGTCCTTGCGCGACGCGGCCCGTGCCGCGCTGCACGAGGTCCAGCGTGCGCTGTGGCGCATGTCGGATGGCAGCTACGGCCGCTGCACCGCCTGCGGCGAGGCGCTCGGCCTGGCCCGGCTCGAGGTCGTGCCGCAGACTGCGCTGTGCATGCCGTGCCAGCGGGAGGCCGACGCGGTCGACCGCTAGCCGTCGCGTCGATCAGGTGGCGGCCGCCTCGGCCCGGGTAGGGTGCGCCCGTGACCGGAGCAGATCCTGCCCGTGAGGCGGCCGCTGCCGCGAAGGCGCTCGCCGACCGCACCGGCGTGGCCGCGCACGACGTCGCCGTCGTCCTCGGTTCCGGGTGGGTGCCGGCCATCGACGCCCTGGGCGAGCCGCGCTGCGATCTGGCCGTCACCGAACTTCCCGGCTTCGCGCCACCGGCGGTCGAGGGGCACGCCGGGCGGGTGCGCTCGCTCGAGGTCGCCGACCGGCGGGTGCTCGCCTTCCTCGGCCGCACCCATCTGTACGAGGGCCGCGGCGTGGACGCGGTCGTGCACGGCGTCCGTGTCGCCGCCGCGGCCGGCTGCCGGGTCGTCGTCCTGACCAACGCCTGCGGCGGCCTGCGTCCCGGTCTCGCCGTGGGCGACCCGGTGCTGATCCGCGACCACCTGAACCTCACCTGGCGATCGCCGCTGGCCGGGCCACGCTTCGTCGACCTCACCGACGCCTACTCCCAGCGCCTGCGCGATCTCGTCCACGAGCTCGAACCGGACATCGCCGAGGGCGTGTACGCGATGTTCCCCGGCCCGCAGTACGAGACGCCGGCCGAGGTACGGATGGCCGGCGTGCTCGGCGCCGACCTGGTGGGTATGTCGACGGTCATGGAGGCAATCGCCGCGCGCGCCGAGGGCTGCGAGGTGCTCGGCATCTCGCTCGTCACGAACCTCGCCGCCGGGCTCGGCGAGCCGCTCGACCACGAGGAGGTGCTCGCCGTGGGCCGGGCCTCGGCCACGCGCATGGGCGAGCTGTTCGCGAAGATCATTCCACGGCTGTGACGGACGACCGCGCCCGCGTGCTGCTCACCGGCGCCGCCGGAAACATCGGCTCGGCGCTGCGTGAGCGGCTGCCCGCCCTCGGCTGGACGCTGCGCTGCCTCGACCGCGTTCCGGTGCCCGGCGGCGTGGTCGGCGACATCACTTCGGCGGCCGATCTCGACGCAGCGATGGAGGGCGTCTCGGCGGTGGTGCACCTGGCCGGGGTGGCGACCGAGGCGCCGTGGCCGCAGATCCGCGACGGCAACATCGACGGGCTCGTGCAGCTGTTCGAGGCGGCCCGTCGGGCCGGCGTGCGCCGGGTGGTGTGGGCCTCGTCGAACCACGCCACCGGGTTCACCCCCGTCCGCCCGGAACTGCCGGCGGACGT
Organism: Jatrophihabitans sp.; assembly: GCA_035695205.1. Taxonomy (GTDB): domain Bacteria; phylum Actinomycetota; class Actinomycetes; order Mycobacteriales; family Jatrophihabitantaceae; genus Jatrophihabitans. Next base: position 55,160 of record DASSEP010000046.1, on the reverse strand, counting down.
CCCGCCCCGCCCGGACACGCTCTACGGGGTGAGCAAGGTCTTCGGCGAGGCGCTGGGCCGCTACTACGCCGACCGGTACGGAATTCAGGTCGCTTGCCTGCGCATCGGCACGTTCACCGACCGGCCCCGCGACATGCGCACCCTGGCCACCTGGCTCTCGCCGGCCGACTGCGCCCGGCTCGTCGACGCGTGCCTACGCAGCCCGGAGCTGGACTACGCGATCGTGTGGGGCGTCTCGGCGAACACCCGCCGCACTTGGAGCCTGGCCGCGGGGCACGCCCTCGGCTATCGCCCCCAGGATGACGCCGAACAGTTCGCCGGCTCCCTCGAGACCCCCACGCCCGACCCGACCGACGGCCTCGTCGGAGGCGGTTTCACGTCGCCGGGGTTCGGCATCGACGAAGTTCTGAGTCGATCATGAAGCAGAGCGACGAAGTTCTGAGTCGATCATGAAGTACAGCGACGAAGTTCTGAGTCGATCATGACGTCGAGTGCCGAACTGACCGCGCGGGTCGAGGCGTGGATCGCCGACGAGGTCGACGATGCCGCGGCCGCGGAGCTGCGCGCGCTGCTCGACTCCGGCGACGAGCAGCAGCTGCGCGACCGATTCGCCGGCTCGCTCGAGTTCGGCACCGCCGGCCTGCGCGGCCCGCTGCGCGCCGGCCCGAACGGCATGAACCGGGTCGTCGTCCGCCGCGCCGCAGCCGGGCTCGCCGCCTGGCTCACCGAGCACCGCTACCTGGGCAGGCCGGTGGTGGTCGGCTTCGACGCCCGCCACGGCTCGGCCGGGTTCGCCCGCGACTCCACGGCGATCATGGCGGCCGCCGGGTTCGACGCACGGCTGATGCCGCGGGTGCTGCCCACGCCGGTGCTGGCCTTCGCCGTGCAGCGGCTCGGCGCGGCGGCCGGGATCATGGTGACCGCCTCGCACAACCCGCCGCAGGATAACGGCTACAAGGTCTACGCCGCCGACGGTGCGCAGATCGTGCCGCCGATGGACTCCGAGATCGAGGCCGCGATCGAGGCCGTCGGCCCGGCCCGCGAGATCCGGCTCGACGAGAGCGGGATCCAGGTGCTCGACGAGTCGATCGTGGCCGAATACGTGTCCGCCGTCGCCGCGCTGATCCACGAGGGGCCGCGCGAACTGCGCGTCGTGCACACCGCCCTGCACGGCGTCGGGACGCAGGTGCTGCGCGCCGTCTTCGACCGGGCCGGGTTCGCCGACGTCATCCCGGTCCCCCGCCAGGAACAGCCCGACCCCGACTTCCCGACCGTTGCCTTCCCCAACCCCGAGGAGCCGGGCGCGCTCGATCTCGCGCTCGCCCTCGCCGCCGAGTGCGGCGCCGATCTGGTCATCGCCAACGACCCGGACGCCGACCGGTGCGCGCTCGCGGTGCCCGTCGAGGAACGCGCGGACGGGCCGTGGCGGATGCTCACCGGCGACGAGGTCGGTGTGCTACTCGCCGACGCCATGCTGCGCGAGGGCGTGCGCGGCACGTATGCGACCACCATCGTGTCCTCGTCGCTGCTCGGCGAGCTCGCCCGCGCCCACGGCGCCGGGTACGCCGAGACGCTCACCGGATTCAAGTGGATCTCGCGCGCCGCGCCGGATCTCGTCTTCGGCTACGAGGAGGCGCTCGGATACGCGGTCGCTCCTGATCTCGTCCGCGACAAGGACGGGATCAGCGCCGCGCTGCGCTGCGCCGACCTGGCCGCCCGGCTCAAAGCTTCGGGTTCCTCGCTGCTGCGCCGGCTCGACGAGCTCGCCGCCGAGCACGGCCGGTACCTGACCGGGCAGGTGTCCGTGCGCGTCGACGACCTATCGGTCATCGCCGACACCATGCGCCGGCTCCGGGACCGGCCGCCCGAGCAGTTGCTCGGCGCCCGGCCGCAGGTCGACGACCTGCTGCCCGAGGCCGACGTCCTGCGCTGGCGCATCCCGGACGGTCGGGTCGTCGTCCGCCCGTCCGGTACCGAACCCAAGCTCAAGGCCTACCTGGAGGTGGTCGAGCCCAGCGGCTCGGCCGAGCAGGCCGCGACCACCATGACCCGGCTGCGCGCCGAGGTGAGCCGGCTCGTCGGCGCCTGAGCCGCGACGGCTGCGCTCGGCGGGCTGCGACCAGCCGGCGGATCAGTGGGTAGGGATCAGCCCGCCGCCGCGCCACACCCGCCAGGGGACGTCCCAGTCACCGAAGCCGAGCTGCGGTGTCATCGCGGGCCCCTTCGAGTTCGGGTACTCGACGACGTCACCGACCCGCATCACGCGGTAGAGGTGGCGGGCGTCGGCGGGCATCAGGTTCGTGCACCCGCTGGAGGTGTCGACGCCGCGCTCGATGTTGGCGGCATTCCACGGGGCGGAGATCAGGTACTCGCCGCTGTAGCTGAGTCGCTGCGTGTACCGGATGTTGCACTCGTGATAGCCCGGGCCGCTCAGGCACAGCGGGGTGCCCTTCGCCATCACCACCTTGGTGCCGCGCATCGTCGGGGTCTGCGGCCCGCCCAGCGACACCGGGTAGCTGGCAATCACACGCCCGTCGCGGCTCAGCGTCAGGCGATGGGAGCGGTCGTCCACGAGCGCGATCTGGCGCGGGCCGGTACGGAAGCTCAGGTGCATGCCGTCGGCGAAGGTGTAGCCGCTGCCGGCCGGCAGCCCGCGGGCGGGCACGGTGACGGTCACCTGAGCGTGGGCGGGCCAGAACTCGCGGGGCCGCAGGTGCCCCTCCACGGGGTAACTGGAGTCCGCGGGCGAGCGCTCGAAATACCACGAGACGGGGACGCGCACGCCGTTGGCGGTCACCGTCGTCGCCGCGTTCAGTTCCTTCGCGCTGGGAAACCGGCGGGAGAAGTAGGCGACGACCGGTATGCCGACGCCGTAGGTGCGCCCGCCCGGGGTGGCCGCCCGGATCCGCACCGCGTGGGCGCCGATCGGCGGGATCCCGCTGGCCGCCGCGGTGCGCGACGGCGAGTGCCGCGGCAGCGCCAGCGTCCGGTCCGGGCCGGAGTGGTTGCCGGCCGCCACCAGGCCGAGGGTTACGCCACCCACGACGGCGATCACCGCGGCGGCGGCCGCGAACGGCGCCAGCCGGTGCGCCCGGCGCCTGGTCGCCGTGCTCTCCAGGTGCGCGAACCGGGGCGGCGGCGGCACTCGCTGATCGTCCACGTACGCCCGCGCCTGCTCGTCGAAGGCGCCGCGCAACAGTCGCTCGGCGTCCTCCTCGCTCATGAGTCGGCCCTCCCTTCCAGGATGCGTTGCAGCGCGGCCAGCCCGCGGCTGGCCGCCGACTTGACCGATCCGGGGGCGATGCCGAGCGTGTCGGCGATCTCGCGCTCGGACAGCCCGGACCAGTAGCGCAGCACGAGCACCTCACGCTGGTGCCGGGGCAGCGCGCGCACCGCGTCGAGCGCGGCGCGATGCTCCTCGCGCAGCAGCGCCTCGGAATCGGCGGACGGCGCGAAGTCGGGTTCGGCGACCTTCAGGTGCTTGCGGGCGACCTGCCGGCGCCGCAGCACCGAACGCGAACGGTTGAGCACCGTGGTGCGCAGGTAGCCGAGGGCGGCGTCCGGGTCGCGCAGCTTGCCGGCGCGCCGGTGCAGCGCGATGAACGCGTCCTGCACGACGTCCTCGGCGCTCGCGACGTCGTCGACGAGCAGCGCCGCCAACCGGACGAGATAGCGCCAGTGCGTCTCGTACAGCGCGTGCAGATCAATGCCCGCGGAGACAGCGGCCGGGACCCCGACCACCTGCCCGTCCGCTTCCACGGCGACCAACATTGCCACACGGGTAGGTCGCGCCCGGCCGCCGCGAGGTTGCCTACACCGGCGGTCGAATCCGGATCAGCCCTGCCAGATCGTGGCAACCGGCACCGAGTGCAGGACGTGCCCGTTCGGACGTCCCACCAGCGCGCTGGCTTTGCCCGCCGGCGACGTGCGCAGCGCGGCGTAGCTGCCGTTCCCGCACGCGTAGCTGAGGCCTACGCCGTTCACGAACGGCGCCGTACCGGTGACCGCGACGCACCGCAGCGGCCCGCTGTCCGCGGCGAGCACGAGCGCCCACGGCCGCGGCATGTTGGCACCGAGCCGGCTCTTCGGCAGTGGCTCGGTCAACCGCAGCAGCGCCGCCTTGGCCCACGGGTCGGCGAAGCAGGCGAGGCTGCCGGCCTTCGGCGCGGCGACGAAGCACGGGTCGAGGATCTGGTTGCCCGCCAGGCAGCGGTAGGTGTGCGCGGTCGGCGCGGCGAGGCTGATCTCCCAGCAGTGCCCGGACAGCCGCTTCGCTACCGGGACCGTCAGCTTGCCCGCCGAGTCGAACGGCTGGAAGGTGCGCTCGACCGTCGCTGCGGCCGTGTGCGTGGCGGCCAGCGAATGTGTCGAACCGCTGCCCGCCGGGCCGCCCGCCTTGTGCCGCCCGGCGTTGCTCGCGCAACCGGCGAGCACCACGGCCGCCAGCAGTACGCCGAGCACCAGGAAGCGCCCCGGCCGGACGGCGGTCCGGCGGGTCGATCGCGGCACCCTCACGTCCATATAGACGCGATGGTCCGCCTCGCGGTTGCAGCCCGCACTGTTCATTCCGTAACAATGCGGTCACGGGACGGCCGCTATCTAGGACCACTCGACCCATTGTTCGAACCCGCTACCGCGGTCCGAACTGCCTGTCTCCCGCGTCACCCAGCCCGGGCACGATGTAGGCGTCGTCGTTGAGCCGCTCGTCGATGCTCGCGGTGAACACCCGCACGGGCAGCCCGCTCGCCTCCAGCGTGGCCAGGCCCTCCGGCGCGACGAGCGCGCAGATGACCGTCAGGTCCGTCGCCCCCCGGTCGGCGAGCAGCCGCAGGCAGTGCAGCAACGACCCACCGGTCGCCACCATCGGGTCGAGCACGATCACCGGACGTCCGGAAAGCGAGTCGGGCAGCGACGCCATGTAGGGGTGCGGCTCGTGGGTCTTCTCGTCGCGGGCCAGGCCGACGAAACCCATCTGCGACTCGGGCAGCAGGTTGAACGCGGCCTCGGCCATACCCAGACCGGCCCGCAACACCGGCACGAGCAGCGGCGGGTCGGCGATCGCCACCCCGGTAGTAGGCGCGACCGGCGTGGTCACCGGGGCGTCGCGACGTCCGAGGTTGCGGGTGGCCTCGTACACGAGCAGGGTGGCGAGCTCGCGCAGGGCGGCGCGGAACTCCGCGTTGCTGCTGCGCTGATCGCGCATCACGGTCAGCCGGGCCTGCACGATCGGATGATCCACCACGGTCGTCTGCACGCCTTGACCTTATGGGCTGGGCCTCGTCCGCTCCTAGACTGTCCGGGTGACGATGCTGTCGACGCCCGACCTGGCCGACGTGACCAGGGACGACGCCTCGTTGCGCCGGTTCCTGCACGGGCTGCCCGGCGTCGACCAGGTCGGCGCCGAGGCGCGTGCCGCGGCGCTGGCGACCCGCAGCATCAAGACCACGGCGAAGGCCTGGGCCCTGGACACCGCGATCTCCATGGTCGACCTCACCACGCTGGAAGGCGCCGACACCCCCGGCAAGGTCCGTTCGCTGTGCGCCAAGGCGATGCGTCCCGACCCGACCGATCCGTCCGCGCCGCCGGTGGCCGCGGTTTGCGTCTACCCCGACCTCGTCGGGACCGCGGTGGGCGCGCTGCGCGGCTCCGGCGTGCAGGTCGCCTCGGTCGCGACTGCGTTCCCGTCCGGACGCGCGGCCCTGGCGACGAAGCTGCAGGACGTCCGCGACGCGCTCGCCGCGGGAGCCACCGAGATCGACATGGTCATCGACCGCGGCGCGTTCCTAGCCGGGCGCTACCGGCAGGTCTTCGACGAGATCGTCGCAGTAGGGGTTGAAATACGAGCCTGCGCCGAGCAAGCGGGCAGCGGAAGTCCGGCGCATCTCAAGGTCATCCTCGAGACGGGCGAGCTCGCCACTCTCGACAACGTCCGCCGGGCGTCGTGGCTGGCGCTGGCCGCCGGTGGGGATTTCATCAAGACGTCCACGGGCAAGGTCAACCCGGCCGCCCAGCCGCCGGTCGCGTTGGTGATGCTCGAGGCGGTGCGCGACTTCCGGGCCGTCACCGGAGAACTGCGCGGCGTCAAGCTGGCCGGCGGCATCCGCTCGGCCAAGGAGGCCGTGCGCTACCTGGTGATGGTCAACGAGGTCGCCGGCGACGACTGGCTGAGTGCCCAGCAGTTCCGGTTCGGCGCCTCGAGCCTGTTGAACGACCTGCTGCTGCAGCGGCACAAGCTGCGCACCGGCAACTACGACGGCCCCGACTACGTGACGGTGGATTGATGAACGCTCGCGCGAAGAACGAGGAAACACTGTCATGAGCGCTCTGTTCGACTACGCCCCGGCGCCGGAATCGCGCGACATCGCCCGGCTGCGTCCGAGCTACCAGATCTTCGTCGGGGGCGAGTTCCGCGACGGCGCCGGCGACTCGATCAAGACCATCAACCCTGCCGACGAGGAACCGCTCGCCGAGGTGGCCGAGGCCGGCCCGTCCGATGTCGAAGATGCCGTCCGGGCTGCGCGCCGCGCGTTCGAGGGGCCGTGGTCGGCGATGTCCGGCGCCGAGCGCGGCAAGTACCTGTTCCGCATCGCGCGGGCCATCCAGGAACGCGGCCGCGAGCTGGCGGTGCTGGAGTCACTGGACAACGGCAAGCCGATCCGCGAGTCGCGGGACGTCGACATCCCGACCGCGGCCGCGCATTTCTTCTACTACGCCGGCTGGGCCGACAAGCTCGGTCACGCCGGGTTCGGGCCGGCCCCGCGTCCGCTCGGTGTAGCCGGGCAGGTCATCCCGTGGAACTTCCCGCTGCTGATGGCAGCGTGGAAGATCGCACCCGCGCTGGCCTGCGGCAACACGGTGGTGCTCAAGCCCGCGGAGACGACACCGCTGTCCGCCCTGGTGCTCGCCGAGATCATCGCCGAGGCGGACCTGCCGCCGGGGGTGGTGAACATCCTCGCGGGGGGCCCGGCGATCGGGCAGGCGATCGTCGAGCACCCGGGCATCGACAAGGTGGCGTTCACCGGCTCCACAGACGTCGGCAAGCTCATCCAGCGGGCGGTGGCCGGAACCGGCAAGAAGCTGACGCTCGAGCTCGGCGGCAAGGCCGCCAACATCGTCTTCGACGACGCTCCGCTCGACCAGGCAGTCGAGGGCATCGTCAACGGCATCTTCTTCAACCAGGGTCAGGTCTGCTGCGCGGGTTCCCGGCTGCTGGTCCAGGAGTCGGTCGCCGACGAGCTCGTCGCCGCGTTGCAGCGACGGCTGGCGACGCTGCGCGTCGGGCACCCGCTGGACAAGAACACCGACGTCGGCGCCATCAACTCGGCCGCACAGCTCGCCAAGATCCGGGAACTGTCCGACGCCGGGGTCGCCGAGGGCGCCACCCGCTGGTCGCCGCCGTGCGAGCTCCCCGAGCGGGGTTACTGGTTCGCGCCGACGGTGTTCACCGGCGTCTCGCAGGCGCACCGCATCGCCCAGGAGGAGATCTTCGGTCCGGTGCTGTCGGTGTTGACGTTCCGCACCCCGGACGAGGCGGTCGCGAAGGCCAACAACACGCCCTACGGGCTCTCGGCCGGCGTTTGGACCGAGAAGGGGTCGCGGATCCTCTCGATGGCGTCGCGGCTGCGTGCCGGCGTGGTGTGGGCGAACACGTTCAACCGCTTCGATCCCACCGCGCCGTTCGGCGGCTACAAGGAATCCGGCTTCGGGCGCGAGGGCGGACGGCACGGCCTGGAGGCCTACCTCGATGTCTGAGCCGAACTCGGCGAGCAGCCCGCGCCTGGATGTCCGCAAGACCTACAAGCTCTACGTCGGCGGTGCGTTCCCCCGGTCGGAATCCGGACGTTCGTACCCGGTGCACTCGGCGGCGGGGAAGCTGCTCGCCCACGCGGCGCAGGCCTCGCGCAAGGACGTCCGCGATGCCGTGGTCGCGGCACGTGGCGCGTTCGCGAAGTGGTCGGGTGCCACCGCCTACAACCGCGGCCAGGTGCTTTACCGGGTCGCCGAGTTGCTCGAGGGCCGGCGCGCGCAGTTCGTCGCGGAGGTGGCCGATGCCGAAGGCGCCACCGAGGCCGAGGCCAGCCGGCAGGTCGACGCGGCGATCGACCGTTGCGTGTACTACGCGGGTTGGGCGGACAAGTTCGCGCAGGTCGTCGGGTCTACCAACCCGGTCGCCGGACCGTACTTCACGTTCTCGCTGCCCGAGCCGACCGGCGTCGTTGCCGTGCTGGCGCCGCAGGATTCGTCGCTGCTCGGGCTCGTGTCCGTGCTGGCGCCGGTGCTCACCACGGGCAATACCGCAGTCGTCGTGGCCGCGCAGGACCGGCCGCTTCCGGCGGTGACGCTGACCGAGGTGCTGGCGACTTCGGACGTCCCCGCCGGGGTGGTCAACATGCTGACCGGGTTCACCGCCGAACTCGCGCCGTGGCTTGCCGGCCACCGCGACGTCAACGCGATCGATCTCACCGGTGCGGCGCCGGGGATGCGCGCCGACCTGCAGGCGGCGGCCGCCGACAACGTGAAGCGCGTCCACGTGCCGCGCGACACCGACTGGACCGCCGAGCCAGGGCTGTCCAGGCTCACGGCGTTCGTCGAGACCAAGACCGTCTGGCATCCGATCGGAGTCTGATCGGGCGGTGTGCACGCCGGGTTTCGCCGGCGCGGACGGTTACGTGGCGCCGTCTCCGGTTTCGCCGGCGCGGCCCGGTTACGTGGCGTCGTCCCACACCCGGCCGAAGTCGTAGAGATCGAGGTCGCGGCCGGTCCGGTAGAACAGCCTTCGCCGCCGCCAGTACGTGTACGGCGGTACCCGGCTGACCTGCCCGGGCCAGGCGATGTTGTGCCAACCCCACCACTCACGACCGGTGCGGTCCCAGTAGTCGGGCGTCTTGCCGCATTCCAGATGGGCGGGGAAGTGCCGGCCGCTGCGGTCCATCAGCTGCTCGTAATCGTCCTTGACCACCAACAGGCGGCCATACGCGTCGACGATCTGCGCCCGGAACCCGGCGCTGTCGAGGATCCGGGCGAACGTGCTCAGCTTCGGGTCGGCGGTGCCGGCTTCGATGCGCGAAATCGTCGAGGTGGGCAATCCCGCGTGCCCGGCCAGTTCGCGCTGGCTGAGCACCTTCGCGCACCGGACGGCGCGCACGCACCTGGCTGCGTCCACACCTGAATCCTGGTCCGGCTTCGCGCCGCTGGGGCGCGGGCGAGCGCCGCTGTGGATCGCGACCCGGGTTGTGGATGCGCGGCTGAGAACTCGGTCGATCGGGTGGCGGGGGGGCGGCGTCCTCCAGCCCCGGCCGGTAGTGCGCCGGCGGGCCTCCTGGGCCGGTCCAGGGGTGCTTTTCGTGGTGCTCCTGGTCTGCACGCACGCACGCAACACAACAACCTCTCCGCACGCTCCTGCTCTGCACGCACGCACGCAACACAACAACCTCTCCCGGCGCTCGTGTTCTGCACGCACGCAACACGAGAACGTTTCCGCACACTCCTGTTCTGCACGCAGGCACGCAACGGGCGGCCGCCGTGCAGAGACGCCCCGGCGAGCGGATGCGCACAGCGCCGCTCGGGTTGTTGTCGGCGAGGGGATCTTGATCGGCAGCCGGCGCCGCCCAGCTCGGCCGCCGCCTCACCCTCGGCTCCGTTGCGCCCACGCGTGCAGAACAGGAGCACCCCGCACAGCACCCCCGTTGCGCCCACGCGTGCAGAACAGGAGCACCCCGCACAGCACCCCCGTTGCGTCCACGCGTGCAGAACAGGAGCACCCGAGAACAAGCATCTGCGGGGTGCGGCCCGCGAGCCCCCGAGCACGGGGCGCCCGCGCACGACGCCGGGTTTCGGCCCCCGATATCGAGCCCCGGTAAGTTGCCGCATATGACGAGTTCCAGCGCGGCCATCGTGCCGATCACGTTGCGGGTCAACGACCGGACCGGCCTCACGCTGTGGGCACCGCCCTGGGAGGACGAGGACGGCGAGGAGTGGCAGGGCTTCCTCGGCGACGGCAGCAAGATCCTTCTCTACCCGAGCGCGGAGGAGCTGGCCGCGTTCATCGCCTCGGGCGTGGAGAACGACCTGTCCGACCACCCGGGATGGGGCCAGGTGCTCAAGGCCACCCCGGACCAGCTGCGTCCGAGCAGCGAGGACCATTACGACCTCGACCAGGTCTACGAGTGGGCCGGCGGCGACCCCGACCCGGTGCACGTCTCGGCGCTCGCCGACGTCGTCGACATGGTCGCCAAGATCGCCGACTGCTGCGACGACGGCGCGCTGCGCCGCCTCGTCGAGGGCACTCCGGCCTACGCCGAGCTCGTCGACGAGGAGATCAGCTACTCCGGCAAGGAAGGACGCAAGCGCTGGGACGAGCTGGGCGACGTCATCGCCGACTCCTGGGAGCGGGCGATCACCCGCGTCGAGAGCTGGCTGTCGTGGCAGGGTGACTTCAGCGACAGCGAGTTCGACGGCGGCGAGCCGATCTGGCAGCGGGTGGGCGCCGAACCGATCCGGCTGCGGTTCTCCGACGCGTCCTACCTGACCGTGCGCGCCGACGTGCCGGTCGACGCCGAGGGCACAGAGACCGAGGCGGCGTTCCTCGGCGGGGACGGTTACGTCGCCGTCTTCGGCGGCGTCAGCGACCTGGCCCGCTACTGCCGCACCGCCGACGACCATCCGCTACGCAAGCTCGAATGGTGGTCCCAGCTCGCCGACGTCGACGAAGACTCGGCCTTCGAGCCGGCGCCGGACGCCACGTACGACCTGCGCAAGCCCAGCGAACAGGGGGCCGGCCTCGTCCGCGAGATCGCCGCGTTCTGCCGGCTCGAGGCCGACACCGACGTGCTCGACGGCCAGTCGATCGACAAGAGCGACTGGGTCGCGCTGCTCGACGAGATCCGCACCTGCCTGCACGTGCTCTGACCGACAGGCGGTCAACCCGGCAGCCGGACCCCGTCGCGCAGGCCCGCCCGCACCTCCGGGGCGGCGACCCGCACGGCGTCCGCGGCGGCGTCGTCCTCGCGGCCCTGCGAGTCGCGCTCGGCCGACACCCGCGCGACGTAGTTCTCGATCTCGGCCGCCCGCTCGGCGTCGGTCCAGCCGAGGACGGCGCCGACCAGTTCGGCGACGGCGGTTGCCGCCTCGACGCCGCGGTGCGCGTACTCGATCGAGATGCGGGTGCGCCGGGTGAGCACGTCCTCCAGGTGCAAGGCGCCCTCAGAGGTGACCGCGTAGCGGATCTCGGCCATCAGATAGTCCGGCGCCCCGGGCACCGTGTCGAGCAGCGCCGGGTCAGCGAGCCCCGGCTCCAGCACGTCCCGGATCAACGAGCCGTACCGGTCGAGCAGGCCGCGCACCCGGTAGGGATGCAGCCCGTACTCGGCGGCAAGCGCCTCGATCTGGTTGCGCATCGCGTAGTAGCCGTCGGCACCGAGCAGCGGAACCCGGTCGGTGCACGACGGCGCAACCCGCTTGAGCAACTCCTCGGCGCCGGCATCGACCGCGTCGGCGGCCATCACCCGATACGTCGTGTACTTGCCGCCGGCGATGGACACCAGCCCCGGCACGACCCGCGCGACGGCATGCTCGCGAGACAGCGCCGAGGTCTCCTCCGACTCGCCGGCGAGCAACGGACGCAGGCCCGCGTACACGCCCTCGATGTCCTGAGCCCGCAGGGGCGTGACCAGCACGCTGTTGACCTGCTCGAGCAGGTAGTCGATGTCGGCCTTCGTCGCCGCCGGGTGCGCCAGGTCGAGGTTCCAGTCGGTATCGGTGGTGCCGATGATCCAGTGTGTCTTCCACGGGATGACGAACAGCACCGACGAAGCGGTACGCAGGATCAGCCCGACGTCGCCGACGATCCGCTCCCGCGCGACGACGATGTGGACGCCCTTCGAAGCCCGCACCTGGAACCGTCCCCGCGCGCCGGACAACGCCTGGATCGAGTCGGTCCACACGCCGGTGCAGTTCAGCACGACGCCGGCGCGCACGTCGGTCTCGCGGCCGTCCTCGGTGTCGCGGGCGACGACGCCGACCACGCGGTCGGACTCGCGGCGGAAGCCCACTGCCTGCGTCGAGGAACGAACGACCGCGCCGTAGCGGGCCGCGGTTCGGACGACGGTCAGGGTGTGCCGGGCGTCGTCGGCCTGCGCGTCGAAGTAGCGCACCGCGCCGACGAACGCGTCATCGCGGAGCCCGGGAAACATCCGCAGCGCGGCACGCCGGGACAGGTGCTTCTGGCCGGGCAGGCTGCTGTGCCCGCCGATGGTGTCGTAGATCGCCAGTCCGGCCGCGACGTAGGGCCGCTCCCAGCCGCGGTGCATCAGCGGGTACAGGAACGCCACCGGCTTGACCAGGTGCGGCGCGAGCCGGGTGGTCATCAGCTCGCGTTCGCGCAGCGCCTCGCGCACCAGCCCGAACTCGAGCTGCTCGAGGTAACGCAGGCCGCCATGAAACAGCTTGGACGAGCGGCTCGACGTCCCGGACGCCCAGTCGCGCGCCTCGATGAGCGCCACCGACAGGCCGCGGGTGGCGGCGTCCAGCGCCGCGCCGGCGCCGGTGACCCCGCCGCCGATCACCACGACGTCGAACTCGCCCTCGGCCAACCGCTCCCACGCGGCCGCCCGGTAGCCCGCGTCGAGCCGCGACGCGGCGTCGCCGCGTGGAACGTCTGAGGTCATCACCGCCGACGCTACTGGACCACCGTGGAACACAGCGCCGGGCGCGTGCCTTGAACGGATGTGAGCGAATTGCGTCCCGTTCCCATGTCCGTCCTCGACCTCGCCCCCGTCGGCGAGGGCTCGACCGCAACCGAGGCCGTGCGCGCCACGATCTCGCTCGCCCGGCACGCCGAGGAACTCGGCTACACCCGGTTCTGGGTCGCCGAGCACCACAGCATGCCCGGGATCGCCAGCTCGGCCCCGGCCGTGCTCATCGCCGCGATCGCCGCCGCCACCGAACGCATCCGGGTCGGCTCGGGCGGCGTGATGTTGCCCAACCACGCTCCGCTCGCCGTCGCCGAGCAGTTCGGGACCCTGGCCGCGCTCCACCCCGGCCGCATCGACCTGGGCCTGGGCCGGGCGCCGGGCAGCGACCAGCTCACCGCGCTCGCGTTGCGCCGCACCGACCCGCGCCGCGCGGACGATTTCCCCGAGCAGCTCGGCGAGCTCGCCTGCTTCCTGGCCGGCGACTTCCCGGCCGACCACCCGTTCCGCCGCATCACGGCCGTGCCGGCCGGCGAACTGCAGCCGCCCCTGTGGCTGCTGGGTTCCAGCCTGTTCAGCGCGGAGCTGGCGGGCATGCTCGGCCTGCCGTTCGCGTTCGCGCACCACTTCAGCGGCGCGAACACGCTGCCCGCGCTCGCCCGCTACCGCGAGTCCTTCCGCGAGGGCGGGCTGCTGACCAAGCCGTATGCACTCGTCAGCGTGCAGACCGTCTGCGCCCCCACCGACGCCGAGGCCGAGCGGCTGGCCCTGCCGGCCGCACTGTCGTTCCTGCGCCTGCGGCAAGGGCGTCCGGGCCTGCTGCCGACTGCCGAACAGGCCGCCGAGTACCCCTGGACGCCGCTCGAACAGGAGTTCGTGGCGCAACGCCGGGCCGGGCAGGCGATCGGCAGCCCCGCCACAGTGCGGCGCGCGCTCGCCGAGTTGCTCGCGTCGACCGAGGCCGACGAACTGATGATCACCACCCAGGTGCACGACCCGGCCGACCGGATCCGCTCCCTCGAGCTCGTCCGCGGTCTGTTCGCCGAACTTCCGCTCGGGTTGCAGCAGAATTGACGGCGTGACCGACACGCCGACCGTGGTCGCGGCCATTGATCAGGGCACCACCTCGACCCGGTGCATCCTGTTCGATCACGACGCGAGCGTGGTCGCGCGGGCCCAGGTAGAGCACGCGCAGGGCCTGCCGCAGCGCGGCTGGGTGGAGCACGACGCCGCCGAGATCTGGTCGAACACGCGCACGGTCATGGGCGCGGCGCTGGCCAAGGCGGAACTGTCCGACGGCGACGTCGCGGCCATCGGCATCACCAACCAGCGCGAGACGACGGTGGTGTGGGATCGCAGCTCCGGGCACCCGGTCGGCCCGGCGATCGTGTGGCAGGACACCCGCACGCAGGCCATCTGCACCGAGCTGGGCAAGCTCGGCGGCGGCGCCGACCGCTACCGCGAGCGCACCGGGCTGCCGCTCGCCACCTACTTCGCCGGGCCCAAGGTGCGCTGGATCCTCGACAACGTCGAGGGAGCGCGCGCCCGGTCCGAGGCGGGCGAGCTCGCGTTCGGCACGGTCGATTCCTGGCTGGTCTGGAACCTGACCGGCGGCGTGGACGGCGGCCTGCACGTCACCGACGCCACCAACGCCTCGCGCACCCTGCTCATGGATCTGGACACCCTCGACTGGGTTCCCGAAATCGCCGAGGAGATGGGCATTCCGCGGGCGATGCTGCCCGAGATACGGACGTCCGCCGAGGTGTACGGAAAGGTGCGCCGCCGCGGTCCGCTGGCCGGCGTCCCGATCGCGGGCATCCTCGGCGACCAGCAGGCGGCGACGTTCGGGCAGGCGTGCCTCGAGGTGGGCGAGGCGAAGAACACCTACGGCACCGGCAACTTCCTGCTGCTCAACACGGGTACCGAGAAGGTGACGAGCGAGCACGGCCTGCTCACCACCGTCTGCTACGCGCTGCCGGGCCAGAAGCCGGTCTACGCGCTCGAGGGGTCGATCGCGGTGACCGGCTCGCTGGTGCAGTGGCTGCGCGACAACCTCGGTCTGATCTCCTCCGCCGACGAGATCGAGGCGCTGGCCCGCTCGGTCGACGACAACGGCGGCGCGTACTTCGTGCCCGCGTTCTCCGGGCTGTTCGCGCCGCACTGGCGGCCCGACGCCCGCGGCGTCATCGCCGGGCTCACCCGGTTCGTCAACCGGGGCCATCTCGCCCGCGCCGCCCTGGAGGCGACGGCCTTCCAGACCCGTGAGGTCGTCGAGGCGATGAACGCCGACTCGGGAGTGGCGCTGAGCTCGCTCAAGGTCGACGGCGGGATGGTCGTCAACGAGCTGCTCATGCAGTTCCAGGCGGACGTGCTGGGCGTGCCCGTCGTGCGGCCGCGGGTCGCCGAGACCACTGCGCTCGGCGCGGCCTACGCCGCCGGGCTCGCCGTCGGGTTCTGGTCGTCGACGGACGAGATCCGCGACCGCTGGCAGGCCGACCGGCAATGGGAGCCGACGATGGCAGCCGACGAGCGCGACACGCTCTATGCGGAGTGGTCGAAGGCGGTCACCCGAACCTTAGACTGGTCTCCGTAGGGTCTGCGCATGACCTCGCGAGCGCGGAGCGCCCAGGCCGCGGCGATTGCGGCGCTGACCGCTGCGGCGTTCGTCGCGGCGTGCACATCTGCCAGCCCGGCCCGGCCGCGCACCCACCGTCCGCTGCCGACGACGGGTCAGCAGCGCACCAGCGCACCCAGCTCGTCCACGCCGGCGACCCCGACGACGAGCAGCGCCGGCTCCACCGGCACCAGCAGCAGCGCCTCACCGAACATCCCGCCTCCCCCGCCGACCCGCCCGCAGCGCATCCTCGCCGCGATGAGCCTGCGGCAGCGGGCCGGTCAGCTGCTCATGGTCGACTGCCCGAGCACCAGCGTCGCCGGCGCGACGGTCAGCGCGATTTCGCGCTACGGCGTCGGGTCGGTGATCCTCGACGGCACGAGCACGGCCGGCCTGGCCCGCACCCAGACCGTGACGGCGCAGCTGCGGAATCTCGCCCCGCGCCGCGTCGGGCTGTTCATCGCCACCGACCAGGAGGGCGGCGAGGTCCAGCGCCTGCAGGGACCGGGCTTCTCGTCGATTCCCAGCGGTGTCGTGCAGGGAGAGACGCCGCCGGCCCGGTTGCAGCGCGAGGCCCGCACCTGGGCGGGCCAGCTGTACCGCGCCGGAGTCAACGTCAACCTCGCACCGGTGCTCGACGTCGTACCGGCGCACTTCGGCAGCAACCCGCCGATCGGCGACCTCGACCGCGAGCTCGGGCACACGCCCGCCGCGGTGCGTGCGCACGGGGTGGCGCTGGTCCGTGGAATGGCGGCCGGGCACGTCGTCGCCACCGCCAAGCACTTCCCGGGCCTGGGCCGGGTCCGCGGCAACACCGACACGACCTCTGGTGTCACCGACACGGTCACCACCCGCCACGACCGGTACCTGGCGCCGTTTCGCGCCGCGATCGCAGCCGGCGTCCCGTTCCTAATGATGTCGACGGCGATCTACACCCGCATCGACCCGCGCCGGCCGGCCGCCTTCTCCCCGACGATCGTCACCGGCATGGCCCGTCACGACCTCGGGTTCAGCGGCGTGATCATCAGCGACGACCTGGGCGCCGCCGCCCAGGTGGCGAGCTACCCGGTCGGGCAGCGGGCGGTCGACTTCGTCGCCGCGGGCGGCGACATCGTGCTTACCGTCGACGCCAACCAGGCGGCGGCGATGACTTCGGCCCTCGTGCACCGCGCCCGCCAGGACCCGGCCTTCCGGCGCCGCCTCAATGCCGCCGCACTGACCGTCCTGCAGGCCAAGGACGCCCACGGCCTGCTGCGCTGAGCGTCTCGGAGCCGCCGGTCACCGCACGACTCACCTCACCACCAACACGGTGCACAGCAGGTGCGCGATCGGAAAGCACGGCCGGCTCCGGGCGTCCACGATCTGCCAATAGGCGGCAAGCGTGCCGGGCGTCGCGGGCGCGGTCACCTCGATGCGCGCGTCCACCGTTCCGCTCGGCGGGCAGTCGGGGAGGTCCACCGCCCGCGGGCTGCCGAGCAGCTGCGCCGCGGCGTGCGCGCCCACCCGGCGCAACTGACGCCCCGTCCAGCTCACCGTGCCCGTGTTGTGCAGGGTCCAGCCGACGGTGACGGTGCGCCCCGCCCGCACCAGCGCCCCGACGGGCAGCAGCGGGTTCGCGCATTCGAAGGCGTCGCCGTCCAGCACGTGCGGCGCCGGGCTGTCCCGGTACTCGCTGCGGTGCGCGCCGCGGGCCTCGGCGTAGGTCGACAGCAGCAGGCCGTCGGCGTCGAAGGCTTGCTCGTACCACTCCACCAGCGTCCGGCTCGGCCTGGCCTTGCCGTTCTCCACCTGCGAGAGCGTGCCCCGGCCCCACCCGCTGCGCGCTTCCGCCTGCCGGAGCGAGACGCCGGCGCTCTCCCGCAACGCCCGCATGTCCGCGCCGAGCCGAATCCAGATCTCCCTGCTCACGGGTTCCGACTATGACAACCGCCCGGGCGTCCGACAGGAGGTCGCGCCAATCTCGTACAAGCCCGTACACCGAGCCGTACAGCCGCCGTACGGGCGCACGCCGCATGGTTTGCTGAATTCAAACCATACGTGCCGTATCAGACGTACTGGTTGATTGCTCTACCATTCGCTGCGCGGCCGGCAGCCGGGCCTTTCGGGGGGACATCGTCGATGAGCAGCGAGCGTCCCGACGATCTCGCCTCCCGGGCCGAGCTGGCCGCAGCCCTCACCCGGCTGCGGGAGTCGGCCGGCTTGTCGGTCCGCGACCTCGCGCGCAGCATCGGCGCGCCGCCGGGCACGCTCGGCGACTACCTGAGTGGACGGCACCTGCCCTCAGCCGCCCAGCTGCCGATCATCCGTCGGGCGCTCGAGCGGTGCGGCGTGACCGATGCGGACGAGATCGAGCGCTGGTTCGCCGCGATCCGCCGCATCCGCACCGCCACGGACCGCCGCGGGACCCGGGCCTCGCAAACCCCGTCGCCGTACCGGGGCCTCGCCGCCTTCGAACCCGAGGACGCGGAGCTCTTCTTCGGCCGCGACGCCGAGACCGAGGCGATCCTGGCCGAACTGCGCGAGCTGGCCCGCGACGGCGGCCCGTCGCGGGGTGTCGTCGCGGTGATCGGGCCGAGCGGTGCCGGCAAGTCGTCGCTCCTGCGCGCCGGCGTCGTCGCAGCGGTCCGCGCCGGCCGGATCGCCGAGCACGGCAGCGCCTGCGTCGTCACCACTCCCGGCAGCTCGCCGGCCCGGTCGTTCGCCGCGGCGGTGGCGACCCTGGCCGCGGACGCCGGCGACGCCGGGCGCGGCGTGCTCGTCCTCGACCAGCTCGAGGAACTGTTCACCCTGGCGCCGGACGCCGCCCGGGAGGAGTTCCTGACCGCCCTCGAACGACGCGACCCCGGCATTCTCGCGGTGCTGGGGATGCGGGCCGATTTCTACTCCGCGGCGGCCCGCGAGCCCGCGCTGCTGCCCGCCTTGCAGCACGCGCAGATCCTGGTGGGGCCGCTGGACGAGCAGAGCCTGCGCAGCGCCGTCGTCGAACCGGCCCGGCGGGTTGGCGCCTCCCTCGAGGACAGCCTCGCCGACGTCGTGCTCGCCGAGCTGGCGCCGCGCGGCACCCGCGCACATGACGTCGGCGTGCTGCCGCTGCTGTCGCATGCGATGCTCGCGACCTGGCAGCGGGCCGCCGGCAACCGGCTCACCGTCGCCGACTACCGCGCCACCGGCGGCATCGACGGCGCCATCCAGCGCAGCGCCGAGAGCGTCTACTCCGGACTCACCGACGACGAGCGCGAGCTGGCCCGCCGCGCCTTCCTGCGCATGGTGACCATCGACGACGTCGCGGTGACCCGCCGGCGGGTGAGCCCGCTCGAGCTCGCGCAACTCGACGACGGCGCCGGGCGGGTACGCGCGGTCGTCGGCCGGTTCGTGGCCGGCCGGCTGGTGACCGCCGACGAGGCCGCCGTGGCCATCAGCCACGAGGCGCTGCTCTCCGCGTGGCCGCGGCTGCGGGACTGGGTCGACGCCGATCGCGACGGGCTGCGGCTGCGGCGCCAGCTCACCGAAGCCGCCGAGGCGTGGCAGGCGGCCGGCCGCGACGAGACGCTGGTGCTGCGCGGATCCCGCCTGGAGCGGGCGCGGGAGTGGGCCACTGCGCACACCGGTGAGCTCACCCGGCCCGAGCAGGACTTCCTCGACGCGTCGGTGGAGCGGGCCGAGGCGGACGCCCGCGACGAGCAACGCCGCACCCGGCGGCGCCGGCAACTCGTCGCCGTGTTCGCTGTCCTCGCCCTCGTCGCCACCGGCTTCGCCGTGTACGGGTTGCGGGCGCGGGCCACCGCGATCAGCCAGGCGCACGCCGCGGCGCAGGCGCGCAACGACGCGCTGTCGCGGCAGGTGGCGATCGAGTCGGTGCGGCTGCGCGCGACCCAGCCCGCCCTCGCCGATCAACTGGCGCTCGCCGCCTACCGGATCTCTGCCACCGCCGACGCCCGCTCCGCGCTGATCGACGGGCAGGCGCTGCCGACCGCGACCCGCATCGTCGGTCCGGCCGGGCCGACCGCGGCCGTCGCGGCCGCCCCTGCGCGCGCTGTGCTGGCCACCGCCGCGGCCGACGACTCCGTCCGGCTGTGGGCCGTGCACCCGGTCGGGCCACCGACCGCCATCGGCACGCTGCGACCGCCCGGCAAGCCGGCGACGCTGTTCACCGTCGCCTTCTCACCGGACGGCCGGACGCTCGCCGCGTCGGGCACCTCCGAAACCGTCCAGCTGTGGGACGTCACCGACCTCGCCCACCCGCGGCCACTGGGCACGCCGCTGACCGGGCCGACCAACAGCGTCTACGGCGTCACGTTCAGCCCGGACGGGCACGAACTGGCCGCAGCCTCGGCGGACGGCAATGTCTACCGGTGGGACGTGCGCGACCGAACGTCCCCCTCGCTGCTGCCGCGGCTGCCGAAGCTCGGCGGATACGTCTACAGCGTCGCGTTCTCCCCGGACGGCAGCACGCTGGTCGCCGGCAGCGACACGTCGGTGTCGGTGTGGGACGTGGCCGCACCAGAGCCGCGCCGGGTCGCGACGTTCCCCTCACCGGACGGTTCGCCGGTGCGCGCGGTGGCGATCAACCCGGCCGGCACGCTGATCGCCGCCGGCACCGAGAACGGAACCGTCGTCGAGTACCCGGCCGGCGGCCCAACCGGTGCGCACGGCGTCCAACTGCCGGGGGCGTCGCACTGGGTGAACAGCTTGGCTTTCAGCCCGGACGGCCGCACGCTGCTCGGGGGCAGCTCGGACACGACGGTGCGCATCTGGTCTACCCGCTCGCACACGCTGCTCCGGACGATCCCGCACACCGAGCCGGTCACCGGCGTCGCCTACCTCGGCAACTCGACGTTCGTCGCGCAGCTCAACGACGGGACCACCGTGCTCCAGCCCACCACGGCGCCGGGCATGACCGCGCCGCGGGACGCCGTCGACGAGCTCGGCTACACTGCCGACGGCTCGTTGCTGGTGGCCGCCACCGGCGACGGCGACCAGCACGCGGACGTGTGGCGCACGCAGGGCGACACGGCACATCTGCTCACCCGCGCCATCGCCCCGCCCGCGCCGCTCACCGCCAGCCCGGCCGCGCTGCCCTCACCGGACGGGCGGCTGCTCGCAATGGGCACCGATCAAGGCAGCGTGCTGCTGTGGAACATCAGCAACCCCACTGCACCCCGACTCGCAGCGCGGCCGGCCGGCCCGTCGTCGCAAGTGGTCACCGTCGCCTTCTCGCCGAACTCGCACCTGCTCGCGGCCGGCTACCTCGACCACAGCATCCGCATCTGGGACGTCACCGACCCCACGCGGCCACGTCCGCTCGGATCCCCCGCCGGCTGCGAGAACTACGTCCTGAACATCGGTTTCAGCCCGGACGGGCACGTCCTGGCGGCCGGCTGCGCCGACGACACGGTGCGGCTGTGGAACGTCGCCCAGCCGCAGCGGCCGGTCGAGATCGCCACCCTGGACGGCTTTTCCAGCTACCTGTACTCGGTCGCGTTCTCCCCCAACGGCCGGCTGCTCGCCGCGGCCGGCGGCGACAAGCAGATCCACCTCTTCGATATGTCCGACCCCCGCCACCCGCGGCCGGTCGCCCGGATCAGCGGGCCCACCGACTACGTCTACAACGTGGCGTTCGACCCCCGGAACCCCCGGATCCTGGCGGCGAGCTCGAAGGACGGCACGGTGCGGCTGTGGCGGCTCACGCGAGTGGCTCCCGGCCGCATCCGGTCGACGGAGCTCGCCACCCTGGACGCTGCCGGGCCGGACGCCGTCAACGGCCTGGCGTTCAGCCCGGACGGGCACACGCTCGCCGCCGCCGGCGACGACAAGGTCGTGCGGCTGTGGGATCTCGGCGTGCACGCCGACGCCCGGCGGATCTGCGCGGACTCCGGCACCCCGATCACCCGCGCCGAGTGGCACCAGTACGTGCCGGGCGCGCCGTACGACGCGCCCTGCCGTTGAACTGTGCGCTCAGGCCATCAGCGCCGCGTACGCGGGCTTGATCCGGTTGTTGATGATGTCGAGCCGGTCGTCGAAGCCGATGAAGGCGCTCTTCATCGCGTTGATGGTGAACCACTGCAGATCGGCCCACGTGTAGCCGAACGCGTCGACCAGCAGCGCCATCTCGCGCGACATCGACGTCCCGCTCATCAGCCGGTTGTCGGTGTTCACCGTGACCCGGAACTGCAGGCGGCGCAGCATGCCGATCGGGTGCTCGGCGATCGAGGCGGCGGCCCCCGTCTGCACGTTCGACGACGGGCACATCTCCAGCGGGATCCGCTTGTCGCGCACGTACTGCGCGAGCCGGCCCAGCTTCCCGCCGGCGGTGATGTCGTCGACGATGCGCACCCCGTGACCCAGCCGGTCGGTGCCGCACCACTGGATCGCCTCCCAGATGGAGGGCAACCCGAACGCCTCGCCGGCGTGGATGGTGAAGTGGAAGTTCTCGCGGCGCAGGTACTCGAACGCGTCCAGATGCCGGGTCGGCGGGAAGCCGGCCTCGGCGCCGGCGATGTCGAAGCCGACGACGCCCTCGTCGCGGTAGCGCACCGCGAGATGCGCGATCTCGGCCGAACGCGCGGCGTGCCTCATGGCGGTGAGGATCGCCACCACCCGGATCGGCGTGCCCGCGTCGGCGGCCAGCTTCTCGCCCTCCTCGAAGCCGGCCAGCACCGCCTCGACCACCTGCTCCAGCGTCAGCCCGCCGTCCACGTGCTGCTCGGGCGCCCACCGCACCTCGGCGTAGACGACCCCGTCCGCCGCGAGGTCCTCGACGCACTCGCGTGCCACGCGGGTGAGCCCCTCGATCGTCTGCATCACCGCGACCGTGTGCGCGAACGTCTCCAGGTAGCGTTCGAGCGACCCGGAATCGGCTGCCTCGCGGAACCAGTTGCCCAGCTCGCCGGCGTCGGTGCTCGGCAACGCCCGGTAGCCGATCTGATCGCTGAGCTCGATGACGGTGAGCGGACGGACACCACCGTCCAGATGGTCGTGAAGCAAGACTTTCGGCGCAGTTCTTATCGAACTCGTATCCAGCGGGGTCGGCATCTGCCCACCGTATCGGGGCCGAATCCACAGCGCGTGGACCATTGCGCGCCGATACGTGATAGTTGAGTCGAGTTCGATTGTTTCCTCTTTTCACCTACGGGGTGTGCATGGACGATGCCGCGGTGAGCGCGCAGGGCCTGGCCAAGAACTTCGGCGAGGTCCGAGCGGTGCGCGGCATCGACCTGGAGGTGCCCCGCGGCGAGATCTTCGGCTTCCTCGGCCCCAACGGCGCCGGGAAGTCCACCACGATCAGCATGCTGTGCACGCTGCTCACGCCCACCGCGGGCACGGCGCGGGTGGCGGGCTACGACGTCGTCCGGCAGCGGGCGGCCGTGCGGCGCAACATCGGGCTCGTCTTCCAGGACCCGACGCTCGACACGTACCTCAGCGCCGAGCACAACCTGCGCCTGCACGCCACCCTCTACGGCGTCTCCCGCGAGGACTACCGCGTGCGGCTGCGCCAGGTCCTCGACATGGTGGGCCTGTGGGAACGGCGGGCGAACAAGGTCTCGACCTTCTCCGGCGGCATGCGGCGGCGTCTCGAGATCGCCCGCGGCCTGCTGCACTCGCCGCACGTCCTGTTCCTCGACGAGCCGACCGTCGGCCTCGACCCGCAGACCCGGGCGTCGATCTGGGGCTACATCACCGAGCTGCGCCAGAACGAGGAGATCACCATCTTCCTCACCACCCACTACATGGACGAGGCCGAGTACTGCGATCGACTCGCCATCATCGACCACGGGTCGCTGATCGCGCTCGGCTCGCCCGAGGAGCTCAAGGCGCGGGTCGGCACCGACCGCGTGCAGATCCGCACCGACGACGACACGAAGGCGCTGGCCGTGCTGCGCGAGGACTTCGGCCTCGACCCGAAGATCTCCGAAGGCGTGGTCACCTTCGGCGTGGCCGGCGGCGAGCAGTTCGTGCCCCGCCTGTTCGCCGAGCTGCCCGTGACGATCCGCTCGGTGAGCGTCGCGCGGCCGTCGCTCGACGACGTGTTCATGTCCTTCACGGGAAAGACCATCCGCGACGCCGAGGCCGGGACGGCGGCGCAGTCGCGGCGCACCGCCGCCATCTTCGGACGGGGTCGCTGATGGGCACGCTGACGCCGACCCCCACGCCGGTGCGCACCCCGGAGCCCGGCGCCGTCGGCGAGCTGCGCGCGATCCGCGTCGTCTGGGAGCGGGAGGTGGTGCGCTTCGCCAACGACCGCCTGCGGCTCGTCACCTCGCTCGTCCAGCCCCTGCTGTTCCTGTTCGTGCTGGGCACCGGCCTCTCGCCTCTGGCGTCGGCGACGACCCAGGGCACGAGCTTCCGCACCTTCCTCTACCCGGGCATCCTCGCCATGGCGGTGCTGTTCACCGCGATGTTCTCGGCCGCCTCGATCGTGTGGGACCGGGAGTTCGGCTTCCTCCGCGAGATGCTGGTCGCGCCGATCCGGCGCAGCTCGATCGTGCTCGGCAAGTGCCTGGGCGGCGCCACCGTCGCGACGGCGCAGGGCCTAGTCGTCATCCTGCTCGCCGGCCTGGTGGACGTCCCCTATTCCGCCTCGCTGATCGTCGAGGTGTTCCTGCTGCAGCTGCTGCTCGCCTACACGATCACGGCGTTCGGCGTGATGGTGGCGGCCCGGATCACCCAGATCCAGTCGTTCATGGCGCTCACCCAGATGCTGATCATGCCGCTGTTCTTCCTGTCCGGCGCGCTGTTCCCGGCGGCCGGGCTGCCGGCGTGGCTCGCGGTGCTCAACCGGCTCGACCCGCTGACCTACGCCGTCGAGCCGATCCGGCACGTGGTCTTCGAGCGCCTGGCGCTCAGCCCGGCCGCGCGGGCCGCGCTGGACCCGGGCATCACCTGGTTCGGCTGGCGGGTGCCGACGCTGCTGTGCGCGGCGGTGATCGTCGTCCTGGGCGTCGCGATGACGGCTGTGGCGATCTTCGAGTTCGAGCAGCGCGACTGACCGCTGTCAGGCGCTGACGCGATCGAGGATCAGCGGGCTCGCCTCTCCGGCGGTGCCGATCTCGTAGCCGCCCTCCAGCGCGGCCAGCGCCCGCGCGAAGCGAGACGGGTCGTCGGCGCGCAGCTCGAGCAGCGGCTGCCCCTCCTGCACCCGCTCGCCGGGCTTGGCGTGCAGGACGACGCCGGCTCCCGCAGAGACCGGATCCTCCTTGCGGGCCCGGCCCGCGCCCAGGCGCCACGCCGCGAGCCCGACCGCCAGCGCGTCCAGCCGGGTGAGCACGCCGGTGGCCGGCGCGGCCACGACGTGCCGTTCGGCGGCCTGCGGCAGCGGCGCGTCCGGGTCGCCGCCCTGTGCCGAGATCATCGCCCGCCAGCGGTCCATCGCCCGTCCGTCGCGCAGCGCGTCCGCCGGGTCGACGTCGTCCAGCCCCGCCGCCGCGAGCATCTCGCGGGCGAGCGCGAGGGTGAGCTCGACGACGTCCTCGGGCCCGCCGCCGGCCAGCACCTCGAGCGCCTCGGCCACCTCGACCGCGTTGCCGGCCGCGCGCCCGAGCGGCGTCGACATGCCGGTGAGCAGCGCGACGGTGCGCACGCCCTGGTCGGCGCCGAGCCGCACCATCGTCCGGGCGAGCTCGCGGGCGTCGTCGACCGAGTGCATGAACGCCCCGGTCCCGACCTTCACGTCGAGCACCAGCGCCGACGAGCCCTCGGCGATCTTCTTGCTCATGATCGACGACGCGATCAGCGGGATCGACTCGACGGTGCCGGTCACGTCGCGAAGCGCGTACAGCTTGCGGTCCGCCGGAGCGAGCTCGGCGCCTGCCGCGCAGACGACCGCGCCCACGCTCTGCAGCTGCGCCACGAACTCCGCGTTCGTCAGCGACGCCCGCCAGCCGGGAATGGACTCGAGCTTGTCGAGGGTGCCGCCGGTGAAGCCGAGCCCGCGCCCGGACAGCTGCGGAACGGCGGCTCCGCAGGCGGCGACGAGCGGCGCCAGCGGCAGCGTGATCTTGTCGCCGACGCCGCCGGTGGAGTGCTTGTCGACGGTGGGCCGGCGCACCGCGGACAGGTCCAGCCGTTCCCCAGAAGCGATCATCGCCGCCGTCCAGCGCGAGATCTCCGCCGCAGTCATGCCGTTGAGCACGACGGCCATCGCCAGCGCCGCCATCTGCTCCTCGGCGACCTCGCCCCGGGTGTACGCGCCGATCACCCAGTCGATCTGCTCGTCGCTGAGGATGCCGCCGTCGCGCTTGGTGCGGATGATCTCGACCGCGTCGTGCCCGCCGGTGTCAGCCAAGGTCGTCGCGCCCGAACGCCATCGGCAGGATCTCGGTCATCGGCTTGGGCCCCTCGGCGGTGTCGACGAGCAGGTCCGGCCCGCCGTGCTCCCACAGCAGCTGCCGGCAGCGGCCGCACGGCATGAGGACGTCGCCGCGTGAATCGACACAGGCGAACGCCGTCAGACTGCCGCCGCCGCTGGCGTGCAACGCCGACACGAGCCCGCACTCCGCGCACAGCCCGACGCCGAACGACGCGTTCTCCACGTTGCAGCCCACGACGATGCGGCCGTCGTCCACCAGGGCGGCGGCGCCGACCGGGAACTGCGAGTACGGGGCATAGGCGCGCCCCATCGCCTCCAGAGCGGCGCGGCGCAGCGCGGGCCAGTCGATGTCGGGCATGGATCACTCCGTCCGGTAGGGCTGGCCGTCGGCGGCGGGCGCCTGGACGCGGCCGACGAAGCCGGCCACGGCGACCACGGTGGCGAGGTACGGGAGCATGCTCAGGAACGCCGATGGGATGGCGACCGGAGTGCCGACGATGCCCAGCGTGATCTGCAGCTGATCGGTGAACCCGAATAGCAGCGCCGCGGCCAGCGCCCCGCGCGGGCTCCACCGTCCGAAGATCACCGCCGCCAGGGCGATGAAGCCCTTGCCGGAAGAGATGTTGCTGTTGAAGGCCCCCGACCCGCCCACGGTGAGCGCGGCGCCGGCGAGTCCGGCGATCAGGCCGCCGATCAGCACGTTGCGGTAGCGGGTGCGCAACACCTTGATGCCGACGGTGTCGGCGGCCTTCGGGTGCTCGCCGACCGCGCGCGTGCGCAGTCCCCAGCGGGTGCGGAACAGCCCGACGTCGACGAGCACGATCAGCGCGTAGGTGATGTAGACGATGACGTTGACGTCGAACAGAGCCGGCCCGATGACCGGGATGTCGCCCAGCAGCGGGATCTTGATCGGCGAGAGCGTCAGGCCGGAGTTGTAGGTGTCCGGCGAGGTCTGCATGAACGACTGGTAGCCGAGGTTGGTCAGACCGAGAGCCAGGGCGTTGAGCACGACGCCGAGCACGATCTGGTTGACCAGGTAGCGGATGGCGAACACCGCGAGCAGCACGGCGATCAGCCCGCCGCCGATCATCGCCGCGACCACGCCGATGCCCAGGTTGCTCGACGACGACGCGAACAGCGCGCCGGCGAAGGCACCGACCAGCATCTGGCCCTCGATCGCGATGTTGATGACCCCGGACCGCTCGCAGATGATGCCGCACAGCGCGCCGAGCACGAACGGGACGGACGCGAGCACCGAGTTGCTCACCAGCCCGGGAAGGCTGATCGGCAGCGTGGGATCGCCGGTGGCCGCCCAGGACAGGAAGCTGAGGATGAACAGCAGGACGGTCGCCACCCCGGCCCAGCGCAGTTGCCGCCGGGTCAGGCCGCGGGCCATGTGGTAGCCGCCGAGAACGGCGACGACCGCCCCCATCACCATCGCTGCCGCCCCGCCCGGGTAGCGCAGGGTGGGGACCTGCCAACGGTCGGTGAACAGCGAGATCTGGAAGGCGGCGTCGCCGTTGCGCGCCCCGAATCCCCAGCCGAAGAACATCACCAGACCGGCGAGCACCATGACCCCGCCGCCGAACAGGCGGCTGCGGGTCGAGACGGGCCGCTCGACGATCTGGTGGCGGATGTACTCCTCGCGGTGCTCGGTCTCCGGCGCGACGGTGGCGGTCATCCGTTCCATCCCTTCGCGAGCTGGCCGACCCCGCCGCCTCGCGAC
The DNA here is from genome assembly GCA_035695205.1 of Jatrophihabitans sp. GTDB lineage: Bacteria > Actinomycetota > Actinomycetes > Mycobacteriales > Jatrophihabitantaceae > Jatrophihabitans. The sequence continues at coordinate 27,825 of DASSEP010000046.1, read as the reverse complement.
GCGCGGAGCCGGAAGATGCCCCGCACCAACGCCGGTGCGGCGATGAACAGCACGATCACCGCTTCGATGACGGTGACGACGTCGTACGGGGTGGTGGTCTGCGCGGCCATCACCACACCGCCCGAGCGGAACGCCCCGAACAGCAGGCCGGCGAGCACCGTCCCGAGCGGCGTACCGCGGCCCAGCAGCGCGACGGTGATCGCGTCGAAGCCGAACCCGGCGTCGATGCTGCCGGTGAGCTGGGTGTTGGTGCCGAGGATCTGCGAGCAGCCGACCAGCCCCGCCAGCGCCCCCGAGATCACCATGACGGTGACGTAGCTGCGCTCCACCGGCATGCCGGCGGTCCGGGCCGCGAAATGGTTCGCGCCGACCGCCCGGATCCGGAAGCCGAGCGTGGAACGGCTGAGCAGCCACCAGGAGGCGACCGCGGCGGCGAGGGCGATGATGATGCCGAAGTGCAGGTCGCCGAACAGGTGCGGCAGCCGGGCGGTGCTCTTCACCACGCGGGAGATGGCCTGGTTGGAACCCGGCTCCTGGAAGCCGTTGAGGGTCAGCAGGTAGACAAGGAAGTACACCGCGACGTAGTTGAGCATGATCGTCGTGATGACCTCGTGCGCCCCGGTCGCGGCTTTCAGCCAGCCGACGAGCCCGCCCCAGAGCGCACCGCCCACGACGCCCGCGATGAGCGCCACGACGAGGTGGACGAAGGGAGGCAGCGAGATGGCGAAGCCGACGTAGCCGGCCGCGATCGCGCCCATGATCAGTTGACCCTGCACCCCGATGTTGAACAGGCCGGCGCGGAACGCGACGGTCACCGCCAGGCCGCCGAGGATCAGCGGCGCGGCGTTGAGCAGGGTGTCCGAAATCGGGCCGAAGATCGCGACTCCACCGTTGGAGTACAGCGACGCGGGGTTGAGGATCGAGCCGCGGAACAGGGCGGTGTAGGCCGCGGCGATGGCCTGCCAGGCCCGGTCGAAGGTGTCGCTCGGATGCTGGAAGAAGTAGCCCATCGCCTTGCGGGTCGGCGGGTCGGCGATGGCGATGAGGATCGAGCCGACCACCAGGGCGCACAGGAACGCCAGGAAGGTGACCACGATCTGGTTGCCGTACAGGTAGGCGTCGAGCATCCGGCGCCCGAAGCCGCGGCGTCCATCGGGAGTGAGGTCTTCGTCCCCGGACGGCGAGCTGGGCCCGTCGCCGGAGTTCTTGTCGAGCACGACGGTCATGCCGCACCCCCACTTTCGCTGTCGGAGGGTCGGGACGAGCCGACCGGTGTGGCGCCGTCGGAGGGGCTGCCCTCGGGCTCGGCCGCGCCGGGCGCCGCGTGCTCGCCGGCGGCTTCCTCAGCGGTGGCGCCGGCCATGAGCATGCCGACCTCGCTTGCCGCCGTGCCGGCGGGCACCTCACCGGCGATCCGGCCGCGGTACATGACCGCGATCCGGTCACCGAGGGCCAGCACCTCGTCCAGTTCGGTCGAGACCAGGACGACGGCGCTGCCCGCGTCGCGCTCGGCGACGATGCGCCGGTGCACGAACTCCATCGATCCGACGTCCAGGCCGCGGGTCGGCTGGGCCACGACGACGAGCCGCAGCGGCCGCGACAGCTCGCGGGCGAGGACGACCTTCTGCTGGTTGCCCCCCGAGAGCGTCTCGGCGGGCGCGAGCGGGGCGCGCGGGCGGACGTCGAACTCCTCGAGCAGCGTGTCGGCGTTGCGCCGGATCTCGCCGAGATCGAGGCTGCCGAACGACGAGTGCGGCTTCTTGTCGTGGACGTCGAGCACCAGGTTCTCGGCGAGGGTGAACGAGCCGACGAGCCCGTCGTGCAGCCGGTCCTCGGGAACGAAGCCCACGCCGAGGTCGAGGATCTCGTCGGTGGACAGTGTCGCGATCGATCGGCCCGAGATGGAGATGTCGCCGCTGGTGGGCCGCATCAGCCCGATCAGTGCCTGGGTGAGCTCGGTCTGCCCGTTGCCCTGCACGCCGGCGATGGCGTAGATCTCGCCGCTACGCACCGAGAAGGAGACGTCGTCGACCAGCACCACGCCCTGGTCGTCGATCACCGAGAGGTTACGGACGTCGAGCACCGTCTCGGCCGGTTCCGCGGGGCTCTTGTCGACGACGAGTTGCACGGGCCGGCCGACCATCAACGCCGCAAGCTCGGCCGTCGAGGCCGAGGGCTGGGTCGTGCCGACCATCTTGCCGCGCCGGATGACGGTGATCCGGTCGGCGATCTCGCGCACCTCGTTGAGCTTGTGGCTGATGAACACGATGGACGTGCCGGCCTCACGCAGGTTGCGCATGACCTTGAAGAGGTCCTGGGTCTCGCTCGGCGTGAGCACTGCGGTCGGCTCGTCGAGCACCAGCAGCCGGGCCTGCCGGCTGATCGCCTTGAGGATCTCGACGCGCTGCTGCACACCGACGGGCAGGTGCGCCACGAGCGCGTCCGGGGGCACCTCGAGCCCGTACTCGCGAGAGATCTCGGCGACCCGGCGGCGCGCCTTGCGGTGGCTGAGCATGCCGATCGGGTTGATCTCCTCGTGGCCGAGCATGACGTTCTCGGTCACCGTGAACACCGGGATGAGCATGAAGTGCTGGTGCACCATGCCGATGCCGGCTGCCATGGCGTCGCCCGGCCCCTTGAAGCTGACCGGTTGGTCGTCGAGCAGGATCTCGCCCTCGTCGGGTCGGTACAGCCCGTAGAGGACGTTCATCAGCGTCGACTTGCCGGCGCCGTTCTCGCCGAGCAGCGCGTGGATCTCGCCCGCCTCGACGACGAGGTCCACGCTGTCGTTGGCCGTCAGGGAACCGAAACGCTTGGTGATCCCCTTGAGCTCGAGTTTCACGGCTGGACGCCGTCCCTTCTCGTGCACGGGCGGGTGGGGCAGCTTGGCCCCACCCGCCCGCGAGGACTGCTGAGCCGGGTCAGCTCTTGGGCTGGCTCGGCGAGGTGATCTTGATCTTGCCGCTGATGATGTCCTGCTTGACCTTGTTGATCTGGCTGGTCAGCGACGCCGGCACCTTCGACTGGAAGTCGTGGTACGGGGCGAGCCCGGTGCCGTTGTTGGCGAGGTCACCGATGTAGGAGCCCTTCGGCCAGCTGCCGCTGGCGGCCTTGTCGAGGTAGGTCTTCACCGCGCCGGCCAGGTTCTTCGTCACGCTGGTGATGAAGTACTTGCAGTACTGCGCCGCCGAGACGCAACCGTCGGTGTCGACCCAGATCACGTTGGCCTGGCCGTTGGACGCCTGGGCGGCCGCACCGGCGCCGAGGCCCGCGCCGCCGGCGACCGGGAAGATGATGTCGGCACCCTGCTGGATCAGGCTCTGGCTGATCTGCTTGCCCTTGTTCTGGTCGGTGAAGGAGTTGGCGAAAACGCCGCCCTTCTGGTTCTTCTCGTTCCAGCCGAGCACCTGGACGTTCTTGTTGTTCTGCTTGTTGTAGTACTGGACGCCCTCCCAGAAGCCGTCCATGTAGATCGTCACCGGCGGGATGTTGATGCCACCCCAGGTGGCGACCTTGCCGGTCTTGGTCATTCCGGCGGCGAGGTAGCCGCCGAGGAAGGCACCTTGGGCCGTGTTGAACTGCATGCCGTAGACGTTCGGCGCGGTCGACGGCGCGTCGACCTCGGCGAAGTGGGTCTTCGGGTTGGCCTTCGCCGCCTTCTCGACGTTCTGCTCCATCAGGCCGCCGACGGCGATCACCGGGTCGCACTTCTTGCCGACCTCGGCGTTCAGGTTCGGCGTGTAGTCGTTACCCGAGTTCGAGGGGACGTAGGAGATCGAGATGTTGGGGTTGTCCTTCTTGGCCGCCTGCATGCCGGCGTAGGACGTCTCGTTGAAGGACTTGTCGTCGATGCCGCCGGTGTCGAGGACCATGCAGGCCTTGAGCGCGTTGCCGGTGCTGGACGGCGTGGTCGAGCCGCCGCCGGCCGGCTGGCTGGAGGTGTTCGGCGCGGGCTGGGTGGCAGGCGTGGTGTTGCCGCCGTTCGATGACTTGCTGCCACAGGCGGCCAGGGCCACCACGGCTGCGGCGGTGGCTGCCACCGCTAAACCTGTTCGCATTGCACGCAAAGCGATCATCCCTTCGAAATGGCTCGTGGCCGTTGCTCGATCTGCGACACGGTATTCCAGCACATGCAGCCAGGCGCCGACCAGCGCCAGTGGTCCGCACAACTTGACCGGATCGTTGCCCGGAATCCGCGCGAACCGGCACGTCCCGTCGATCATCGGGCGCGGTCGCCGTCGATCATCAGGTCACGAAAGGATCACGGCGGCGGCGACGCGCACTCGGCGTCGCCGACGGGGCCGCCGAGCGGGAACTCGGTGCGCCACGTCCAGCTGCCGTCCGGGTCGCGGGAGAACAGCACGAAGCTCTCGACCGGGAAGCGGGCCACGAAGGTCGACAGCCCCTCATATGCCTCGTCCAGCCCCTCGTCGTCGATCTCCTGCGCGACGGTCACGTGCGGGTGGTAGGGGAAGGCGAGCTCGCGCGCGAGCGGGCCGCGCCGGATCGACTGCTCGAGCCGCTCGCACTGCGCGACGCCCATCGCGACCTGGATGAACACCACCGGTGAGGTCGGCCGGAAGGTGCCGGTGCCGGCGAGGTGCATCGGGAACGGGTCGTGCGCGGCGGCGGCAGCGCTGAGATGCGCCTCGACCCGAGCGAGCTCGGCGGCGGGCACCGGCGTGGGCGGCAGCAGGGTCACGTGCGGGAACACCAGATCCGCCGCCGGATCGCCGACTTGGCTGCGCCACTTGGTGAGCACCCGGGCGTGCGGCTGCGGAATCGCGATGGCGACCCCGACCATCACCGCATCGGCGTCGCCGGGGCTCGCCGTGTCACCGGGCTGGGTCATCCCGTCGCCCTCGGCGCGACGAAGCCGACCTTGTCGTAGACGTCGCGCACGGTCGCGGCGGCGACCTCGTTCGCCCGCGCGGCGCCGCGCGCCAGGATGCGGTCGAGTTCGGCACGGTCGCCGAGCAACTCCGCCGTGCGCTTGGCGAACGGCTCGGCGAAGGCGGCGACCGCGTCGGCGACGGCCACCTTCAGGTGCCCGTAGCCGCGACCGGCGAACTCCTGCTCGAGTGCGGGCACCGGGCTGCCGGTGAACGCGGACAGGATCAGCAAGAGGTTGGAGACCCCGGGCTTGCGCTCGGGGTCGAAGCGGATCTCGGTCTCGGTGTCGGTGACCGCTCGCTTGATCTTCTTGGTGGTCACCGCCGGGTCGTCGAGCAGGTTCACCGTGCCCGCCTCACCGAGCGACTTGCTCATCTTCGAGCTGGGATCCTGCAGGTCGAGGATCTTCGCAGTCTCGGCGAGGATGTACGGCTCGGGAACGACGAACGTGTCGCCGTAGCGGGCATTGAACCGCTGCCCGAGGTTGCGGGTCAGCTCCAGGTGCTGGCGCTGGTCCTCACCCACCGGCACCGCGTCGGCCTGGTAGATCAGGATGTCGGCGGCCTGCAGGATCGGGTACGTGTAGAGCCCCACCGTGACCCGGTCGCTTCCCTGGCGCGCCGACTTGTCCTTGAACTGCGTCATGCGCCCGGCCTCGCCGAAGCCGGTGATGCATTCCAGCACCCACGCCAGCTGGCTGTGGCCGGGGACGTGACTCTGCACGAACAGCGTGCACTGCGCGGGGTCGAGGCCGGCGGCCAACAGTTGGGCCGCCGAGACGAGGGTGCGCTCGCGCATCTCCTCCGGCGGCGGCGGATTCATCGTCAGCGCGTGCAGGTCGACGACGCAGTAGAACGCGTCGTGGTTCTCCTGCAGGGTCACCCACTGCTTGACGGCGCCGAGGTAGTTGCCGAGATGGAACGAGCCCGCGGTGGGCTGGATGCCGGACAGCACACGCTGCCGCTGCGCGCGAGAATCCATGATCGATGATTCTCCCACCCTGGGCTCGCGGCTCGGCGACGGGTCAGCCGGCCTGCGCGGTGTCCGGTGCGGGGGCCGGGCTCGGCTCGTCGGCCCGCGGTGTGATGCGCAGCCGGGCGACGCGATGCCCCTCCGTACGCACGACGGTCAACCGCACGCCGGCGTGCTCGACGGTGTCGCCGACCTGCGGCAGCCGGCCCAGCTCGGCCATGACGTAACCGGCGACCGTGGCGTACGGACCCTCGGGCAGTTCCAATCCGGCGATCTCGGCGATCTCGTCGAGGTTCAGCTTGCCGTCGATCTCGACTTCGCCGCCGGCGAGGCGGCGCGCTTCGGCCTCGTCCTCGTCGTACTCGTCGCGGATGTCGCCGATGACCTCCTCGATGAGGTCCTCGAGGGTGACGATGCCGTCGGTGCCGCCGTACTCGTCGACGACGATGGCCATGTGGTGGCCCTCGCGGCGCATCTCGGACAGCGCCGGGAGCACCTGCTTGCTACCGGGCAGCGCCTTGACCTCGCGGGCGAGGCTCGCGACGGTGCGGTCGCGGTCGTGCCGCACGGCGGGTAGCAGCAGGTCGCGGATGTGCACGAAGCCGAGCACGTCGTCCTGGCCGCGGCCGATGACCGGGTAGCGGGAGTGCGGCGATTCCCGCGCCGCCTTCGCCGCCTTGCTGACTGTCGTCGAGCCGTCGAGGAAGGTGACCTCGGTGCGCGGGATCATCACCTCGCTGATCGAGCGCTCGCCGGCGGCGAAGACATCGTCGATGAGCCGCCGCTCGACGGAGGTGAGCGACTGGTGCGCGGCGACCAGGCCGCGCAGTTCCTCTTCGGTGATGGGTTCGCGTTGGGCCGCCGGGTCGCCGCCGAGCAGCCGCACGACGCCGTCGGTCGATTTGGACAGCAGCCAGATGACCGGGCGGAAGATCGCGGCGATGCGGTTGAGCGGCGGGGCGAAGAAGCTGGCCGCCCGCTCGGCCCGCTGGAGCGCCAGGCGTTTCGGGGCGAGTTCGCCGAGCACGAGTGTGACGAACGAGATGATCAGCGTCACGCCGATGATGCCGGTGGCGCCGGCCAATCCGCTGCTCCAGCCGTGGGCGATCAGGAACTTCTTCGCCTCCTCCGACAGCGTGACCGCGCCGAACGCGCTGGACAGCAGCGCGGTGGACGTGACGCCGATCTGCACCGCGGCGAGGAACCGGTTGGGGTCGCGGACGAGGCGGGCGACGGCGGCGCCGCGGCGCCCCGAGGTCTCGAGGGCCTGCACCTGGCTTTCGCGCAGGGAGACGAGCGCGATCTCGGCGGCGACGAACAACCCCTCGATGAGGATGAGCACGACCACGACGCCGATGTTGAGCAGCGTCTCGCCGGCCACGGTCGGAAGTGTACGGACCGGCGCGGGTGCGCGCGGTCCGGACGCGAGGTCAGGCCGTTGCGACTGCGGCCGGGGCGAGCACCGGCTCGGCCTCGACCTCGGCCGGGAGGGTGGCGACGGACGCGGCCGGTGCGCTGCCGCGGAGCAGCAGCTCGGCGACGTAGCCGGGGGCGTCGGTCATGGGCACGTGCCCGACGCCGCGCATCATGATGTGCTCGGCGAGCGGGAACATCTGCTTGGCGATCTCGGCCTGCCAGGGCGGCAGGACCAGGTCGCGGGCGGCCCAGGCGATCGTCACGGGGATGTGGAGCGGGATCTCGCCCTCGAACGGCTCGGCGGCGGCGAGCAGCTCGCGCATTGCCGGGCGGGCGGCGAGGAAGGCGCGGACGTCGCCGAGCGCCTGGTCCTTCGAGACGCGGGCGGGGTGCGCGCAGAGCAGGCCGTACATCAGCCGGCGTCCCGCGCGGGTACGGGCCAGCAGCTCGGCGCGGTCGCCGACCCGCGAGCTCATCGCACAGGCCCGCAGGAAGATCTGCTTGGTGTAGGCGAACTGGGCCGAGGTGCGCCAGAAGCCGGCCGGCGAGAGGGCGGTGACGCTGCGGGCGTCCCCCTCGACGCCGGCGCACAGCGCGACGAGCCCGCCGAGGGAGTTGCCGGCGACGTGCGGGCGGTCGAGCTGTTGCTCGACGAGGAACGTCTTGAACTGCTCGCGCAGCACGTCGGCGACGGGCCGGCCCTCGGTGGCCAGCGGCGGCGACTGGCCGTGGCCGGGAAGGTCCACCAGCACGACCTCGCGCTGCTCGGCGACCTGATCGAGCACGGGATACCACGCCTGGCGGCGATGGGTCAGGCCGTGCACCAAGACGAGCGGCTCTCCGGAGCCGTGCCGTTCGTGGGCCAGCATTCGCCGCCTCCTCCAAGGCCACCGGGGGCGAACCCGGCGACCGGTTGCTGGAGCAAGCGACCAAAGTCCTGCTCCCGCGGTCAGAGGCACGTTACCCACCGTTCATCTCGACTAAGAGTGACGGGCATCACAATTCCGCATCGGGGAATCGCCCGGGTGGGTGGAGGCCCGGCCGGAGCGGCACGACGAGGCGGTTACCCGACCCGCCCCAGAACTACTTTCCCCGCGCGTTTGCTCTGCTCAGTGGCGCTGAGCATCTGCAGCTGCCGCCTGAAAACTGCGTGTGCTCAGTCACGCTGAGCAGAGCAAACTGCGCGGCACCCCCACTCCTTGGGGCGCCCGCGGGAGCTTCGCACGGCCCCGGCGGGCGCGGGCGGGCCCGGGCGCGCAGGTTCGCCCTCCCATCAGGCTCGCCCGCAGATGCGGCCGGGACCTACTTGCCGAGGCTCGCCAGGATGTCGTTCAGCGTGCTGCTGGGGCGCATGGCGGCGGCCGTCTTGGCCGCATCCGGGTGGTAGTAGCCGCCGATGTCGACCGCCGGCCCCTGGGCGCCGTTGAGCTCGCCGACAATCGCATCCGCCTTGCCGGCCAGCGCCTCGGCGACCGGCGCGAAGGCAGAAGCAAGCTCGGCGTCCTCGCTCTGCGCAGCGAGCTCCTGCGCCCAGTACAGCGCGAGGTAGAAGTGGCTGCCGCGGTTGTCGAGCTCGCCGACCTTGCGCGAGGGCGACTTGTTCTCCTCGAGCAGCGTGCCGGTGGCGCGGTCGAGGGTCTCGGCCAGCACCTTCGCCTTCGCGTTGCCGGTCTTGTCGGCATAGATCTCCAGAGACACCGCCAGCGCGAGGAACTCACCGAGGGAGTCCCAGCGCAGGTGGTTCTCCTTGAGGAACTGCTGCACGTGCTTCGGCGCCGAGCCGCCGGCGCCAGTCTCGAACAGGCCGCCGCCGTTCATCAGCGGGACGATCGAGAGCATCTTCGCGCTGGTGCCCAGCTCCAAGATCGGGAACAGGTCGGTCAGGTAGTCGCGCAGCACATTGCCGGTGACCGAGATGGTGTCCTTGCCCGCCCGCGCCCGCTCGAGGGTGAACCGCGTGGCGGCAGCGACGTCCATGATCTCGATCTGCAGGCCGTCGGTGTCGAGTTCGTCGAGGGCGGGACGCACCTTCTTCAGCAGTTCGGCGTCGTGCGCGCGGGTCTCGTCCAGCCAGAACACCGCCGGCGCGCCGGTCGCCCGCGCCCGGGACACCGCGAGTTCGACCCAGTTGCGGATCGGGGCGTCCTTCGTTTGGCACATCCGCCAGATGTCGCCGGCCTCGACCTCGTGCTCGAGCAGCGTGCTGCCCGACGCGTCGACGACGCGCACCGTGCCGGCCGCGCCGATCTCGAAGGTCTTGTCGTGCGAGCCGTACTCCTCGGCCTTCTGCGCCATCAGGCCGACGTTGGGAGTGGTGCCCATCGTCGCCGGGTCGAACGCGCCGTGCTCCCGGCAGTGCGCCACCGTCTCGGCGTAGAGCGGCGCGTAGGACGAGTCGGGGATGACGAACTTGGTGTCCTGCTGCTTGCCCTCAGCGTTCCACATCTGCCCGGACGAGCGGATCGCCGCGGGCATCGAGGCGTCGATGATGACGTCGCTGGGCACGTGCAGGTTGGTGATCCCGCGGTCGGAGTCGACCATGGCGATGGACGGGCCCGCTGCGATCGCGGCATCGACGGCGTCCCTGGCCTCCGGATGCGCGCCGAGCAGGCTGCCCAGCCCGTCGTTCGGGCTGACGTCGGGGTAGTCGTCGTAGACGTCGCCGACAACGGCCCGGACCGCGTGGCCGAAGATGATCGGGTCGGACACCTTCATCATCGTGGCCTTGAGGTGGACCGAGAACAGCACGCCCAACTGCTTGGCCTCTGCTACCTGGGCGCGCAGGAACTCGTCGAGCGCGGCCCGGCGCATGACGGCCGCGTCGAGCACCTCACCGGCAAGCACCGGGGTCTCGTCCTTGAGCACGGTGACCGCGCCGTCGGCCGCGACGTGCTCGATGCGCACCGACCCCTCGGCGCCGACGGTCACCGACTTCTCCGAATGCCGGAAGTCGCCGTCGTCCATTGTCGAGACGTGCGACTTCGAGTCGCTCGACCACTCCCCCATCGAGTGCGGATGCTTCTTCGCGTACGCCTTCACCGACGCTGGCGCGCGGCGGTCGGAGTTGCCCTCACGCAACACCGGGTTGACGGCCGAGCCCTTGACCTTGTCGTAGCGGGCGCGCACGTCGCGCTCCTCGTCGCTGTTCGGGTTCTCCGGGTAGTCGGGCAGGTCGTAGCCGTGCTCGCGCAGCTCCTTGATCGCCGCCTTCAGCTGCGGCACCGATGCGCTGATGTTGGGCAGCTTGATGATGTTTGCCTCGGGGGTGGTTGCCAGCGCGCCGAGCTCAGCCAGAGCGTCGGCGACCTTCTGGTCGTCGGACAGCCGCTCGGGGAACTGCGCAAGGATGCGCCCCGCGAGCGAGATGTCGCGCAGCTCGAACTCCACTCCGGCCGGAGCCGCGAACGCCTCCACGATGGGCAGCAGCGACTGCGTCGCCAGCGCGGGTGCCTCGTCGGTGTGGGTGTAGACGATCTTCATGCGCAAGCCTCCGGACTCCGGAACGTAAATCTCTTGATATCAAGATACCGCGGAGAGGACGCCGGACTGCCGCCGACCCCTCACGCTCTAGTCTTCGCAAGATGAGTTCCGCACGCACCACCACCCCGGTGGACGCCCTCGCCGACGAATACTTCGAGGCGGCCGCAGCGGTCGATCCGCTCACCGCCACCTACTGGGGCGTGGCCGGGCACGACCATGCCCTGCCCGAGCTCACTCCCGACTGGTACGCCGAGCGGTCCGAGCTCCGGCGCCGCACGCTGCGCGCGCTCGACGCCGCCACTCCCGTCGACGACACGGACCGCATCACCATCGCCGCGCTGCGCGAGGAACTGACGACCGCCGAGGAGCTGCGCGCAGCGGGCACCGAGGAGGCCGACCTCAACGTCATCGCCTCGCCGCTGCAGGGCGTGCGGGACGTGTTCGACCTGATGCCCGCCGAACGCGAGGAGCACTGGGCGACCGTCGCCCACCGGCTGGCCGCCGTTCCCGCGGCGCTCGCCGGCTACATCGAGTCGCTGCGCTTCGCCGCGACGCGCGGGAACGTCGCGGGCCGGCGCCAGGTGCGGGCCTGCATCGCGCAGTGCGCGGACAACGCCGGCCCGGACGGCTTCTTCGCGGTCTTCGCCGCCGGCGCACGCATCGACGGCGCGCAGCTGCCCGCCGCGCTGCGCGACGAACTGGCCCGCAATGCCGAGGCCGCCGGTGCGGCCTACGTGCGGCTCGCCGGGTTCCTGCGCGACGAATTGCTCGAGCGGGCTCCCGACACCGACGCGGTGGGGCGCGAGCGGTACCCGCTGCACCTGCGCGCCTTCCTCGGCTCACGCGTCGATGTCGAAGAGACCTACGCCTGGGGCCAGGACGAGCTGGCCCGCATCACCGCGGAAATGGCCGCAACGGCCGACCGCATCCGGCCGGGGGCGTCGGTGGCCGAGGCGATCGCCGTGCTCGATCAGGACGCCTCGCGGAAGCTGGTGGGCACCGCGGCGTTGCGGAAGTGGATGCAGGAGACCAGCGACGCCGCCGTGGCGGCGCTCGCGGGCAGCCACTTCGACATCCCGGACGCCATCCGCACGCTCGAGTGCCGCATCGCGCCGACCCAGCAGGGCGGCATCTACTACACCGGGCCGAGCGAGGACCTCGTCACCCGCCCCGGCCGGATGTGGTGGTCGGTGCCCAAGGGGGTCACCGAATTCGGCACCTGGCGCGAGAAGACGACCGTCTACCACGAAGGCGTGCCCGGCCATCACCTGCAGATCGCCCAGACCGCCTATCGCCGCGAGCTGCTCAACCGCTGGCGGCGCATCGGCTCGTGGCTCAGCGGCCACGGCGAGGGCTGGGCGCTCTACGCCGAGCGGCTGATGGCCGACCTCGGCTTCCTCGACGACCCGGCCGACTATCTCGGCATGCTCGACGGCCAGTCGCTGCGCGCCGCTCGCGTGGTGCTCGACATCGGCGTCCACTGCGGCTTCGAGGCGCCGGCGGAGGTCGGCGGCGGCGCGTGGGACTACGACAAGGCGTGGCGGTTCCTGAACGCCCACGCGAACATGGCCGAGGGGTTCCTGCGCTTCGAGCTCGACCGGTACCTCGGCTGGCCGGGGCAGGCGCCTTCCTACAAGATCGGCGAGCGGCTCTGGCTGCAACTTCGGGAGGACGCCGCGGCCCGGGAGGGCGCGGGGTTCGACCTGCCCGCGTTTCACCGCCGGGCGCTCGACGTCGGCTCGGTGGGCATGGACGTGCTGCGCTCCGCCGTGCTCGACGAACTCTGACGCGAACGCAGGCACGTCACCCCGCCGCCCGCAGAAGTCCCCAGAAGACAACCCAGAAGACGAGTTGTCCGCGCTTCCCGGCGCCGGAGCGCCGGGAAGCGCGGACAACTCGAAACGGATCGAAAAAAGAGAACGCGGGGCGTCAGAGGTTGGCGATGTCGGACTGCTTGGCCCGCACGGCCTCGGCGGCTTCCTTCAGCCCGGAGAGCTCGGCGTCGGTGAGGTCGCGCTCGACGACGCGCTTGACACCCTCGCGGCCGATCTCGGCCTCGACGCCGAGGTAGACGCCGCTGATGCCGTACTCCCCGTCGACCCACGCGCACACCGGGATCAGCTCACCGGAGTCCTCGATGACGGCGCGGGCCATGCGCGCGGCGGCGGCCGAGGGCGCGTAGTAGGCCGAGCCGGTCTTGAGCAACGCGACGACCTCTGCGCCGCCGTTGCGGGTCTTGGTCACGAGCTCCTCGATGGTGGCGGCGTCCATCACCTCGGTGAGCGGCTTGCCGCCGACTGTGCAGGCGGACGGTACGGGCACCATCGTGTCGCCGTGCGAGCCGAGGGTCAGCGTCTTCACCGAGCCCACCGGCACGCCGAGCGTGGTGGCGACGTTGTTGGTGAACCGCGCGGTGTCGAGCACACCAGCCTGGCCGAAGACCCGGTTCTTCGGGAAGCCGGAGGCGAGCTGGGCGAGTGCGGTCATCTCGTCCAAGGGGTTCGACACGACGATGATCACCGCGTTGGGCGAGTACTTCGCGATGTTCTCGGCCACGCCGCGCACGATCTTGGCGTTGACCTCGAGCAGGTCCATGCGGCTCATGCCGGGCTTGCGCGGCAGGCCCGCGGTGACGACCACGACGTCGGAGTCGGCGGTCGGCTCGTAGCCGTCGCCGTCCGGGGTGGTCGTCGCGCCGACGACGGTGGTCTCGAAGCCCTCGATCGGCCGCGACTGGTTGAGGTCGAGCGCGAGGCCCTCCGGCTTGCCCTCCACGATGTCGGTGAGCACGACGGTCTCGAAGACGTCGTACTCGGCGAGGCGCTGGGCGGTGGTCGAGCCGTAGAAGCCTGCGCCGACGACGGTCACCTTGCCGTGGCGGTTCTCGGACATGCGCTGTCTCCCGTCATGTGCACGTGTAGGTGCGAAGCACCGAAAAGTGGGTCTTCAGGCAGGCTAGCTCGCGAGCCGCTCAGCCCTGCAGGCGGATGTCGACGGCGAGGATCACGCCACCGAGCAGGATGTAGGCGAGCGTGTCGAGCAACTTGCCACGCACCGCGAGCATCCCCGCGCGCGAAGGACGGACGAAGATCCGCAGCACGGCTGCGACGAGCAACGCCACCGAAATCACGCCGGTGCCGCGCCGCCAATGCGCGGGCTCGACCAGCAGGTAGCCGAAGCCGGCCGCCACTCCGGCGGCGACGATCAGAAACGCGAGTTGTTCCCGGGTCCAGCGCCACGCGCGAGCGAGCACGTCACGCCCGGCCCGCGAGCGCGCGCTCGGCCGCTTCCACGACGTTGGTCAGCAGCATGGCGCGGGTCATCGGGCCGACCCCACCCGGGTTGGGGCTCAGATGTCCGGCCACCTCGGCGACGTCCGGGGCAACGTCGCCGGCGAGCTTGCCGTCCACGCGACTCACGCCGGCATCGAGCACGGCCGCGCCGGGCTTGACCATGTCGGCGGTGATCAGCGACGGCGAGCCGGCCGCGGCGACGACGATGTCGGCGGTGCGCACGTGTGCGGCCAGATCCCGTGTGCCGGTGTGGCAGACCGTGACGGTGGCGTTCTCCGAACGCCGGGTGAGCATCAGCGCGAGCGGACGGCCCACGGTGATGCCGCGGCCGACGACCACGACGTGCGCGCCGGCGATCGGCACATCGTGGCGGCGGAGCAGTTCGATGATCCCGGTGGGTGTGCAGGGCAGCGGCGCCGGCTTGCCCAGCACCAGCCAGCCGAGGTTGGTGGGGTGCAGCCCGTCGACGTCCTTGACCGGGTCGACCGCGCCGAGGATCGCGAACTCGTCCAGGCCGGTCGGCTGCTGGACGAGGAAGGCGGTGCAGGCCGGGTCGGCGTTGAGCTCCGCGACGACGGCCTCCACCTCGGCCTGCGACGTCCCGGCAGGAAGATCGCGGCGGATGCTTGCGATGCCGATCTCGGCGCAGTCCTTGTGCTTGGCGTTGACGTACCAGTGGCTCGCCGGGTCGTCGCCCACGAGCACCGTCCCGAGCCCCGGGTGCACGCCGCTGCGGGCCAGTGCCGCGACCCGCTCGCGAAGTTCCTGCTTGATCGTCGAAAGCGTCGCCTTGCCGTCGAGAATCTTCGCGCTCACGTCCGGACATCCTGCCAGCCCCGGTTCGGGACAGGACGGCGGACTCTCGCGCTCACCCGATCGCGACTCGATCACGCCACGATCACGCCACGGGGGCGGTCAGCCGATCACCACACCGAACGCGGCGGCGAACGCGAGCGCGTGCTCCACGTCGACGCGGGCACCGCTCAGGTCGGCGCGCCGCGGGTCGAAGCCGTCGAGCAGTGCGCCGCGCAGGTCGACGTCGCGCATCTTCGTGTTGCCGATCCGCACGCCGCGCAGGTCCGCACCACGCAGCAACGAGCCGCTCAGATCGGTGTCGACCAGGTTGGCCTCGGACAGCCGCACCCCGCTGAGGTCCCGCTTCTTCAGATCCGCGCCGCCCAGAGCGGCGCCGGACAGGTCGCACGCGGGGAATTGCGCGCCGCGCAGCTGCGCGTCCACGAACTGCGAGCCGGACATCTTGCAGCCGGTGAACACGGCGTCGGTCAGCCGCGCGCCGCGGAAGTTGCAGGCGACGAACGCCGACCGCTCGTGCCGCGACCGCACGAGGGTGGCGTCGGTGAAGTCGCAGTCCAGGAACGTGCAACCGAGCGTGGTCAGCTCCTGCAGATCCGCTTCGGCGAAGTCCTCGCCCTCAAAGGTGCGTTCGCTCCACTGCTCGCCCGGCGCGTCGTACACGTCAGTGCGCGAAGTGACGGGTGCCGGTGAAGTACAGCGTGACGCCGGCCTGCTTCGCGGCGGCGATGACGTCCTCGTCGCGGATCGAGCCGCCGGGTTCGACGATCGCGCGCACCCCGGCGTCGACGAGCACCTTCGGCCCGTCGTCGAAGGGGAAGAACGCGTCGGACGCCGCGACCGAGCCCGCGGCGCGCTCGCCCGCGCGGGCCACGGCGAGCCGGCAGGAGTCGACGCGGTTGACCTGCCCCATGCCGGCGCCGACGGTCGCCCGGTCGGCGGCGAGCACGATCGCGTTCGACTTCACCGCGCGCACCGCCCGCCAGGCGAAGGCGAGGTCGGCGAGCGTGGCTTCGTCGGCGGGCTCGCCAGCGGCGAGCGTCCAGTTCGCGGGATCGTCGCCGGGCGCGTCGATGCGGTCGATCGACTGCATCAGCATGCCGCCGGAGACGGCGCGGGTCTCGACCCCAGGACCGTCCGGCCGCGGCGCGGCGACGAGCAGGCGCAGGTTCTTCTTGCGGGTCAGCGCCTCGAGCGCGTCCGGCTCGAATGCCGGCGCGACGACGACCTCGGTGAACACGTCGGCGAGTTGCGCGGCCATCGCTGCGGTGACCGGCCGGTTCGCCGCCACCACGCCGCCGTAGGCGCTCACCGGGTCGCACGCGTGCGCCTTGCGGTGCGCCTCGGCGATGTCGGCACCCACCGCGATGCCGCACGGGTTGGCGTGCTTGACGACGGCGACGCACGGGTCGCCGAAGTCGTAGGCAGCTCGCCACGCCGCGTCGGAGTCGACGTAGTTGTTGTAGCTCATCTCCTTGCCGTGCAGCTGCTCGGCGTGCGCGATGCCCGGCGCGCCTTCGCGGTCGGGCGTGACGTAGAGGGCGGCGCGCTGGTGCGGGTTCTCGCCGTAGCGCAGGATTGCGGCGCGCTCGTAGTTCGCCGCGATCCACGCCGGGAAGCCGGTGGAAACACCCTCGTGCTCGTCGTCGGGGGCGACGACGTTGCCGAGCCACGAGGCGACCGCGATGTCGTACGCCGCGGTGTGCCGGAACGCGGCGAGCGCGAGGCGCTGCCGTCCGGCGAGGTCGAACCCGCCGCTGCGCACCGCGTCGAGCACCGCCGGGTAGTGCCCGGGATCGGTGACGACGGCGATCGAGCCATGGTTCTTCGCGCTCGCGCGCACCATGGCCGGTCCACCGATGTCGATCTGCTCGATGATCTCGTCGTGCGCCGCGCCGGCGGCCACCGTGGCCGCGAACGGGTAGAGGTTGGCGACCAGCAGCTGGAACGGAGCGATGCCCAGCCCCTCGATGGTGGCCAGGTGCTCGGGATCGCCCTGGTCGGCGAGCAGACCGGCATGCACGTTCGGGTGCAGGGTCTTCACCCGTCCACCGAGGATCTCCGGGAAGCCGGTGAGCTGCTCGACCGGGGTGACCGGGATGCCGAGTTCGCGGATGCGGGCCGCGGTGGAGCCGGTCGAGACGATCTCCACGCCCGCTTCGTGCAGGCCGCGGGCGAGTTCCTCGAGGCCGGTCTTGTCGTAGACGCTGATCAGCGCGCGGCGGACGGCGATCTTGGTCATCGCGGGTGCTCTCCCGTTCCGGTGCAGAGGTTGCGGATGGTCTGGACGTACAGCGGCTTCTCGGCGGCCTTGATGCGCTCGAACAACGAATGCTCGTCGTCGCCCGGGTCCACCGGCACCGCTGCCTGGGCGATGATCGGCCCGGTGTCGACCCCCTCGTCGACCCAGTGCACGGTGACGCCGGTGATCTTGACGCCGTGGGCGAGCGCGGCGCGCACCGCGCGGATGCCGACGCCGGGAAACGCGGGCAGCAGCGAGGGGTGGGTGTTCACCATCGGGAACCGGCTGACGATCTTCGCGTCCAGGATGCGCATGAAGCCGGCCAACACGACGAGGTCGGGCGTGTGCCGCGCGAGGACGTCCTCGAACTCGCGGTTCCAACGCTCGCGGTCGTCGAAGTCGGCGAACGGCACGACGAAGCTGTCGACACCGGCGCTCGCGGCTCGCCGGAGGGCGCCGATGCCGGGCCGATCGGCGCCGACGGCGACGATCCTCGGCCTCAGCACGGGATCGTCGAGCAGAGCCTGCAGGGTGGTCCCGCTGCCCGAGGCCAGGACGACGATCCTGGCCAGGCTGCCCACGCGGCCACCCTACCCGGCGAGCTGATCCCGTCCGTGGTCGCGCTCGGCTGCCGGGGCCTTGCCCGTACGGGCTGACGTGCCGCGGGCCGGGCGGGGCGGCGGCAACCGCAGCGCGGCGCGGAGGTCGCCACTGTCCGCGGCCGGTCGCAGCGCACGATAGGCGGCGGCGCACGCGAGGAAGATGCAGGCGGGCACGGCCGTGCCCAGCGCGACGGCGCCGCCCAGCTGCCACGGCGAGACACCGATCGTCGCCAACCGTCCGTCCCCGATCCCGCCGCCGCCGAGCCACGCTGCGACGGCGGCGAACAGGCCCGCGGCGAGCCCGCCGAGCGCGGCGGTCCACCACCGGGCCGCTCCCTCGGCGCGCCGGGAGGCGATCAGCGCGGCGCCGACGGCCGCGGCGAGCGGCGCGGCGACCACGAGGACCCAGCCGGCCGGCCCGGGACCCGCCCCCTCGGGCAGCGCGGCCAGGAGGGGGAACGCGGGCGCCGTGCCGGTGGGCGCGGAGCCGATCGCGACGGTCGTGCCGGTGCCGACGGCGAAGCCCGGCCCGGCGAGGTAGCCGGCGCCGGCGACGGCGGCGTTGGGTGCGGCCAGCAGCCCGAGCAGCAGGACGGGGACGCCGGACCAGCCGCCACCGAGCTGGGCGGACATCCGGGTGGCCGCGCCGTGGTGCACGACGAGCGATCCGGCCACGAGCAGTGCACCGGCCGCGAGGTAGGCGGTGGCCGCGGCGGCGCCGATCCGCAGCGCGGTGCGCGCCCAGTCCGGGATCCGCTCGCCCAGCTGCCCGCCGCCCGGGCGCCCGCGGGCGAAGGCGACGGTGCCGCTGACCAGCCAGAGCAGCGCCGCCGCGATCGCCGCTGCGGCGACCGGCACGGAGCTGCTGCCCAGCGAGCCGAACGCCGCGATGAGCGCCGCGGCGATGGCGAAGGCGGCAAGCTGCGCGGCCGCGGCGCCGGCCAGCCGGCCCGGATCGCGTTCACCCAGCTCGGCAGCCGCGTCGGCGAGGCCCGAACCGGCCCGCCAGGCGACGGCGACCACGATCAGGGTCAGCCCGAGCGGGACGAAGGAGGCTCCGACGCCGTCGACGGTGATGCCGCCGTGCAGGGCGGCGAGAAAGGTCAGCAATCCGGCCCGGATGGCCGAGCCGGCCGAGCCGGCCGATCCGGCTGCGGGCAACCAGCAGACCGCGACGGCGACGATGGCCACGACGCCGCAGAGGAACGCCGCGCCCGCCCCGGTCCACACCGCGGCCAGCCACAGCGAGCGGCCCGCGATCGGCGGCACGACGTTGCGGCGCGCAGCGGACTCACCGGTCTCGCTGCGCACGGCTGCCACCGTCTCAGGCTGGCAAAGGGCGCGCCGCTTCCGGCGCAGACTCGCCGGGACGGCAGGGCTCGATGCGGCCCGCTCTCAGCGGTGCCGCTCCTCGCCGGACTCCGGTTCGGGCGGCCAGCCCTGCTGGTTCTGCTGCGGCGGCCACTCCTGCTGCTCCTCGGCCGGGGGCTGCACCGGCAGCATCTGCGTGGGCGCCGAGTGCGGGTGCTCCTCGGGCTGCGGCGGCTCCGGTTGACCCCACGGCGACTGCTCGTGCTGGCCGTACTGCGGCTGCTCCTGCTGGCCGTACTGGCTCTGTTCGGGCTGGCCCCACTGCGGTTGCTGCGGCTGGCCGTACGGGGCCTGCTCCTGCTGGCCGTACTGCGGCTGCTCCTGCTGGCCGTATTGGGCCTGTTCCTGCTGGCCATACTGCGGCTGGCCCCACTGGCCGTATTGCTGCTGGCCGTACTGGGGCTGCTCCGACTGACCCGACTGAGGGGTGCCCCAGCCGCTCTGGCCCGGCACCTGCTGGGCCGGGTACTGCTGCTGCGCGCCCCACCCGCTCTGCTGGCTCGGGTAGCCCTGCTGGCCCGGGTATCCGCTCGCCGGGTACTGGGGCGCCTGGCTGCGCTGACGTGGCTTCGGCGCGGGCATGCGGCCCGCGGCGATCAGCCAAACGTAGGCGAGGGCGCCGGCCTGCACGATGGTGGTGACGAGTTCGAGGATCAGCCCGATGCCGATGCCCAGGTGCTGACCCGGGACACCCTTGCCGACCATCAGCCCGATCGTCACGAGCAGCGCCGCGACGGCCAGCGCCGCCGGCCCGGTGAACGACAGCTTCTTCTCGAACGCACCGGCCGCTGCCATCAGCCCTGCGGCGATCGAGAGCCCGATCGCCGCGCCGGCGCCCGAACCGAGGTTCGAGTACCCGCTGGTGCCCTCGTTGCCGGCGGTGAACCAGTCGAGAAAGCCCCAGACGAACGAAAGCACGCCGAGCACCCCGGCGGCATAGGCGATCGTGGTGCTGCTGGCCTGGCCGGAACCGGCCGATCCAGGGGTGGACGTGCTGGACTGCCCGTACGCGGACATCGGTCTCCAACTTCCATCGGCTGCAGGTCTTCGTCAAACGTAACCCGTCGCCGCCGCGACTGCGCGCCGGTCCGCGTCCGGAAACGCACAACTGCCCGCGGCGAGATGCCACGGGCAGTTGTGCGAGCGAGCTAGTGGATCACTGGGGCGGGCCGTACCCCGGCGGAGGGGGCGGCGGGGTGGCCGACCCGGACGGAGGAGGCGGCGTGGCGTAGCCCTGCTGCGGAGGCGGCGCGTAACCCTGCTGCGGCGGCGGGGCATAGCCC
Organism: Jatrophihabitans sp.; assembly: GCA_035695205.1. GTDB lineage: Bacteria > Actinomycetota > Actinomycetes > Mycobacteriales > Jatrophihabitantaceae > Jatrophihabitans. The sequence goes on along the minus strand of DASSEP010000046.1, from coordinate 7,460 downwards.
TGCGCCGGAGGAGGCGCGTAGCCCTGCTGCGGAGCAGCGCCATGCTGCTGGTGGTGCGAGCTGATGCCGCCCTGCGGACCGTGCTGACCGATGTTGGGTATGCCGGCGAGCGCCCCCGGCAGCTGTCCGCCGGTCTGCTGCAGGCGCATGAGCGACAACACCGCGCCGGCCGCGGCGAGCACCAGACTCAGCCAGAAGCTGAAGCCGTGACCACCGTTCGGCCCGAAGTCCGAATGGGCGAAGATCGCGATGACGTAGAGGATGAAGCTCAGCGCGAAGAGCCCGAGCGCGAGCGACCGCCCCGCCATCGGCAACTTGACGCCGGGAGCGAAGAGCTCGGCGGCGACGACGACCGCCGCGATGACGCCGATGATCATCGCGAACCATGCGATGAATGTGCCGCCACCGAAGTGCCAGGCGCTGAAGCTGTAGGAACCGCTGTACGGACCGAAGTTGTAGCTCCAGCTGTAGTAGCCGAAGAACGAGAAGATGAACAACAGGGCGCCGATGCCCAGGATCGCCCAGTCGAGCGGGTTCACGGTCTTGGGGTCGAACGTCGAGCGATTGGGTTGTCCACCGCCGGGCGGTGGTCCCCACTGGCCCGAAGGCGGTGGGGGCGGCGTGCCGCCGGGCGGCTGGGGCGGTTGGTAGGTCATGCGGATCTCCTCGTTTCGACGGGGGGCGGACCCTTTAGGTTGCACAAGGTAGCGGCACAGCGGTTTCGAAAGAAGAACCCAGCGAAACCGCGCGGCCGCGCGTCGGCATGAGAGAGGTGCCAGCGCACCTTCCTGATACACCGAACGACCGCGGCCGGTTTCTACCACGTGAAGTGGCAGTCCGACAGCGGTCGTCCAGAATGTGCAGTTGCGAGCGGCGGATCCGACAACCCGCGAGCGGGATGCCTCAGCCGGCGAGGATGTCGCGCATGAGACGCGCCGTCTCGCTCGGCGTCTTGCCGACCTGGACGCCGGCCGCCTCGAGCGCCTCCTTCTTCGCCAGCGCGGTGCCGGACGAGCCGGACACGATCGCGCCCGCGTGGCCCATCGTCTTGCCCTCCGGAGCGGTGAATCCGGCGACGTAGCCGACCACCGGCTTGCTGACGTGCGCCTTGATGTACTCGGCGGCGCGTTCCTCGGCGTCGCCGCCGATCTCGCCGATCATCACGATCGCCTCGGTCTCGGGGTCGTTCTCGAACGCCTCGAGGCAGTCGATGTGCGTGGTGCCGATGATCGGGTCGCCGCCGATGCCGACGCAGGTGGAGAAGCCGAAGTCCCGCAGTTCGTACATCATCTGGTAGGTCAGCGTCCCGGACTTCGACACGAGCCCGACCGGTCCGCCCTTGGTGATGTCGGACGGGATGATGCCGGCGTTCGACTTGCCGGGGCTGATCACGCCGGGGCAGTTGGGGCCGACGATGCGCGTTCCCTTGCCCTGCGCGTAGGCCCAGAACTCCGCGGTGTCGTGCACGGCCACACCCTCGGTGATGACCACGGCGAGCGGGATCTCGGCGTCGATGGCCTCGATGACCGAGTCCTTGGTGAAGCGCGGCGGCACGAAGCCGACGGTGACGTTCGCGCCGGTTTCGGCCATCGCCTCGGCGACAGTGCCGAACACGGGAAGGGTCGTGCCCTCGATGTCGACCGACGTGCCGGCCTTGCGGGCGTTCACGCCGCCGACCACGGCGGCGCCGGAGGCGAGCATGCGGCGGGTGTGCTTCATGCCCTCCGACCCGGTCATGCCCTGGACGATGATCTTCGAGTTCTCGTCGAGGAATATTGCCATCTCGTCACTTCCCAGCGTTCGCAAGCTCGGCAGCCTTGTCGGCCGCGTCGTCCATCGTCTCCACCAGCGTCACCAGCGGGTGCGCGGCCTCGGTGAGAATGCGGCGTCCCTCGGCGACGTTGTTCCCGTCGAGGCGCACCACCAGCGGCTTGTCGGCCCCGTCGCCGAGCATGTTCAGCGCGGTGACGATGCCGTTCGCGACGGCGTCGCAGGCGGTGATGCCGCCGAAGACGTTGACGAACACCGAGCGGACGGACGGGTCGTTGAGGATGACGTCCAAACCGTTGGCCATGACCTCGGCGCTCGCCCCGCCGCCGATGTCGAGGAAGTTCGCCGGCTTGACCCCGCCGTGCTTCTCACCGGCGTAGGCGACGACGTCGAGGGTCGACATGACCAGTCCGGCGCCGTTGCCGATGATGCCGACCTCACCGTCGAGCTTGACGTAGTTGAGGCCCTTGTCCTTCGCCTTCTGCTCGAGCGGGTCGGCGGCCTGCTTGTCGGCCAGCTCGGCGTTGCGCGGCTGGCGGAACTCGGCGTTGTCGTCCAGGGTGACCTTGCCGTCGAGGGCGACGATCGAGTCGTCGCCGCTCTGCCCATTTCCGACAAGGGCCAGCGGGTTGACCTCGACCAGCGTGGCGTCCGTCCCGACGAACGTGTCCCACAACTTGACCAGCACGTCGGCGACCGGATCGATCAGCTCGGCGGGGAACTTGGCCGCCGTCGCGATCTCGCGCGCCTTGTCGATGTCGACGCCCTCGATGGCGTCGACCGGCACCTTGGCCAGCGCGTCGGGCCGCTCGGCCGCGAGCTGCTCGATCTCCATGCCGCCCTCGTAGGACGCCATCGCGAGGAACGTCCGGTTGGCGCGGTCGAGCAGGAAGGAGACGTAGTACTCCTGCTTGATGTCCGCGCCCGGGTCGATGAGGACGCGGTGCACGGTGTGGCCCTTGATGTCCATGCCGAGGATCTGTTCGGCGTTCTTCTCGGCGTCCTCGGGCGTCTTGGCGACCTTGACGCCGCCGGCCTTGCCGCGGCCGCCGACCTTGACCTGCGCCTTGACGACGGTCACGCCACCGATCCGCTCCGCGATCTGCTTCGCCTCCGCGGCGGTCGTGGCGACCTCGCCGAGGCTGACCGGTACGCCGTACTCCTTGAACAACTGTTTTGCTTGGAACTCGAACAGATCCACGCTGACACGTCCGTTCTCGCGACTTGTTGATTTGCCGGCACAAGGCCCGACTTTCGACCCTAACGCCCGCTGTTTTTCACTGTGCCGCGACGGTCTCGCGCACCCAGTTCACGATGTCGTCGAGCGGCGTGCCGGGGGTGAACACCTTCGCGACGCCCATGCCCTCGAGTTCGGGGATGTCGGCGTCGGGGATGATCCCGCCGCCGAACAGCACGACGTCGGACGCGTCGTTCTCCGCGAGCAGCTCCAGCGTGCGCTTGAACAGCGTCATGTGCGCGCCGGACAGCACTGACAGCCCGACCGCATCGGCGTCTTCCTGCACCACGGTCTGCACGATCTGTTCGGGCGTCTGGTGCAACCCGGTGTAGACGACTTCCATGCCGGCGTCGCGCAGCGCGCGGGCGATCACTTTCGCACCGCGATCATGGCCGTCCAGACCGGGCTTTGCGATGACGATTCGGATCCGCTCAGCCACGATCGGAGCCTAGCGTCCGGGATTTCCGGCCCTTCGCGGTGTCAGAGCTTCTGGACGGGCGCGTAACGCAACATCAGCCACTTCAGGCCGGTGTCGCCGCCGAAGTCGATCTGCGCCTGCGTGCCCTCGCCGGCTCCGCGGGTGGCGACGACCCGGCCCATGCCCCAGGTGTCGTGGGTGACGCGGTCGCCGACGTCGAGGGACGGGATCGGCCGGTTGCCGGCGCCGCCGCGCAGCCCGCGCCCACCGGCCGCGGTGCGCGAGGCGGCGAGCTGCTCCTGGGCGCTGCGCCGGTTGCCGCGAGCGCGGTAGCCGTGGTCGCCGTAGCGCGAGGGGCCGTCGCCGGCGGAGTCGCCGTAGGAGTTGACGAACGGGGTGCGGTCGACCGCGCCGCTCCACTGCGCGAGCTCGGCGGGCACCTCGTCGAGGAAGCGCGACGGCGGGTTCCATGACGGCGCGCCCCACGCCGAGCGGGACAGCGCCCGCGACAGGTACAGCCGCGAGCGGGCCCGGGTGATGCCGACGTAGGCGAGGCGGCGCTCCTCGGCCAGCTCGGCCGGGTCACCGAGTGTGCGCATGTGCGGGAAGACGCCGTCCTCGAGACCGGTCAGGAACACGACCGGGAACTCCAAGCCCTTCGCGGTGTGCAGCGTCATGAGGGTGACCACGCCGCCGCTGGCGTCGGGCACGGAATCGGCGTCGGCGACGAGCGAGACCTGCTCGAGAAAGGCGTCCAGCGAGGCCTCCTCCCCCGCACCCGCCCGCTGCTCCTCGAACTCGCGGGCGACGCTGACGAGTTCGCGCAGGTTGTCGACACGCGACTCGTCCTGGGGATCCGAACTGCCCTCGAGCTCGCGCAGGTAGCCGGTGCGGTCGAGCACCGCTTCGAGGACCTCGCCGGGCGTGCCGTCCGGCCCGGCGGCGACCCCGCGCAACTCGGTCATCAGCGAGGTGAACGCCTGGATGGCGTTGAGCGAGCGCGGCGCCAGACCGGAGATGACGTCGGCGCGGTCGAGCGCAGCACCGAACGAGATCCGCTCCTGCTCGGCGAAGGCGGACACCATCGCCTCGGCGCGGTCGCCGATCCCGCGGCGCGGGGTGTTGAGGATGCGCCGCAGGGACACGACGTCGTCGGCGTTCGCGATCACCCGCAGGTAGGCCAGCGCGTCGCGGATTTCCTTGCGCTCGTAGAAGCGGACGCCGCCGACGACCTTGTACGGCAGCCCGACGCGGATGAACACTTCCTCGAACACACGTGATTGCGCGTTCGTGCGGTAGAAGACCGCGACGTCGGACGGACTGGCCGCGCCGGAGTCGCTGAGCTCGTCGACGCGCTGCGCCACCCACGCCGCCTCGTCGTGCTCGTTCTCCGCGACGTAGCCCGCGATCGGCTCCCCCTGCCCCGCGTCGGACCACAGGTTCTTCGGCTTGCGCTCGGGATTGCGGGCGATGACCGCATTGGCGGCGTTCAGGATCGTCTGGGTCGAGCGGTAGTTCTGCTCGAGCAGGATCGTCGTGGCGTCCGGGTAGTCGCGCTCGAACTCGAGAATGTTGCGGATCGACGCGCCCCGGAAGGCATAGATCGACTGGTCGGCGTCGCCCACCACGGCAAGTTCGGCGGGGGCCGAGAAATCGGTTGAGTCCGCGGGTTCGTTGCCCGAGGTCAGTTCGCGCACCAGCACGTATTGGGCGTGGTTGGTGTCCTGGTACTCGTCGACGAGCACGTGCCGGAACCGGCGCCGGTAGTGCTCGGCCACCTCGGGATGCTGCTGCAGCAGCCGCACGGTGGTCATGATCAGGTCGTCGAAGTCGAGCGCGTGCGCCTCGCGCAGCCGGGCCTGGTAGCGGGTGTAGACGTCGGCCAGCACCTTTTCGGGCGCCCCGGATGCTTTCTCGGCCCACGCCTCCGGCGTGACCAACTCGTTCTTGAGGTTGCTGACCTGCGCCGCCAGCGAGCGCGCCGGATACCGCTTCGGGTCGAGATCGAGCTCGCGGCCGACCATCGTCATCAGCCGTCTGGAGTCGTCGGCGTCGTAGATCGAAAAGGACGACTTCAGGCCGAGCGTCTTCGCCTCGGCGCGCAGCACGCGCACGCACATCGAGTGGAACGTGGAGACCCACATCGCCTCCGCCCGCGGACCGACGAGGGCGGCCACGCGCTCCTTCATCTCGCCGGCCGCCTTGTTGGTGAAGGTGATGGCGAGGATCTGCCCGGGCGTGGCGCCACGCTCGGCGAGCAGGTAGGCGATGCGATGGGTGAGCACCCGGGTCTTGCCGGAGCCGGCGCCGGCAACGATGAGCAGCGGCCCGCCCTGGTGCACCACCGCGGCCCGCTGCTGCGGGTTCAAGCCCTCGAGCAGCTTGTCGACACGGGAGCGCGCCTTCGCATTCGCGTCCTGCCGGGCAGGTGGCGGGAACAGGGCGTCGACGGACTGGCTCATCTCGGGTCCAGCCTACGTGCGGCGGCAGACAACCCGATGTCGTGGTTGACCGGAAAGTCAGGCGGTCTAACGTCTGATGTGTCACATTCCACGCACCTACCGCCGAGGGAGCACAAAGCACATGACCAGGACCACTGCTCCGATACCGGAGACCGCCTCCGGCGACGATCCCAAACTCAAGAAGGACTTCGGGACCATCGGGCTGCTGTTCACGGCGATCGGATCCATCATCGGCTCGGGCTGGCTGTTCAGTTCGCTGCACGCCTCCGCCCAGGCCGGACCGGCGGCGATCATCTCGTGGGTCGTCGGCACGATCATGTTCTTGCTGGTCGGGCTCAGCTACGCAGAGCTCGGGGTGATGTTCCCGCGCAGCGGGGGCGTGGCGCGCTACCCGCACTATGCGTGGGGCTCGTTCGCCAGCTACTCGATGGGCTGGGTGACCTGGCTGGCCTGTGCGGCCGTCGCCTCGGTCGAGGTCTCCGCCGTGCTGACCTACGCCACGTCCTACCTGCCCTGGCTGGAGAACCCGAACGCGACGCTCACCGGCGCCGGCATCGGGGTCGCCGTAGCGCTGCTTGCGGTGTTCGTGGCCGTCAACTTCTTCGGCGTGCGCTGGTTCGCCCGGATCAACAACACCCTGGTGTGGTGGAAGCTCGGCATGATCGCCCTGGTCATCGTCGCCTTCTTCGTGACCGCCTTCCACAGCGCCAACTTCACCGTGCACACCAAGACGGGCAGCGGCTTCACCCCATTCGGTCTGAAGGCGGCCTTCGAGGCCATCCCTGCGGCCGGCATCGCGTTCAGCTTCCTCGGTTGGCGCCAAGGCATCGAGCTGGCCGGTGAGACAAACAACCCACGCCGCAACGTGCCCCTGACGCTGATCGGCTCCGTGCTGATCTGCGGCGCGCTCTACATCCTGCTGCAGGTGGCGTTCATCGGTTCGGTGCCGACCCACGCCCTCACGCAGGGCTGGGGCAGCCTCGACGCCGCTCAGTCGACCCTGCAGGCGTCAGGCGGAGCCTCGGCGACGTTCAGCCCGCTGGCCGTGGTGGCCACCATCCTCGGCCTGGGCTGGCTGGCCGGTCTTCTCTACGCCGACGCCATCATCTCCCCGTCGGACACCGGGCTGATCTACACCAGCGTGACCGCGCGGATGTCTTACGCCATGGGACGCAACCGCAACGCGCCGCGCGGTCTGTCGCTGGTCAACAACAACGGGGTCCCGTGGGTCAGCTTGATTGTGGCGTGGGTGGTCGGCTGCATCTTCTTCCTGCCCTTCCCCAGCTGGCAGGCCCTCGTCAGCATCGTCACGTCGCTGACCGTGCTCTCGTTCGGCAGCGGCGCGATCGCCCTGCTGACGTTCCGCAAGCAGATTCCTGAGCAGGAGCGCCCGTACCGCCAGGGCGGCGTGTGGGTCATCGCGCCGCTGGCCCTGCTGTCCACCAACCTGATCATGTACTGGGCCGGCTGGGACCAGGTCTGGAAGATGATGGTCGCGGTGGTGATCGGCTACGTCTTGCTGGCGATCTTCCACGTCACCGGCGCGCTGAAGAACGCGCCCCGGCTGGACTTC
>DASSEP010000045.1:0-36207 GCA_035695205.1 Jatrophihabitans sp. | reverse complement strand
CCGCCCGCTTCGTCGAGAGCCTCCGCCACGTCGGCGCCGGCGCACAGGGCGCGCACGTCGGTGGTCGACAGGACGACGGCCCGCAACGCTTCGCGGCCGGCCAGCTCGTCGAGGGTCTCGTTGAGCAGGGCCAGGGCTTCGGAGTCGAGGGCGTTGCGCCGCTGCGGCCGGTTGAGCCGGACGACGGCGAGCTGTTCGCCGAGTTCCTCGGTGAGCACGGGCGCGTTGGCTGCCATGCGGATCAGTTCACCACGCGCGCGTGCGGGCTGTTGCCACCGCGCCCGTGGCAGGATCGTCGGGTGCTGCACCTGCTCCTGTACGCGCTGCTGGCGATCGTCGTCGCCGGAGTGCTGTTCCTGCTGGCCGCGCGGTTCCTGCCCGCCGGTGAGCAGATCGCTCCGCCGCTGCGGGACGAGCCGCCGTGGGAGCTGCCTGCCGAGCGGGCGCTGCACGCGGAGGACATCGACTCGCTGCGGCTGCCCGTCGCGCTGCGCGGCTACCGGTTCGCCGAGACGGACCTGTTGCTGGACCGGCTCGCCGACGAGCTACGGGCCCGCGACCGCGAGATCGAGCGGTTGCGTGGGGGAGCGCCGTCCGAGGTGCCGGCGCAACGGCGCGACGCGGCGGCCGAGGCCGAGCCGGAAGGTTCCGACCCGGAGGAGCCGGCGGACGAGGTGGCCGCCGATGACCGCGCCGACGATGACTGACGACCTGCCTCGCTGCGGCTGGGCGACCTCGGCGCCAGAGTACGTCGCCTACCACGACACGGAGTGGGGCACCGAACTGCACGGTGACGACGCGCTGTTCGAGCGGCTGTCGCTCGAGGCGTTCCAGTCGGGGCTGTCGTGGTTGGTGATCCTGCGCAAGCGTCCGGCGTTCCGGTCCGCCTTCGCCGGCTTCGCGATCGACAAGGTGGCGCACTTCGACGACGCCGATGTGGATCGACTTCTCGGCGATGCGGGCATCGTCCGCAACCACGCCAAGATCGCGGCGACGATCGCCAATGCCCGGGCAGCCCTGGACGCGGTCCCGGAGGGTCTGGACGCGTTGCTGTGGTCGTTCGCGCCGGTGGCGGCGCGGCGACGTCCGGCGACGCTGGACGAGGTGCCTGCGCGTTCGCCGGAGTCGGTCGCCATGGCCAAGGAACTGAAGAAGCGCGGTTTCCGGTTCGTCGGGCCGACGACGGCCTATGCGCTGATGCAGGCCACCGGCATGGTCGACGATCACGTCGGAACCTGCTGGCGGGCCGGCTGACTCTCAGTCGGGCAGCAGCGGCACGCTCTCGCCCAGCCCACGGCCGAGCAGGGCGGCGCGGGTCAGCGCGTCGGTGCCCCAGCGCGTGCGGATGTCGTCGACCGCCTCGTCGATTCGCGACAACTGGCCGGAGCGGAACGGGAGTTCGAGCTGCAGCGCGGCGTCGTTGTCGAGATTGGCCAGGGTGACGCCGAGCAGCGTGATCCCGATGCGGTCGATCATCGGCATAGCGTCGGCGAGGAGCGCACGCAGGGCGGCGACGAAGGCGTCGGTGCGGTCGGTCGGGCGCGGCAGCGTGTGCGAACGGGTCGCCCGAGTGAAGTCGCCGAAGCGCAGCCGCAACACCACCGTGCGGCACAGCCGGTTGGCCGAGCGCAGCCGGCGCGCAACGCGCTCGACGAGTGCCACGAGGGTGGCGTCCAGCTCCGCCGGGGAGCGCGGCGCACGGCCCAGGGCACGTTGGGCGCCGATGGAGCGCCGTCGCCTGCCGCCATCCACGCGACGGGGATCGCGGTTGTGCGCGAGCGCGTACAGGTGGCGCCCGGAGGCACGGCCCACCATCGCCACCAACCATGTCTCGTCGAGCCTCGCGACCTCGCCGACCGTGGTGACGCCGCGGGCCCGCAGCTTTGCCGCTGTCTTCTCGCCCACGCCCCACAGCTTCTGAACCGGCAGCGGGTGCAGGAACCGCAGCTCGCCGTCGGTCGGCACGAGCAGCAGGCCGTCCGGCTTGGCCATGCCGCTCGCGACCTTGGCGAGGAACTTCGTGCGGGCAACCCCGACCGTGATCGGCAGGCCCACCCGTTCGCGCACGTCGTGACGCAGCCGTACGGCGATCTCGACGGGCGTGCCGGAGACCTGCAGGAGCCCACCGACGTCGAGGAAGGCCTCGTCGATGGAGATCGGCTCCACCAGCGGGGTGACTTCGTCGAAGATCGCGAACACCGCCCGGCTCGCCGCCGTGTACGCCGAGAACCGGGGCGGCACCACGAGCGCGTGCGGGCACCGGCTGCGCGCCTCGCGCCCGCTCATCGCCGAGCGCACGCCGTAGGCCCGGGCCTCGTAGCTGGCGGCGAGCACCACCCCGCCGCCGACGATCACCGGCCGCCCGCGCAGCGCCGGATGGTCGCGCTGCTCGACCGATGCGTAGAACGAGTCGAGGTCGGCGTGCAGGATGTGCTCGCCCCCGGACACGAACATATGTTCGCATTAATCGTCCGGGATCTCCCGCGAGTTGTCCGCGCTTCGTGAGGTCAGGGCGCTGCCTGGCGCGGACAACTCCGAGGGTGTGGCCGGCCCCGCCCGAGTTGTCCGCGCTTCGTGAGGTCAGGGCGCTGCCTGGCGCGGACAACTTTGCGGGGGAGTGCGGCCGCGGGGGTCCTCAGTGACCGGTGAACGTCGGCTTCTGCTTCGCGACGAACGCAGCGGTGGCGTTGCGGTGGTCCTGCGTGCGTCCCATCGCGCCCTGCAACTCGGCCTCCATGGCGAGCGCGCCCTCGAGGTCGGTCGTTGCGGCGTGGGCGAGCGACTGCTTGATCGCGCCGTAGGCCGCTGTCGGCCCGACGGCGAGGCGCGCGGCCAGCTCCTGCGCGGCCGGCAGCACCCGCTCGGGTTCGACGACCGCGTTGACCAGCCCCATCTCCAGGGCGGCCTCGGCGGTGACCGGCTCGGCGAGCAGGCACAGCGCGGTGGCGCGGGCCGCGCCGACCAGCCTCGGCAGCGTCCAGGAGACACCGCTGTCCAAGCTGAGCCCGACATTGGCGAAGGCGATGAGGAAGCCCGCCGTGTTCGCCGCGATGCGGAAGTCGCACGCGAAACTGAGCCCGGCCCCGGCGCCCGCGGCCATGCCGTTGACCGCGGCGATGACCGGCTTCGGCATCCGCGCGAGCGTCAACACCAGCGGGTTGTAGTGCTGCGAGACGGTCGACAGCGGCGACGGGTCGTTCGCCTCGAGCAGTGCCACGTGTTCACGCAGATCCTGGCCCACGCAGAACCCGCGCCCGGTGCCGGCGAGCACCACCGCCCGCACGGCAGGGTCGGCGGAGACGTCGCGCGCTGCCTCGAGCAGGGCGTGCTTGAGCTCCAGCGACAGCGAGTTCATCGACTCGGGACGGTTCATGGTCAGGGTCGCGACTCCGTCGGAGCGCTCCACCACCAGCACGTCAGGCACGCCAGTCTCCTCCGGTCGTGATCGGCTTCCGGCTCGATCCGGCGACGCTACCGCCACCCGGAGTTGGGGGAACCGTCGGGCATGCGGGAGAATGGCCTGAAGCTGGCGTTGCACGACCTGCGCGCCGGACCAGGTTGTCGGCAACGTGAGCGTGCGCTCACCGGAGGAGGTTCGCATGGCGGCCATGAAGCCGCGGACGGGCGACGGCCCGCTCGAAGTGACCAAGGAAGGTCGCGGCATCGTGATGCGCGTACCGCTGGAGGGTGGCGGCCGGCTGGTCGTCGAGATGACCCCGGACGAGGCGAGCGCCCTCGGTGACGCCCTGAAGGCGGTCGGCAACTAGATCCGGCGCTTCCGGCCCCGGGCAACGGTGAAAGCACACCGGACCCGGGGCCGATTGCTGCCCGTTCCGCAACGTCGACAAGGATCTCGAACATGCTCGAGGTGCGAATCGCTCCGTCCGATCCCGCGGCGGCCGCTGTCGACATCGCCGAATCACCTGCCGAGATCCGCCTCGCCGCCGGCCGGGTCGGGCGTGAGCTGGCTCCCGGTCCCGGGGCGGTCGCCGTGGAGGGCCTCGGGGGTGACCGCCTCGCCGCGTTCGTCGAGGGCCTGATCCTCGGCGCCTACCGGTTCAGCCTGCGCAGCACCCCGCAGCAGCTGCCGACTGTCGTCGACCTGTGCGGCGCCACCGACGAGGACGCGGTACAGCGGGGCCGGCGCGCCGCGGCGGCGACCGCCTGGGCCCGCGACCTGGGTAACACTCCCGCCTCGACGAAGACGCCCGCATGGCTCGCCGAGCAGGCCGCTCGCGAACTGTCCGCCGTCGGCGTGTCCGTCACCGAGCACGACGTCCCCTGGCTGCGCGAGCAGGGCTTCGGCGGCGTGCTCGCGGTGGGCGGCGCGGCCGGCGCCCAGCCCCGGTTCATCGAGGCGTCGTGGCGCCCGCGGGGCGCCGCCACCGGCCCCCATCTCGTCCTCGTCGGGAAGGGCATCACCTTCGACACCGGCGGCATCAACCTCAAGCGCGGCGAGAGCATGCGGACGATGCACACCGACATGGTGGGCGGCGCGGCGGTGCTCGCCGCGCTGCGTGCAGTGGCCGAGGCGCGGGTGCCGATCCGGGTCACCGCCCTGGTGCCGGCCGCCGAGAACGTGTTCGGTGCCGCGTCGTACCGACCGGGCGACATCGTGCGCCACTTCGGCGGGCGCACCACCGAGATCACCAACACCGACGCCGAGGGCCGCATGGTGCTCGCCGACGCGCTGGCCTACGCCGTCGCCCGGCTCAAGCCCACCGTCCTGGTCGACATCGCCACACTCACCGGCGCCGTCAAGACCGCCCTCGGCCTGCACACCGCCGCCGTGTTCGCCACGTCCGACGAACTCGCCGGGCAGTTGCGTGCCGCCGGCGAGGCGACCGGCGAAGCGTTGTGGCGGATGCCGCTGCCGGACGAGTACGGCTCGCTGCTGCGTTCCGAGGTCGCCGACGCGGTCAACTCGCCCGGCAATCCCGGCACGATCACCGCGGCGCTGTTCCTCCGGCACTTCACGGGCGGCGTGCCGTGGGCGCACCTCGACATCGCGGGTACCGGGCGGGCGGCCGAGGACGACGGGATGTTCAGCCGTGGCGCCACCGGTTTCGGTGCCCGGCTGCTCTCCGAGTGGGTGGCAGCGCAGGCGTGAGCTGCGAGCTCGTCCTGCCCCTCGTCGTGCGCATCGAGCGCACCGAGCCGCCGTCGCGCAGCGACGCGTTGGAGGCCGCGGCGATCGGGGTGCTGCGAATACTCAGCAGCGACCGCGCCGATTGGGCGCCGGCGCTCTCGGCATGGGACGGGCAGCGCATCCGCAAGGTCGTGCGGCGGGCCCGGGGCGCCGACTGGCGTCGCGCGGTCGCCGTCGACGGCCTGGACGTCGAGCACGGCAGCGCGCAGCTGCGCGTCTATCCGCCGGTGCCGGTCGACGGCTGGCCCGGCGAGCTCGCCCGCCTGCAGGCGGGCGGTACGAATCTCGAGCAGCCCGAGGTGCCGCCTCCGGTACCGGCCGGCACCCCGCTGGTGCTGCTCGCCCCGGACGTCGAGATGAGCACCGGCAAGGCGATGGCCCAGGCGGCGCACGCCGCGCAACTCGGCTGGCGTGACATCGGCTCGCGACGCCGGCGCCAGTGGGCCGAGGCCGGCTTCCCGCTGGCCGTGCGCGACGCGTCGCAAGCCGAGTGGACGGCAGCAGTGCGGCGCGGCGCCCCGGTCGTGCACGACGGCGGGTTCACCGAGGTGGCGCCCGGCACCGCCACCGCGCTGTTCACCGTGGCCCGATGAGTCCGGCTCAACCGAGCAGAGACTCGTAGAGCTCGACCGTCCGGTGCGCGATCGCCTCCCAGTCGAACTCGTGCACCGCGCGCTCCCGTCCGGCGAGGCCCATTGCGCGGGCCCGCTCCGGGTCGGCGCACAGCTCGTTCACGGCGTGCGCGAGTCCCTGCTCGAACTCCTCGGTGGTCACCGCGTCGTGCGGGACGAGCAGCCCGGTGCGTCCGTCCGCCACCACCTCGGGAATGCCGCCGACCGCGCCGGCGACGACTGGGGTCTCGCACGCCATCGCCTCGAGGTTGACGATGCCGAGCGGTTCGTAGACCGACGGGCACACGAACACGGTCGCGGCGGTCAGCAGCTGTACCAGGACACGGCGCGGGAGCATCTCCCGGATCCAGACGACGCCCGTCCGGGTGGCCGCCAGTTCGTCGACCGCGACCTGGGCCTCCTTGGCGATCTCCGGCGTGTCCGGCGCGCCGGCGCAGAGGACGAGCTGGATGGCCGGGTCGAAGTCGCGCGCGGCGTGCAGCAGGTGCACCAGCCCCTTCTGCCGGGTGATGCGTCCGACGAAGATCGCCGACGGCCGGTCCGGGTCGAGGCCGTGGCGGGCGAGCACGGCGTCGTCGTGGTCAGGCGTGTACAGGGCCGTGTCGATCCCGTTGTGGATGACGTGCACCTTCGCCGGGTCGACGAACGGATACGAGTCGAGGACGTCCGCGCGCATGCCGTAGGAGACGGCGACCACGGCGTCGGCCGTCTCGTAGGCCTGCCGCTCCGCCCAGAGCGAGACGCGGTAGCCGCCGCCGAGCTGCTCGGCCTTCCAGGGCCGCTGCGGCTCGAGGGAGTGTGCCGTGAGCACGTGCGGGATGCCGTGCAGTTGCCCGCCGAGCACGCCGGCGAGATTCGCGTACCAGGTGTGCGAGTGCAGCACGTCCGCCTCGGCGACCGCGGCCGCCATCTCGAGATCCACCCCGAGCGTGCGCAGCGCGCTGTTCGCCTCGGCGAGCCCGGCCGGGGTGGGGTAGGCGCGCACGCCGGGTTCGCCGCGGGGGTCGCCGAAGCAGTGCACGTCCACCTCGACGAGGCGGCGCAACTCACGGACGAGGAACTCCACGTGAACGCCCGCCCCGCCGTAGACGTCCGGCGGGTACTCCCGGGTCAGCAGGGCGACGCGCATGGCGCACACGCTAGACCTGTGAGGGCATTCGTCAGGGTTCATGCCTGGCGAAGGCGGTTAGGGTGAGGACGTGGCGCGAGAGCCGAGGGTATTGGGCATCGTCCTCGCGGGTGGCGAGGGCAAGCGCCTATGGCCGTTGACCGCCGACCGCGCGAAGCCGGCCGTGCCGTTCGGGGGCTCCTACCGGCTGATCGACTTCGTGCTGTCGAACCTGGTCAACGCCGGGTACCTGCGCATCTGCGTGCTCACCCAGTACAAGTCCCACTCGCTCGACCGGCACGTCACCCAGACCTGGCGCATGTCGCAGGTGCTGGGCAACTACGTCACTCCGGTGCCGGCGCAGCAGCGGCTCGGCCCGCGGTGGTACACCGGCAGCGCCGACGCGATCCTGCAGTCGGCCAACCTGATCTACGACGACAAGCCCGACTACATCATCGTGTTCGGCGCCGACCACGTGTACCGCATGGATCCGCGGCAGATGGTGCGCCAGCACATCGACACCGGTGCCGGCGCAACCGTCGCGGGCATCCGGGTGCCGCGGACGGAGGCGAGTTCCTTCGGTGTGATCGACGCCGACCCCGACCACCGCGTCATCGACTTCCTGGAGAAACCCGCCGAACCGCCCGGCCTGCCCGACAACCCCGACCAGAGCTACGCCTCGATGGGCAACTACGTCTTCACCACCGCGGCGTTGCTGGAGGCGCTGCGCGAGGACGCCGACGACCAGGAGTCGGTGCACGACATGGGCACCAACATCATGCCGATGATGGTGAAGAAGGGCGAGGCGTACGTCTACGACTTCGACGACAACGACGTCCCCGGGACCGAGGAACGCGATCACGGATACTGGCGCGACGTCGGCACGATCGACGCCTACTACGACGCGCACATGGATCTCGTCGCGGTGCACCCGATCTTCAACCTGTACAACCAGCAGTGGCCGATTTACACCAACCACCCGCAGCTGCCGCCGGCGAAGTTCGTCGAGGGCGGCATCGCCCAGGAGTCGATGGTCGCCGCCGGCGCGATCGTCGCGGGGGCGACCGTGCGGCACAGCATCATCGCCCCGAACGTCCGGCTGAACTCCGGCTCCTACGTCGAGGGATCCGTGCTGATGGACGGCGTCCAGATCGGCCGCGGCGCCGTGGTGCGGCGCGCGATCCTCGACAAGGACGTCGTCGTCCCGGAGGGCGCGCACATCGGCCTGGAACCCGATCTCGACCGCAGCCGCTACCACGTCTCTGACGGCGGCATCGTCGTGCTGGGCAAGACGCAACTGGCGATTCCGTAACGGTGCAGTAACGGCGCGCGCCCGAAACTTCCGCACATCGGGTGCAATGGAACTCCGGCCGCGACCCGCCGCATTCGCCCGGCTGTCCGAGTCGGCTCGACCTGGCTAGGGTTGCGCATACTCCCACGTTGTTCTGCCCCGGAGGTCGGCTTGTCATCCCGTTCCCGTCTGCCCGTCCTGGCCGCCGCGGTGCTTGCGCTGTCCCTCGGCCTCGCCGCTTGTGCCAGCAACGCCGAGACCAGCGGGCCGACCGGCCCGGCCGTCACCAAGTCGGTCAGTGAGAAGCAGTCGCTGGCAGCGCTCGTGCCCGCCGACATCAGGAAGCAGGGGAAGCTCATCGTCGGCGTCAACGTGCCGTATTCGCCGAACGAGTACCTGCAGAACGGACAGGTCGTCGGGTTCGACGTCGACCTGATGAACGCGACCGCGAAGGTACTCGGGCTGAAGACCCAGTACGAGCAAGCAAGCTTCGAGAAGATCATTCCGGCGGTCGAGGCGGGCACGTACACGATCGGGATGTCGTCGTTCACCGACACCAAGGAGCGCGAGAAGACGGTCGACTTCGTCGACTACTTCAGCGCAGGGATCCTCTGGGCATCGCCGAAGGGCAAGAAGGTGGACCCGAAGAATGCGTGCGGTCTGACCGTGTCCGTGCAGGCAAACACCACCGAGCAGCTCGACGAGCTGCCGGCGCTGTCCAAGGCCTGCACGAAGGCCGGCAAGAAGCCGATCAACATCCAGCAGTACACCGGCCAGGACCAGGCGACGAACGCAGTAGTGCTCGGCAAGGTCGACGCCATGTCCGCAGACTCGCCGGTGACGGCGTACGCCATCAAGCAGAGTGGCGGCAAGCTGCAACAGGCCGGCCAGATCATGGAGGCCGCCCCCTACGGCTGGCCGATCAAGAAGGGTTCCGGCCTCGTTCAGGCCATGCAGAAGGCGTTGCAGTCGCTGATCGCCAACGGCACCTACGACCAGATCTGCAAGAAGTGGGGCGTGCAGTCCGGTGAGATCAAGAAGGCCACAGTCAACGGAGCGGTGAGCTGACGACCGCAACCGACCGCGCGGCGGGCACGGACATCGAGGCCGTCCCGCTGCGTCGCCCTGGCCGGTGGATCGCGGCGGTGATCGTCCTCGGCCTCCTCGCCCTGTTCGTCTACGGGGCGGCCACGAATGTCGACTACCACTGGGACACCTACCGCCAATACCTGTTCGACAAGCGGATCTCCCTCGGCTCCTGGGTGACGCTGCAACTCACCTTCTGGGCGATGGTGATCGGCATCGTCCTCGGCGTGGTGCTCGCCGTCATGAGAATGACGAGCAACCCCGTGCTCAAATCCGTGGCCTGGGTGTATCTGTGGATCTTCCGCGGCACCCCCGTCTTCGTGCAGCTCGTCTTCTGGGGGCTCTTCTCGAGCCTGTACGCCCACGTCCAGTTCGGCATCCCGTGGGGCCCGACCTTCGTGCACCTCGACCTGCAGCACCTCAATGCGCTGTTCTTCTTCGCCTGTCTGGGGCTGGGCCTCAACGAGGCCGCCTACATGGCCGAGATCGTGCGTGCCGGCATCTCCTCCGTCGGCGAGGGGCAGACGGAAGCGGCCACTGCCTTGGGGATGTCGTGGGGGCTGTCGATGCGCCGCATCGTCCTACCGCAGGCGATGCGGGTGATCATTCCGCCGACCGGCAATGAAGTCATCAGCATGTTGAAGACCACCGCGCTGGTCATCGCGCTGCCACTGTCGAATGACCTGTACAACGCGCAGAACAACATCTCGGGCGTCATCTTCCGTCCCGTCCCCCTGCTGCTGGTCGCCGCGACGTGGTACCTGGCGATGACCAGCGTGCTCATGATCGGCCAGTACTTCCTCGAGAAGCGCTTCGCCCGCGGTTCGTCGCGCCGGCTGACCGACCGGCAGCTGCGCGCCCAGATGGACGTCATGCGCCGTGACGAGAGCGCAGGTGGCTGATCTCATGGGTGAGCTGTGATGACCTCTTTCGTCAAGGAGAGCGGCGGCGGGCGGTGGCAGGCCGCGCACGGTGACGGGCGTCCGATGGTCGAGGCGTCGAACGTCCACAAGCGCTTCGGCAGCCTCGAAGTGTTGCGGGGCATCGACCTCGTGGTACAGCGAGGCGAGGTCGCCTGCCTGGTCGGTCCGTCCGGATCGGGGAAGACGACCCTGCTGCGTTGCATCAACCATCTCGAGCAGATCACCGGTGGGCGGCTGTACGTCGACGGCGAACTGATGGGTTATGAGGAGCGCGGCGAGAAGCTGCACGAGCTGCGGCCGCGGGAGGCCGCGCGGCAGCGGCGCGACATCGGCATGGTTTTCCAGCACTTCAACCTGTTCCCGCACATGACCGTGCTCGAGAACGTCATCGAGGCGCCTACCAGGGTGAAGGGGCAGTCGAAGGAACAGGCCACGAAGACGGGGCGAGACCTGTTGGCCCGCGTCGGCCTCGCCGACAAGGCCAAGGTCTACCCGCTGCAGTTGTCCGGTGGGCAGCAACAGCGCGTGGCCATCGCCCGGGCGCTCGCGATGCAGCCCAAGCTGATGCTGTTCGACGAGCCCACCTCCGCCCTCGACCCGGAGCTCGTGGGTGAGGTGCTCGACGCGATGAAGCAGCTCGCGAAGGACGGCATGACCATGGTGGTGGTGACCCACGAGATGGGCTTCGCCCGCGAGGTCGCCGACCAATTGGTGTTCATGGACGGCGGCGTCGTCGTCGAGCGCGGCAACCCGCGCGAGGTGCTCGCAAACCCGCAACACGAGCGCACCAAGGCGTTCCTCTCGAAGGTGCTGTGACACGTGAGTGCGGTCGGGTGGGACGCCGACCCGGGCGTCTCGCGGTGGACGGGTCTGCCACCACTGCCGGGTGACTGCAGCGCCGACGCCTGCGTTGTGGGGCTCGGCGCGTCGGGGCTGGCCGCGGTCGAAGCTCTCGCCGGGCGCGGGCTGTCGGTGGTCGGTGTCGATGCCGGTCGGGTGGCCGCCGGCGCCGCCGGGCGCAACGGCGGTTTCCTCCTCGGCGGGCCGGCGCCGTTCCTGCACGACGCGATCGGACGGTGGGGCGACTGTGCCGTCGACCTCTACCGCGAAACGCTCACCGAGATCGACCGGCTCGAGGCGACGCTGCCCGCGGGGACCTTGCGGCGGGTCGGGTCGATCCGCCTGGCCGGGCTGCCGGGGGAGCCGGCCGACGAGCGGGAGCGGGCCGAAGTCGAGCGCGAGGCGAAGGACTGCGCCGAGCACGCCGCAGCGCTGCGCGAACACGGCATCGCCGTCGAGGACTACGACGGCGACCTGGGTCGGGGCATCTACCTGCCCGACGACGCGGCGGTGAACCCGGCCGTGCGGGCGATCGAGCTCGCCCGGCGGATGGCCGACCGTGCCGCGCTGCACGAGCACACGCCGGTCGAACGGATCGAGCACGGCGCCGTACACACCGAGAACGGCACCATCCGCGCAAACGTCGTGATCGTGGCTGTCGACGGCCGGCTCGACCGGTTGCTGCCCGCCCTGGCGGCGCACGTGCGCACCGCGCGCCTGCAGATGCTCGCGACCGGGCCGGTCGCGCCGCCACGCCTGCCGTGCCCGGTGTACGGGCGATGGGGCTACGACTACGCCCAGCAGGACGACGCGGGCCGACTGTTCGTCGGCGGCGGCCGCGATCTGTTCGTCGAGGCGGAATGGACGCACAGCACCGAGCCCACACCGCCGGTACAGGCTCACATCGAGGACGTCGGCCGCCGGATGGCGGCCGCTCCGGTCGAGGTGACGCATCGCTGGGCTGCGTCGGTCGGCTTCACCGGCGACGGCCGCCCGCTCTGCACGTCCGTGGCGCCCGGCGTCGTCGCGATCGGCGGCTACAACGGCACCGGCAATCTGGTGGGTCCGGTGGCCGCCCGGGCGGCGGTCGCCCTGGCGCTCGACGATCAGGAACCGCCGCCGTACTTCGCGGCTAGGCTCGACACGCCGCGCTAGCTCGGGAACGCGGCCGGATCACCCGGGAGACGACGAAATGCGCCGAATTGCCTTTGCTTCGATCGTGTGCGCGGCGGTGCTGGCCACTGCGGGCTGCGCCGCAAGCTCCGGAGGAGGGGGCGGCGGCACGACGCCCGCCGGCGCGCCCGGCACTTCGAACTCCGGTTCGTCCGGGGCGGCGTCGTGCACGCCGTCCACCATGAATACGCGCACGCCGGGTGAGTTGACCGTCGGCACCGACTCGCCTGCCTACGCCCCCTGGTTCATCGACAACAACCCGTCCAACGGCAAGGGCTACGAATCCGCAGTTGCCTATGCGGTCGCGAAGCAGCTCGGCTACCCGCGCAACAAGGTCAAGTGGGTGGTCGCCTCGTTCAACAGCGTCATCGCGCCGACGCCGAAGAACTTCGATTTCGACATCAACCAGGTGTCGATACTGCCGAGCCGCAAGCAGGCGGTCGACTTCTCCAGCGGCTATTACGACGTCGCGCAAGCGATCGTGGCGCTGAAGTCGGACAAGTACGCGAAGGCGAAGAGCCTGGCCGACCTGAAGGGCGCCAAGCTCGGCGCACAGCAGGGCACGAGCAGCTTCGACGCGATCAACAACGTGATCAAGCCCGCTGCCGGGTCGATCTCCGTGTCGGAGTTCCCGACGAACATCGCGGCCGTACAGGCGCTGAAGAACGGCCAGATCGACGGCCTGGTCGTCGACCTGCCCACCGGCCTGTACATCACGGCCGCGCAGGTGCACGGCTCCACGATCGTCGGCCAGCTGCCGGTTCAGGGCCACCCGGAGCAGTTCGGTCTCGTGCTCGACAAGGGCAGCTCGCTGACGCCGTGCGTGAGCCAGGCTGTCGACGCCTTGCGCAAGAACGGCACGCTGGCGACGCTGCAGAAGCGGTGGCTGACGACCTCCGCCGGCGCGCCGGTGCTGCACTGACGTAGCCCATGGCAACGACGACGTCCTCGTCGCCGACCGCACCCGAGCCGTCCGTGGCGACGGCATCGGGCTGGCAGCCGTCAGAGCGGCAGCTCGAGCGGATCAAGTACCGCCGCTCGCGCACCCGCCGTTCGGTGCTCATCGCGCTTGCCAGCTCGATCGTCGTCATCGGCATCGTGGTGGTCGTCGTCGGCAACAGTTCCGGCTGGCCCCGCACCCGCGCCAGCTTCTTCGACCTCAGCGCGGGCTGGCACGACCTGCCGGCGCTGTTGCGCGCGCTGTGGATCAACATCCAGATCATGCTGATCAGCGAGGTGTTCATCCTCGTCTTCGGCGCATTGATCGCCACGATGCGCACGCTTCAGGGTGCGGTTTTCTTCCCGCTGCGATTCTTCGCCGCGCTGTACACCGACATCTTCCGCGGGATGCCGCTGCTGATCGTGCTCTACCTGGTCGGCTTCGGCCTGCCCTCGTTGCGGCTCTCGTGGGCGCCGAGCAGCCCGTTCACGCTGTGCATCATCGCGCTCGTGCTGACCTACACCGCTTACGTGGCCGAGGTCTTCCGGGCGGGCATCCAGTCGGTGCACCCGAGCCAGCGGGCCAGCGCCCGCGCGCTCGGCCTGACCTACGCGCAGAGCATGCGCCACGTCGTGTTCCCGCAGGCCGTGCGCCGCGTGTTCCCGGCGCTGCTCAACGACTTCGTCAGCCTGCAGAAGGACACCTCGCTGGTCTCCGTGCTCGGCGTCATCGAGATCACGCTCACTGCGTACAACCAGCAGTCGCAGGACTTCAAGTTCGTGCCGCTCGTGTTCGCGGGTCTGGTCTTCGTGGCGCTGACGATCCCCACGACCCGGCTCACGGACTGGATCGCGCAGCGGCAGGGCTGGATCAGTCCCGGGGCGGCGATGGTATGACCAGCCTGACCAAGGCAGCGCCCGTTCTGCGGATCGAGGGCTTGCGTAAGGCCTTTGGCGCTTCGGTCGTGCTCAACGACCTGAATCTGACTGCGGCCGAGCACACCTGCACCGCGCTGATCGGGGCGTCCGGCTCGGGCAAGTCCACGCTGTTGCGCTGCATCGACCTGCTGGAGGTCGTCGACGACGGCGTGGTCGAACTCGACGGCGCGGACATCACCGACCCGCGGGTAGATGCCAACGAGGTGCGCAGTCGGATCGGCCTGGTGTTCCAGTCGTACAACCTCTTCCCGCACCTGCGCGTGCTCGACAACGTCACCCTCGCGCTGCGCCGCGTGCACCGCATCGGCCGCGAGCAGGCCGAGGCGGACGGGCTGGCGATGCTCGAGCGGGTCGGCCTGCGCGACCGCGCGGGCGCCCGTCCGGACGAGCTCTCGGGCGGCCAGCAGCAGCGGGTGGCGATCGCCCGCGCACTGGTGGCCAAGCCCCGGCTGATGCTGTTCGACGAGGTGACCAGCGCCCTCGACCCGGAACTGGTCGGCGAGGTACTGGGACTGATCCGGGAACTGCGCGACGACGGCATGACGATGCTGCTCGCCACGCACGAGATGGGCTTCGCCCGCGACGTCGCCGACCGGGTGTGCTTCCTGGACGCCGGGAGGGTGCTCGAGGAAGGACCGCCGGAGCAGGTGCTCGGCGATCCGGTGGAGCCGCGCACCCGGCAGTTCCTGGGCCGGATCATCGAGGCCGGCCGCCTGTGAGCCCGGACTGCACATACCGGCGACCCGCCGGTACGGGACAATGGCCGGGTGACGAGTCCCGCGCCGCGTGATCTTGCCGCGGCTCTGCTGCGTGCGGGGCTCGCCGAGACCGACTCCGGGGCACGCCGGCGGGCCGAGTACTCCTCGGACGCGTCGAACTACCGCGTGGTGCCGGCCGTCGTCGCCTTCCCGCGGGATGTCGACGAGGTGCAGGCCGCCGTCGCGGTGGCCGCCGCTCACGACGTGCCGCTGACTTCCCGCGGCGGCGGCACGTCGATCGCCGGCAACGCGGTCGGACCGGGAATCGTCCTGGACTTCTCGCGGCACCTCAACCGGGTGCTCGACGTCGATCCGGCCACCCGGACCGCGCTCGTGGAACCCGGCGCGATCCTCGACTCGGTGACCGCGGCCGCCGCGCCTTCCGGACTGCGCTTCGGCCCGGACCCGTCCACCCACGCGCGCGCCACGGTGGGCGGCTCGATCGGCAACAACGCCTGCGGCGCCCGTGCCCTCGGCTACGGCCGCACCGCCGACAACGTCGTCGAACTCGACGTCCTCACCGTCGACGGGACGCGGTTCACCGCCCGGCGCACCGCACGCACCGGGCTGCCCAGCAAGGGGCCAGCGGCGCGGATCTACACCGGGCTCGACGAGATCGTCCGGCGGCACCTGGCCACCATCCGCACCGAGTTCGGCCGCTTCAACCGCCAGGTGTCTGGGTACTCGCTCGAGCACCTGCTGCCCGAGCGGGGCGGCGACCTCGCCCGCTTCCTCGTCGGCACCGAGGGCACCCTGGGCGTGGTTCTCGGGGCGACCGTCCGGCTCGTCGACTCGCCCGCCGCGGTGGCGCTGTGCGTGCTCGGCTATCCCGACATGGCCGCCGCGGCCGACGCGGTGCCGGCGCTGCTGCCGCACTCGCCCGTGGCGCTGGAAGGCATGGACGCCCGGCTCGTCGACGTGGTGCGCACCCGGCGCGGCCCGGCGGCGGTTCCCGACCTGCCGCGCGGCGAGGGGTGGCTGTTCGTCGAGACCGCCGGCGCGACCGAGGCCGACGCGCGGGCCGCGGCCGAGAAGCTGGCCGCCGACGCCGGCGCCCTCGACGCCGCGGTGGTCACCGGCGCGGCGGCCCGCGCGCTGTGGCGCATCCGCGAGGACGGCGCGGGGCTCGGCGGCCGTACCCCGGCTGGCGTGCCCGCCTGGCCGGGCTGGGAGGACGCCGCCGTTCCCCCCGATCGGCTCGGCGACTACCTGCGCGAGTTCGAGCAGTTGCTGCGCGACCACCACCTCGACGCGCTGCTCTACGGCCATTTCGGCGACGGTTGCGTGCACGGGCGTATCGACTTCCCGTTCAGCTCCGGCCCCGCGGAGTTCCGGAGGTTCCTCGTCGATGCCGCGAGGCTCGTGGGTGCGCACGGCGGGTCGATGTCCGGCGAGCACGGCGACGGCCGCGCGCGCGGCGAACTGCTGCCGTACATGTACTCCGCCGACGCGCTCGCCGCGTTCGGCGAGATCAAACGGCTGTTCGACCCGGGCAACCTGCTCAACCCCGGCGTGATCGTCGACCCGGCCCCGCTGGACGCCGACCTGCGCGTGCCCGCGGCCGCATCGCTGCGCACCGACCTCGGCTTCGCCTATTCGCACGACGCCGGGGACTTCACCGCGGCAGTGCACCGCTGCGTGGGCGTGGGCAAGTGCCGCGCCGACACCACCGCCGCCGGCGGGGTGATGTGTCCGTCCTACCTCGCGACCCGCGACGAGAAGGACTCCACCCGCGGACGCGCCCGGGTGCTGCAGGAACTCGCGAACGGCTCGCTCGTGGCCGGTTTCGACTCCGTCGAGGTGCACGAGTCGCTCGATCTGTGCCTGTCCTGCAAGGGCTGCTCGGCAGACTGTCCCGCCGGTGTCGACATGGCGACGTACAAGGCCGAGGCGCTGCACCAGCGATACCGGCGCAGGCTGCGCCCGGCCGCACACTACGCGCTCGGTTGGCTGCCGCGGTGGGCCCGGCTCGCCGCACGCACACCGAAGCTCACCAATGCGGCCCTGCGCTCGCCCGGCCTGTCGCGGCTGGCCAAGCGGGTCGGCGGCATCGACGAGCGCCGGCCGCTGCCCCGGTTCGCGACCGAGACCTTCCGGGCCTGGTTCGCCGGCCGGACGCCGACCGGCTCCGGCACGCCGGTGCTGCTCTGGGTCGACACGTTCACCGATCACTTCACGCCCGAGGTCGGCAGAGCGGCCGTGGAGGTGCTCGAGGCCGCGGGCTACGCCGTGCGGATCCCCGACAAGAAGGTGTGCTGCGGGCTGACCTGGATCTCGACGGGACAGCTCGACGGCGCGCGGCGGCAGCTGCGGCGCACCCTGGACGCGTTGCAGCCGGCGCTGGCCGACGGCCTGCCGGTCGTCGGACTCGAGCCGTCGTGCACCGCGGTACTGCGGGACGACGTGCGCGAATTGCTGCCCGGCGATCCGCGCGCGGCCCAGGTGGTGGACGCCACGCGCACGCTCGCCGAACTGCTCACCGGAACCCCCGGCTGGGCGCCGCCCCGGCTGGACGGTGTGCGGGCGCTCGCCCAACCGCACTGCCATCAGCACGCCGTGATGGGATGGCAGGCCGACGCCGCGCTACTGGCCGCGGCCGGTGCGGACGTCGAGGCGGTCGGCAGCTGCTGCGGGCTGGCGGGCAACTTCGGCGTCGAGCGGGGCCACTACGACGTCTCGGTGGCGGTCGCCGAGACGGCACTGCTGCCCGCCGTGCGCGCGGCTGCCTACGACACCGTCGTGCTTGCCGACGGATTCTCCTGCCGCACGCAGCTCGAGCAACTCGCCTCCGTGCACGGCATCCACCTGGCCCAGCTGCTTGCCGAGAAAGGCCGACAGTGACCGGCTTCCAACCGCCGCCGTACCCCTACGAGCGGCTCGGCTCGATCACCGAGCTCGCCGCCGAACACGACGGCGGCGCCATCGACCTGTCCATCGGCACGCCGTGTGACCCGCCGCCGGCGGCGGTGCTGGCCGCGCTCTCGGCCGGCGACGCAGCCCGCGGCTACCCGCCCTCGATCGGCACGAGCGCCTTGCGCGAGGCCGCCGCGAAGTGGCTCGCACGCCGACTCGGCGCGACCGTCGATCCGGTGCGCGAGGTCGCCGCGTGTGTGGGCACGAAGGAGTTCGTGGCGTCGCTGCCGCAGTACCTGAAGCTGCGCGACCCGGGACGCGACACCGTCCTGTACCCGGCGATCAGCTACCCGACCTACGAGATGGGCGCGACGCTCGCCGGGGTGCGGGCCGTCCCCTACCTGCGCCTCGACGAGGTCGACGACGCCGACGCCGCCCGCGCGCTGTGCCTGTGGGTCAACTCGCCGGGCAACCCGACCGGAGAACTCGCCGACCTCGCCGCCGCGGCCTCGTGGGGTCGCTCCCGCGGCGTGCCGGTCGTCTCGGACGAGTGCTACGCCGAGTTCACGTGGGACGGCGCGCCGACGACCATCCTGAACGACGGCACCGACGGCGTGCTGGCGCTGCACTCGCTGTCCAAACGCGACAACTTCGCCGGAGCGCGCATCGGCTTCTACGCCGGCGACGCGGGCCTCGTGCACTACCTGCGCGAGGTGCGCAAGCACGCGGGGCTGATGCCGCCGGGCCCGGTACAGGCCGCCGCCGTGGTCGCGCTCGGCGACGACGAGCACGTCGAGGCGCAGCGCGCGCGTTACCTGCACCGGCTGCCCCGGCTCGTCGAGGTGCTTGCGGCCCTGGGCTACCCGGCGCAACTGCCGCGCGGCGCCTTCTACCTGTGGGTGCGGGCGCCGGACGGGGACGCCTGGTCCGCGGCGCGCGATCTGGCCGACCGGGCGGGCATCGTCGTCAGCCCGGGGGAGTTCTACGGACCGCAGGGATCGCACCACTTCCGGGTGGCCGCGGTCGCTCCGGACGACCGCATCGAGCTCGCCGCGCGGCGCGTAGGACTTTAGCCCCGGTTACGCCCGCGGAGCCCTCGGGTACCTCTCGGACGACGTGTTGGCCGAGGTACCGAGGAGGAACCTGCGATGAGCGCCACCGACAAGGTCAAGAACAACATGGACGACGCCACCGGCAAGGCCAAGGAAGCACTGGGCAAGGCCACCGGCGACCGCAGCACCGAGCGGGAGGGCAAGACCGACCAGGCCAAGGCCGATCTGAAGAACGCCGGCGAGAACGTCAAGGACGCCTTCAAGCACTGACACGCGACCGAACCACGTCGGCCCCGGAGCAACGTCGCTTCGGGGCCGTCGTGTACCCGGCGGACGGCTATGGCGGACCGGCAGGAAGGCATGGGGGCGGCCGGTCGTTGCAGACGTCGTGTCCACTCCGACTTCTGCTCCTGCCCGAGCCGTCCCCTCGTTCGCCGCGAGCCGCATCGCCCGCCCGGCCCGCGATCTGCGCCGCTCCGCCGCCTTCTACAGCGAGCTGCTGGGCCTGCCCGTGCTCGGCGGATTCGAGCAGCACGACGGTTACGACGGCGTCTTCTTCGCCCTGCCCGAGGGAGGCCAGCTCGAACTCACTGCCGGCCCGGTCGAGCCGAGCGCCGGGACCGACGAGGATCTCCTCGTCCTCTACACCGACAGCCTCGAAGCGGTGGCCGCGGTCGGCGAGACGCTGCGCGCGGCGGGCGTGCCGCAGGTCGACGCGGCAAACCCTTACTGGAACCGCTGGGGACAGGCCTTCCTCGACCCGGACGGCTACCGGGTGATCGTCGCGGCCAAGCCGTCGACGGAGGCGGCGGACGTCAGCATCGGCTGGCACGCCGGCGCGCGAGGCGAGCTCCGGCACCTGTTCGAGCTGGCCGAGGATTCCGCAGCCCAACTCGACGCCTACATCGACGCCGGACGGGTGCTGGTGGCGACCGACGGCGGGACGGTCGTCGGCCACCTGCAACTCGTCCCCACCGGGCGCAGCGGCGAGATCGAGCTCAAGAACATGGCAGTGCTGACCGGGGCCCAGGGAACCGGCGTCGGCCGGGCGCTGGTGGCTGCGGCCGTCGACGCCTGCCGGGGCGAAGGGCTGACGCGGATGCTGGTCGCCACCGCCGCCGCGGACATCGGCAACCTGCGCTTCTACCAGCGCACCGGATTCCGGTTCCTCTGCGTGGACCGCGACGCGTTCACCCCCGAGACCGGTTACGAGGAAGCCATCGTGATCGACGGCATCCTGTTACGCGACCGGGTCTGGCTCGACCGGCAGCTTTCGTGAAGGAGGGCACATGGCCGACGAGGTGAACCCGCAGCGCCGCGGGCGCAGGATCGCGATGAGCGCCACCGAGCGCGACGGGTTCCTCGCCGCGGAACGCACCTGCCGGGTCGCCACCGCCGGCCCGGACGGCCCGCACGCCACGCCGCTGTGGTTCGTGTGGGACGGCGCGTGCCTGTGGCTCTATTCGCTCGTGCGCAGCCGGCGGTGGGCCGACCTGCAGCACGATCCACGCATCGGGGTCGTGGTGGACGCCGGTGTCGAGTACCTGGAGTTGCGCGGCGTCGAGATCACCGGGCGGGCGGAGGTGGTCGGCGACGTTCCTCGCACCGACGCGCCCGAGCCGGCCCTGGCCGGGATCGAGCGTGCCTTCGCCGCCAAGTACTTCGCCGGGGCCGAGCAGATGTTCCATGACGCCCGCCACGCCTGGCTGCGGGTGACGCCGACCAAGATCGTCAGCTGGGACTTCCGCAAGCTCGCCGGGTGAGTGCCGCGCGAGCGCGCCCGGCTCAGCCGAACTCGACGCCCTGGGCGAGCGGCAGCTCGGTGGAGTAGTTCACCGTGTTCGTGGCCCGGCGCATGTAGGACTTCCAGGCGTCCGAGCCGGATTCCCGGCCTCCGCCGGTCTCCTTCTCGCCGCCGAACGCGCCGCCGATCTCCGCGCCGGACGGGCCGATGTTGACGTTGGCGATGCCGCAGTCGGAGCCGTCCGGGGCGACGAACCGCTCGGCCTCCCGGACGTCCATCGTGAAGATCGACGACGACAGCCCCTGCGGCACCTCGTTGTGCATGGCCAGCGCGTCGTCGAAGTCGTCGTAGCTCATCACGTACAGGATCGGCGCGAACGTCTCGGCCTGGACGATCTCGGTCTGGGTCGGCATGCGGACGACCGCCGGCTGGACGTAGTACGCCTCGGCGGCCTCGTCGGCCAGCACCCGCTCGCCGCCGACCAGCAGCTCCCCGCCGTTGGCCTTGGCCTTCTCCAGGGCGTCCCGGTAGCCGTTGTAGGCCGCCTCGTCGATCAGCGGGCCCACCAGCGTCGCGGGATCCAGCGGCGAGCCGATGGGCAGCGACGCGTAGGCGGACGAGATCCGCGAGACCAACTCGTCGACGATCGACGAGTGCGCGATCACGCGGCGCAGCGACGTGCAGCGCTGGCCGGCGGTGCCGGCTGCCGAGAACACGATGCCGCGCACGGTGAGGTCGAGATCGGCCGACGGCGCGACGATCGCCGCGTTGTTGCCGCCCAGCTCGAGCAGCAGGCGCCCGAACCGGGCCGCGACGCGCGGCGCGACCGCGCGGCCCATCCGGGTCGACCCGGTCGCGCTGAGCAGGGCCACGCGCGGGTCGTCCACCAACGCCTCGCCGACCTCGGCGGTGCCCAGCACGACCGACGACACGCCCTCCGGCGCGCCGGCCCGGCGGGCGGCCTCGGCCACCAGCGCCTGGCAGGCGAGTGCGGTGAGCATCGTCTTCTCCGACGGCTTCCACACCACGGGGTCGCCGCACACGAATGCGAGCGCCGAGTTCCACGACCAGACCGCGACCGGGAAGTTGAACGCGCTGACGACACCCACCACACCGAGGGGGTGCCACTGCTCCATCATCCGGTGGCCGGGACGCTCCGAGGCGATCGTCAGCCCGTGCAGCTGGCGGGACAGCCCGACGGCGAGGTCGCAGATGTCGATCATCTCCTGCACCTCGCCGAGACCCTCGGAGCGGATCTTGCCGGCCTCGATCGACACCAGCGCGCCGAGGTCCTCCTTGTGCTCGCGCAACAGCTCGCCGACCTCGCGTACGAGCCGGCCGCGCACCGGGGCGGGCACCGTGCGCCACTGCCGGAACGCCTCGGCTGCGGCGGTGACCTTCTCGCCGACCTCGGCCGGGGTGTGCGCGCGCACCCGCGCGAGCTCGCCGCCGGTGATCGGCGAGCGGGCGATCAGCTCGCCCGCGCTGCCGCCGGCGAGTTCGGACACGCCGAGGCGGGACAGGATCGCGGTGGCCTGCTCGGCCAGCGTCTCGTGCGACGGGAGAGTGGTCATGGCGCGGCTCCTCGCGACTGGAACGTCATCTGCTTACGGCTCGCCAGAGTATGTCGTAAGTTGTGCTTATGGCCAATGGCGCCCCCCTCGACGTCGGCAGGCTGCGCCTGCTGCGCGAGGTCGGCTTGCGCGGGTCGATCGCCGCCGCGGCGCGTTCAGTGGGGCTCACTCCCTCGGCGGTGTCCCAGCAACTCGCCCAGCTCGAGCGCGAGACGGGCGTGCCGCTGGTCGACCGGTCACCCCGCGGAGTGGCGCTCACCGGCGCCGGACACGCGCTCGCCGGACGAGCCGGGCAGGTGCTCGACGTGCTCGCCGCGGCGCGGGCGGACCTCGACCGGCTGCACGGCTCGGTGTCCGGGCCGGTGTCGATCGCGGCGGTCGCGAGTGCCGCCGCCACCGTCGTGTCGCAGACGGTGCACGTGCTGCGCGAGCAGCAGCCCGGCATCGAGCTGTCGGTGGTGGCCACCGAGCCCGAACGCGGCATCGGCCTGCTGCTGCGCGGCGAGGTGGACCTGGCGGTCGTCGACGAGTACGACTACGTGCCGCTCGCGCTGCCGGAGGGCGCGGTGGTGCGCGAACTGGCGAGCGAACCGCTGGTCGTCGTGCGCCCCGCCGGAGGCAACGAAGGGAGCACCGATCTGGCGCAACTGGCCGAGGCCGACTGGGTGATGCCGCCCGAGGACGCCGCGTGCGGGCGGGCGGTGCGCGCCGCGTGCCGGACCGCAGGCTTCGAGCCACACGTGCGGTGGGAGACCGACGACATGCTGCTGCTCGTCCGGGCCGTCGCAGACGGGCATGGCATCGCCGTGCTGCCGCGTCGGTCGGTCGCCACGGACGTGGCGCCGGTACGCATCGGCCCGTTGCACCGCCCGGCCCTGGCCCGCCGGCTGCGCGCCGTGGCGCGCGCGAGCGCTGCCGCCCGCCCGGTGGTGGCCGCGGTGCTCTCGGCGGTCGAGTCCGCCTGCCGCGCCGATCCGGCGTGAGCAGGCAAATGGGACCCTTCGTTGGATTTCTTCCGGCGTGTCGCGCAGATTTAGCAGCGACCGCGCTTGACGAACGCGAACGACACGCGTGTAATTTCATACGTGCCTAA
Organism: Jatrophihabitans sp.; assembly: GCA_035695205.1. Lineage (GTDB taxonomy): Bacteria > Actinomycetota > Actinomycetes > Mycobacteriales > Jatrophihabitantaceae > Jatrophihabitans. The sequence continues at coordinate 13,053 of DASSEP010000045.1, read as the reverse complement.
CCTCGGCACCCAAATCTTTCCCCCGGAGGTCGTCGTGACCGAACTGACCCACACCGTTGACGGGGACGATCTCGCCGACATCTTCGGCCTGCCGGAGGAAGCGAGCTGGCAAGAACGAGCGCTCTGCGCCCAGACGGACCCGGAAGCGTTTTTTCCGGAGAAGGGCGGCTCGACGCGCGAGGCGAAGAAGATCTGCACGGGCTGCGAGGTCCGCGCCGAATGCCTCGAGTACGCGCTCGAGCACGACGAGCGGTTCGGCATCTGGGGTGGCCTGTCCGAACGCGAACGCCGCCGTCTCAAGCGCCGGGCGGTCTAACCTCCGTCGATCTCGTCGACGTCGCGGCCCAGGTACTCCGCGGCCAGGTCGGCGACGACCATGAAGACGAGATCGGCGCGGTCGTCCGGATCGACGGCGCGCGCCTCGATCGGCCTGCGGTAGACCAGGATCACCGGTGCCTCGATCTCCGGCAGCCCGTGCCGGAACAGCCGGCCGAGCGCCACGCCGCGGTCGCTGACCACGTCTGCGTCGAACTCGTCCGCCGAACTGGCTGGTGGGACGTCCTCGACGGCGAACTCGACACCGGCGAGCTCGGCAGCCCAGTGCTCCTCGATCTCGGCGACGGCATCGGTCACGAGGTCCTCGAACACCTCCGCCCGGGTGCGGTGCAGCGGGACGTCCACAGGCGCGAGTTCGCCGCGCAACCCTCGTCCGCGCCGGTCGCGGCGCCGCGGGCGGACGGCGGCGCGGCGTGCCTGGCGGCTCTGGCTGCGCATGCCCACACCCTACGCAGCGGCGCGGCGCGCGACACGCGATCGACTCGGCGGGCAAAGCGGGGCGAGCGGGCCTTCGGGGGGATACAGTCGCCAACTGTGAGGCATGTCCGGCGTTGCACCCGCACCGGGTGCCCCCGCGCCGCGGTGGCGACCCTCACCTATGCCTACGCCGACCTGACGGCGGTCGTGGGGCCGCTCGCCACGTATGCCGAGCCGCACTCCTACGACCTCTGCGAGGAGCACGCGATGCGCCTGACGGTGCCGCGGGGCTGGGAGGTCATGCGCCACGTGGGTGAGTTCCCGGCGCCCATCCCGCACGCCGACGACCTCGAGGCGCTCGCCGACGCGGTGCGCGAGGCGGCCCGCAGCGAGCCCGTGCCCCGTCCTGGCGAGGGCGACGGCGTCACCGGCCGCCGCGGGCATCTCCGGGTGGTGCCGCCCGCGCACTGACCGGCGGTTTCGTCGGTAGGCTCGCTTGTCGTGGATCTCTCGGCGCTGGTGAAGGCCTACGACGTGCGCGGCGTCGTCCCCGACGAGCTCGACGAGGCGATCGCCCGCGCGCTGGGTGCCGCGTTCGCCGACGTCACCGCCGCCGAACGGGTGGTCACCGCGCACGACATGCGCGAATCGGGTCCAGGCCTCGCCCGCGCGTTCGCCGAGGGGGTCCTGCACCGCGGCGCCGGGGTCGTCGAGGCCGGGCTCGGCTCCACCGACATGCTGTACTTCGCCTCCGGTCACCTCGGCCTCCCCGGTGCGATGTTCACGGCCAGTCACAACCCGGCGCAGTACAACGGCATCAAGCTGTGCCGCGCCGGAGCGGTGGCGATCGGCCAGGACACCGGCCTGGCCGAGATCCGCGACACGGCGGCGGCCTACCTCGCCAACGGCATCCCCGCGCCGGAACACGTCGGCGACGTCTCCCGGGCCGATCTGCTGGCCAACTACGCCGCTTACCTGCGCGGGCTGGTCGACCTGACCGGCATCCGGCCGCTCAAGGTGGTCGTCGATGCCGGCAACGGCATGGCCGGCTACACCGTGCCGGCGGTGCTCGGCGACAGCGTCCTGCCCGCACTGCCGCTGACGATCGTCCCGCTGTACTTCGAGCTGGACGGCTCGTTCCCGAACCACGAGGCCAACCCGCTGGAGCCGGCCAACCTCGTCGACGTGCAGAAGGCGGTCATCGCCGAGGGCGCCGACCTCGGCATCGCGTTCGACGGCGATGCCGACCGGTGCTTCGTCGTCGACGCGGCCGGCGCGCCGGTCTCGCCCAGCGCCATCACCGCCCTCGTCGCCACCCGGGAACTCGCCAAGACCCCCGGCGCGGCGATCATCCACAACCTGATCACTTCGCACGCCGTGCCGGAGATCGTCCGCGAACGCGGCGGGGTGCCCATCCGCACCCGGGTGGGGCACTCGTTCATCAAGGCCGAGATGCGCCGCGTCGGCGCAGTGTTCGGTGGCGAACACAGCGCGCACTACTACTTCAAGGACTTCTGGAACGCCGACACCGGCATGCTGGCCGCCATGCACGTGCTGGCGGCGCTGGGCGAGCAGGAGCGCTCCCTGGGCGAGCTCGCCGAGCAGTACTCGCGGTACACGGCCTCCGGCGAGATCAATTCCACGGTCGACGATCCCCGGGCGCGCATCGAGGCCGTGCGCGCCGCGTTCGCCGGCCGCGCGCAGGCCACCGACGAACTCGACGGGCTGACGATCGAACTGCCCGACGGCGCCTGGTTCAACGTCCGCCCGTCCAACACCGAGCCGTTGCTGCGCCTCAACGTCGAGGGCCCTACCCGACCGGCGATGGAACGGGTCCGCGACGACGCGCTGGCCGCCATCCGAGGCTGACCCCTGAGCGAGGAGACCAAATGCCACTCGATGCGGAACTGCTCGAGATGCTCGCCTGCCCGAGTGACGACCATGCGCCGTTGCGCGAGGAGACCCGCGAGGGACGCGACGTACTCGTGTGCACCTTCTGCGGCACGAGCTACCCCGTCGAGGACGGCATCCCGGTGCTGCTCCTCGACGAGGCCACCCCGGGCCCACGCGGCATCGGCGTCGACGCCGCTGTCGAAACCCCGCCGGTTCGCCCCATCGGCGAGGCGCCGGGGACCCAGGCCGGCGCATGAGTGATTTCGACGAGACGCTGCTCGACGAGCCGGCCCGGCTCGAATCCCGCGACGAGCACCGACTGCTGTGGGCGCTCGCGACGGCAGGAGCACAGGTACGGCGCGCGATCGAGACCGCCGGCGATTTCGGCATCGAGGCGCTGCGTGGCGCGGGCATGCCCCGGGCGCTGCTCGTCGCTACCGACGCCGCGCCCTCGGCGGCCTCCCGCCTGATCACCCGGCTGAGCTGCACGCGGACCCCGGCGATGACCTGGCATGGCGTGGAGCTCCCGCGCTGGGCCGGGCCCGCCGACGCGCTGCTGATCGGATCCGTGGACGGCAGCCATCCTCGGCTGGCCGAGCTCGCCGCCCAGGGGATGCAGCGCGGGCTGGTGATGGCGGTGGTGGCACCTGCCGGCAGCCAGGTTGCCGTCGCGGCCGGCCGCGCCCCGCTCCACGAGCTGCCGCGCGACCTGCAGCCGCGCGCCGCCCGCTGGTCGGTGCTCACGCCGCTGCTGCAGGTGCTCGACGTTCTGGAGATCAACCTGATTCCGGGCAGCACGCTGATCGAGGTCGCCGACGCCCTCGACGAGCAGGCCGAACGGTGCCGGCCGACGGGAGACGCGTTCACGAACCCGGCGAAGTCGCTCGCCGTGGAGTTCGCCGAGTCGACACCGCTGATCGTCGGCGCCGGCGCGCTGGCCGGTGTCGCCGCGCGGGCGATCTCGGATGCGCTGCAGCAGTTCGCCGGCGTGAACTCGGTGTCGGTGAGCCTGCCCGACGGGGTCGGCCGGGCCGGCGCGCTGCTGCGTGGGTCGGGGCCGGCGCCGGTGGAGGACTTCTTCCGCGACCGGGTCGACGAACCGAGCTCGCAGCGGCCCCGGCTGCTCGTCGTCGGCGACGACGGCTCAGCCGACGACCTGCTGCTGGGCGATCGCTCCGATGCCCAGATCCAACTCGACGAGGTGGCCGCCCGGCGCGCGGCGAAGGCGCTGCACGAGCTCGCCGCCGAGCTCGGGGTCCGCTCGTCGAGCGTCGACGTCCCGAACGGCGACCCGCTGGCCCGGTTCGCCGCCGCGACCGACTTCGGCGACTTCACGGCCGCGTATCTGGCGTTCGGGCTCGGGCTGGACCCGGGATCGCCCGGCCCGGCTGAGCGGGCCCACTGACCGATGAGCGCGTCGGGAGGGACCCGCGCGGTGCTGGCTGCGCTGGGCGCGAACCTCGGCATCGCCGTGATCAAGTTCGTCGCCTTCGCGATCACCGGGTCGTCGTCGATGCTCGCCGAGGGCGTGCACTCGGTCGTCGACTCCGGCAACCAGGGGTTGCTGTTGCGCGGCGGCGCGCAGTCGCGCCGCAAGGCGACGCCGGACCATCCCTTCGGGTATGGACGGGACCGTTACGTCTACGGGTTCCTCGTCGCGTTGATGTTGTTCTCGGCGGGCGGCTTGTTCGCCCTCTACGAGGGCGTGGAGAAGATCCGGCACCCGCACCACCTCGATTCGCCGATCGTGGCGGTCGTCGTCCTGCTCCTCGCGCTTGGCCTGGAGGGCTTCTCGCTGCGTACCGCCGTCGGCGAGTCGCGCCACCTCAAGGGTGACGACTCGTGGGTGGGCTTCGTCCGCCATGCCAAGAACCCCGAGCTGCCGGTCGTGCTGCTCGAGGACGTCGCCGCGCTCACCGGGCTCGTCCTCGCGTTGCTCGGTGTCGGGCTGGCGACGCTGACCGGCGATCCGGTGTGGGACGGCATCGGCACCTGCGCGATCGGCGCACTGCTGGTCACCGTGGCTGTCGTCCTGGTCATCGAGACGAAGAGCCTGCTGCTCGGCGAGTCGGCCGCGCCCGTGCAGGTGCGGGCCATCGAGCAGGCGCTCGTGGGCGACGGCGTGGAACGGGTGATCCACCTGCGCACGATGCACCTCGGTCCTGAGGAGCTGCTCGTCGGCGCGAAGCTCGCGATGCCCGCGTCGGCGACACTCGCGCAGGTAGCCTCGATGATCGATGCCGCAGAGGCGCGCGTGCGTACCGTCGTGCCGACTGCGCGGGTCATCTACCTGGAACCCGATCTCGACCGGGGGAGCGTTTCATGAATCCGGTCGCCCTCGAAGGCGCGATGCGCCGCTACGAATGGGGCTCACCGACGGCGATCCCGCAGCTGCTCGGCCACGAGCCGGACGGCGCACCGGTGGCGGAGCTGTGGTTCGGCGCGCATCCCGACGATCCCGCGTGGGTGCACGAGCACGAGACGTCGCTCGACGCGTTGATCGACCGCGCCCCGGACGCGGCGCTCGGCGCCGAGGTGATCTCGCGATTCGGTGCGCGGCTGCCGTTCCTGCTCAAGATCCTCGCCGCCGACAGGCCGCTGTCGATCCAGGTGCATCCGACGCGTGAGCAGGCCGAAGCGGGCTTCGCTGCGGAGGAGAAGGCGGGCGTGCCCCGCGATGCGGCCCACCGCAACTACCGCGACCCGCACCACAAACCTGAACTGCTGTGCGCGCTGACGCCGTTCGAGGCGCTGTGCGGCTTCCGGCCGGTGGAGCAGACGCTCGCGGTGCTCGACGAGCTGCGGATCCCCGAACTGGGCTTCCTGGCGCGCCTGCTGCGCGGGCCGGATCCGTTGCGCCGGGCGTTCGCGGAGCTGCTCACCATGGATGATCCGTCACCGGTGATCGACGCGGTGTGCGCTGCGGCGTCGCCCGAAGGGCCGCTGCGTCCGGCCCATCTCGCTGCGGCCGCATTCCCCGGCGACGTGGGGATTGTGCTCACCCTGCTTCTCAACCCCGTGACGCTGCAGCCCGGTGAGGCGATCTTTCTCGGTGCCGGCAACGTGCACGCGTACCTGCGCGGCACGGCCGTCGAGGTCATGGCCGCAAGCGACAACGTGCTGCGCTGCGGGCTGACGCCGAAGCACGTCGACGTCGCCGAGCTGCTGCGGATCACCGACTTCTCGGAACTCGCCGAGCCACGGTGGCCGGAAGGGCCGGAGGGTTTCGCGGTGCCCGTGCCGGACTTCCGCCTCGACCGGCGCTCCGTCGACGGTGTGCACGAGGTTGCCGTTCCGGGCCCGCGCATCGCACTGTGCGCGGCGGGCGCGTTCGAGATCGGTGGTGTCCACACCCCGGCCGGCCGGGCCGTGTTCCTGCCCGACGACGCGGGACCGTGCGCGGCACGCGGTCAGGGCCTGCTGTTCACCGCCGCGGTGGGTTAGCCGGCCGGGGACGCAGCCCGCGCGACGGTCGGCACCCAGAACCGCAACTTGCCGCCGCGCTCGTCCTCCAACACGCCGCCGTTCTTCTCGATGGTGCGGCGCGAGCCGATGTTGTCGGCATCGCAGGTGACCAACGCGCTACCTATGCCGAGGTCGCGCGCGATGGGAAGAGCGGTGGCGAGCATCGCGGTGGCGTGCCCGCGGCGCCGCGCGCTGGGGCGCACGTCGTAGCCGATGTGGCCACCGAAGTCGAGTAGGTGCTGGGTCAGGCGGTGGCGGATCGCAAGCCGGCCGAGGTACTCGTCGCCCTCGACCCACCAAAGCGTGGTGCAGGCAACGAAGCCGGCCGGCCGGGGCGTCTCGTCGAGCGCGGCCGCGCGGAGGGTGGTGGTGTATTCGGCGAACGCGGACCGGTCGTCCCAGCGGGAGGACCACGTGCGGATCTCGCGGCCGACCATCGAGTCGTCGTCGGCCGCGCCGCGTCCCTCGGCCTGGAACTCGTCCATGGCGAGCAGGAAGGATCGGTGGACCGAAAGATCGGGAGCGCGAAAAGCAGGCATTGCCCGATTCAACCAACGCGGCGAACCCGTTTTCGGCGGCTCGGGTCATACCTCGCGTCACCTAGGTTGGAGTCGATGTCCAGCAGCTGCGCCGACCGCCCGGCAGGCGCTGCTGCCCCGGGGCCGCAGCTGAACCGCGCGGAACGGCTACGGGCGGCGGTCGAGCGCGACGGTCCCACCTGCGTGTGGTGCTCGCGCGTGTTCGACGAGTTGATCCGCCCCACCACCGAACACCTCGTTCCGCGGGTCAAAGGTGGCCCGTCGTGGCTCGAGAACGAGGTCGCCGCATGCCGCCGCTGCAATTCCGAACGCGGCCACGAGGGCCCTGCGGCGTGGCTGCAGGAATGCCGCGGTCGCGGCTGGGCCCCCGACACCGAGCGCGTCGTGCGCATGCTCTGGCAGCTCAGCGGCGCGATCGAGGAACGCGGCGGGCAGCGGCGGGTCCGCCCCTACCTGGCCCACCAGCTGCGGCGGCTCGGTCAACCGAACAACGGGAAGCGCTCGGCCCGCGCTCCCAGCTCGCGGCGCTCATCCTCGCCCAGCTTCTGACGTCCGGTGCCCACCAGGGCGTAACGCACGGCGTCCCACGACGGCGGTGCCGGGCTGCCGAGCAGGCCGTCGAGCACCCGGCGCACTTCGACCAGCACCTCGTCCGCCGGTGGCTCCGGCAACACCGGAGCCAGATCCAACTGGTGCACAGCGGCCTCCACCGCGAGCGTCGACACCAACGACGCGACGGTGAGCCGGTGGCCCTGCGTGACCACGACCGAGCCGGGGTCGGCGCGGGCCGCAGCGACCAGCACGGCCCGCGCGGTGTCGGCGTACAGATCCGCCGGGCCGCGCACCGACGTCCACGCGCTCGCCATGATCCGGGTGCCCCGCAGCCCCGCCTGGGCGCCGGGCGTGCCAGGTTCCCAATGCGACCAGTACGAGATCTCGTCGGTGTCCGCGGCGCCCTCGGCCGGCGTCGCCAGGGCCACCAGCGCGCGCTGGCAGTCACTCGCCAGGTGGAAGAGCAGGTCGCGCGCCGTCCAGCCGGGGAGATCGGTCGGCGTCCACCCCTGCTGGTCGTCCACGGAGTCCGCGAACCGGATCAAGGGCGTGTAGGCGCTGTTCAACAAGTCGATCGCATGCATGACGGTCGCGATGCTGCCAGACGATCGATCGGATTTCGGCTCCATCGGCACTCCCGGACGGTTCCCGCGGCGCTTAAGGTGACGGCGTGCAGCCGCGCGGGTTCCGGACGATGATCGCTGTGGTCGTCCTGCTCGGCACGGGCGGCACGGCGTTGGCGGGCTGCGGAGGCGGGTCCGGCGGCGCGCCGGCAACGAGCCCGCGGCCCGCCCGGCACCAGTCGAGCCAATCGACGCCCGACTTCCCGTCGAGCACCTCCGGCGTTCCGTCGCCGACCGGCCCCGCGCCGACCAAGCAGATCGCGCTGCCGACCCGCAGGCAGCGGATCACCGCACTGCAAGCGCAGGCTGGGGGGCAGGCCGTGGTGCTGGTGGCGGTTCCGGGCGGCTACGAGGCGGCGAGCTACGACCAGCTGGGGAACCTGCGGTTCTGGCGCGAGGCCTCCGACTCGGGCACCTGGACGCAGGTCGGCGCCAGCAGCTACCCATACGTCCCGGCGCTCGGGCCGCCGCACGCCCGCGTGCGCGGCGCCCTGCTCTCCGGCATGCAGCACGCGACGTTCATCGTCTACGGCGTGTTCACCGGCGACGGCAGCGGCAACGCCGTCGCCTTCACCACAGGTGCAAACGGCTGGGGCGCGATCAAGGCGGAGCCCAACGGCAACATCGGCCCGTCCGGGCAGCCCGTCGGCGCCGACCTCATCGGGCTGTCGTACAACTTCGGCTTCGCCGGAGGCCGCCTGATCACCGAGGACTGCCCGACAGACCGGCCGATCAGCCAGTGCGGCACGCACCCGATCGTGAAGAGCTGGGTGTGGACGGGCTCGGATTTCGCGCTGGCGTGAGCCCGCGGGGTCAGTGAGTCACGTGGTGGACGCGCAGATGCCGTGGCACGGCGGCAAGCTGGTGCCACAGCGGGTGCCCGCCCGATCGTGGGCAGCCCTCGGCGTGGATCTCGGTCTCGTGGCTCCACGCGTGGTGGTGGCAGCGCGAGCAGCGCACCCATTCGGTCCGGGTGAACACCCCGATCGCCCCGATCCAGGCGAAGTAGGCGCTGACGAGCAGCAGCAGTGCTGCGGCAGTGATCGCGAGAATTCCAGCCGCCGAACCCATGGGCACCTCCGATGATGTAGCCCGTTTGCAACGCTTGCTGATTGCAAACATTGTACCGCGCTAGCATCCGATGTAAACGAGGAAGCGCGTACCGGCGCGTCAGGCGGCGCGGACGCCGACGGCGGCCGTGGCCGCGAGCTGCTCGTCGGCGACGATCTCGACGGCCAGGCCCGCCTCGCGCATGGCGCGTCCGGTCAGCGGCGCCTGCTCGGAACTGGTCTCGACGAGCAGCCGCCCGCCCGGGCGCAGCCAGCCAGGGGCTGCGGCGATCACCCGGCGCTGCACGGCCAGGCCGTCGGCGCCGCCGTCGAGCGCCACGCGGGCCTCGTGCAGCCGCGCTTCGGGCGGCATGAACACGATCGCATCGCTGGGGACGTAGGGCGCGTTCGCGACCACGACGTCGAACTGGCCGCGTAGAGCAGCCGGCAGCGGGGCGTACAGATCTCCGGTATAGGTCGTGCCACCGACCGCGGCCAGGTTTCGCGCCGCGCAGCCGACTGCCGCCGGGTCGAGGTCGACGGCGTGGAGCTCGCCGGCCGAACCCGTGACGATCGCCAGCCCGATAGCACCGCAGCCGCAACACAGGTCGAGGACGCGCCGCGCGCTTCCGCGTAGCGCCTCACGCACCAGTAGCTCGCTGCGCCGCCGCGGAACGAACACCCCTGGCTCGACCGAGACCCGCAAGCCGCAGAACTCGGCCCAGCCGACCACGTGCTCCAGCGGCACTCCGGCCTCGCGGGCCGCCGTCATGGCCGCGAGCTCCGCGTCGCTGCCCGCCGAGGCGAGCAGCACGCCGGCCTCGTCCTCCGCGAAGACGCAACCCGCGGCGCGCAGCCGGGCGACGAGCGCCTGCTCGCCGGCCGCGGGGAGATGCACCGGGGCAGCCTACGGCGCGGCTCACGCGCCGGCGGGATCCATCACCTCGGACGCGAACAGCACCGCGCCCGTCTTGACGTCGCGGACGAGGAACAGGAACGGATGGTCGAGGTGCACGACCCGCTGCGGGACGGCGATCGACGTCACCACCCCTATGCCGGTGACCGCCGCCGCCTCGGTGCCCTTCTCGGTGACCGACAAGAAGTCGCGTTGCACAACCTGGCCCACCGACACGGCCTGCGGGCTGAGCGCCGAGAAATCCGCTCCCGGGCCGAAGGCGCTGTGCATGCCGAGCGCGTGCAGGGCCTCGGGCAGCGAATCGAGCGTCGACGTGGTGGTGAAGCGGGGCATCGTGAGGTCGACGTTGCCACCGATCAGCGAGGAGGTGATCTGCGCGAGCCGGTCCGGGGTGAGCGAGGTGACGAACGACCCCAGCGACTGCCCGGTCGGCATGATCGCCAACGCGGCGAACCGGCCACCGCGATACGGCAGCTGCACCGCGCTGTAGCCGGGCGTGACGGCGGCTGGGGCACTCAGCTCCGACGAGCGCATGGTCGGCACTCGCACCGTGCGGCCGTCGGCGGTGGTGAACGGTGCGTCGGACGTGCGATCCGACAGGAACGGGGTCTGCCACTCCGCCCGGAAGTACACGGCATCGGCGAGCACCAGCACGGTGGCCGGATCCAGCGAGTCGAACAGCTTGGTGATCTTGCCGTTGGTGTGCTGCGCGCACCAGTCGTCGATCGCTTGCAGCGACTCGGCCATGTGCTGCGCGAAATCCGTCTGCCAGACGCCGGCGCCGTAGTTCTGGATCAACGCGTCCAGGAACTGCTTGCGTACCGGGAACCCGCGCTGCATCCACACGGCGTTCGCCGACGCCAGCGAGAAGCCGTCGCTCTTCGCGGCGTCGGCCCAGCTCGCGACGAGCGCCCGCCAGCCCGCGTTCTGCTCGGCCAGCGACAGCCCGGACGCCTGCAGCGCAGCGGCGATCTCCGTGCGCGTCCGGCCGGCCGCGCCGTTTTCGAGCATCGACAGCGCGAGCGCGAGGCTGGCCGGCGACACCGTCAGGTTCTGCGAGCCGTCCGACCCGAGCTGGCGCAGCAGCGCCACCGTGAACGCCTGCTCGGCCGCGGCCACGGGCGTGGCGGCGTCCGGAGCCACCTGCCCCGGGCGCACGTTCGCGACCAACTCCGCGGCCCCGTCGACGCGGGCCCGGACGGAGCTGCCGGGCGGCGGCGGTGCAGAGGGCAGTGCCGACCCCGGTGCCCGGTTCGTCGGGAACTGCTGCCGCGGCGCGGAGCCGCAGCCGGCCAGCGCCACCGCCGCGAGGGCGGCGGCCAGGGCCGCCGCGCCGCACCGAAGCGCGGCGCGCCGCCGAGCCGACACAGTCGCGTGCGGCATGGATTGGTCTCCCGTCCTCGATGGCTGCCTTCGAAGAACCAAGACGTCCCGAACGTGGCGTGCCGTTCCCGCCCCGAAGATCCGAAAACTTGACACGACTATGGTAAGTTTGCCCAGATGCAGGCCCTGACGATCCAGCAGGCATCCGCCGCGACCGGCTGGTCGCAGCGGATGCTGCGTTACCTGGAACAGGCAGGGCTCGTCGTCGCACTACGCAGCCCGGGCGGGCACCGGCAGTACGGCCCACGCCAGATCGAGCGGCTGCGCCAGCTGCGCGAGCTCATCGACGCCCACGGCATCGGCATCACCGAGATCGCGTTCGAGCTGCGCATGCGCACCGATCCGCAACTCGCCCGCGCCGTCGACGACTGGTTCGGTCCGCTGCACCGCGCGGCGGCGCCCGAGCGCGCCGGCATCTACCGGCGCCTCGCGCACAACCCTGCCAACCCGGACACGCCCCCGGCAACGCCCGCGGTCGCGTCCGGCCACCAGATCCCGACGATCGAAGGAGAGCACGTGACCGTCACCCTCACTCCCGATTCGGCCGGCAGCGTGTCGGATTTCAAGGTCGCCGACCTGAGCCTCGCCGCCTGGGGCCGGAAGGAGATCGAGCTCGCCGAGCACGAGATGCCCGGCCTCATGGCGCTGCGGCGGGAGTTCGGCCCGTCCCAGCCGCTGAAGGGCAAGAAGGTCGCCGGCTCACTGCATATGACCGTGCAGACGGCCGTGCTCATCGAGACGCTGGTCGCCCTCGGCGCCGACGTCCGATGGGTGAGCTGCAACATCTTCTCCACCCAGGACCACGCCGCCGCCGCGGTCGTCGTCGGCCCGAACGGCACCCCGGACGACCCGCAGGGCGTTCCGGTGTTCGCCTGGAAGGGTGAGACGCTCGAGGAGTACTGGTGGTGCACCGAGCGGATGCTCACCTGGCCCGACGGCACCGGCCCCGACTCGATCGTCGACGACGGCGGCGACGCCACGATGCTGATCCACATGGGCACCGAGTACGAGACCGGCGGCGCCGTCCCGCAGGCCGAGGACACTGACTCCGAGGAGTACAAGGTCATCCTCGACCTGCTGCGCCGCTCGGTCGCCGAGCAGCCCGGCAAGTACACGCGCATGGGTGCCGCCATCATCGGCGTCACCGAGGAGACCACCACGGGCGTGCACCGCCTCTACGAGTTCGAGCGCGCCGGCACCCTGCTGTTCCCGGCCATCAACGTCAACGACTCGGTCACCAAGAGCAAGTTCGACAACAAGTACGGCTGCCGGCACTCGCTCATCGACGGCATCAACCGCGGCACCGACGTGATGATCGGCGGCAAGCTCGCCGTCGTGTGCGGCTACGGCGACGTCGGCAAGGGCTGCGTCGAGTCGCTGCGCGGGCAGGGCGCCCGGGTCGTCGTCACCGAGATCGACCCGATCTGTGCGCTGCAGGCGGCAATGGACGGCCTCGAGGTCGTCCAGCTCGACGACGTCGCCGGCAAGGCGGACATCTTCGTCACCGCCACCGGCAACAAGGACATCATCATGGCCGACCACATGGCCGCCATGAAGCACCAGGCGATCGTCGGCAACATCGGCCACTTCGACAACGAGATCGACATGGCCGGGCTGGCCAAGATCCCGGGCATCCGCAAGGTCGAGGTCAAGCCGCAGGTGCACGAGTGGATCTTCCCCGACGGCCACTCGATCATCGTGCTGAGCGAGGGACGGCTGCTGAACCTCGGCAACGCGACCGGCCACCCGTCCTTCGTGATGAGCGCGTCGTTCGCCAACCAGACCATCGCGCAGATCGAGATCCACCGGAACCCGGACGCGTACCTGGTCGACGGCAAGCCGACCGTCACGACGCTGCCGAAGCACCTGGACGAGAAGGT
>DASSEP010000044.1:0-29364 GCA_035695205.1 Jatrophihabitans sp. | reverse complement strand
CCCGCTACTGGATCTCGCCGACCACGACGCCGGGCATCGGTTCCTCGACCCGCACGACGTCGGCCTGCGGCGCCTTGCCGTCCTCGACGCGCCACTGGGCGACGAGTTGGTTGCGGCACTCCTGCGCGGTGTCGAAGTCCTCGAACGGGCCGACGGCGCGGGGGCCGACGAGCTGCTGCCCCTCGTCGGTCAGCACGACTACGAACACGAGCCACCTCCGGTCTCAGGTGACGAACGAATCGGGGCGAAACCTACCAAACCAAAAGATCAGCGGGTGCGGGGATCGATGTCGATGACCCGCGGCGGGAACTCCCGCGGTGGTGGCCCGAACGCCTTGCGGGCCGCGGCGATCGCCGCGCGCGCCAGCGTCGCATTGCCCGCAGCCCCGATCCCCGCACCGATGCCCAGCGGCAGCGCCCGGCCGAACAGCAACGCGCTCTGCCGAGCGCCGAACCGGGTCAGCAGCAGCGGCCGCACCCGGGCGTCGAGCATTCCGGATGCCTCGCGCGCGTTGCTGTGCGCGGTCCCGGCGAGCACCTGGGCCCAGTGCGAGGTCTGCACGTCCGATCCGGCCAGCAGCGCCTCGCCGCCCTCGCCGACGAGCACCGCGACGACCAGCGCCCGCCGCAGCCCGGGATCGCTCAATGGCACCCGGTGCAGTTCGGCAAGGGCGAGCACGTACATCGCCGACGCCGAGATGAACGCGGTGATCTCTGCCGCTCCGGAGGCCAGGACCGCCGTGGTCCCTGCTCCGGGCATCGCGGCGGCCGCGCCCGACGCGCCGCCGAGGCCGGCCACCGCGGCCACGTAACGCCGCTCGAGCATGGGAACCAGCTCGGCCGGGGTGATGCCCGGATGACGGGCCCGTAGCCGGTCGATGTAGGCGAGCACGACGGGGCGCTGGATGCGGAGCGCGGTGTCCAGTGCGGCGTCCAGCGCCTGCTCGACGCGCTGCGGCACCGGCACGCGGCGCAACTGACTGCGAAATGCCATAGACGTCCCAGCGTACGGAACGTGCTGAGATGGAGGCATGCGCGCGCTGCTGCCGGAACCGTGCGCGGACGCCGACGTCCACGCGCACTACGCCGCCGACTGGATCGAACCGGGCGGGTTCCGCGTCAACTTCGTCGCTGCCGTGGACGGTGCGGTGAGTGCCGGCGGCCGCTCCCGGGGCCTGCAGACACCGGGCGACAACAGCGTCTTCGCGGCGCTCCGGGACCTGGCCGACGTAGTCGCCGTCGGCGCGGGAACGGCTGTGGCCGAGGGGTACCGGGCCGTCCGGGTCGGCGAGCAGCGCCGCGCGGTGCGGCGCGAGCACGGGTTGCCTGCGCCGCTGCCGATCGCTGTCCTCAGCCGCACCCTGCGTCTCGACCCCGCGCAAGGCCTGTTCGCCGACGCCGCGCCGGATGCCCGGACGCTGGTGCTCACCTGCGGCGCCGCGGACGCCGACCGCCGCCGGGCACTGCAGCAGGTCGCGGACGTGATCGAGTGCGGCGACGACACGGTCGACCCCCTGCTCGCCAGGCAGGCGCTCGAGGATCGGGGTTTCCGCCGGATCCTCTGCGAGGGCGGGCCGACAGTGTTCGCCGACCTCGCCGACGCCGGTGTGGTCGACGAGCTGTGCCTCTCGGTGACGCCGCTGCTCGCCGGCCCGGGCGCGGGCCGCATCACGGCCGGCCGGCCCTGGGACGCGACGGTGCCGCTGTCGCTGGTCGGCCTGCTCGAGGAGGACGGTGCGCTGTTCTGCCGCTACCGCGCCGGGCGCCGCTCGGTAGCCTCGGCGCGGTGATCCGCCCCGCTGTCGCCGACGACGTCCCGGCCATCCTGGCGCTGATCCGGGAGCTCGCGGCCTACGAGCGCGAGCCGGACGCCGTGCAGGCCACCGAGGACGACCTGCGCTCGGCGCTGTTCGGCGACCGGCCCGCGGTATGGGCACACGTCGCCGAGCTGGACGGCGAGGTCGTCGGCATGGCCATGTGGTTCGTGACGTTCTCGACCTGGACGGGCCGGCACGGCATGCACCTGGAGGACTTCGTCGTCAGCGAGCGGGCGCGCGGCACCGGGCTGGGCCGGGCGCTGTTCGAGGAGCTGCAGCGCATCTGCGCCGAGCGCGACTACCCGCGTTTCGAGTGGCGGGTGCTCGACTGGAACGACGACGCCGCGCGCTTCTACCGCGCCCGCGGCGCCGCGCCGCTACCGGAATGGATCAGCTGGCGCCTCGCTCCCTGACAACGCGTCACGCGTGGGGTGCAGCACCCAACCCCGGCACGATGTCACTGAGTGCGAAGGTCAGCGGCTGCTCGAGCTGCTCGTAGGTGCAGGACTCCGGCGTGCGGTCGGGCCGCCACCGGTTGAACTGCGCGGTGTGCCGGAACCGTTCGCCCTCCATGTGGTCGTAGCGCACCTCGACGACGCGCTCCGGCCGCAGCGGCACGAACGAGAGGTCCTTGCCCGCGTTCCAGCGCGAGCCCTCGCCCTTTCGCGGCGTCCGCTCCCCCGCCTCGTGGGCCGCCCAGTTCCACGGGTGCCCGTCGAAGTCGGTCACCAGCGGCTGCAGCTCCTCGAGCAGCTGCTTGCGCCGGGCCATGGGGAACGCGCCGATGACGCCGACCGACACCAGCGTCCCGGCGTCGTTGTACAGGCCGAGCATGAGCGAGCCGACGGCGTCCGAACCGCTCTTGTGCAGCCGGTATCCGGCGACGACGCAGTCGGCGGTGCGTTCGTGCTTGATCTTGAACATCACCCGCTTGTCGGGCTGGTAGATGCCGTCGAGCGGCTTCGCGACGACGCCGTCGAGACCGGCGCCCTCGAGCTCGGTGAACCAGCGGCGCGCTAGCTCGATGTCCGTCGTGGCCGGCGTGACGTGGACGGACCTGCCCACGGCCGGCAACGCGTCGACGAGCGCGGCCCGCCGCTCCGCGAACGGCCGGCGGGTCAGGTCCGCGTCGCCGAGCGCCAGCAGGTCGAAGGCGATGAACGACGCCGGGGTGGCCTCGCTCAGCATCCGTACTCGGGATTGAGCGGGATGGATGCGCTGCTGCAGCGCCTCGAAATCGAGGCCGGCGTCGGTGGCGATGACGATCTCGCCGTCGACCACGCACCGCTCCGGCAGCTCGGCACGCACCGCCTCGACCAGCTCCGGGAAGTACCGGGTCATCGGTCGCTCGTTGCGGCTGCCGAGTTCGACCTCGTCCCCGTCTCGGAAGATCAGCGACCGGAACCCGTCCCATTTGGGCTCGTAGGACGCGCCGGGCGGAATGGCCGACACCGCCTTCGCGAGCATCGGCGCGACAGGCGGCATGACGGGCAGCTGCATGCCCTCATTCTGTCGTGCCGTTATCCTTCGAGGACCCCCCGATTGTGCGCAGTCCGGGCGGGAGGGACCCGAGCAGACGGGGAGTCTTGCCGTGGCGACACCAGCCGAGCAGCCGGCCGCACGTCCGCGCCCACGCCCGAACGCCGCTTCGCCGGAGCCGCCGTCCGCCTACACCACGCCTACACCACGACGCCGCTCGCGATGGCCCGGCCTGGGCGGACGGGGCAGCGGCCAACTCGCCCTGCCCGAACCGCCGCAGCCCGGTCAGGTCGTCGCCGCAGCTGGCAGCGCGATCGTCGCCGCGGCACGGGTCGGCCGCCTGCTCGGCCGGTCCGGGTGGCGCATCGCCAAGCAACTGCCCGTGGTCGGTGCGGTCGAGAACCAGGCCCAGCGCCTGCGCCAGGCGGCGATCGCCGAGATGGCCCGCATGCTCGATCTCCAGCAGCCCGTGGGCGCCGTCAGCTTCGAGGAACAGCGGGTGATGATGCTCGTCCGGGACGCCCCGAGCGACCCCGAGCCGCTGCGCACCGCCATGAACGAGCTACTCGAGCGCTCGGCTGCTGCCGACGTGCGGCGCGGGCGCGACTACCTGTTCGGAACGATCGTGAGCCAGCTTGTGCCGGACGAGGCACGCATCCTCGCGGTGCTCGCCGGCGGCCGGCTGTTCGCGGCCATCGACGTCCTGTCGAAGCAGGTGGGGCGCTCCACCACCCGCACCGTGCTCGCGAACGCCTCGACCGTCGGGTCCGCCGCCGGTGTCGCGCTGCCCGACAACGTGCCCACTTACCTGTCCCGGCTGGATTCTCTGGGCCTGCTCGACTTCTCGCAGCCCATCGACGACCTCGATGCGCAGTTCGCCGAACTGCTCGACGACCCGCGGGTCCGCACCGCCCGCGCCGAGGCCGAGAACGGCAAGCTCGGCAGCGCGCGGATCGTCCGCAAGTCGGTGACGCTGTCGCCGCTGGGCCGCGAGTTCTGGTCGGCCTGTGCTCCGTCGACGGTCACGCCGTCAGACGAGCGCTGACCACCGGGCGCGCGATTGCCAAGTACCGTCGAACAGGTGCGCCGCAAATCGTCGAGGCTCGTCGTCGCGGCCACTGTGGCCTTGGCCTGCCTGATCAGCGGATGCACGGCCGGCGTCACCTCGGGCTCCGGCTCCCTCGCCGGGCCGGGCGGGCCAACGGCCGGGGGTTCCGGCGCGGCGAGCGGTCCCGCCACGCCCGCGGCGCCGACGCCACAGCCCGCGCAGTTCTTCGACTGCAGCCAATACTTCAACCTCTCGGCACTGCCGTTCCCCGCCGGACGGGAGCAGAACCTGACCTTCCAGTGCGCGCTGGTGCCGGTATCTCTCGATTACTCCGCGCCGGCAGGCTCGCAGATCAAGATCGCCCTGGTCCGGATCCACGACAAGACCAACACCGGCCCACATCGAGACCTGCTGGTCAACCCGGGCGGGCCGGGCGGCTCCGGCATCAACTACACCGTCGGGCTGTCCGCCCAGATCTCCGACACCGTCCTGCAGCACTTCGACCTGGTCGGCTTCGATCCGCGCGGTGTCGGTTCGTCGGATCCCGTCCGTTGCGAAAGCAACCACCAGGAGGACGTCCGCAACGCCGCGTCACCCGACGTCTCGACCCCGGCCGGATTCGCCCGGGCCAAGCAGCTGGCCCGCTCCTTCGACAACGCCTGCGAGGCGAAGTACGGCGCCGCGCTGCCGCAGATCAACACCTTGAACACCGCCCGCGACATGGACCAGCTGCGGCAGGCGCTGGGCGACCAGATGCTCTACTACCTCGGCTTCTCCTACGGCACGGAGCTCGGCTCGGTCTATGCGCACCTGTTCCCCCACAAGGTCGCCGCCATGGTGCTCGACGGCGCCGTCGACCCGCTCACCGGCGAGATCGCCGCGGACGCACAGCAGCTCAAGGGCTTCGAGGGTGCGTTCGACCAGTTCGCGAGCTGGTGCCGCGACCACGCGCCGTGCAGCAAGCTCGGCGACCCGCGCGCGGCAGTCGAAGCACTCGCCGCCCGCGCGTCGCGCGACCCGATACCCACCTCCACCCCCGGCGATTCCCGGCGTGCAACCAACTCCCTCGTGCTCACCGGGGTGCTCGGGGCGCTCTACTCGAAAGCCAAGTGGCCCGATCTCGGAAACGCGGTGCTCTCGGCGCAGCAGGGCGACGCGGCAGGCCTGCTGGCGCTCGCCGACCAGTACAACGAGCGCTACAACGGCCACTACACGAACTTGGCCGACGCGAACGTGACCATTAACTGCAACGACGCCAAGCCCGGGCCGTCGGATGCGCGGATCCGCAGCATCGACACCTCGTGGACCCGACGGTTCCCGATCTTCGGCGCGTGGTCCGTGCCGTCGCTGTTCTACTGCCAGCAGTGGCAGCCCGACCGCACGCCGCCACCGCTGCCCACTGCCGAACACACCGCCCACAAGGTTCTGGTCGTCGGTAACCTGCACGACCCCGCGACCCCGTACAAAGGCGCCCAGGACCTCGCCAAGACCATGGGCAACGCCGAACTGCTCACGTGGAACGGCGAAGGCCACACCTCCTACCTCGAAGGCAGCACGTGCATCGACACCTACGTCAACAACTACCTCGTCAACGGCACGCTGCCGCCGGCCGAGACCACGTGCCAGCGGTGAGGGGTCGGTGAGCAGCGCACCGGTCCTGCTGGTCGACGAGCCGCGCACGCCGCTGCGCGCTCTGGCTGTCGTCCTGCACGGCGGCCGCTCGCGCAGCACCGGTCCGGTGCGGCCGACCCAGCTCGCCGTCGTGCGCATGCACCCGTTCGCCACGGCGCTGCGCCGCGCCGGCGCGCACAGCGGCCTCGGCGTGGCCCGGCTGCGCTACACGGTGCGCGGCTGGAACGACGCCGCGCAGTCCCCCGTCCCCGATGTGCGTTGGGCGCTGGACCGGCTCGCCGAGCGTTTCCCGGCGACCCCTGTCGCGCTCGTGGGCCACTCGATGGGCGGCCGGGCGGCGGTGTACACCGGCGGTCACGAGAGCGTGCGGGCAGTCGTCGGTCTCGCGCCGTGGATCGAGCCGGGCGATCCCTACGAACAGCTCGCGGAGCGGGACGTGCTGTTCGCCCACGGCGACGTCGATCGGATGACGAGCCCACCGCAAAGTGCTGCATATGCCCGAAAGGCCGCGACCGTCGCCGCCTCTGTCTCCTACATCTCGATCCGCCGTGAGCGGCATGCGATGCTGCGCCGTGCGACCTTGTGGCATCAACTGACGACCGGTTGGGTACTCGCAAAGATGTGCGACCGAGCACCCGAGGAAACCGTCGGCGGCGCAGTTGCGAACGTGGTCAGCAGAGCACTTGCGGGCGAGCCGACCGTGGTCGTGTGATCGGCTCGCAGAGGAACGAGGCCTGAGGAGGCACCGATGACCGCGACCGACACCGGAAGCAGCACCGCGCCGGGCGTGCGCGTCGACGCCCGGCGCTGGCCCGACGTCGCGGTGCCGCCCAACTCGCCGCTGCGCGCCGCGGTCGCCCGGCAGATCTTCCGCCGCGCGGTCCGCAGGCTCCCGTTGCGGGTCGTCGAGGCCGCCGACCGGTGGTACGGCGGCGGCAGCGCTGCGGACCCGGTGTTCCGGCTGCACCGGCCGGATGCGTTCTTCCACCGGATCGGCGAGAGCGGCACGATCGGGTTCGGCGAGGCGTACATGGCCGGCGACTGGACCACCGACGACCTGCCCGGGGTGCTCGCGGCCTTCGCGGCGAACATGCGCAACCTGGTCCCGGCCGCCCTCCAACAGCTGCGCCACGCGGTGCTCAGCCGCCAGCCGTTCCATCACGACAACACGATCGACGGCGCGCGCCAGAACATCCACCGCCACTACGACCTGTCCAACGATCTGTTCGCGCTGTTCCTCGACGAGACGCTCACCTACTCCTCGGCGCTGTTCGACGGAGAACCGCACGCGAACCCCGAGCCGCTGGCCGACGCCCAGCGCCGCAAGATCGATCGGCTGCTCGACGCGGCCGGAGTGCGCTCCGGCACCCGGCTGCTGGAGATCGGCACCGGCTGGGGCGAGCTCTCGCTGCGTGCCGCCGCGCGCGGCGCCGAGGTGACGACGCTGACGATCTCGACCGAGCAGGCAGCGCTCGCCCGGCGGCGCATCGAGGCCGCCGGCGTGGCCGAGCGGGTGCGGATCCTGCTCCAGGACTACCGCGAGGTCCAGGGCCGCTACGACGCCGTGGTCAGCGTCGAGATGATCGAGGCGGTCGGCGCCAATCACTGGACGGCCTATTTCGGCACCATCGACCGCGTCCTGCTGCCTGGCGGCCGGGTAGCGCTACAGGCGATCCTGCAGGACGACCGGACGGTGCGCGCCACCCAGGACACCTACACCTGGATTCGCAAGTACATCTTCCCTGGCGGCCAGATCACCTCGGTGGAGGCCATCGAGCGCACCCTCGCCGCGCACACCGCGCTGCGGATCGCCGAGCAGTTCCGGTTCGGACGCCACTACGTCGAGACGTTGCACCGGTGGCGGCTGCGCTTCGAGGAGCAGGCCGAGGCGATCGGCCGGCTCGGATTCGACGAGACGTTCCGGCGAATGTGGTCGTTCTACCTCGCCTATTCCGAGGCCGGCTTCCGCACCGGCTACCTCGACGTCGCGCAGTTCCTGCTGACCAAGCCGACACTCTGACGGCCCTCTGACGGCACCGTGACGGGCGCGGTCCACCCGCCGGATAGGTTGGGGTGTGACCGTCGTCCTGGGCCTGACCGCCGCCGTGCTGTACGGCCTGGCCGACTTCGCCGGCGGGTTCGCCTCACGTCGGGCCGGCGCGCTGACCGTTCTCTTGTGGAGCTATCCGGTCGGTGCCGTGCTAATGGCGGTCATGCTGCCGTTCTTCCCCGGCCACGTCGATGCACGGGTGGTCCTGTTCGGTGTGCTCGGCGGGATCGCCGGCATGCTCGGGGTGGTCGTCATGTACAGCCTGATGACGGTCGCGCCGATCAACGTGATCTCGCCGGTTACCGCGGTGCTGTCGGCGATGGTGCCGGTGATCGTGGGCGTGTCGATCGGCGAACGGCCCCACCCCACCGCGTGGGCGGGCATCGTCCTCGGGCTCGTGGCGGTCGTGCTGGTGAGCCGCACCGACGAGAGCCACCCGCACGGCCGGATCCGTCCCGGCCTGATCGTGCTCGCCGTCATCGCGGGCCTGGGCTTCGGTCTCTACTTCGTTTTCCTCGACCAGGCGGGCGACGATTCCGGCCTCTGGCCGCTGCTGATCTCCCGGATCGTGTCGGCCGTGCTGATCGTTCCGCTGGCCTTCGCGCGCTCTGCCGTGGCGCCCGTCCGCGATCGCACGTTGCGCATCGTCCTGCTCGCCGGTGCGTGCGACGCGCTCGCGAACTTCTTCTTCCTGCTCGCCGCGCGCTCCGGGCTGCTGTCGCTGGCGAGCGTGCTTACCTCGCTGTATCCGGCAACCACGGTCGTGCTTGCGATGACGTTGCTGCGCGAGCACGCGAGCCGGGTGCAACGGGTGGGCCTGGCGCTGTCCGCGGGCGCGATCGTGCTCATCACCGTCTGAAAATGAACTTGCCGTCCGACGTATCAGGACACCGGTCGTGGGCCTCTGACACCTGGAACCGCTAACGTCTGCCCATCGGGAGACCGCCGGCGGGAGGCTGTGGCTCGCCGCCGCGGCGCAATGATGCGAACAGGGGGCTCGATGACCGAAGAACCGGAGAGCACCGTGGAGGTCGCAGAACTCGTGCGCGCCGCGGCCGGCGGAAGCACCGCGGCCTGGAACGAGCTCGTCGACCGATTCTCCCCACTCGTCTGGAACATCTGCATGCGCTACAAACTCTCCGCCGCCGACGCCTCGGACGTCAGCCAGAACGTCTGGCTGCGGCTCACCGAGCGGCTGGACACCATCCGCGAGCCGGCCGCGCTCGCCGGCTGGCTGGCGACCACGGCACGCCGCGAATGCATGCGCACCTTCCGCGGGCACCACGGCGAGGTGCCCACCGCATTCGACGTCGACGTCCCCGACAGCGCCGAGCGCACCGACCCAGATCGCGAGCTGCTCGCCCTCGAGCGCCGCGAGGCCGTCCTCGCGGCGCTCGGCGAACTGCCCGAGCGGGGGCGCACGCTGCTGCTGATGTTGGCCGGCGACCCGCCCCGCTCCTACCGGGAGATCAGCGATGCGCTGGACATCCCGATCGGCAGCATCGGCCCGACCCGGGCCCGTTACCTCGAGCGGCTGCGCCGCTCTCCCGCCCTCGCCGGTTTCGGCGCGGATACCGGTTACGCGACGGCGAATGGTGGTGAGCAGCGATGACATCCGACTGGCTCTCCGACGACGACCTCTTGCTCGCCGAGATCGGCGCAGCGGCAGCAGCGACGGGGCCCGTGCCCGACGCGGTGATCACCGCGGCGAAGGCCGTGTTCGAGCTGCGCAGCCTCGATGAGGAACTCGCGATGCTCACCTACGACTCGGTCGCCGACGCCGAACTCGCCGGCGCGGTCCGCAGCGAGCGGCTGGCGGTGCGCAGCCTCGTGTTCGGGCTCGGTGACGTGTCGCTGGACGTCGACGTGCTCGCCGACTCGCTGGTCGGCCAGCTGCACCCGCCGCTGCCGGGCACTATCGTGCTCGAGTCGCCGACCCGGCCGCCGCTGCGTGCAGAGATCGACGAACTCGGCATGTTCAGCCTGCCCATGGTGGCCCCCGGTGACGTCCGGTTCCGTGTCGAACCGCGCGAGTCCGGGGACGCCAGTGCGTTCGTCACGCAGTGGACCCGGATCTGAGCCCTAGGGGAACAGCCGGGGCCCGACGCCGGGGCGGAACTGCCCGCGCGCGGCGGCGAGCAGTGCCGCCGCGGCATCCCGGGCGCTCTCCCCGGTGCGCGACATGCGCGCCGCGATCAGCCCGGAGACGATCGGTGTAGCGAACGACGTCCCGCTCCACTTGACGATGCCTGCCGAGGTGTCGCGCACCTCGGCGTCGACGATCGTCTTGTACTTCATGCGCGGGTAGGCGTTCACGATGTCCTCGCCGGGCGCGTAGACGTCGACCCACGCACCGTGATTGCTGAACCACGACCGCTGCTGACCGTCCCGGGTCATCGAACCGACGCCGACGCACCAGTCGAACGCCGCAGGCCAGAAGGGCCGGTTCGTCTCTTCGTTGCCGGCCGCGGCCACGAGGACGACGCCGAGGGGGCGAAGCCGCTTCCGCCACAGCGTCTCCAGACCGAGCGGTGGCGCGTCGTGGCGGGTGTAGCCACCGGCCGACATGCTGATGATCGCGGGTGATCGCCGCAGCGCCTGGTGGATCTGCGTGATCATGTCCGACTCGGTGACGAACCCGGACGGGCCGATCGTCCGCTCCACCGCGATCTCGGAAGCCGGCGCCAGACAGCGGATCACGCCCGCCACGAACGACCCATGGCCGGCGTACGGGTCGGCATAGCCGTCGCGCCCCCGGCCGTCCGAATCGACCGAAATCGTGTCCGGGTTCTCGATGTCGCGGCGGTCGTCGGGACGGACGCCCGCGAGCCACGGGGCCCAGTCGGCGACGTCCTTCAGGATGCCGGTGTCGACGACGGACACGACCACGTCGCGACCGGCGCCGGCGTCGCCGACCGGCGGCCACAGCGCCTCGACGACCCGCTCGGGCTCAGTTGCCTGCTGGGGCGTCAACACCGGTTCGGGCTCGGTCGCCGGACAGAACAATCCGGTGATGCCGAAAGCATGCTCGTGGCTGACGATCCCGGGACCGAGCCGCTCTTCGAGCTCGGCCACCAGTTCGGGGGTCCGCTGCGACTCCCGCACACGGGCTCGAAGCTGGACGACGCCGGGGGTCGGCCCGGTCAGCCCGGTGTCCGGCGCGTCCCCCTCGTCGTCGGCACCCAAGATGCTCAGCGCGCTGCGCACCTTCTCTGCGTTCCGGTCGTGGGTGAGCAGCGAGCCCGACTTGTAGAAGTAGTCGACCTGGCCCCGCTCCGCCCAGTCCCGGGGCCACGCCTCGATGTCCGGGGATACCTGCAGAGCCGTCCCGACCTCTTGGTTGAGTCGGCGGAGTGCGGCGGACCGCGCTTCTTCTACGTCAGGCATGTGGCAACCTTTCGGAATCGAGGAAAAGTGATTGTCTCGGTTTCGGCCGCCGGAGAAAAGGATCAATGGAGGGCTTGGCGGATTTGCACGGGTTTGTCATGGACGACCCGTCCGAGCTGCCGGTGATGGCCCTCTCCCGCCCGGCGGCAGCGCTGCAGATCGCGGAGTCGGTGCTCGAAACCGCCACCGACAGATCTGAGCGCTCCTACGCCCGACAGGCCCGCGGCATTGCGCTGCGCGAGATCGGGGACGTGCGATCGGCCGTGGCTCAGTTGCGAATCGCGCTGCGCGACGCCAGCGCGCTCGGAAAGGCGCGGCAGGCTGATGTCGAAGCATCCCTGGGCGGCACGCTGGCGTTTGCCGGCCGTATTGGCGAAGCGCTCGCGATGTTGGATTCGGCCCGGGCAAAGGCGCGCGGAGCCGAGGGTGCCCGGATCGGTGTGCGCCGCGGAGCGCTGCTGCGGTTGGCGGGCCAGAGCGATAAGGCGACGATCGAGTTGCGCGCGGCAGCGCGGGTTCTCGGCGCAGCGAAGGACCCGATCTGGGAGGCACGGGCGCTGGTCAATCTCGCCGAGGCGCTGACCGACCTGAACCGCACGAAAGAGGCCGACCACGCCCTCATCCGCGCCGAGAAGTTGCAGACTGCCGCCGACCTGCCCTTCGAGGCGGCGATGGCCCGGCAGATCCGCGGGCTCGTGGCCGCGCTCGAGGGACGGATTCCCGACGCACTCGCCCACTACGACGTCGCGGAGCGGGATTACGCGACGGCGGGGGCGCGCCCGGCCGACCTGTCCGAGGCCCGTGCAGCGACGTTGCTCGCCGCCGGGCTCTTTCGGGACGCGGCCAGGAGTGCACAGGAGGCCGTTGCGCTGCTGCGCCGCCCCGGCGCCTCGCCGAGCTACCTTGCCCACGCACTCGTCCGGGCGGCAGCCGCGGCGCTGGCCGTCGGGGATGCTGACGCGGCCCGCTCGGCCGGCGACGAGGCCTTGCAGCTGTTCATCCGGCAACACCGAGAACGCGGCGCGATCCAGGCGCGATTCGTGATCGCTCAGGCACGGCGTGCTCGCGGCGAACGGAGCCGGCGCCTTCTCCACGTGCTTCGCGACGTCGCCGGGGCCGCCGGGCAACGCCGTATGCCCGAGGCGGTCGCGGCGAACCTGCTCGCCGGCGAGGTGGCGCTCGACATCGGCGACCGGGAAGCGGCCAAGCTGCATCTCGGTCGCGCGCGCAGGGCGCGGTCCAGCCGGTCGAACCTGGCTCGCATCCTGGGCTGGCAGGCCGCAGCCCTCAGTGCCCGAGCAGCAGGCAGGCCATCGCGCGTTTACGCCGCGTGCGAAGAAGGATTACGTGCACTCGAGACGCACCAGCTCACGCTGGGCGCGATCGAGACTCGCGCGGCGGCGACGACTTTGGGTCGCCCCCTCGCCAACATGGGGTTGGCGACGGCCGTCGAGTCCGGTGATCCATCAGCGATGCTCCACTGGACCGAGAGACAGCGGGCCACGCTGTTCCGGCTGCCGCCGGTGCGGTTGGCCGACGATCCCGAACTCGCCGGCCTGCTCGCGCAGCTCCGGCTGGCCCGGTTGCGGCTCGATGAGGCCGAGCAGTCGGGCGGATCCACGCAGGCGCTGGAGCGGGAGATCACGAATCTCGAGCAAGCGGTTCGCCGGCGTTCACTGCGAACCGCTGCCGGTGCCGATGAATCGAGCGGCAGCGGGTCAGCAGACACCGAACTCGGCGAACTGTTTGATGCCCTGGGCACCTTGCGCCTCGTGGAGCTCTTCGTGCTCGACGACGAGCTGCACGCGCTCGTAGTTACGGCCGACAGCGATATCCGGCACCACGTCGTCGGCCCGTATTCGGCCGCGCTCCGCTCGGCCGAATACATCGGGTTCGCCTTGCGGCGGCTGTGGCGGCGGGCCTCGGTCGGCCGGGCCCGCGAGCTGCTGCCGCCGCTGAGCGCCGCGTTGCAGCGGGACGTCCTCGGCCCTGCGGTCGTCGACCTCGCTGACGCTCCGGCGGTCATCGTGCCGCCGGCTTCGCTCTCTTCCATACCTTGGGGACTGCTGCCCGCACTGCACCCGCGCAGCTTCAGCGTCACGCCCTCGGCGGCGACCTGGTTGGCGGCACGGCGCGCGCGACCACCCACGCGCGGACGCGTCCTCGCGGTGGCCGGGCCACGGCTCCGGCACGCCGAGGCGGAGGTCGAGAAGGTCGCGCAGCTACGGCCCGGTACGTCTGTGCTGCGTCCCGGGTCCGCCGATTCGCAATCCGTCCTCAAGGCGCTCGACGGAGTAACCCTCGCGCACGTTGCCGCGCACGGGCGATTCCGCGGCGACAACCCGATGTTCTCGTCCTTCGTGCTCGACGACGGGCCGCTCACCGTCTTCGACCTGCAGAAACTGCGCCGGGCGCCGTATCGCCTCGTGCTGTCGAGCTGTGACACCGGAACGCTGTCGGTCACCGGCGCCGACGAAGTGCTCGGGCTGGCCAGCGCACTGATCCCGCTCGGCACGGCTGGGCTGCTGGCGCCGACGATCGCCGTGGTGGACGAGGCCGCGGTGGCCTTCGCCATGCTCGTGCACGAGCGGCTGGCCGATGGTGGGTCCACCGCGGATGCGCTTCGCGATGCGCGGATCGCCTCGAACGACGACGCGGCGGCGTTCGCGATCGCGCACTCGTTCACCGCGTTTGGCGCCGCCTGATCGCCGCCTGCTTCTGCCCAGCCCGCTCTGCCCAGCCCGTTCTGCCCGGCCGCTGGTACGTCGGCGGTCCTGGCGGATGTTCCTGCGGGCGCTGTCCGTGACCGTCCTGCGCGTGTTGTCCGTGATCTTCCTGCGCCTGGGCGGCCATAGCGACTGAGTCCCAGGTAGATCGCCCAGGAACGCGTGCCCGCCGAACAACCTGCCCCGCGCTGCTGCGCCCGCGATCCGGCAGGCAGCATGAGCTCGGCGGCGGCCCCATCGATACGCGCGGATCGCCTGAATGCCGTCAGCCGGCGCAGTCGAAACCGGCCACGGCGTCGACGGGCATCGGCAACTCGGCCCACACCGTCTTGCCGAGCGGCTCGACGCGCACCCCCCAGTCGCCGGAGATCGCGTCGACAATGCGCAGCCCGCGCCCGTGCGTATCGGTTGGGCCCGCCGGAACCAGCGCGGGCACCCCGGCTGCGTCATCGCTGGCCTCGACACGCAGCCGCTCGTGATGCACCTCGACCGCGAGGGTGACGCGGCGCGCGTCGGCGCGCACCGAATTGGTCATGAGCTCGGAAACGACCAGCGCCGCATCGTCGGCGACCGTGCCGGGCGCGGCGTACATCGCGCAGAGCTCCTCGGCCGCCCACCGCCGCGCGGCGGTCACCGACTCGGCGGCGCACCGCATGCTGATCCGGGCGGTGTGGCACATGTCGCGCTCCTGGTCGGACGTCGGCGTGGCTTGCACCTTGGGATACCCAGCTGAACACGCCCGGAAGCACCCCTTTTGCGCCGCGCTCGAGCCACCTCTCAGCCGCAGCTCACGGCGCGCCGGCGTCGCGGCTCGGTACGGCCGGAACCGGCACGGCCAGGATCGCCGAACCCAGCAGCCACGCGCCCACTACGTCGCTGAACCAGTGAAACCCCATGTAGACCAGCGACGCGCTGACGGCCGCCACCGCACCGACCAAGACGAACCGCCGCACCCGCGAGCCGGCTCCCGCGAGGCCTAGCAGCACGGCCACACAGACGATCGTGGTCGTTGTGTGGCCGGACGGGAACGCGCCACCCTCCCCGAACTGCGTCATGTGCGCGAGCGTGTCCAGCGGGGTGTAGTCGAACGAGGCATGCAGCGGCGGGCTGGGCCGCGCGAGAACGTTCTTCAACGCCACGACACTCAACACGAGTAACCCGAGGCGCACCGCAACGCCGATGAGCACGGCGCGAGAGCGTCGAGCACCGATCTGCCAGGCACCGACGGCGAGCGTCGCGAGGATCAGCAACTGCGGCGTGGCCAGCGTGACGATCGCGCCCGCCACGGTCTCGAGCGCTCCGGTGCGGTGCTGCGCCGTCCACCGCAGAACCGACCGGTCGACGCCGGCCAGCCACCCGGACTCGACGACCACCGCCAACCCGACGAAAGCCACCACCAGGCCGGCGCCCACCGCCGGCCGCCGCCACGACCGGACTTGGCCGACCGGCTGCGCCCCGTCCGGCCTCGGCTCGGTGCGGGTCACCGGCGCGAGATCCATGGCACGACCCTAGGCAGCGCACCTCAACGCAAGCCCAGAGGCTCAGCGTCGCCTGGGATGCCGGTCACCCCAGGCCGCCGGAATCCCTCGGCCGCGCAATCCCCCAGGCCCCGGACTCCCCGCCCGCGGAATACCTGGGACCGGGCCTTACACCAACCGGCTGAGCCGCTTGATCATGTCGACGCTCGGATAGCGGTCGTCGGCAACCTTGTCCAGCAGCGCCTCGACATACGCGGCGTACTGCTCGTCGCTCGCCAATCCCTGCTCGATCATGTTCAGCATGGTCGTGCTCGGGTACCGGTCTTCCTCAATCCGGTCGATGAGAGTGCCGTACAGGGCCTCGTGCAGGCGAGCGCGGATCTCCGCGGTGCGGTCGGTCGCCATCGGTCACCTCCTGGTGGTCAGCAAAGCCGTACCCGTCACGGTCCGGTTTCTCTCGCTCGCGGCACCCGGCGGCCGGGTCCGGCGGGTCAACTACCGTCGGTCGCCGTCTCCGGGTCGCGCAGCCCGTGCCGACCCCGGTAGTCCGGGCTCACCGGAGGCGTCCAGCCGGCGAGCAGCCCGCTGCTGACGTCGTAGACCTCGACGCCGAGCGGTTTGCACGTGGACTGCGGATCCCCTGCCGACGGCCCCCACAGATCGACCGACAGATCGCCGCCCGGGCACGCCGACAGCGCGCACAGCAGGTCGATCTCGGCGAAGAACTCGAAGAAGTCGCCGGGACGGGCAGGGCTCGCGCCCATGAAGTACCGGTCGTCGGCCAGGCCGGTCACCTGGAAGACGTTGAGGACGTCGTGCACGTCCAGCTCGGTCAACCCGTACGGCAGCACGGCGCGCACCAGGTTGGAGTGGCAGTGCCGGTCGAAGTCCGCGCCGGTGAGCAGCCGGTTCACGTACGGGTCGCAGCGGGTGCCGAGCAGGTCATGGCACCGGCCGCCGTATTCGTCCGCGCCGTAGGCGAGGGTGTCGGCCGTGACCGTGAGCATCGGGCGCAGGTACGGCAGGCTCGACCAGAGCCGGTCGTAGGTGGTGACGTGCGCCGCCTGCAGCTGCCGGGTGCGCGCCGCCCAGAACCGCTCCCGGGGATTGTGCAGGTTCCAGGCGTTGAAGTCCCCGACCTGCGGGCCGTCCGGTGTCGTCAGCCGGCACACCTGACCGGCGCGCACCTGCCAGGCGAGCCCGGATCGCGGGGGCACCACATGCGTTGCCACCAGTTGCCGGCCGGCATCCGCGGCGATGCGGCCGTAGAAGTCACGGTCGACGTCGAGCGGGCCGCCCGTGGTGGCTCGGTAGGCGGGCTGCGGCGGTCGCTGTTCGCGACGGGCCGGCCCGGTCGGGACGGCGCTCACGGCGTATCGCCGGAGATCACCGGAGCGTCCGACTCCAGCGGCTCCTCCGCGGACCCGCCCAAGTACGCGTGGCGCACCCGGGCGTCCTTCGCGAGTTCGCCGGCCGGGCCTTCCAGCACGATGCGTCCGGTCTCGAGGACGTATGCGCGATCGGCGAGTGCCAGCGCCTGCCGGGCGTTCTGCTCGACCATGAGCACCGAGGTTCCACGTTCCCGGATCTGCCTGATCACCACCCCCACGGCCTTGACGACGATCGGCGCCAGCCCCATCGACGGTTCGTCGAGCGCGAGCAGCTGCGGTTCGTTCATCATCGCCCTGCCGATCGCGAGCATCTGTTGCTCGCCGCCGGACAGCGTCCCGCCGAGTTGGGAGCGTCGCTCGACCAGCCGCGGGAACAGGTCGAACACCGCGTCGCGCCGCGCGGCCACGACCTTGGGGCTGCGCCGCGAGAGGTAGCCGCCCAGCCGGAGGTTCTCCTCGACCGTGAGCGCGGGGAAGATCCGCCGCCCTTCCGGCACGTGACCGACGCCCATCCGCACGATGGTGTGTGCCTTGCTGCGGGTGATGTCGGTGTCGTCGTAGACCACACGACCGCTGCGGGCGCGCTGCAGCCCGGTGATCGTGCGCAGCGTGGTGGTCTTGCCCGCGCCGTTGCTGCCGAGCAGCGCGACGATCTCGCCCTGCTCGACCTCGAGCGAGATGCCGCGCAGCGCCGCGGTGTCGCCGTAGTACGCATGCAGGTCCGAGACCGTCAGGAGCGCCATCCGAGCACCTCCTCCACGCTCTTGCCGGCATCCGGGTCGTCGTCTTCCTCGCGGCCGAGGTACGCATCGATCACGCGCGGGTCGTCGCGCACCTGCTGCGGCTCGCCGGCGGCGATGATCCGTCCCTGGTCGAGGACGATGACGCGGTCGGAGAGCTCCATCACCAGGCCCATGTCGTGCTCGATCAGCACCACCGCCACGCCGGTGTCGCGCACCTGCTTGACCAGGCTCATCAGCTCGCGCTTCTCGGTCGGGTTGGTTCCCGCCGCCGGCTCGTCGAGCAACAGCAACTGCGGCTCGCTCATCAGCGCGCGGGCGATCTCCAGCCGACGCCGCTCGCCGTACGACAGCTCGGAGGCCAGCAGGTGCCCTCGGTCGGCCAGCCCGACGAAATCGAGCCAGTACATCGCCCGGGCCCGGTCCTCGCGCGTGGTCCGGCTCAGCAGCCCGCCGAGCGAGAGCATCCGGCTCTGGTGGGCGATGAGCCCGACGAGGCAGTTCTCGACGGCGTCCAAGCCGTCGAACAACCGGATTCCCTGGAAGGTGCGCGCCAGGCCGAGGCGCACCACCTTGTGCGGCTTCACCCCGCGCAGCGAGCGGGTGCCGCCCAACCGCACGTCACCCGAACGGGGCGTGACGAGACCGGTGATGCAGTTGAAGACCGTCGTCTTCCCCGCGCCGTTCGGGCCGATGACGCTGACGATCTCGCCCGCGTGCACGTCGAAGGAGACGCCGTCCACGGCGCGCACCCCGCCGAACCGGTGTGACACGTCGGTGACCTGCAGCAGCAACTCCCCCCGCCCCGGCCGGCGGCGACCGGCCGGCGCTGGCGAACTCGGCGCCTCGTCCGGCGGCGGCTGCGCCCTATAGGCGCCCCGCCGGGTGCGCCGCGGCGGCAGCAGCCCCTCCGGACGCACCAGCATCAGCGCCACCAGGGCGAGCGCGAAGAACAGCATCCGATAGTTGCTCACCGAGCGCAGCAACTCCGGCAAGGCGATGACGATGATCGCGCCGAGCAACATTCCTGGGATGCTGCCCATGCCGCCGACGATGACGACGATAAGGATCATCACGGACGTGTTGTAGGTGAAGCTCGTCGGGTCGATGGTGCCGAATCGCGCGGCGAACAGCATGCCGGCGATGGCGCCGACGATGGCGCCCATGACGTAGGCCATCAGCTTGACCTTGATCGCCGGTACGCCGACGGCCTCGCTCGCCGTCTCGTCCTCGCGCAGGCTGCGCCACGCCCGGCCGAGACGCGAGCGCGACAGCAGCCCGGTGAACGCGATCGCCAGCACCATGAAGAACAGGCCGAGGTAGTACAGCCCATTCGTCGACACGATCGAGTGGCCGAACACCCCGGCCGGCGGGATGCCGTAGAGCCCGTTCGGCCCGCCGGTGACGTTGAGGTTCGTGACGGT
The DNA here is from genome assembly GCA_035695205.1 of Jatrophihabitans sp. Classification (GTDB taxonomy): domain Bacteria; phylum Actinomycetota; class Actinomycetes; order Mycobacteriales; family Jatrophihabitantaceae; genus Jatrophihabitans. The sequence continues at coordinate 10,193 of DASSEP010000044.1, read as the reverse complement.
GATGCGGACGATCTCTCCGAAGCCCAGGGTGACGATCGCCAGGTAGTCGCTGCGCAGCCTCAGCGTCGGGTAGCCGATGATGCACCCCGCCACCGCGGCCGCGACGATCGCGATCGGCAGCGCTTCCCAGAACGACAGCGAGAAGTGCAGCTCCAGCAGCGCGGAGGTGTACGCGCCGATCGCGAAGAAGGCGGCGTACCCCAGGTCGAGCAGACCGGCGTAGCCGACCACGACGTTGAGCCCGAGGCCGAGGATCGCGTACGTGACGACGGTGACCGCCACGGACATGGCGTAGTCGCCCAGGAACTGCGGGATCAGCAGTGCGATGACGCACGCGGCCAGCGTGATCGACGCACGCAGCGCCAATCGGGTCTGCGGTGATTCGGTCGAGATGCCGCGCCGTAGCGCGTTCGCCAGCGCCATCACACCCGCTCCACGACGCGTTCGCCGAATATGCCGGTCGGTTTGAAGATCAGCACCGCGATCAGTACGCCGAAGATGACCGCGTCGGACCAGTTGGACGAGATGTAGCCGTCGGAGAAGGACTGGATGAGCCCGATCAGGAAGCCCGCCACCATCGCGCCGGGCAGGTTGCCGATCCCGCCCAGGACAGCGGCGGTGAACGCGCGCAACCCGATCGCGAACCCCATGATGAAGTTGATCTGGATGTAGTAGAGACCCTGCATCACGCCCGCCGCGCCTGCGAGCACCGAGCCGAGCAGGAACGTCAGCATGATGGTGCGCTCGACGTTGATCCCCATGAGCCGGGCGGCGTCGCGATCCATCGCCAGGGCCCGCATCGCCGTGCCGGTGGGGGTGCGCTGCACGAACAGGTAGAGCGCCAGCATCATCAGCAGCGACAGCACGAACACGCCGAGCTGGGCGTAGGACGCGTGGGCGCCGCCGATGGAGAAGCCCGTGGTGGGCAGGATGCCGGGATACGAGGAGAACCCGGCGCCGAACTGGATCCGGGCGCCCTCCTCGAGGGCGAGCGACACACCGAGAGCGCTGATGAGGATCGCCAGCCTCGGCTTGTTGAGCAGCGGCTGGTAGGCGACCCCTTCGATGACGATGCCGAGCACGCCCGTGGCCGCCATGCCGGCCAACATCGCGACGATGATGATCAACGCGATCGGCCAGTGCTGCGCGACGACCGTGCTGACCACCGCGTACCCGACGAACGAGCCCACCATGAAGACGTCGCCGTGCGCGAAGTTGATCAGACGGATGATCCCGTAGATCATCGTGTAGCCGAGCGCGATGAGCGCCAGGAAAGACCCGACCGTCAGGCCGTTCACGAGGTACTGCAGGAACGCGGTCATGCGCGCCTCCGGTGGTTGCGGATCTCGAGCGTGGCCCGTGCGCGCACCGCAGGCCTTACCGGCCCGCGGTGCGCACAGCCGTCAGCCCACGCTCTCCCACTGGCCGGTGTTCGGGTTCAGTTGCTTGTCCGCGACGAACTGTCCGTTCTTCACTGTGATGATGATGTAGGCCACCGGCTGCCGGTCGCCCTTGCTGTCGAAGTGGAAGTCGCCGGTGATGCCGTGGTAGGTCTTGATCGCGTGCAGCGCCGCATCGATCTTGCTGCCCTCGGTCGAGCCGGCGTTCTTGATCGCCTCCGCCAGCACGCCGACCGCGTCGTACTCGTAGCTCGAGTACGGGCCCGGCGCCGTGTGGTAGGCCGACTGGTAGGCCTGCACGTAGTCCTTCGCGCTGCTCAGGAACTGCGCGAGCGGCGCCGTGTCGATCAGCACGCCGTCGGCCGCCGAACCGGCGGTCTTGATCAGCGTCGGGTCGTTGTTCGCGTCCCCGCCCATCATGGTGAAGTTCAGGCCCTGCTGCTTGGCCTGCTTGAGCAGCAGCCCCATCTCCGAGAAGTAGCCGGTGTAGTAGAAGACGTCCGGGTGCGACTGTCCCACCTTGGTCAGGTAGGAGCTGTAGTCGGACTGCCCGGGGGTCAGCGCGCTGTTGAACACGACCTGGGCGCCGTCCTTCTGCAGGGCCGCGACGGTGCTGTCGGCCAGCCCCTTGCTGTAGGTGCTGTTGTCGTTGCCGACGGCGACCCGCTTGGCCTTCAGGTAACCGGTGATGAACTTCGCGACGAACGGTCCCTGCTCGTCGTCGCGGCCGATCGTGCGAAACGCCTCCGGGAAGCCCTGGTCGGTCAGCTCCGGGTTGGTGGAGGCCGCCATGACATAGGGAATGCCCTGGCGGTGGAAGGTCTCGAGTTCGGGCGCGGACGCGGTCGAGCAGTAGCCGCCCGCCGCGGCGACGATGTTCTGCGAGATCAGCTTCTCGGCCGCCTGCGCGGCGGTCTGGGCCGAGCACGCGTCGTCCTGCGCGACGATCTGGATCTTCTTGCCGTTGATCCCACCCGAGCTGTTGATCTTCTTGGCGGCCAGCTGCGCGCCGTGCAGGATGTCCGTGCCCGCGCTGGCGTAGTCACCGGAGGTCGGCACCGGCACGCCGATCACAATCGCATCGCCGCCACCACCACCGCCTCCCGAACCGCTGGAACTGCACGCGGAGGCGACCAGGGCCGCTCCGGCCAGCACAGCAATAGCAGTGATCTTCGACGGCGAATGGTTCATCTGGGTGTCTCCTTCACTCCGCCTGAACCGGTATCGATGGCAGGACCAGGACAGCTCGTGCTGCCCCGGCTACAGCTTGTGGAGCGCCAATTCGAGTGCGACGTAGACGTGCTCGCGGGTGAGCCGCTCGGCCGCGTCGCCGTCGCCGCGGCGCACCGCGTCGGCGATCGCCCGGTGGCCCTCGGAGGCCTCGACGATCTCCTGCGCGCTGTACACCGCAGCGATCCGATGGTTGAAGTAATAGGCCCGGGTGCGCCGGATGGTCTCGACCAGGCGGCCGTTGCCCGCGGCTGCGACGACGAGATCGTGAAAGCGCTCGTTGTATTCCACGAAGCCGGTGCGCGGCGGGGCGAGGAACGCCCGCGGGTCCTGCGCACCCGAGCGCACGATCTCCTCGACCTCCTCGGGGGTGCGGCGTTCCGCTGCCAGCCGTGCGGCGTAGCCCTCCAGCGCAGCGCGGACGTCGTAGATCTCGCGGATCTCTTCGGCGGAGTGCTCGTGCACCGTCCACCCGCGCCGCTCGTTGTCGACGAGACCTTCCAGGGCGAGACGCTGGAGGCTCTCCCGGACCGGGGTGCGCGAGACATTGAGCCAGTCGGCGAGGTCGGCCTCGACCAGCCGGCTGTTGGGCCGCAGCTCGCCGCGCACGATCGCGTGGTGCAGGCGTTCGTGGACGGTGCCGACTGCGGACACGTCAGTGCGCGCCGTTCCTGGCGTCGACGTCCCCCGCGGAGGTCCGCGGCCGCGGGGCGTCGATGAGCCGCAGCTGCCGCAGCGCCGCGAGGCGGCGTTCGGCGAGCCGGTCGGCCGCGAGATAGAGCGGGACGTGATCGGCGGCGGCGATGTCGAAGACCTCGTGAGTGCGTTCGAAGATGCGGCGCACGTTCGCCATCGCCCGCTCCCGGTTGAAGCCTCCCTTGCGCAGCCGGTCGGTGTCGAAGATCGTCCCACCGGAGTTGGCGATGTAGTCGACGGCGTAAACGATGCCGCGCTGCTCGAGCGCCTCGCCGTGCCTGGGTTCGGCGAGGATGTTGTTCGCCGAGCCCGCCACCACCCGGCAGCTCAGCTGCGGGACCGTCGCGTCGTTGACGACCGCACCGAGGGCGTACGGCGCGAAGATGTCGACGTCCTGGGCGTAGATCTCGTCCGGCGCGACCGACTTGACGCCGTACTCCTTCCGCGCTGAGGCGAGCTTCTCGTCGTCGACGTCGGTGACGACGACCTCGGCGCCTTCCTCGACCATCAGCGCGAGAGCCTTGCTGCCGACAACGCCGAGGCCCTGCAGGGCGATCCGCCGGCCGCGCAGCTCGGGTGTGCCCCACACCCGGTCAGCGCAGGCCTTCGTCGCCATCACCGAGCCGAGCGCGGTCGCCGGCGAGATGTCGCCGGCACCGCCGCAGTGCTCCGGCAGGGTGACGACGTGGTCGGTCTCCTGGTAGATGGTCTCCATGTCGGCGAGCGTGGTGCCGACGTCCTCGCCGGTGATGTACTCCCCGCCGAGCGAGTCGACGAAGCGGCCGTAGGCCCGCAGCATCGCTTCGGTCTTGTCGGTGCGCGGGTCACCGATGATGACGCCCTTGCCGCCCCCCAGGTCGACACCGGCGGCCGCGTACTTGTAGGTCATCCCCTGCGCGAGCCGTAAGGCGTCCTCGATGGCCGCCCCGCCGTCGGGATAGGTCCACATGCGGGTGCCGCCCGTCGCTGGGCCCAGTTCGGTGGAGTGAATGGCGATCACCGCCCGCAGCCCGCTCTCCGGGTCGGAGCACAGCAGTACCTTCTTGTGCCCCGCGCGGCCGATGTGCTCGAAAGCGTCGAACGCCATGACTCAGGCCGCCGTGTATCCGCCGTCGACGTACAGCACCGCGCCGGTGACGTAGGAGGACGCGTCCGAGGCCAGGAACACCGCCGGGCCGACCAGTTCCGCAGGCAACCCGCGACGCCCCATCGGCGTGAACGTCCGTACCTGTTCCTGCTTCTCGGGCCGGTCGTGCTCGGTGCCGGCGCCGACCATGATGTTCTCGAAGTAGCCGGGGGCGATGGAGTTCACGCGGACCCCGCGGCGCGCCCATTCCAGGGAGAGCACGCGGGTGAGCTGGTCGACCCCGCCCTTCGCGGCGGAGTACGAGGTCAGCCCGGCGATGCCGACCCGGCCGGCGATCGAGGAGATGTTGACGATCGATCCGCTGCCCTGGGCCAGCATGCGCCGGCCGGCTTCCTGGGCGCAGTGGAAGTAGCCGGTGAGGTTGATCGAGAGCACCTGCTGCCAGTGCTCGTCGGTGACCTCCTCGCTCGGCTCGATCACGTCGATGCCGGCGTTGTTGATCAGCACGTCCAGCTGTCCGAACTCGGCGACCGTGGCATCGACCAGCGCCCGGACGCTCTGCCGGTCGGACGTGTCGGCGTGCCTGCCGACTGCCCGGCCGCCCGCCGCCTGGATCTCCTTCGCGGCGTCCTCGGCCTGCTCGACGGTGCGCGCACAGGTCACCACGGCCGCGCCCGCCGCTGCGAGCCCGAGCGCCATGGTGCGGCCGAGGCCCCGCCCGGAGCCGGTCACGATCGCCACCTTGCCCGTCAGGTCGAACAGCGGATCCGGCACGTCGTCTCCTGTGGTTTCCCTGAAAATGTGCGAGCTAGTATACGAAGCCGTTGATCGGGATGTATACCAAAAATTTCGATCGCGAGGAATACACACGGAGGTCCGCGGTGGCGCAAGAGCTTCCCGACAGCGCGCAGGTCGTCGTCATCGGCGGCGGCGTGATCGGCACGAGCATCGCCTTCCATCTCGCCGAGGCGGGCGTGCCCGAAGTCCTGGTGCTCGAGCGGGACGGTCTCGGCGAGGGCTCGACCAGCAAGGCGGCCGGCGGGGTGCGCGGCCAGTTCGCCGACGCCACCAACATCGCGCTGGCCGCCCGCAGTCTGGGCGCGTTCGAGCAGTTCCCGCAGCGCCCGGGGCAGGAGATCGACCTGCAGCAGGTCGGCTACCTGTTCCTGCTCTCGCGGGCCGAGGATGTCGCCGCGTTCGAGCAGGCGATCACGCTGCAGAACCGGCACGGCGTGCCGAGCCGACTGATCACCGTCGAGGAAGCACTGCAGTTGTCCCCCCTGGTGCACGGCGAGGGCCTGCTCGCCGCGGCGTTCTCCCCCTCCGACGGGCACTGCACCCCCGATTCGGTGGTGCAGGGCTACGCCGCGGGAGCGCGTCGCTTCGGAGCCCGGCTGGTGACCCGGTGCGCCGCCCGCGGCATCGCCGTCGAGGGCGGGCGGATCACGTCCGTCGTCACCGACCGCGGCGCTGTCCGCACGTCCACCGTCGTCTGCTCCGCTGGGGCGTGGTCCGCGGCGGTCGGTGACATGGCCGGCGTGGATCTCCCGGTCTCCCCCATGCGCCGGCAGATCCTGGTCACCGAGCCGATCACCGACCTTCCCGAGAACCTGCCGATGACCATCGACTTCACGACCAGCTTCTACTTCCACCGTGAAGGCCCCGGCCTGCTGATCGGCATGTCCGATCCTGACGAACGTCCGGGTTTCGACCTCCGGCGCACCGACACCTGGCTGCCCCGGCTCAGCGAGGCCATCGCCCACCGCGCCCCGAGCCTGTCCGGGGTCGGGATCGCGACCGGCTGGGCCGGGTTGTACGAGCAGACGCCCGACCACAACGCGCTGATCGGGGAAGCCGGCGAGCTGCCCGGGTTCTTCTACGCCACCGGCTTCTCCGGCCACGGCTTCCTGCAGGGCCCGGCCGTCGGCGAGGTCGTACGAGACCTCGTCCTGGGTCGGGAGCCGTTCATCGACGTCAGCCCGCTGTCGGCCGACCGGTTCGCCAACGACGAGACCCGCCCGGAGCGCTACATCATATGAGCCGCGATCCCGCCTTCCTGTCCGCCGCGGAACTCGCCGCCCGGATCGACGTCGTCGCCGCCGCGGACGCGTTGGCCGACGCCTTCGGTGCCGGCGTGTCCGTCGAGGCGCCACAGCGCAGCCAGTTGCCGATGGGCGACGCGACGTTCCTGACCATGCCCGCCGCCGGCCAGGTGGACGGCCGCACGCTAGCCGGCGCGAAGCTGGTCAGCGTCCGCCCCGGAAATCGCGAACTCGGCCAACCGAGCGTGCATGCCACCTATGTGCTGTTCGGAGGCTCGGCCGCCGCGCCGTTGGCGATCCTCGACGGCGAGGCGCTCACGAACCTGCGCACCTCGGCGGTATCCGCGCTCGCCACCCGCCTGCTTGCGGCGCCGGACGCCGCCACCCTGGTGATCTTCGGAGCGGGCGCGCAGGCGCACGCCCATCTGGCGGCCATGTGCGCGGTGCGGCCGATTCGCGAGGTGGTCGTGGTCGGCCGCGACCCCGCACGGGCCGAGGCGCTCGTCGCCGCAGCGCGCGCCCGAGGCCTGACCGCGCGCACGGGATCGCCCGGCGACGTCGCTTCGGCACAGCTCGTCTGCACGTGCACCACGAGCGCGACCCCCCTGTTCGACGGCGCCCGCCTCGCCGCCGGGTCACACGTCAACGCAGTCGGCTCGTTCCAGCCGCATACCCGCGAAGTGGACGACGAGACCGTGCGCCGCGCGCGCATCGTCGTCGAGGACCGCGGCACGGCGCTCACCGAGGCCGGCGACCTGCGGATCCCCCTCGATGCCGGCGTGCTCGATCCGAGCGCGGTGGTCGCCGATCTCGCCGAACTGTGCCGCGGCAAGCTCGTTCGTCAATCGGCCGACGACGTCACCGTGTTCAAGTCGGTCGGCCTGGCGATGGAGGACCTCGTCGTGGCCGCGGCGGCCGTCCCTGGGTGACGGCTCCCCACTGAGCAATCCCGGACGGGCGCGACAGTATGAACGGATGGTGATCAGCCGGTTCCGGCGGAGGACGTGGCACGCCTCCGCAAACGCGGTGGTGCTTGCCTACCTGGTCGCCGCCGTCGCGTGGCTGGCCGTTCGGCACGGCCCGCGCCCGGGATGGCTCGTCATCCATCTGTTGCTGCTCGGCGCGGTGACGAACGCGATCGTCACCTGGGGCGCGCACTTCACTGCGACGCTCCTACGGCAACCGCAGCCATCTCGCCGGCTGGCGACGATCCGGCTCGTCGTGTTGAACGCCGCCGTCGTGACGGTGCTCGCCGGCGTCGAAGCCGGGCAGCACGCCACAGTCGTCGTCGGGGCATCGCTGCTCATCGCGGTCATCGCCGGGCACGGCGGGGCGTTGGCCCGTGCCGTGCACGCGGCGAAAGGCCGCCGGTTCGTGGCGGCCGTCCGCTACTACTACGTGGCCGCGGCCGCACTGGTGCTGGGCGCGGCGGCCGGCGCCGCGATGGCGATCGGCGTGCCGGCTCGGTGGTATCCGCGGCTGTTTGCCGCGCACCTGCACCTGAACCTGCTGGGCTGGGTGACGCTGACGGTGTTCGGCACGCAGTTCAGCCTGTGGCCGACCGCGCTGCGCACCCGGATGGTCGACGGGCTCGACTCCGCCGCGCGGCGCTGCCTGTTTGCATGCACCGCAGGCTTGGCGCTCATCGTCGCCGGGGTGCTGGCTGCGACCCGGCCGGTCACGATCGCCGGGCTGCTGCTCTACCTGGCCGGGGCGGCGCTGTTCCTCGATCCGTTCCTGCGCACCGGACGCCGGCGCGCGCCGCACAGCCCAGCAACCTGGATGCTGGCCGCGGGCACCGCGTGGCTCGTGATCGCGCTCGTGGTCGATGCAGCGGCGGTCATCGGCAGCGGCGACCCGGCGATGCTCGCCGACCGCCTGGAGTCACTGGTGCCGTGGTTCCTTCCCGGGTTCCCGGTGCAAGTGCTGCTCGGCGCGCTGACCTACCTGCTTCCGGTGGTGCTCGGCGGCGGGCCCGCGCTCGGTCGACGCACCGCCGCGGTCCTCGACCGGTGGGGTTGGCCGCGGATTGCCGTCCTCAACGCCGGCGTGCTGCTGCTGACGCTGCCCTCCGACACCGCTCGCGCGGCCGGGTGGGCACTGGTCGCGGTCGCCGTGGCGGCCTTCCTGGTGTTGGCCGGGACCGCGTTGGCGATCACCTACCGGCAAACCAGCGCGGGCAGCACCTGACCGGTCGATTGCAGCTCGGGATTTAGCTGTGCCCGTCCGGATGCGCCTTCGCCCCGAGTTCGTCGAGCACGCCGAGGGCGAGGGTGGCGTGCGCGTAAGCGCCGCCCGCGCGCATTTCGGCGGCCACCCAGATCGCCTCCATGATCTCGGCGTCGCTGGCACCTTTGCGGTGCGCGAGCCGGGTGTGGCCTTGAATGCAGTACGGACACTGGGTGGTGTGCGCGACCGCGACGGCGATCAGCTGCTTGGTCTTTTCCGGCAACGCGCCGGCGGCGAACACGCTGCGGCTGAATGCCTCGAAGGCCTCGTGGGTGTGCGGTGCGAGTTCCTTGCGCCGGGCGTGGATCTCCGGCGAGGTCGGGTGATACAACGAGTCGGTCAACGGTGCAACCTCCTTGGTTCTGCGCGGAGTCGTCCGGCTCACCGGCGCCGAGGAGTTCCCGCAGGACACACGGCAGGATCCCGCCGTGCCGGCGAAGATGGGCTCAGGCAGCGGTACGGCAGGAGACCTCGAGTTGGGTACCGGCGTCTCCCGACGTCCGATTGAAGCCGAAGCGGATTGGGTCGAAGTCGTGCAGCCACTCGCAGATCTCGTTCAGATGCGCCGGAGCGCATGACCGGATCCGGGCCCGCTGGCCGGGCCGCAGGCGAAGCAGCCGCTCGATACACATCTGCACTGCGACGTCCTCAGGCAACGCGTCGAGGTCGATGACCACGGCAGCGTCCTCTGGGGGCCCGTAGTTGCCGGCCGTGGCGGCGGCCGGCAACTCCCCCCCGGTGCCCGCCAGCGTGGGCAGGATTCGCTCCTCCGCGGCGACATGACGCCGCAACGTGGTCACCAGCTGGTCGAGAAGTTGCTGCAGCTGTGCTGTCGGACATCCGTCCCGGTATGCCCGCTCGAGTTGTTCGGTGACCGCGTAGAGGCGACCGTGGTCCGCGCTCAACTCCGCGGCCGGCGCCGAGGAGGCGTCCGCCGGGAACAGGTGCGCTTCTTCGTCCGATGCCTGTCGAAGCAGTGTCGTGCGCAGGAAGCCGAGCAGCGCGGCGAGCTCCGCGTGCGGCCAGTTGTGTCGCTCGGCACGCGCGCTGACCGCAGCCGCACGGCGGTGCACCTCGCGCAGGATGTCCGTGTGCTCCCCGACCAGTGTGGTCGCGCCTGTGCCGGGAGCGATTGCTGTCTGCTGCGTTGCCCTCATCGTGATCGCTTCCTTTTGCCTACCTCCATATTTTATACGAGTTTCAATAGAAACAACAGATGCCGCGGGTGAGACGTGCGGCTCATCGCCGCTAGCCCGTGAGGTGGTAGTCGGCGAGGTACTTCTCGCCCTCGTCGCAGAAGAAGGTGACCACGTTGTCTAGTCGATGTCGGTCGCGCACCTCGCGGGCGGCGATCAGGTGAGCACCGGAGCTCGGTCCGACGAACAATCCGAATTCGCGGGCCAGGCGACGCATCTCGGCGATGGCCAGCTCGCTGTCGACGGGCACGAGCTCGTCGATCTCCGCCCGATGCCGGGCGATGATGCCAGGCACGAAACCGTCGGAGATGCC
>DASSEP010000043.1:0-46368 GCA_035695205.1 Jatrophihabitans sp. | reverse complement strand
CGGCAGGCTCGGCGCCGACCCGTGCAACAGGTGCTGCCCGTCGTCACTGAGCAGCAGCACCGAGCCGAGCGCCCCGTGCTCGGAATGGGTCTCCACCATCTCGATGACCGCCTCGAGCACGTCCGGCAACGGCGCGTTCTCAGCGATGCGGGTGAGCACCTGCCGGTTGCCGTCGAGCAGCAGAGCATCGCGACGCCGCGGGCCGACGTCGCGCAGCGTCGCTACCAGCCCGGCGCCGGTGGGCGTTGCCGAGATCGCGAGCCACTTCGGGAGCACGCCGCGGAACTCGAAGCTCACCTCATGGCGCTCCGCCAGCGCGCGCCGGAAATGCTCGAGGACGACGCTGCTCCCGGGATCGGGGAACGCCTCAGTCAGCGGGGCGCCGATGAGCTCCGCCGCGGACCGCTGAACGAGGCGGGACGCAGCTGCGTTGAGCCACAGGATCGTCAGGTCACCGTCGAGGGCGACGAAGCCGTCCGGGACTGCGTCGAGCAGCTCCGCGAGGCGGGCGAGTCCGGGGACGTCGGCGTGCGCCGGCTCGCTGACCGTGGCCGGTTCATCGGTCATCCGAGCAGCGTAACGCGGCGGCGTTCAGCCCATGACGCTGAAGCTGCTACTCGTGTTGATCTTCCGTTTGCGGCTGTAATGCCCCAGGTTGATCGTGTTCCCGGTGATCGGCAGCGCAAGCTGAACCGGGTCGAGGTCGTGATCCGTTCCGACTTCGGTTGCGGCGATGATCGCGGCGAGGAACTCCCCCACGATCGGCGCGTTCTTGAACTGGTTCCCGCTCGTGCCGATCGCGACGAAGTAGCCCGGCAGGCTGGTCTTGTCATAGATCGGGATCCAGTCGTCGGAGACGTCGTAGACGCCGGCGACGCCGCGTGGGCTGCTTGGGACGGCGAGCGTCGGGATGCGCCTCGCCGCGCGGTAGAGCTGTGCTTCGTACACCTGCTTGGACGGGCGCGGGTCGGCGTGGTCCGGGTCGTCCAGCCACTGCAGCGGGTCGCATTCCGGTTCGGTTCCGCCGACGAGCAGCCCGCCGCTGGGCGTGCCGCGGAAGTAGGTGCCGAGATCCAAGTCGGCCACGAGCGGGCCGGGGCCGCTGGAGTTGTAGCCCTCCGGTGCGCGGACCTCGTGCACCTCCTGCCGCATCGGACGTGTCGTCACCGCGAAGTCGTCGAGCACGCCCGCCATCTCATTGATCACGTGCGAATGCGGCCCGGCGACGTTGACGACGACTGGGGCGTTCAGCGTGGTGCCGTCGGCCAGGTCCAGGCCACTCACCCGTCCGCCGTGCCGCACGATCCCGCGCACCTGGGTCCGGAACCGGAAGGTCGCGCCGCGGCGGGCGGCGGCAGCCATCAGGTTGTGCGCCGCCAGTTGCGGGTCGTCGACGAACCCGCAGTCCGGCGTCCAGTAGGCGGTCAGCTCGCCCTCCGGTTCGGCCCAGAACGCCTCGTCGGTCACCGGCTTGGGCGGGTAGAAGCGACCGGGCTCGACCAACGGCAGGCGCTCGCGAAGCGTTGCGGCGTCCCACTGCTCGTACGGCACCCCGACCTGGTCGAACAGCGCCAGCACCTTCCCGCGATCCTGGCCGGGGGACTCGAGAACCAGGCCCCCGGTACGGAAGAAGCGGGCCATGCCCGCGTCGTCGGCGCCGCCCAGGTGCTCCGCCCACCGCTCCCAGGCGTGTTTCGCCTCCCAGGCGGCGGCCACGCCGGTGACCGTCGAGTAGTTGAACCGGACGATCGCCGACGACGCGCTGGTCGATCCCGCGCCCGCCGCCGGGCCGCGGTCGACCGCGCACACCCGGTAGCCGCGCTTGGCGAGGGCGTACGCGACCGAGCAGCCGATCACGCCCGCGCCGATGATCGCGACGTCACAACTGTCGGTGCTCATGCTCGCCTCCGCGGCCTCGCCACTTCGCGATCTAGAGCCTAGCCAGCCGCGCCGGCGCGCTTGGGTGCGAGCCGGGCCACGAGTCCGGCGAAATCGGGGCCTTGTGCCTCGCGGCCGACCGGGCAGCCGCGGACAATCGACAAAGGTGTGCCGCGCCGCAGAGTTTCGGCGCGTCGGGGAGCAAGCGCAACGCTCCGCTGCTTCCCGGCGTCTACCAGATAGCGCTCGAGGCAGGCACATCCAACGGAAGGCTGGCGGTTGAGTATGGACCACCCACTCGGGTTCACGCCGGGAGAGACCACGCTGGCCGATGTCGTCGAGGACGTCTTCCAGGACCTGCAGGCCAGCGTCCCGCTGGCCACCATCGCCATCGCGGTGCGCCGCTGCCGGCGTGAGCTCGATATCGGCGGCGGCCCGGCCGAGCCCGAACTGATCCGCGCCCTTGCGCTCGAGCGGTTGCGCAGCCGCCGCTACGGCGTCAGCCAGAAGATCGACCGAACCGGAGTTCCGCGCTGATGACCACAGCCACCCGCCATTTCCGAACCGGCCGGACGCCGCTGCCCCTGTGGCGCCGCTACGCACCCGGCGTCGCCATACTGCTCGGCACGGCAGCTTTCGTGGTGGCCGCCGGCCTGCTCGGCTTGTGGATGCTCCGGACGGGCTGACGCCGCCGGCCGCAGTTCAGCGCCCGGACGCCGCGAAGGCCCGCACGGCCTCCGGTCGGGTGAGCATGTAGATGATCACGGCGTCCAGCACGAGGCTGATGACGCTGGTGTAGCCACCCCTGATCAGGTTGATCAACGACAGCACGGCACCGATACCGGCGATCACGATGGCCGCCGTGCGCGCCCACGCCTTGAGCTGTCGCAGCGCGACGCCGACCCAGATCTCGAATCCTCCGATGATCAGCAACACGACACCGACGACGACGAAGATCGCACCGACCGACCCGAGCGCCACGAGGAGCAGGCCGCCGAGCACGCTGAACGCGCCGCTGACGAACAGCAGGACGGCGGCCGTGGTCACCTGCGAGGGCACGCCGCCGCCCCCGTAGCCCATCGGCGGTGGCGGTGGCGGCATCGAGCCGTACGGTTCCGGCGGGTTGTAGGTCACGGGCCCTCCCCCTGGTCTGTCTGACGAAGATAGGACGTGCCGGGGCATCGCGCCATGCCACGCTATCGACCGGCCCGGGCCGGAAGACCGTGGTCGAGCACCCCTCCGACCTGCCGATAGCGGACGTTTCGCCATGGTCGGGTCGGCCGGGGCGGGCGAGGCTCGAAGCATGACAACGAAGGTTTCCTCGACTGCCTCCGCCGCCGCATCCACCGCTCACAAGAGCGTCGGCTGGGCGCTGTTCGGTGCCGTGGCCCAGTTCGTGCTTGCGTGGACGCTGTCCCACGAGACCCGCCGGGCCGAGGACATCGAGCGCTGAAGCTCCGGGCGTCGCCTCGGCGGCGACCGGATCAGCTCACCGCACGCGCACGTCGAACGGCGTCGTGGCGTCGATGAGGTTGAACAGCGTGGCGGACGACTGCGGCGTGGCCGCGGTGGTCGTGAACCCGGTGACGCTGCGCAGCTTGCCCCCGTGCCGCAGGTGCAGGTACTTGCGCGGGATGCGCAGCGTGATCACGCCGTGCTTGCGCGCGATCGCGCCCTTGATCTGGCGCGTCTGCGGATAGGTGAAGAACTTGCAGTGCTCCTGCTGGTTGGCCGGCGGTACGCAGTCGGTGGTGCCCATGAAGAAGCTCGGCGCCGAGCCGGGTGTGGCGCCCTGGTTGTCGACCCCGGCGTAGTAGATCAGCCCGTTGCCGGGACGGCCGCGGCGCACCTCCGTCCAGCGCAGCATCCAGCTGACGTCCGTCCCGCCGAGCGCCGGGCTGCCGGTGAGCTTGACGAGTCTGCGCACACGAATGCGGGCGAGCAGGTAACCCCGGTGCCGGGGCTGGTGGATGGATGCCGCCGTCAGATCCAACTGCGGATACCCGGCCTTGTCCGCCGAGGTGCGTGAGCCGTCGGCCGAGTAGGCGGCGTCCCCGGCTTGGTCGCGAACGCCGCCCGATTGTCGTGCGGGTCCACCGTCCACGGTGACCCGGTGCCCGGCATAAAGGCTGGGGCCCCCGATCTGCCGGCTGATCACTTCCGGACCGGCGTCCTCACCGCCTTGGACGTTGCCACTGGTGTCGTCGACGTAGGTCACCAGCAGCGCGCCCTGCCGGTCGGGGCTGACCTGCAGGAAGTCGCCGAGGCTGCGGTCGCCCCCGGTGGCGCAGCCGAGGCCGTTCGTGCAGATGGCGCCGTACTTGATGGGCCCGTCACTCACCGTCGCCCGCCGCCAGCGCGGCGCGGCCGCGGCGCCGTGCAGCGTTTGCGCGACCTGCACGGTCCACTCCGCGTGCTTCAGCGCGGCTGCACCGTACGAGCGGCACCGGGGCTTGCCGCACGCGCCCTTCTGGAAGCTGGTGGCGGTGTGATACCAGGCCACGGCGACGCGCCCCCGCGAGCCCGCGGTGATCCATGGGAATGTGTTGGTGCCCGTACTGATGCCGCGGTGTGCGCCGGTGATCCGCTGCGGGCGCGACCAGGTCACCTTCGCCGGATCCGTCATCGTCGCCGGCTCCAGCGAGTGGACGACGTAGATCTGCTCCGGGCCGGTCAACTGACCGAAGCGCGCCGCGTTCGGGTGGGCATGGTGCAGCGAGCCCGCGGTGAACGTGACGTAGAGGTAGCCCGCCCCGTCACGGGCGATGCTCGCGAAGTTCTCCCCGGCGAGTTCGGTGGGGTTCCCCGCCTTGTCGACACAGGTGCCGCGGGTGTGCGGGCACAGGGCGGCGTCGAGGTTGCGGCTCGCGGTCCAGGTGGCCGTCGGCGCCCCGCCGTTGTCGGCGATCCGCCCTTCGGAGACCTGGACACCGGGCGTGCCGCTGGATGCGCCGTTGATCGCAGTGTGCGCGATGAACACGTTGCCGGTCTTGGGGTCGATCACCTGGTTGCCGGAGATGCCCTCGTTGTCGGTGACGCAGTTGACCGCGGTGCCCAGGCAGTCGGTGCCGGCGAGGTTCGGGTTGGTGACCGGGACGAAGGTGACGCCGTCGGTCGAGAGGGTTTCGACCAGTTGATTGCCGCCCGGGTTGTTCGGGCTCGCCGAGGTGTTCACCTGGTCGTAGTCCTGATAGAGCCGCAGATTGCCCTTGGCCAGGCTGCCGGTGCCGGTGAACCACATGCGGTCGACGGGGGTGTTCGGCGCACCGGCGCAGGTGGTCTGCCACGTCTTGCCGCCGTCGGTGCTGACGCTGTTGGAGATGTTGGTCAAACCCTGCAGGTCGGAGAAGTACAGCGCGTCGTGCCGGTCGATGAACAAGTCGGTGTCGCCGCCGCCGGCGCACGTGGTGGGTTTGCCGCTACCGATGTTGCCGGGCACGAGCTGGTAGCTGCGGCCGTGATCGTTCGAGCGCCACAGGAAGCTGCTCGTGGTGGAGAATCCGAACGGTTCGCTGGAGTAGATGCGGCCGCGGCTGTCGACCTTGACGTCCGGCTCGTTGCCGGGCCGCTGCTCGTCGACGATCACCATGCGGGAGAACCGCAGCCGCCCTGGGCGCACGGCAGCCGCCGCGGGCGCACGCGGGACCGACGCCGCGGCGGCGGCCGGGCGCCCCGGTGTCGGCGGGCGCGCGCTGGTGGGCGCGGCGGTGCCCAGGGCGGCGAGCGCGGCGGCGCCGATCAGCGCGCAGGCGGGCAGCAATGGGCGAACGTGCATGAGTCCCCCTCGAGCCGGAGTATTTGCACCATAAGCGGCGTCGAGGACTTGCGCGCGCCGAAACGACAGCCGGCTCGGGGACGGCCTCAGCCGAGCGCCGGTGAGTAGGCCCAGGTGACGGGCAGGGTGACGTCGGCGGTGGTCATGGCGAGGTCGTAGTCCTCGGCACGCCACCCGGCGCCCAGCATCGTGCGCACGGCCGGGTGCGGGCCGGGCAGGCACACGGTCGCCCGCGTGCCCGGAACCGTGCGCAGCGCGGCGAACAGCGCGTCGGTCGCCGAGGCGTCTGCCGCGCAGCCGAGGTGAATCAGCCGTCCCGGCAGCCGCGCACCGGCGGCGATCAGCCGGCCGTCCGCCTCGACGACGAGCGCCTGCGCGCCGAGGCCCTCGCTCCAGTAGCGGTAGTCGGCGCCCCGGCTCGCTCCGACGAGCGCGTGCTCGGCCTCGGCGGCCTGGCCGGCCTCGACGCTCCGGGCCCGGGCCTGCGGCGCCGGCAAGCGCCCCGGCCGCCCCGCCAGGTAGAGCAGCGGCCAGCGCGGTTGCAGACCGGAACGCAAGTACAGCGGCTGGGCGTGCGGGTGGCGCGAGGAGAACGTCAGCCGGCCGCCGGCTTCGGCGACCGGCCACAACCGGGCGAGCAGGGTTCGGCCGATGCCCGCGCCCTGGTTCTCGGGCGCGACGAAGAGGTCGGTGAGCAGCTCGCCGAGCGCGCCGGCGCGCACCGCCCCCCACCCGCAGATCCGGTCGTCGCACGCGGCGACCAGGACGCGGCCCTGCTCGAGCAGCGCGCGCACGTAGCGCGGGTCGGCGCCCGAGTCGATCTCAGGTTGCCCGGTAGCCCGGGAGACGGCCCGGATGCCGGCGACGTCATCCGGGTCGGCGAGGCGGACGTCGATCATGGTCACCTCGGCTCAGGTGCGGTCGAACTGGCCTGCAAAGCGAGCATTCTCCACCAAACCCATCCTGTCCCGAGACGTAACTGGCGGCATGTGACCAATGGTGCTTGACGCGCCTCCCCGCGTAGCGAATCTTGTGAAGGCCCGCATCAGGGACCTCTTCAGAAAGGCAGTACCAGATGGCAATGAAGCCCTCATCCGTCCGCCGGTTGGCAGTGCTCGCCGCGTCTGCCGCCGCGGTCGGCGCGACCCTGGTCGCGACCCTGCCGAACGCGAGCGCAGCGCCGGCCGCGCACCACCCGGCGAGGACGAGCACCGCGACGAAGCACGCCGAACCGCGTTACCTCGCCCTCGGCGACTCGGTGCCGTTCGGATACCGCGGCAAATACGCGGTCGTGGCGCCGAACTACAACAAGCCGCACTCGTTCGTCGGCTACCCCGAGATCGTCGCCCGCGATCTCGGCTTCCGGCTCATCAACGCCTCCTGCCCGGGCGAGACCACTGCCAGCATGATCAACAAGACCAGGAAGAGCAACGGCTGCACGAACGTCAACGGCAGCGGACCCGGGTACCGCGACGCGTATCCGCTGAAGGTCAAGTACTCCGACTCGCAGCTGCGCTTCGCATTGAGCTTCCTGCGCCAGCACCCCAAGACCAAGCTGGTGAGCCTGATGATCGGCGCCAACGACGGCTTCCTCTGCCAGGAATTCCACCACGGCTGCCAGGGCAGTGCGCAGATCGCGCTGATCAAGCGCATCCAGAAGAACGTCACGACGATCATGGACCGCATCCGGAACCGGGCGCACTACAAGGGCCAGGTCGTGATCGTGAACTACTACTCCCTCAACTACGCCGACGCGAACCAGAACGCGCTCGTCTCGATCCTGAACCAGGTCGTCGACAACGCCGCCAAGCCGTACCACGTGCAGGTCGCGGACGGCTTCGGCGCGCTGCAAAAGGCGGCGAAGATCGCCGGGGGCAACACCTGCGCCGCAGGGTTGCTGTGGCCCACGCCGGCCGACCCGACTCCGAACCACCCCTGCGATGTGCACCCGAGCCCGGCCGGGCAGGCACTGCTCGCCACCGCGGTCGAGCCGGTCGTCCGCAAGGGCTGAGGAACCCGGTAGCCCAGCAGAACGGTCCGCGCCGAGGCACTTCTCGTGCCTCGGCGCGGACCGTTGCTGTGTGGTGCTGCTGACTAGGCGTCCGCGGGCCCGGTCAGCTCGTCGGCGTCCGCCTTCGCCGCCTCGGTGTCGGTGACGGTGCCCTCGGCTTCGCGCTTGAACACGTCGGACTCGTTGATCTCGCTCGGCGTCTGCTCGGCGACTTGCTCGGCCATCTCCTGGTCGCTGAGGCCCGCGCCCGCCTCGGTGGTCTTGCCGTGCTCGGCCATCGCCAGCTCCTCGTGAATTCTCGGGTCGTCCTACGCCCGTGGCATACCCGAGCCCGGCTGCGGTGAATCCCTCCCACCATCAGGCATACCCGGACGGGGTATAGTGGGCACATACCCCTCCTAGGTATAGAGGTGATCCGATGGAGCACGCCATGCCCGGCTACGCGGCCAACAAGCAGGCACACGTCACCCGGCTGCGCAGAGTCGAAGGACAGGTGCGCGGCCTGCAGCGGCTGGTGGAGTCGGACACCTACTGCATCGACGTCCTGACGCAGGTGTCGGCGGCCAAGCGCGCGCTCGACGCCTTCGCCCTCTCGCTGCTCGAGGAGCACCTCAGTCACTGTGTTGCCGACGCGATCACGCACGGCGGCGCAGAAGCAGAAG
This sequence comes from Jatrophihabitans sp., assembly GCA_035695205.1. Lineage (GTDB taxonomy): Bacteria > Actinomycetota > Actinomycetes > Mycobacteriales > Jatrophihabitantaceae > Jatrophihabitans. The sequence continues at coordinate 38,042 of DASSEP010000043.1, read as the reverse complement.
CGAAGATCACCGAGGCCTCGGCGGCAATCGCCCGACTCGTCCGTTCCTGACCACCGGAGGATCAGTGAGCACACCGACCACCCGCACCTACGCCGTCGTCGGCATGACCTGCGAGCACTGCGTCAACGCCGTGCGCGACGAGATCGGCGCCCTCGACGGTGTCGGCGAGGTCGCCGTCGAGCTGAACGCGGCCGGCCCGTCCACCGTCACGGTGACCAGCGCGGCCCCGCTGGCTGACACGGACGTCGCCGCCGCTCTCGACGAGGCGGGCGACTACCGATTGGCCGACCTCCGGCCGTGACCAAGTCGATCGAGCTGGCCATCGGCGGGATGACCTGCGCCTCGTGCGCGGCGCGCGTCGAGAAGAAACTCAACAAGCTCGGCGGCGTCACCGCCTCGGTCAACTTCGCCACCGAGAAGGCGCGGGTCGAGTACCCCGAGTCCGTCGAGCTGACCCAGCTCATCGGCACCGTCGAGGCGACCGGCTACACCGCGACCGTTCCGCCGCCGACCGGGGCGGCGACCCCCCCGCCGGCGGATCGGGACGAGGCCGCCGAACTCGCCCGCCGCACGCTCATCTGCGCCGCCCTCGCGCTTCCGGTGCTCGTGCTGTCCATGGTCCCCGCCTGGCAGTTCCGGAGCTGGCAGTGGCTGGCGCTGACGCTCGCTGCGCCGGTCGCGGTGTGGGGCGCGTGGCCGTTCCACCGGGCCGCATGGACGAACCTGCGGCACCGCGCGACGACCATGGACACGCTGATCTCGCTCGGCGTGCTCGCGGCGTTCGTGTGGTCGCTGTGGGCGCTGTTCCTCGGCGACGCCGGCGAGCCGGGCATGCGGATGCGCTTCGCGTTGTTCGCGGGGTCCAGCGGCCCGGACGAGATTTATCTCGAGGTGGCCTCGGTGGTCACCGTCTTCCTGCTCGCCGGACGGTGGGCCGAAGCGCGGGCAAAACGGCGCAGCGGCGCTGCGCTGCGCGCCTTGCTCGATCTCGGCGCCAAGGACGTCGCCGTGCTGCGCGACGGTCGCGAGCAACGCGTGCCGATCGCCCAGCTCGCCGTGGGCGACCGGTTCGTCGTCCGCCCCGGCGAGAAGATCGCCACCGACGGCCGGGTCGTCGAAGGCGCCTCCGCGGTGGACGCGTCCGCGGTGACCGGCGAATCGGTACCCGCAGAGGTCCGGGCCGGCGACGACGTCGTCGGCGCCACCGTCAACGTCGGCGGCCGGCTCGTCGTCGAGGCGGTGCGGGTGGGCGAGGACACCCAACTCGCCCAGATGGCCCGGCTCGTCGAGCAGGCGCAGAGCGGCAAGGCGGCCGTGCAGCGGCTCGCCGACCGGGTGAGCGCCGTCTTCGTCCCTACCGTGATCGCGCTCGCGGCGATCACGCTGGGAACGTGGCTGGCGCTCGGCGGCGGGGCGCACGCCGCGTTCACCGCGGCCGTCGCGGTGCTCATCGTCGCCTGCCCCTGCGCGCTCGGCCTCGCCACGCCGACGGCGCTGATGGTGGGCACCGGCCGCGGCGCCCAGCTCGGCATCCTGATCAAAGGGCCGGAGATGCTGGAGAGCACGCGGCGGGTGGACACCGTGGTGCTCGACAAGACCGGCACGATCACCACCGGCAGGATGACCCTGCACGAGGTCGTCGGCCCGGACGACGTCCTGCGCTTCGCCGGCGCCGTGGAAGCGGCCAGCGAGCACCCGGTGGCGGTCGCCGTCGCCGCAGCAGCCGAGCAACGCTTCGGGACCCTGCCACCGGTCACTGATTTCGACAACGTGCCCGGGTTGGGCGTGCGCGGCGTCGTCGACGGGCACGCCGTCGTCGTCGGCCGGCCGGCGCTGCTCGAACAGTGGGCGCTGCACCCGGACGCGGGCCTCGCCGCCGCGCTTGCCGCGGCCGAGGACGCCGGGCGCACGGCCGTCCTCGTCGCCTGCGACGGGGAGATTCGCGGGCTGCTGGTCGTGGGCGACAGCGCGAAGGTCACCAGCGCACAGGCGGTGGCCGAGTTGCGCGGGCTCGGGTTGCATCCGGTGCTGCTCACCGGCGACAACCGTCGTGCCGCGCGGGCGATCGCCAGCGAAGTGGGCATCGACGACGTGGTGGCCGAGGTGCTGCCGACCGACAAGGCTGCCGAGGTCGCGCGCCTGCAGGAGCAGGGACGGGTCGTGGCGATGGTCGGTGACGGGGTCAACGACGCTGCGGCGCTCGCGACCGCGGATCTCGGCATCGCGATGGGCAGCGGCACCGACGTGGCGATCGAGGCCTCGGACCTCACCCTGGTGCGCAGCGACCTGCGTTCGGCGGCCGACGCGATCCGGCTGTCGCGGGCGACGCTGGCGACCATCAAGGGGAACCTGTTCTGGGCGTTCGCCTACAACGTGGCCGCGCTGCCGCTCGCGGCGTTCGGTCTGCTCAACCCGCTCATCGCCGGGGCGGCGATGGCGTTCAGCTCGGTGTTCGTGGTGACCAACAGCCTACGGCTGCGTCGCTTCCGCTGACCGGGACGCCGACCGCCTGTTCGCGGCTCACAACCGCGCGCCGAGCCGGGTGCCCTGGTCGATCGCGCGCTTCGCGTCCAGCTCGGCGGCCACGTCCGCGCCACCGATCAGGTGCACCTGCCGCCCTGCCGCCTGCAGCTCGGCGAGCAGCTCGCGGCGGGGTTCTTGCCCCGCGCAGATCACGATGTCGTCCACCTCGAGAAGGCGCGGGCGCGGGTTGGTGTCGCCGATGCGGATGTGCAGACCCGCGTCGTCGATGCGCTCGTAGGTGACGCCGCGCAGGGTCTCGACGCCGCGAGAGCGCAGCGACGTGCGGTGCACCCAACCGGTGGTCCGCCCGAGGCCGGCGCCGACCTTCGTCGACTTGCGCTGGAGCAGGAAGACCTGCCGTCGCGAGGGCTCCGGCTGTGGCGGGACGAGGGCACCGCGTGCGGCGGCCGGGTCACCCACACCCCATTCGCGCATCCAATCGTCGCGCTCCTGCGGCACGCCGGATACCCCCGGGTACGTGAGCAGTTCGGCGACGTCGAAGCCGATGCCGCCGGCGCCGATCACCGCCACGCGACCGCCGACCTGGACGGCTCCGGTGATGACGTCCGCGTAGCTGTGCACCTGGGGACGCCCCGCGCCCGGGATGTCGACGGCACGCGGGGTGACGCCGGTGGCGAGCACGATCTCGTCCCAGCCGCCGTCGAGCAGCCCGGCAGCGGTGACCCGGCGCTGCAGGTGCACCTTCACGCCGGTCAGCTCGAGCCGCCGGGTGAAGTAGCGCAGCGTCTCGGCGAACTCCTCCTTGCCGGGAATGCGGCGGGCGAGCTGGAACTGCCCGCCGATATCGGGCTCGGCCTCGAAGAGCTCCACGTCGTGGCCGCGTGCCGCGGCCGTGGTGGCCAGCGCCAGCCCGGCCGGGCCGGCGCCGACCACCGCGATCCGCTTACGGCGCGGCGCCGCGGTGATGCGCAGCTCCGTCTCGTGACCGGCGCGCGGGTTGACCAGGCAGCTCGCCACCTTGCGCGCGAAGGTGTGGTCGAGACAGGCCTGGTTGCAGGCGATGCACGTGTTGATCTCGTCGCTGCGGCCCCGGGCCGTCTTGGCCACCCACTCGGGGTCGGCGAGGAACGGGCGGGCCATCGACACCATGTCGGCGTCGCCCCGGGCCAGGATCTCCTCCGCGGTCTCCGGCATGTTGATGCGGTTCGAAGCGATCACCGGTATCGAGACCTCGCGCCGTAACGCCGCGGTGGCCCAGGTGAACGCCGCACGCGGCACCGACGTCACGATCGTCGGCACGCGTGCCTCGTGCCATCCGATGCCGGTGTTGAGCAGCGTCGCGCCGGCCTGCTCGACCTCGCGGCCGAGCGCGATGACCTCGTCCCAGCTCTGCCCGTTCTCGACGAGGTCGAGCAAAGACATCCGGTAGATCACGATGAAGTCGGCGCCCACGGACTCGCGCACCCGCCGCACGACCGCCACCGGCAGTCGGCGCCGGTTCTGCGCGCTGCCGCCCCAGTCGTCGGTGCGCTGGTTGGTGCGCGGGGCGAGGAACTGGTTCAGCAGGTAGCCCTCGGAGCCCATGAGCTCGACACCGTCGTAGCCCGCCTCGCGCGCCCGAGCCGCGGTGGCGGCGAAGTCCGCGATCGTCGACCGGATCTCGCGTGCGCTCATTTCGCGGGCGGTGAACGGGGTGATCGGCGATTTCGAGCGGGACGCGGTCGCGCTGAACGGGTGGTACGCGTAGCGGCCGGCGTGCAGGATCTGCAAGGCGATCCGCCCGCCATTGTCGTGGACGGCCCTCGTGATCTCGCGATGGCGGCCCACCTCGCGCGCGGTCGTCAGCTTCCCGGCGAAGGGCAGCAGCCAGCCGGTCCGGTTCGGGGAGAACCCGCCGGTGACCATGAGCGCGACGCCGCCGCGGGCGCGCTCGGCGTAGAACTCGGCGAGACGCCGCAGGTTCTTCGGCCGGTCCTCCAGGCCCACGTGCATCGAGCCCATCAGCACCCGGTTCGGCAGGGTGGTGAAGCCGAGGTCGAGTGGGGCGAGCAGGGCCAGGTAGCGGGCGGGGTTGTCCGCGAAGCTGTCCACCACGCCGGACCCTAGGCCAGCCCATCCGGTCCTTCAACGCGATGAGGCGGGCGTCACGCGAACGCCGGCCGAAACGGGACCCGGGCCCGGCGCGCAATGGATCCGAAGGCCCTGCCCGCCCTGACCGCCGTCGTCGAAGGTGGAGCCGACCGAACCGGGAGGAGGCGGCCATGCCGACCGTCCGAGCACAAACCTGCCGTGGCGCCGTGGCCGTGCTGGGCGCCGTCGTCGCCTGCGCGGCGACACTGGTCGCCGGAATGCCCGCCGCGTCGGCGAACCCGGCGAGTTCCCGCCAGCATCTGCATCCCCGGGTGCTCGCCGCATTCCGGCGCGATGCGCAGTTCGCCGAGAGCCTCACCCGCGGGCCGCGAGGCGCGCTCTTCGCCTCGGTGACCACGTGGGGCCAGCAGGTCAACCGGGGCCGGATCTACCGGATCAGCGCCGACGGCGCGCGATCGCAGTTCGGTCCCGCGCTGCGCACCCCCGGCATCCTCACCGGCGTGGCCTTCGACGCCGCCGGGCACCTCTACGTGGCGGATGCCACCTTCGGCGCCGCACCGGCGCCCGGCGTCTTCCGCGTCACCCGTTCGAAGATGACCCGTGTCCTCACCCTGCCCGCGGACACCTTCCCGAACGGTCTGGTGTTCAGCCGCGGGGCGCTCTACGTCTCCGACAGTGACGCCGGGCGGATCTGGCGGTGGAACCCGGGCACCCAGCCGGCACCGGCGACGCTGAGCTCCCCCTGGCTGCGTAGCCCGCGGCTCGCCGCGCAGGGCAAGGTCAACGGCATCGGCGCAAACGGTCTCGCGGTGCGCCGCGGCGTGCTCTACATCGCCGTCTCGGACGCGGGCGAGAACCGCGCCGGGAAATCACTGGGCCGGCTCGCCGCAGTGCCCTTCGGGCCCGGCGGGACGCACGGCAAGCTGTCGGTCGTCCGCACCTCACCGAAACTGGCCACCGTCGACGGCATCGACTTCAGCGGCGCGGGCCCGCTGTGGCTGGTCACGAACGGCATTTTTGCCAAGGACGGAACTCCGGTCGGCGGCCAGCGTTTGCTGCGAATGACCCACGACGGCGCCGTGCACGTCGTCGCCTCCGACACCAGGTGGATGAACTACCCGACCGCGGTGCTCGTCCGGCACAACCACGGTCACCGCACCATCGACTTCGAGAACGGCGCGTTATTCGGCGGCCGGGCCACCGTGCTTCGGCTGCGCTGACCGCCCGCCCACGAGCGGAGGCCCAGCTAAACGTCGAGGGTCTCCGCCGGCTTCAGCGAGCGCAGCTCGCTGCCGTGCTCGCCGCCGATGCGGCCGACGTGGTTGTTGACGAACTCGAGTCCGGTCGGGGTCAGGAGCGAGTCGTGGATGCCGACGACCCGCGGCGCGCGCACCGAGACGACGAAGTCGACCACCTCGGCGGTCTTCGACCACGGCGCGTGCACCGGCGCGAGCAGGACCTCGATCGGCACCGGCGGCACGATGAGCGAGTCGCCCGGGTGGTAGACCGTTCCGCCGACCAGATAGCCGACGTTGGGGACGATCGGGATCGTCGGATGGATCAGCGCATGCTGGCCGCCGAAGGTGCGCACCTCGAAGCCGGCGGCGTCGAACGCCTGGCCGGCCCCGACAGTTGTCACCTGCTCCCCCAGGTCACCGAGTGCGGCCGCGACTGGCTCGGGCGCCCAGATCGCCAGCCGCGGATCCCGCTGCGCGGCCGCACGGAGTTGCGCGACATCGACGTGATCCGGGTGCTCGTGGGTGATCAGCACCGCGGCGGCGCCGTCGAGCGCGGCGGTGACCTCACTGAACACGCCCGGATCGACGACCAGGGCTCGGTCGCCGTCGTCGAAGCGGACGCAGGAGTGCGTGAATTTCGTCAGCTGCATGAAGAGCAGTGTCCCGCGCGCGTCACCCCTGCTCCTCCTGGATGTGCACCGCAGCCTCCTCCGCACTCGACGCGTAACCGGCCGGGCCCACGTCCTGCGCGATCTCGTCCTTCTCCTCGTCCGGGTGCGCACCCTCGTCCGGCGCCACCAGGCGACCGGCACGCGGTTCGGCGTCGGCAGTGTCGACGTCTTCCGGGGAGACGTCCGGGATCTCCTCGGCGAGCTTCTGGTCGAGCGATTCGCCCTCGCGCTCCTCGCGCGGCGTCGGGGCGTCGCGCAGGTTGTGCGGTTCGCGATCGGGCGGGTTGTAACCGGTCTGCATGATCTCGTCCGGGTCGTCTCCGGTGAGGTCCTCGATCGGGTCGAGGTTCTCGGCGTCCTCGACCGCTTCGCCGCCCTCGTAGACGCTGTCGCCGTACATTCCGCTCTCACTCATGACCGGATCGTTCCCGGTTTCCCAAGGGCTGTCACGGGCACAATGGCTGCCGTGACGTCGGTGCTGTGGCTCCGCCGCGACCTGCGGCTCCGCGACCATCCGGCACTGCACAAGGCGGCTTCGCAGGGCCCGGTCGTCGCCCTGTTCGTCCTCGATCAGGCCTTGCTCGCCCGGGCCGGCGCACCCCGCGTCGCGTTCCTCTACCGCACGTTGCGCGCGCTGCACGAGGAGCTGCGCGAGCACGGGGGCAAGCTCGTCGTCCGCCGCGGAAAGCCTGCCGATGTCGTGCCCCGCGTGGTCCGCGAGAGCGGCGCCGCCTCCGTGCACGTCAGCGCCGACTTCGGCCCGTACGGGCGCGCGCGAGACGCCGAGGTCGAGGCCGCCCTGGGCGACGTCCCGCTGGTGCGCACCGGCTCGCCGTACGCGGTGAGTCCCGGACGCGTCACCAAGGACGACGGCACGCCGTACCGGGTCTACTCGCCGTTCTATCGGGCCTGGCGCGAGCACGGATGGCGGGAACCGGCTGCCACCATCAGCGGCCGGGTCGACTGGCACGCCGGGCTCGACGGCGTCGACATCCCGAATGATCCCCGCTTGCCGGCCGGGCTCGAGCTGCCCGCACCGAGCGAGGACGCCGCGCTACGTGCCTGGCGGGCCTATCGCCGCGAGCGGCTCGCCGGCTACGCCGACACCCGGGACCGTCCGGATCTGGACCGCACCTCGCACATGTCCGTCTACCTCAAGTGGGGCTGCATCCACCCCCGCACCCTGCTCGCGGACCTCGGCCGCGGTGACGAGACGTTCCGCAAGGAACTCGCATGGCGCGAGTTCTACGCCGCCGTGCTCTACCACTGGCCCGCATCAGCGCGCGAGTACTTCCAGCCCCAACTGGCCGGCATGACCTACGCCCGGCCGGACTCCGAGCAGTTCGCCGCGTGGCGGGCGGGGCGCACCGGCTTCCCGATCGTCGACGCCGGCATGCGCCAGCTGCTCGGCCAGGGCTGGATGCACAACCGGGTGCGCATGATCGTGGCGTCGTTCCTCGTCAAGGACCTGCACATCGAGTGGCAGTACGGCGCGCGGCACTTCATGCGCCACCTCGTCGACGCGGACCTGGCCAGCAACCAGCACGGCTGGCAGTGGACGGCAGGCACCGGCACCGATCCAGCGCCGTTCTTCCGGATCTTCAACCCGGTCACCCAGGGACAGCGATACGACCCGCAGGGCGACTACGTGCGCCGGTGGGTGCCCGAGCTGCGCGGCGTCGAGGGCAAGGCGGCGCACACGCCCTGGGAGCTCGATCATCCGCCGCCGGACTATCCGGAGCGGATCGTCGATCATCAGAAGGAGCGCCAGGTCGCGCTCACCCGCTACCAGGAGGCGCGCTCGTGAAACCGCGGACCCTCGCCACCACCTCGCTGGCAGTCACCGCCACCGCAGTCGCGGGCGGGCTCGCGTCCGACCCCGACGACGAGTGGTACCGGCAGCTGCGCAAGCCGCCGTTCCAACCGCCGGCGATCGCGTTCCCGGTGGTGTGGACCGCGCTGTATGCCGCGATCGCCGCAGCGTCCGCCGAGGCGATCGACGCCGCCGAAGGCCGGCAGCGTGAGCAGTTCGAGGCGGCGCTGGGGGCGAACCTCGCGCTCAACGCCGGGTGGACGTGGCTGTTCTTCCGCGCGCACAAGCCGTGGCTCGCCACCGCCGGCGCGGCGGTGCTCGCCGGCAGCACCGCGGATCTCGCGCGGCGCGCGAACAAGGTGTCGCGACGCGCGCACGCGCTGCTGGCGCCCTACCTGGGCTGGACGTCGTTCGCCACCGTCCTCGCCGGCAGCATCGCCTGGCTCAACCGCGGCCGCGCAGGCTGAACTCGGCGGAAGTCAGAGCGGAACGATCCCCCAGCTGCCGGCCCACACCCCGTCGGGCTCGAGCACGATCAGCCCGGCCCCGGAGTTGAACGCGTCGGGGGCGCATGTCATCGGCTCGATGGCCACGGCCGGCGGGCCGCCGCCGAGCGAGTCGAGGGTGAACACCTGCAGGAACCGGAAGGTCTCGTCGAACCACAGCTGCGCACCGCCGGAACTCGTGCCCAACTCGGCGACACCTCGACCGTCCGAGGTCTCCAGTCCGGTGAAGCCGTCGTCGAACCGCTGCTCACCCAGCTTGCGGCCGCCGCGCAGATCCTCCTTGCCCTCCAGCTGCCGCGAGCCGATCGGCACGCCCCGCTCGTCGGCGACGAGCGTCTCGCGCGCGGGCAGTTGCAGCGTCACGTCGTCGATGCGATGCCCCCGCGTGGAGAGATAGGGATGCGAACCGGCTCCGAACGGCGCCCGCGTGGTGCCGGTGTTGCGGGCCGCCAGCGAGACGGTGAGCCCGCGCTGCTCGTCGATCGTGTAGGTGATCTGTACCCGCAACGGGAACGGATAGCCCTTCTGCGGCACGACGTCGAGCAGCAGACTCACCTCGCTCGGCGTCTGATGCACCTGCGTCCACCGCTCCCAGCGCCCCAAGCCGTGAATCGCGTTGCCGGCCTCCGGCTCGGTCAGGGCAAGCTGGTGCTCGACGCCCTCGAAGGAGTACCGGCCGTCCCGGATGCGGTTCGGCCACGGAACGAGCGTCGCGCCGCAGCCCTTGGGCGGCAGTTCGTCGTCGCGGTAGGTGCCGGTGATGTCGACGTCCCCGACCGTGTAGCGGCGCAGCCCCGCACCGACCTCGACGATCGTGGCCGTGTGGTCGCCGGAGGTGATCGTGTACTGCGCGCCGGTCAGCGCGCTCGGGGGCGCGGTCATGAATCAGACGTTAGCCCTCGGCCGCGACGGTCTCGGCGAGCGCCGGCTGCCGGACGGTACTCGCGTCGTAGCGCCAGAACGGTCGCACCAGCACCCCGGCGACCGCCACGACGGCAGTGCAGGAGACGCCGCCGGCGACCCAGGCGAACGTCGGGCTGCTCAACGCGGCAGTGCCGCCGGCGCGGAGATCACCGAGCCGGGGCCCACCCGCGACCACCGCGATGAACACCCCCTGCATCCGGCCGCGCATCTCGTCCGGCGCGTAGGTCTGCAGGATCGTCTGCCGGTAGACGGCGCTCACCAGATCGGCGGCGCCGGCCACCGCGAGCAGCAGCACCACCAGCCACAGCTGCCCGGCCAGCCCCGACAGCGCCACCGCAGCGCCCCACCCCATGATCGCGACGACGAGGGCGACGCCCTGCCGGCGCACCCGTCCGATCCACCCGCTGGACAACCCGGCGAGCACCGAACCGATCGCGATCGCCGCGTACAGCGGGCCGACGTTCCCGCCGAACCGCGTCGCCGCCACCGCGGGGAACAGCGCCCGCGGCATGGCCAGCACCATCGCGACGATGTCGACCGCGAACGACATGAGCAGCACCGGCCGCCTCACGATGAACGACAGCCCGTCGGCGACAGAACGCAGGCCGAGCCTGCGACCGGTGCCGTCCGGCGGCACGGCGGGCAGCTTCAGCACCGAGTACAGCGAAGCGGTGAACAGCACGCCGTCGACCCCGTACGCGTAGGCGAACCCGTGCGGCAGTGCGACGAGCACACCGGCGAACAGCGGACCGACGACCTGCCCCACGTTCCCGACCGTGAAATTGAGCGTGTTCGCCGCCGGCACGAGCTCCACCGGAACGATCCGGGGGATGATCGCGCCCCGGGCCGACGAGGCGATCGCGAAGGTCGCCGACTGCACCGCCACCAGGCCGAGGATCAGCCACACGTTGCCGACCCCGAGCAGCGTCTGCGCCAGCAGCGCGAGGGTGATCGTCCACGACCCGATCGACGACCACAGGTACAGAACGCGACGGTCGATGGCGTCGGCGATCGCGCCGCCGTAGAGGCCGAACACGACGATGGGCACCAGGCCGGCGAGCCCAACCAGGCCGACGTACAGCGAGGAGTGCGACAACGAATAGACCTGCACCGGCACAGCGACCTGGGTGAGCATCGAGCCGACGAACGACGTGCCCTGCCCGATGAGCAGCCGCCGGAACGGCGTGATCGCCAGCGGCCGGGTGTCCATGGCGTGCTGGCGCAGCAACCGGCGCAGCCGGCGAGCCTGTTCGGTCGCATCGTCCGGCAGCGGCGCGTCGCCGGTGCCCGGTTCGCGCGCAGCCGCGTCGTCGGTCACGGAGCGAGCCGCTCGCGGATCCATCCGGATGCGCCCGCGGACTCCTCGCGGCGGAACCTGATGCGGTCGTGCAGCCGGCCGGGACGTCCCTGCCAGAACTCGACGGAGGCAGGCCGGATGCGGTAGCCGCCCCACCCGGGCGGGGCGGGGACCGGGCCGCCGGCGAAACGCCGCTCGATCTCGGCGAGGGCGGTGTCGAGTTCAGCTCGCGAGGCGACGACCTGCGACTGCGGGGACGCCCACGCACCGAGCTGCGACTCGCGGGGCCGGGTCGCGAAGTAGGCCTCGGTCTCGGCGCGGTCGACCTTCGCGACATCCCCGGCGAAGCGCACCTGCCGCTCGTGCGCCAGCCAGGCGAACACCACCGCCGCGCGGGGGTTCTCGTCAAGATCGCGGGCCTTCGCCGAGGAGTAGTTGGTGTAGAAGACGACGCCCCGCTCGTCGACACCCTTTGCGAGGACGGTGCGCACGGCCGGACGTCCGGAGGCATCGGCGGTCGCGAGCTGCATCGCGTTCGCCTCGTGGATCGCGGGGTCGGCGCTCGCCTCGGCGAACCACGCCGCGAACTGCTCGAGCCAGGTGTCGGCCACGGCGTCCTCGTCGAGACGGGCACGCGCGTAGGCGCGACGCAAGGCGGCCGGATCAGTCATCGCACAGATCTTCGCACCTGCCTGTGCCATGCCCGAGGCCCGTGAGCAGAATGGGTGGTATGCCATCCGACTACAGCCCCGGTCTCGAAGGCGTCATCGCATTCGAGACCGAGATCGCAGAGCCCGACAAGGACGGCGGCGCCCTCCGGTACCGCGGTGTCGACATCGAGGACCTCGTCGGCCGCGTGACCTTCGGCAACGTCTGGGCGCTCCTGGTCGACGGCAAGTTCGGCCCCGGCCTGCCGCCCGCGGAACCGTTCCCGATCCCGGTGCACACCGGCGACGTGCGGGTCGACGTGCAGGCAGCCCTGGCCATGCTTGCCCCGATCTGGGGCTACCGCGCGCTGCTCGACATCAGCCACGAGGAGGCCCGCGAGCAGCTGGCCCGTGCGGCCGTGATGGCGCTGTCCTACGCCGCCCAGTCGGCACGCGGCATGTCGACGCCCGCGGTCCCGCAGTCGCGCATCGACCAGTGCGAGACGATCATCGAGCGGTTCATGACCCGCTGGCGCGGCGAACCCGACCCGGCGCACGTGCGAGCCGTCGACGCCTACTTCGTCTCGGCCGCCGAGCACGGCATGAACGCCTCTACCTTCACCGCCCGGGTGATCGCGTCCACCGGCGCGGACGTCGCCGCGGCCATGTCCGGCGCGATCGGCGCCATGAGCGGCCCGCTGCACGGCGGTGCGCCCGCTCGTGTGCTGCCGATGATCGAGGAGGTCGAGAAGGTCGGCGACGCCCGCAAGGTCGTCTCGTCCATCCTCGACCGCGGTGAGCGGCTGATGGGCTTCGGCCATCGCGTCTACCGGGCCGAGGACCCTCGGGCCCGGGTGTTGCGCCGCACCTGCAAGGAACTCGGCTCGCAGCGCTACGAGGCCGCCGCCGCCCTCGAGCAGGCAGCGCTCGCCGAGCTGCGCGAGCGCCGCCCGGACCGCGCCATCGAGACCAACGTCGAGTTCTGGGCCGCGGTGATCCTCGACTTCGCCGAGGTGCCGCCGCACATGATGCCGGCAATGTTCACCTGCGCTCGCACGGCGGGGTGGTCGGCGCACATCATGGAGCAGAAGAAGACCGGGCGGCTGGTGCGGCCGTCGGCACGCTACGTCGGCCCGGCCCCGCGCAAGCCCGAAGAGGTCGCCGGCTGGGACGACATCGCGCACCGCTGATCCGCGCCGCCGGCGCGGTACTCGCCGCTGCCGCGCTCACCGCCCTCTCCGCCTGCACCTCACCCGTCAGCGGCACCGGCCACTTCGCCCGCTGCCCACCGGTGTTCTTCGGCGTCCCCGGATCGGGGCAGGGGGCGCTCAACCCGGCCCCGACGACGGTGCCGCGCGGCATCAGTCCCGCGGACGCCCGGGCCTACGGCAGCACGGTCGCCCGGCTCAAGGACGACCTCGTCCATCGCGCCGGCCGCGCGCTCGCGCACACCGCAGCGGTGCGCTACCCGGCGGTGTCCTGGCTGAACTACGTCGGCGCGGGCGGCCTCACCGGCGAGCTGGACACCAGCGAACGTATCGGCGCCTCCCGCCTGGTCAGCCAGATCCGGCACTCCTACGCGAACGACTGCCCGCTGCGCCCGGTGCTGCTCGCCGGGTACAGCCAGGGCGCCGAGGTGGTCATCCGCGCCGTCGACCGACTGAGCCCGCTCGAGCAACGGTCGGTCACCGTCGCGCTGCTCGGCAACCCCAGCTACCAGCCGCGACGCCGCGGTGATTTTCCCGGCCGCAGCGCCGCCGAGGGCCTGCGCCCCACGCTCGGCGCCGGGCCGCCCCTGCTGCTGCCCCGTCCGGTGCTCGCTCGCACGATCGACATCTGCGCGCCCGGCGATCCGATCTGCAACGTGCCGCCGTCCGGCGGCAACCTGATCGGCCAGATGGGCGCGGTGCTCGATCACCTCGATGTGCATGCTCGCGCCTACCAGGACGGGCGCTATCCGCGGGCCGCCGCCCGCTTCCTGTGGCGGCACCGCGTGCGTTGATCCAGGGCGATCAGCCGAACGCCTTGCCCTCGCCCCGGTAGGTGGGCACGGACTCGGCGATCCGGCCGTCCTCCACGAGATGAACGGTCGGAAAGTGTTCAAGCACCTCACCGGCCTTGGCCGGGCGGAACCAGACGCGCTCGCCGATCCGCAACTGGGCAGCGGCTCGCCCGCGGACCGGGGTCTGCACCTCCCCCGCACCCTCGGCGCCGAGCAAGGCAAGTCCGCGGGCCGCCGGCCGGGGCAGCCGGGACTTGCCCGCCGGTCCCGAGGCGATGTAACCGCCGCCGAAGACGGTCGCGATGCGCGAGGTCGGACGGCGCACCACGGGCAGCGCGAAGTACAGGGCAGGGTGCGCCCGGAAGGCGCGGTAGTTGTCGAACAGTGTCGGGCAGTAGAGCCCGGAGCCGGCGGTCACCTCGGTCACGCACGGGTCGGCCGCGCTGATTTCGAGGCTGCCGGTGCCGCCGGAGTTGACGAACTCGAGCTCGCCCACGGCTGCGCGGACCGCGCGCACCACCGCGCTCCGGCGTTGCGCCAGTTCGTTCGCCGACCGCCGCTTCATCGCCCGCACTGCGGCGTTGGCGTCAGGCAGCCCGGCGATCTGCGCCTCGTAGAACATCACGCCCGCGACGCGGAAGCCGCGCGCCTGTGCGGCTTCGGCGACGGCGACCGCGTCGTCGGGGGTGCGCACCGGTGAGCGCCGGGCGCCGAGGTGCAGCGGGCCCACGCGCAGCGAGGCGTCCACGTCGACGCACACGCGCACCGGCGCCTGCGCCGAGATCGACCGCACGACGTCCAGCTGGTCTGCGGAATCGACCATCAGCGTGATCGCCTCGAGCAGTGATGCATCGCCGGCGAGTTCCTGCAGCGCGTCCCGGTCGACGGTGGGATAGCCGAGCAGGATGTCGCGAACGCCGCTGCGCGCGAGCCAGATGCCTTCTCGCAGCGAGTAGGCCATGACGCCGGCGAATCCCGGTGTGTGCAAAGCCAGTTCGACGACATGCCGGCAGCGGACCGACTTGGACGCGACCCGCACCGGAGTCTCGCCGGCACGACGCACGAGATCGGCGGCGTTCGCGCGCAGCGTGGCGAGATCGGCGGCAGCGAACGGCGGATCCAGATGCGCTGTCGCAGCGGCCAACGCGGCCAGATCGGTCATCGCTCGCAGTCCTTGCCCATGGCGCTATCCCATCGTGTGCCGACCTTGTCCGGCAAGGCGCACACCACCTGCTCTGCAAGGGATCGAGGCGAACAGACCACGGCGCGCCAAATCGCAAATCAACCCTTGACGGCGCGGGTTGCCGCGGAGCAGTGTGACCGCCGCCACTTCGCCGCCGAGCCTTCCGCCACTGGATCACCAGTGGGCCGGATTGGCTTGTCGCGGCGTTTTCATGAGGAGGGACAAGATGGCATCGATCAATGCACATCCCCAGGCGAAACGTCGCCGCATTCGCGCCGCGGCGGCGCTCGCCGCGGCGCTGGGCCTGGCCCTGTTCGGGCTGCTGAGCCCCGCGAGCCCGGCCGGTGCCGCACCGTCGGTCTCGTGCGCGTCGGCCGCGGCGATGTCGCCGAGGATGACCGTGCACGGTCACACGGCCGCCGTTGCGCGCCTGGTCGTTCCCGGCTGCCGATCGCGTATCGGCACCGGCAATCCGGCAGTCGGAAGCCCACCGCTGGTGTATCACGGCGGGCCGGTGATGGCCGTCCCGTCCGTCGGCAACACGGTCGTCATGACGCCGATCTTCTGGGCACCGGCGGGCTACAGCTTCGCGTCGAGCTACAAGAACCTGATCGTCAGGTACCTCAACGACGTCGCCGCTGCCAGCGGCACCAACAACATCTTCGCCACCAACACCGAGTACAACGGCAGCAACGGCGCCGTCCACTACGGCATCACCGTGGGTACGCCGATCAACGACACCACCGCCCTGCCCACCCAGGAGTGCACGATCGACTCCGGCGCCGTTTACTCCGACAACAGCGGCTACACCGCGTGCCTCGACGACGACCAGATCGTCGCCGAGACGCAGAACGTGATCACCTCGAACAGCCTGCCGACCAACCTCGGCCACATGTACCTGATGTTCACGCCGAAGCACGTCGAGTCGTGCTTCTACTCCGACGCCGAGGTCCCCAGCGGCGGGAGCAACCAGTGCACGATCAACGCCGGGCCCACGGCCGCGTACTGCGCGTACCACTCCGCGTTCAGCTCGAACAGCAACGCGATCTACGCCGAGATGCCGTTCCCGATCTACAACTCGCCCGCCGGCCCCACCTGCGGCAGCGAGGCGCGGCTGCCGGTGACCGAGTCGCCCAACAACAACCCTGACGCCGACGTGGAGATCAGCCCGCTGAGTCACGAGATGTCCGAGGCGATCACCGACCCGGACCTCAACGCCTGGTCCGACGCGAGCGGCTACGAGAACGGTGACGAGTGCGCCTACGTCTACGGCGCGACGCATGGCACCGCCGGGCAGCTCTACAACCAGACGATCAACGGCCACCACTACCTGACGCAGGAGGAGTTCAGCAACAACGACTACTTCGCGACCGGCGGCGGTTGCCTGCAGGGCGAGCCCCGGCCGGTCGCCACCGCCGACCTGCCGGTATCCGGCACGCACAACGGCGGGACCCTTGTGACGATCACCGGCAAGTACTTCCCGCAGCAGGCCACGGTGCTGTTCGGCACCAAGGCAGGCAAGAAGGTCACCCACGTCTCCGGCACCAAGCTGACCGTGCGGACGCCGTCGCACGCCGTGGGCACCGTGAGCGTATTCGTGAAGACGATCGGGGGGACCAGCGCCCAGAAGGCCGCCGTGAAGTTCACCTTCAAGTAGGCCGCAGCGCGCTCAAACCGCGCCGTCTGCCGTTCCCGTCGGGACGGCAGGCGGCGCGGCCGCCTCCGCTCGCGGGTGCACTATTCTCATGATCGCGGCGGCATGCGAGGCGATCCGGGCGCGCTGACAGCGCCCAGGCCGGGCCCCGGGTGACGCCGCCCGTCCTGCCGCCTCATCGTTTTGCGCCAGCCTCCGGCGACGTTGTCGTGAGCGGCTTCGCGAACGATGGAAAGGCGGCGGCCGCGCATGGCCTCCCGACTCGTCACTGCCCTGCGCTCTCGATCACGCGAGGTCGTGGTCATGGCCGGCGCGCTGCTTCTCGTGACCGGCGGCGGGGTAGCTCTCGGCTCCGGTCCGGCGGTGGCTGCGGCGGCACAGCCGAACGCGCGGGTACCGGCCGGCTGCGCGGCGACTGCGGCTGCGGGTCTCGCCCGGATCGGCCGGATCGGCGGAATCGCCCGGCCCGCGGTTGTCCGGTGCGCGACGCGAGTCATGAGCAGCCAGGCGAGCGGGCGCAGCGAGCCGCCGGTCGAGGGAAGCGCGCCGCCGCTGCAGTACTACGGCGGGCCGGTGATGAGCGTCCCATCGGTCGGCGGCAAGGTCGTCGTCACGCCCATCTTCTGGTCTCCCGCCGGGTACGCGTTCGCCGACAGCTACAAGCAACTGCTCGTCCGCTACCTCGACGACGTCGCCGCCGACAGCGGCGCCTTCGACAACGTGTTCGCCACCAACACCGAGTACGCCGGCAAGAACGGGCGCGTCCACTACGGCCTCGAGGTGGCGCCGGCGATCACCGACACCCGCCCGTTCCCCACTCAGCAGTGCACGACCGACTCCGGCCCCGTGTATTCCGACGGCAGCGGTTACTCGACCTGCCTCGACGACGACCAGGTCAGCGCCGAGGTGCGACACGTAGTCCGCACCAAATCGATGTCGCGCGATCTGGGGCACATGTACGTGGTGTTCACCCCCAAGGGCGTCGAATCGTGCTTCTACTCCGACGCGCAGGCGAAGCACGGCGGCAACGAATGCACGGTCAACGCCAGCGGCTCGGGCACGTCGGCGTACTGCGCCTACCACAGCTACGTGCCGTCGCGGCCGAACGAGATCTACGCCGAGATGCCCTTTCCGATCTACGACGTCGGGCCGGCGGCCGACAGTTGCGGCAGCGAGACGACGCTCGGCGCCGTCGAGTCGCCCAACGGCAACCCGGACGCCGACGTCGAGATCAGCCCGCTGAGCCACGAGATGTCCGAGGCGATCACCGACCCGAACCTGAACGCCTGGACCGACGCGAACGGCTACGAGAACGGCGACGAGTGCGCCTATGTCTACGGCGCGACCCGCGGCACCGCGGGCCGGCTCTACAACCAGACGATCAACGGCCACCACTACCTGACCCAGGAGGAGTTCAGCAACAACGACTTCTTCGCCAAGGGCGGGATCCACGGCACCGGCGGCTGCGTGGCCGGCGAACCGGCGCCGGTGCTCGAGCGCCTGGTGTCGACCGCCGGCGCGACGGCGGGACGTGACCGCGTCATGATCCTCGGACGGCACCTGTTCGGGGTGCGGCGGGTGTACTTCGGCGCCGCCCGTGCCCGGCGGGTGAGCGTCGTCAACGACCACAAGATCGTCGCGACCACGCCGGCGCACCGCGCGGGCAGCGTCGCCGTCTCGGTCACCACGCCGGGCGGCACCAGCAACGCCGGCCGGTTCACCTACCTCCGCCGACCGGTCGTGTCGAAGATCTCGAAGCCGGCCGGCCCGCATTCGGCTCGCCGCTGGGTCGAGCTGAGCGGCCGGTACTTCGTACGCGGGTCGACCGTGCTGTTCGGCCGGACCGGCGCGCCGCGGGTGCGCTTCGTCTCGCCGACCGAGCTGCGGGTGCTGGCGCCCCGCCACAAGCGCGGCATCGTCGGCGTGTTCGTCGCCGATGCCGGCGGCAGGAGCGGCGCGCGGCGTGCCGCCCGCTACACCTACCGGTAGCCCGCCCGGTTGCTCTTGCCTGTCCCGTCACTCGATAGTGGACGCATGACGACCTGGACGAACTGGTCCGGCACCGTGCACGCAGACGTCCAGGTCGCCGCCCCGGCCACCGTCGCGGAGCTGCAGCGCGTCGTCGCGAGCACCGCCCGCCGCGGCCGGCGCGTCAAACCGATCGGCGCCGGGCACTCCTTCACGGCGATCGGCGCCACCGACGGCGTGCAACTGCGCCTCGACCGGCTTTCCGGGATCCTGCGCGCCGACCGCGAGTCGGGCCTTGTCACCGTCCTTGCCGGCACCCGCCTGCACGCTCTCAACGAAGCGCTGTGGATGCTGGGCCTGTCGATGAGCAACCTGGGCGACGTCGACGTCCAGACGATCTCCGGGGCGATCTCCACCGGGACGCACGGCACCGGCGCCCGGCTCGGCGGTCTGGCCACCCAGGTGCGTGGCCTGGAACTCGTGCTCGCCGACGGCTCGCTGCTGCGCTGTTCGGCCGACGACGATCCGGAGGTGTTCGCCGCCGCGCGTATCGGGCTGGGCGCGCTCGGCGTGATCGCGACCGTGACGCTGCAGTGCGAGCCGGCGTTCCACCTCGCCGCGGCCGAGGGCCCGGCATCCCTCGACGACGTGCTCGCCGACCTGGACGACAACGTGGTCGGCAACGACCACTTCGAGTTCTACTGGTTCCCGCACACCCGCCGCGTGCTCACCAAACGCAACAACCGGGTGCTGCCCGGCACCCTGCCGCGGCCCGTCGGCCGGATCCGGGGGTGGGTCGAGGACGAGCTGCTCGCCAACAGCGTGTTCGAGGGCATCAACAGGCTGACCACCCGCCGCCCGGCGTTGATTCCGGCGGCCAACGCGCTGGCCACGCGCGCGCTGGGCGGCCGCGACTACATCGACCGGTCCTACCGGGTGTTCGCATCGCCCCGGCGGGTGCGTTTCCGCGAGATGGAGTACGCCGTGCCGCGCGCCGCGGTGCCCGATCTGCTCGCCGGCATCGAGGAGTACCTCGCACGCAGCGGCGAGCACATCGGCTTTCCCGTCGAGGTGCGCTTCGCCGCGGCTGACGACGTCTGGCTCTCGACGGCCTACGGGCGTGACACCGGCTACGTCGCGGTGCACCAGTACCACCGGCGCGAGCACGAACCGTACTTCCGCGCCGTGGAGGCCCTGGCCCGCGAACTCGGCGGACGTCCGCACTGGGGCAAGCTGCACTTCCGCGACGCGGCGTCGCTGCGCGACGACTACCCGCACTTCGACGACTTCGTCGCCGTGCGCGACAAGCTCGACCCGCAGCGCACCTTCGCCAACGACTACCTGACGCGGGTCCTCGGCAGCTGAGGGCAGAATCGAGCGGTGCCCCCGATTCGCATCCCCTCCGAGCTCAAGCCCGGCGACGGGCGGTTCGGCTCGGGCCCGTCCAAGATCCCCGACGCGGCGATCGCCGAGTTGGCGGCCACCGGCCGGACGGTGCTCGGCACCAGCCACCGCCAGGCACCGGTGCGAGACCTGGTCGGCCGCATCCGTCGCGGCCTGGCCGACCTGTTCGCCTTGCCGGCGGGCTACGAGGTGCTGCTCGGCAACGGCGGCTCCACCGCGTTCTGGGATGCGGCCGCGTTCGGGCTGGTGCGCAACCGGTCGCTGCACGCGGTGTGCGGCGAGTTCTCGGCGAAGTTCGCGGCCATCACCGCGGGAGCGCCGTTCCTCGGCGATCCCGCGATCTGCCGCGCCGAGCCGGGCAGCGCGCCGACCCTGACCCCCGAGACGGGCGTCGACGCCTACGCGTGGCCGCACAACGAGACCTCCACCGGCGTGGTGATGCCGGTGCGCCGGGTCACCGGCGCCGACAGCGCGGCGCTCATGCTCGTCGACGCGACCTCGGCGGCCGGCGCGATCCCGGTCGACGTGGCGCAGACCGACGTCTACTACTTCGCCCCGCAGAAGGCGTTCGCCGGCGAGGCGGGCCTCTGGCTGGCGCTGTGCTCTCCGGCCGCGCTGGACCGCATCGCCGAACTGCGCGCGACCCGCTGGTGCCCGCCGTCGCTCGACCTCGTGCTGGCCCTGGACAACTCCCGCAAGGACCAGACCTACAACACCCCGGCGATCGCGACGCTGTGGCTGCTCGCCCGGCAGGTCGAGGCCCTGCTCGGCGACGGCGGAATCCCGGCCGCGGCCGCCCGTAGCGCCGAGTCGGCCAAGCGGCTCTACACCTGGGCGGAGTCCGCCGCCTACGCCCGGCCGTTCGTCGCCGACCCGGAGCTGCGCAGCCCGGTGGTCGGCACGATCGACCTGGACGCCCCGCTCGACGCGCTCGCCGTGGCCCGCGTCCTGCGGGAGAACGGGATCGTCGACACCGAGCCGTACCGCGGGCTCGGCCGCAACCAGTTGCGCATCGGCATGTACCCGGCCGTCGACCCCGACGACGTCTCCGCGCTGACGCAGTGCATCGATTACGTCGTGGAGCGGATGTAGCCCGGCGCGCGTTCGACTCGGCGTGTGCTGCCGGGTAGATCGGCCCGGCGCACCTATCGTCGGATCATGCGTCAGCTGCGCTTCGTCCGGCTCTCCGAGGACGGCACCCAGCTCGTCGTGCAGACGAGCGACGGGTCCGAACAGTTCGGCATCGTGATCGACGCCGAACTGCGCGATGCGGCGCGCGGTGACCTGCCGCAACCCGTGCCCGCCGATCCGCCGCGCTCCGCGCAGGCGCTCGCTGCGGCCCCGGCGCCGGAGCCGTCGGGGCCGATCGTGCCCCGCGAGATCCAGGTGCGGGTGCGCGCCGGGGAATCGCCCGAGGAGGTCGCCGAATCGCTCGGCGTACCGGTCGAGCGGATCATGCGCTTCGCCGGGCCGGTGGTCGAGGAGCGGCGCCGCATCGCCGACGAGGCACGCCGGGCCCGCGCCCGGCACACCGCGCCCGAAGGCGTGGAGAGCCGCCTGGTCGTGTTCGGCGAGACGGTCGACGCCCGTTTCAGCGCCCACGGCATCGACCCGGCGGAGGTCACCTGGAACGCGCGCCGCCGCGAGGACGGCGAGTGGCTCGTCGTCGCCGAATGGCTCGGCGGCGGCGTCGTCGACGGTCGGCACGACGCCACGTGGGCGTTCGCGCGCGGCACTCGCACCGTCACGCCGGTCGACGACACCGCCGCGGATCTGCTCAGCGACCGGCCCATCCGCCCGGTCGCCCCGCCGCCGCCCCCGACCCCGCGCCTGGTCGCCGCCCCGCCCCTGGTGCCCGGGGTCGTCGCGTTCCCGCCGATGCCCGATGCCGTCACCGGCCCGCTGCCGGTCGTCGAGGACGTCTTCGACCAGGAGGCGGCCCCGGACGGCCCGCGTGCCGTCCCGCCGTTCGTGCCGGCGCCCGCCCCGGTCGGGCGTGAGCAGCCGGCGGCTGCCGCCTCCGGGCCGGACGTCGATTTCGACGCCCCGCCGCTGCCGCTCGGAATCGCTGAACCCCCGGCCGAGCCCGCGGAGGGCGCCAATCTGCGCCGTTCCGGGATCGCCCGGCTGACCAACCGCGGCGCGAGCAAGCGCGAGGAATCCGACGAGGAGAAGGCTGCCCGCGCCCGGGTGCCGTCCTGGGACGACATTCTGCTCGGGGTGCGCCGCAACACCGACTGAAACTCGGTCGCCGCTGTCGCACCCGCGCCGTACCGTGGGTGATCGTGACGACGCCCCCGCATGCCGGTGTGGAGGAGGCCCCAAGCGCCTTCTCCACGCTCTGGCGATTGCGCACCTGGGCGCGTCCGCACCGCCGGGCCATGATCGTCATGCTCGCCACGGCCACTGGCGCCATGCTCGCCCAGTCGTTCGTCCCCATCGTCGTCGGCAAGGTGGTCGACGGGCCGATCCGGCACCACGACACCACCGGCCTGTGGGCGCTGTGCGGCCTTGCGCTGCTGTTCGGGGTAGCCGAGTCGGCGTTGTTCTTCGCCCGGCGTCGCGCGATGGCCCGGGCCGCGCTGGGGGTCGAAACCGACCTGCGCCGTGACCTGTTCGCGCACCTGCAACGCCTGCCGGTGTCCTTTCACGACCGGTGGCCGTCCGGACAGTTGCTGTCGCGGCTCACCACCGACCTGTCGACATTGCGCCGCTTCATCGGCATGGCCGCGGTCTTCCTCGTCGCCTGCACGGCAACGATCGCGGTGGTGCTCGGCCTGCTGATCTCCATCCAGCCGTGGCTCGGCCTCGTCGTGCTGGTGTCGATGGTTCCCCTCCTGATCGGCACCCGCCGCTTCGAGCTCCGGTACAGCCAGGACGCCCGCCGCGCGCAGGACCTGACCGGCGATCTGGCTACCTCGGTCGAGGAGTCCGCGCTCGGTATCCGCGTGGTCAAGGCCTTCGGCCGGCGGCGGCACATGCTCGACGCCTTCACCGCCGACGCCACCCGGCTGCGCGCGGCCGAACTCACCAAGATCCGCACGCTGGGCCGATTCTGGGCGTTGCTCGAGGCGCTGCCGCAGGTGGTGCTCGCCCTGATCACCGCGGGCGGGGTGTACGCCGCCGCGCACCACACGATCAGCATCGGCGGTTTGGTCGCGTTCCTGGCCCTCTACCTGCAGCTCGTGTGGCCGATCATCATGCTGGGCTGGCTGCTGGCGCTCACCCAGGAAGCCGCCAGCGCCTCGCGGCGGATCTTCGAGGTCCTCGACACCGCACCGTCCATCGTCGACCCGCCGGCGCCGGTGCCCGCCGAGTCCGGCACCACGCTGGTCTTCGAGGGGGTGCGTTTCCGGTATCCGGACGCCGACTCGGAGGTGCTGCGCGGGATCGACCTGGAGATCCGCGCGGGCGAGACGATGGCTCTGGTCGGGGCGGTGGGCTCGGGCAAGACCACGCTCACCGCACTCGTACCGCGCCTGTACGACGTCACCGGCGGGCGGGTGCTGCTCGGCGGTGTCGACGTCCGCGACCTCCCTCTCGACCAGTTGCGGCACGCGGTCACGACGGCCTTCGAGGAGGCCACGCTGTTCTCGGCCAGCGTGCACGAGAACCTCACCCTCGGCCGCGCCGGCATCGACGACGCCGACGTCCGCGAGGCGATCGAGGTGGCCCAGGCCGAGTTCGTCTACGACCTGCCCTACGGCATCGACACCCGCATCGGCGAGCAGGGGCTGTCGCTGTCCGGCGGGCAGCGGCAGCGGCTGGCGCTCGCCCGCGCCGTGCTCGGCCGGCCCCGGGTGCTCGTCCTCGACGACCCGCTGTCGGCGCTGGACGTGCACACCGAGGCGCAGGTCGAGCAGGCGCTGCGTCGCGTGCTGGCGACGACGACCGCGCTGGTGGTGGCCCACCGGCCGTCCACGGTGCTGCTCGCCGACCGGGTCGCGCTGCTCGACGAGGGCCGGATCGCGGCGGTCGGCACGCACGCCGAACTGCTCGCGCGCGTCCCCGGCTACCGCACGCTGCTCTCGCAGGCCGCCGAACCACTGCAACCCACCGCCCGGGCGCAGGTGCGAGCATGATCACCCGACGCAATCGCTCCGCTGACGCTTCACGACTCCGCGGGGACCCCGAATGAGCGACACCGCGACCTGGCAGGGCCGTCTCACGCCCGAGGCCGAGGACGAGGCGAGGTCCCAGGACTCCACCCGCTCGGGCGGCATCGTGTTGCGCGCCGACGGCCGGCAGCTGCTGCGCGAGCTGATCAGCCCGTACCGCCGCCGGATCCTCGGCGTGCTCGCGATCGCCCTGGCGCAGGTGGCGGCCACCATGGCACCGCCGTGGCTGGTCGGCGTCGCGATCGACTCGTCGCTGCCCGATGCAGCGCACGGCTCATACGGTTCGCTCGTCGGCGTCGGCGTCGCGTTGCTGACCTCGGCGCTGTTGTCCGGCTGGCTACGCTCGGTGTTCGTCCTGCGCAGCGGGGTCATCGGGCAGAACATCCTGTTCGACCTGCGCCGGCGCGGCTTCGACCACATGCAGGCGCTGTCGGTCTCGTTCCACGAACGGTTCACCTCCGGGCGGGTCATCTCCCGGTTGACCTCCGACGTCGACACGCTGACCGAGCTGCTCGACAGCGGGCTGGACGGCCTGCTCACCGCGGTGTTCAACTCGGCCGCTATCGCGGTGGTACTGCTCGTCCTCGACCTGCCGCTCGCCGCCATCGCGCTCGGGTCGCTGGTGCCGGTCTGGCTGCTCTACCGGTGGTTCGCACCGCGCGCCGCCGCCGCGTTCACGCGCACCCGCGAGTCGGTCGCCACTTTGATCGTCAGCATCGTCGAGACCCTGAACGGCATCCGCGCCGTCCAGGCCTTCCGCCGCGAGAAGCGCAACGACGCGATCTTCGCCGACCTCAACGACGGCTATCGCGACGCGAACCACAAGACGTTCCTGCTGCAGGCCTGGTTCATCCCGGGCACGGCGCTGATCGGCAACATCGCCACCGTCGCGGTGCTGCTGGTCGGCGGGTACCGGGTGGCCACCGGCGGCCTCGAACTCGGCGTGCTCACCTCGTTCCTGCTCTACCTGCGCCAGTTCTACGACCCGATGGAGGACGTCGGCTACTTCTACAACTCGCTGCAGTCGGCCACGGCCGCGCTGCAGAAGATCGCCACCGTGCTCGCCGAGGATCCCGAGGTCGCCGAGGCAACCGATCCCGCGCCGCTCGCGCACCCGGCGCGCGGTCACGTCGAGCTGCGCAAGGTGCACTTCGCCTACCGCGCCGACCGCCCGGTGCTGCCCGAGCTCGATCTCGAGATCCCGGCCGGGCAGACGGTGGCGCTGGTGGGGGCGACGGGCGCGGGCAAGACGACGATCGCCAAGCTGATCTCGCGGTTCTACGACCCGACGGCAGGCACGGTCGCCCTCGACGGCGCGGACCTGCGCGATATCGCCGACGAGGACCTGCGCCGCGCCGTGGTCATGATCACCCAGGACGGTTTCCTGTTCTCCGGCTCGGTCGCCGACAACATCGGTTTCGGCAACCTCGACGCCACCCGCGAGGAGATCGTGGCGGCCGCGGCGGCGGTCGGCGCCCACGAGTTCATCAGCGCGCTGCCCGAGGGTTACGACACCGACGTCCGCAAGCGCGGCGGCCGGCTCTCGGCGGGTCAGCGCCAGCTGGTGGCTTTCGCGCGGGCGTTCCTCGCCGACCCGGCCGTGCTGATCCTGGACGAAGCCACCTCGTCGCTGGACGTGCCCACCGAACGGGCCGTGCAGCGCGCGCTGCGCACGGTGCTCGCACACCGCACGGCGCTGATCATCGCCCACCGGTTGTCGACCGTCGAGATCGCCGACCGGGTGCTGGTGCTCGCCGACGGCCGGATCGTCGAGGACGGCCCGCCCTCGGCGCTCGTGGCCGCCGGCGACGGCCACTTCGCGTCGCTGCACGCCTCCTGGCGCGACTCGCTGGTCTGATCGCAGGTGCCGTCGCCCGGGCGGCGCGATCCCGCAACCAGACCTTGCTGTCACGCGCCGAGGTGCGCGAAGGCCACCGCCGCCGCGGTCGACACGTTCAGCGAGTCGACGCCGGACGCCATCGGGATGCGCACCCGCACGTCGGCACGGGCGAGCGCGGCGTCGGTCAGCCCCGGGCCCTCCGCGCCGACCAGCACCGCCCAGCGCTGCGGCGGCTCCAGGTTCTGCAAGGCCACCTCGCCGCGCGGGCTGAGCGCGAGCAGCGTGCAACCGGCGGCCCGGACCGTCTCGAGGGACTCCGGCCAGCTGCCGGGCAGCACCGCGAACGGAACCTGCAGCACGTGCCCCATCGACACCCGCACGCTGCGGCGGTAGAGCGGGTCGGCGCACCGCGGATCGAGCAGCACAGCCTGCACACCGAACGCGGCGGCGTTGCGGAACAGCGCGCCGAGGTTCTCGAAATCGTTGAGCCCCTCGAGCACCGCCACCCGAGCGGCACGCGCGAGCAGGTCTGCCGCGTCGCGTGGCTGCCCGCGGTCGGCGGAGGCGAGCACCCCGCGGGTCACCCGGAAGCCGACGACGTCGGACAGCAGCCACTTGTCGACGACGTGCACCGGCACGTCCAACTGCTCCAGGGTCGGGCGGAGCGCGTCGATGCGGGCGCGCACGCCGACGACCGCCCGCACCCGGAACGGCGAGCGGGCAAGCCGCTCGACGACGTTGACGCCCTCGGCGATGACGATCCCGCGGCGATCGGGACGGACGTCGCTGTCGGTCAGATCGCGGAAGTCGTCCAGGCCCGGCTCCGCGGCGTCCGCGGTCTCGACGAGGTGCACGGCGAGCCAGGCTAGCGGCCGACCGCTTCCACCTTGCGGTCGTGCTCGGCGAGCTTGTCGAGGATCGGGACGACCTGCTGGAGCAGCGAGCGCTCCTCGGGAGTCAGGCTGGCGAGCCCGCGGGACAGCCAGGCGTCGCGCGAGCGCCGCTCGGAATCCAGCAGCGCAATGCCCGCGGGCGTGATCGCGATGATCACCTGACGGCGATCGGTGGGGTGCTGGGTGCGCTGCACGAGCCCGCGTTCCTCGAGGTTTGCGAGCACCTTCGTCATCGACGGCGGCTGCACCCGTTCGAAGCCGGCGAGCTCCCCCGCGCTCATCGGCCCGTACTTCGACAGCGTGGCCATGGCCGAGAGCTGGGTGAGCGTGACGGACATGTCCACGCGCTGGTTGCGGACGAGCCGGGTGAGTCGCAGCAGCGACGGGCGCAGCAGCGACGCAAGCTCGGAGATCGTCGCCCGTGCCGCCGTCACGATAGTTAGTCTAGCTAACGAAACCCGCGGCAGCCAGTGACGGTTAGGCTGCCGACATGCCCGAGCAGCGCCGCCTCGTCCAGCCGCCGCCGGTGCAGATGAACGCCCAGCGCATCGTCACGATCGGCACGATCCTCTGGTTCGTCGCGTTCGTGGCGCTGCTGCCGTTCTACGACTGGCTCGGCCGGCACGACCACCGCATCTGGCTGTGGACGTGTCTTGCCGGGTGGGTGCTGGGCATCATCGGCTCGCTGCTCATGATGCGCCATCGGCGCGAGGGCCGCACGCTCTGACGCGGCCCCGACCTAGACCGGGACGACCTGATCGCCGTCGTCGTAGACGATCTCGCCGGTCTCGGCGTGCGGGCCGGGC
This sequence comes from Jatrophihabitans sp., assembly GCA_035695205.1. Taxonomy (GTDB): domain Bacteria; phylum Actinomycetota; class Actinomycetes; order Mycobacteriales; family Jatrophihabitantaceae; genus Jatrophihabitans. The sequence goes on along the minus strand of DASSEP010000043.1, from coordinate 10,503 downwards.
TCGGACTTGGTCTCGGAATGCGCGCCGCAGCCGTACTCGACGCTCACCACGACGCCGTCGGTGTCGGTGACCTCGTTGCCGCAGACACCGAAACCGGCGCGCAAGGAGCCGGCGAGCGGGAGGAAGAACCCGCAGGTGCCGCAGTGCGCCGGGGCGTGCCGGGCCATCGCGGTGTCCGGCCCGCGGTCGCCGTCGTACCACCGCCCGGCCGCCTGCAGGCGTCCCTCGCGCGACATCACCCGAGCGCGGCCGACGCCGAGCTCGAAGGCGACCTCCTCGACGGCCGGGTCGTCGGAGTGCAGGTAGGCGGGCACCAACCGCGCGTCGTCGGGCGCGGGGGGCAGCAGGTCGCCGGGAGTCAGGTCGCCGGGGCGCACCCGTTCCTTCCACGGCACCCAGGCCGGGGCGAGCAGCGCACCGTCGCCGGGTAGCAGCACCACCTCGTCGACCGTGGCCGTGCGGCTGCGCGGCGGGCGGGCCATCGTGACCGCCCAGTACCACCCGCGGTAGCCCGGCAGCGTCGCGGCGAAGGCGTGCGTCACGACGCGTTCGCTCTCCCGGCGGGCGCCGAGATGCTCGCCCACGTGCTCGCCGCCCACTGACACCGCGGCCTCGCGGGCAAGCTCGACCGCTGCGGCAAGGACGGCGTCCGGCGCCACTGAACTGGTCACGATCACATTGTCCCTGATCGGCCGGCCGCACGCACCGCGGGCCCGACTTTCCCGGGCTCAGCGGTTCCGGTGAGGCAGGATGGTCAGGTGGGTACGCGCAGCGGCGGTGAACCGCGTAAGCGGTTCTCGAGGTCCGGGCACACGACCCACCAGCCCCGGGTGCCGCCGCCGTACGAACCGCCGCCCTACCAGCCGCCGCCGTACCAGCCCCCTCCGGGCGGACCGCCGCCCCCCGAGTCCGGGTTCGGGACGCCGACCTATCACCACACGCCGGCGGCGAGCCGGCCGCCGCAGCCCGGCCAGGACTCCGGCCTGCGTGGCGTCGGCAAGGCCACGCTGTCCGGGACGAACCGGGCGGCCCGCTACGTCACCCAGAAGGTCATCACCGCGAGCAAGGCCGACGGCGCCGACGAGTCCGGGCTGACCGCGCTGATCTGGAACCAGGTGCTGAGCTACGGCACCGACGCGATGGTCACCGTCGCTCTCGCCGGCACCGTGTTCTTCGGCGCGTCGGCGCACGCGCAGCGGGGCAACGTCCTGCTCTACCTGCTGATCACCATGGCGCCGTTCGCCCTCATCGCGCCGGTGATCGGCCCGGCGCTCGACCGGCTGCAGCACGGGCGGCGCTGGACGATGGCCGGCACCGCGATCGGGCGTGCAGCGCTGGCGCTCATCATGGCCGGGCACCCGACCGAGCTGCTGGTGCTCTACCCCTGCGCCCTCGGCTCGCTGGTGCTGTCGAAGGCCTACGGCGTGGTGCGGGCCGCGGCAGCCCCGCGGCTCGTCCCGCCCGGGATGACCCTCACCCAGGCGAACTCCCGGCTGACCATCTTCGGGCTCGGCTCGACGCTCGTCCTGGGCGGCTTCGTCGGCGTGGTGATCAAGGCGACCGGCTCGTACACGGTCGGGTTGATCGTCACCGCCATGGGGTTCGTCGCCTGCGCGATCTTCGCGGTCAGGCTGCCCCCGCAGGTCGATTCCGCCACGTCTGCCGCGCGGCGCCGGCACGAGCCGCCGCGCCCGAAGGGCCAGGCCAAGGCGCCCGTCCTCCGCCGGCTCGTGCAGTGGGCGGGCAAGGGCTTCGAGCCGCACGTCGTCGTGGCCCTGCAGGGCGAGTCGGCGTTGCGCCTGCTGTCGGGCATGTTGACGATCTATCTCGCCTTCTACGTCGAGTCGACCTCGCACGGTTGGGCGGCGGCGGTGGCGCTCGGCGGGGTGATCGGCGCCGCGGGGGCCGGCAACTTCACCGGTACCGCGATCGGCACCCGGCTGAAGCCGACCAAGCCAGAAGTCGTGATCATCGTCTCCACGTGCTCGGCAGCGCTGATCTGCCTGATCACCGCGTTCACGTTCACCATGCTGGTCGCGGTCATCGCCATGTTCGTCGCCTCGGTCTGCAACGCGCTGGGCAAGATCGCACTCGACTCGCTCATCCAGAAGGACGTGACCGAGATGCTGCGCTCGAGCGCGTTCGGCCGCTCCGAGACGTTCCTGCAACTCGCCTGGGTCGTGGGCGCTGCGATCGGGGTCGGGCTGCCGAGCAACGGCCCGGACGACGGCATGATCGCCTTCATCGTGGCGACGGTCGTGCTCGCGGCCGCGTCGATCGTCGTGGTGCTGCGCAACCGGGCGATGAACCGTCTCACAGCGCACCGGGACGGACCGAGCGGCCATCCGCACGCCGGTAGCGTGGTGCCGCACAGCATGGACTGACGAAAACCGCGGCCGCGACCGGGCCGCCCGACGGCAAAGAGGAACGACCGGTGGACATACTCGTCGTCACCGCCGTCGAGGCCGAGCGGGCCGCCATCTGCGCGAGCCTCCCGCCGGGGTCCTCCGTCCGCGTGGTCGCCGCCGGCGTCGGTCCGGCCGCGGCGGCCGCCGGCACGGCCGCCGAACTCGCCCGATCCGGCGCCGACGTCGTCCTCAACGCGGGCATCGGCGGCGGTTTCACCGGCTGCGCGCCCGGCGATCTCGCCGTCGCGTCGTCGATCGTCTTCGCCGATCTCGGCGCCGAGTCGGCGCAGGGATTCGTGCCGATGTCGGAGCTCGGCTTCGGCGCCGATCGCTACCAGCCCGCACCCAAGCTGGCGGTCGAACTGGCCGACCGCACCGGCGGACGGCTCGGCACGATCGTCACCGTCGCCACCGCGACGGGCAGCGCGCAGCGGGCGGACGCCCTCTCCCGGCGCTTCCCGGATGTGGTTGCCGAAGGCATGGAAGGCGCCGGCGTGGCCGCCGCGGCCGAGCGGTTCGGGGTGGCCGTCGCCGAGATCCGTGCGGTCAGCAACGCCGTGGGTCCCCGCGACCGGGAGGCCTGGCGGATCCCGGAGGCGCTGGCCGCGCTGGGCCGGGCGGTGGCCGCCGCGGTCTCCGAGACCCCGTCCGGGGCCGTCCGATGAAGATCGCCTACTCCCCCTGCCCGAACGACACCTTCGTCTTCCACGCGTGGGCCCACGGCCTCGTCGAGGGTGCGCCGCCGCTCGAGGTGACCTTCGCCGACATCGACGTCACCAACTCCGCGACCGAGCGCGGCGAGTACGACATCGCCAAGGTCTCCTACGCAGCGCTGCCCTGGCTGGCGGAGAGGTACGCGCTGCTGCCGTGCGGGGGCGCGCTCGGCCGCGGTTGCGGGCCACTCGTGCTCACCCGCGGCTCGGTCCGATCGCTGGACGGGTGCAGCGTCGCCGTGCCGAGCGAGCGCTCGACGGCCTACCTGCTGTTCCGGCTGTGGGCGGCGGGCCAGTCGCCGGCGCGCATCGACGTCGTCCCCTTCACCGAGATCATGCCGGCGGTGCGCGACGGCCGCTACGACGCCGGGCTGGTGATCCACGAGGCGCGGTTCACCTTCGCCACCTACGGCCTGCAGGCACTCGCGGACCTCGGGCAGTGGTGGGAGTCGGACACCGGGCTGCCCATTCCGCTCGGCGCGATCGTCGCGCGGCGCGATCTCGACGTCGACGCGTTGGCCCGGGCGGCGCGCGCCTCGGTCGAGTACGCCTGGGCGCACCCGGAGGCCTCCGCGCGCTACGTCGCCGAGCACGCCGACGAGATGTCACCCGACGTGCAGCGGCAGCACATCGCCCTGTACGTCAACGAGTTCACCCGCGATCTCGGCGACGAGGGCTACGCCGCGGTCAGCGCCCTGCTCGACCGCGCCGCCGCCGCCGGACTGGTGCCCGCGAGCCCGCCCCTGCGGTGAGCTAGGCGTCGAGGTTGTCGGCGAAAGCCCGCAGCAGTCCGGCGATCTTGCGCGACTCGGCGCGGTCGGGGTAACGGCCGCGCCGCAACTGGTTCGACGTGCGGTCGAGCAGTTTGATGAGGTCCTCGACCAGCGGGGCCATCTCGTCGGCCGGCTTGCGGACGTTGCGCACCACCGAGGGCGGCGGTTCCAGCAGGCGCACCTGCATGGCCTGGTTGCCCTTGCGGCCCGACACGATCCCGAACTCGACCCGCTGGCCAGGCTTCAGCTCCGTCATGCCCGCCGGAAGGGCGTCGCGGTGGACGAAGACGTCCTCGCCCTCGTCGTTGGAGAGAAAGCCGAAACCCTTCTCCGCATTGAAGAACTTGACCTTGCCGGTAGGCACGCCGGACTCCTCGGATCACACTCGGCGACGACTCGTCGCAACAAAATCAAGGCACCGCGGCTGCGGTGCCTCGTCCTTCAGGCTACTGCGCTGCGCCCGCGTATTGCATATGGGACCGCAGCATCGATGGTGCGCATCGAACCGCCGCGGCGTCAGGTCCTTTCGGCTCGTCCGCCGCCCGCACCGCTCAACAAGAGCGCTGCGGCGGCCATGGCACACTTGAAGTTCGCGTCGACCCCGATTTCACCGACCCGCGAGAGGCAGAGCATGGCCGGCACCGCGCCCAGACTTCCCGAGCAGTACCGCGGCGACTCCGAAGCCTCGGACTCCGACTTCCTCGTCTCGGAACTCGCCTCCGACGCGGCCGGCGCCCACTCGCCGTACGGCGACCTGCAGTTCCCGATGCCGGTCGAGGAACTGACCTACGAACACCCCAGCCCCGAGAACATGCCGAACCTCGCCGGCGGGCTGTAGACCCTTCCCCAGTGGCAGCATCGCCGGTTTCTCCCTCGGACGGCGCTGAGCCGGTCGGCCGTGCTGCCTCGCTGACGGAGTGGCTGCGCCGCCGTTCCGACCGCGATCTCACCCGGTTGCTGCGCCTGCGCCCGGACCTCGCGCTGCCCGCACCGCCCGACCTCGTCTCGCTCGCCGGCCGGCTGTCGGTCCGTACCTCGGTCCAGCGTGCGGTCGACGCCCTCGACGCCCGGTCGCTGCGGGTCCTGGAGAACCTCGTCCTCGCCGCCGGGACGGACGACGCCGTCGCGGCCCCCGACCCGGACGGCTTGGCCGACCTGTTCGACCGCGCGCTCATCTGGGGCGAGCCCGACCTCGTGCACGTCGTGCCCACCGTGCGCGAGGCGCTCGGTCCGTATCCGGCCGGACTCGGCCGGCCTGCCGCGGCGTTGTTCGCGCTGGTGCCGGATCTGCAACTGGTGCCGGTGCTGCGCCGGCTCGGACTGGCACCCTCAGCACAGCCGCGGGCGGGGGCGTCGGTGGCCGCGCTCGTGAGCGACCCGGCGTGGCTGGCGGCGCAGCTGACGGAGCTGGACGCCGAGGAGCGCGAGGTGCTCGAGCGGCTCGCCGCCGGCCCGCCGCTCGGCACGGTGCGCACCACCCGTCCCGCCGGGACCGAACCGGATCCCGGCGCACCGCACCGCCTGATCAACCGCGGCCTGCTCGTCCCCATCGACGCACAGCGCGTCGAACTGCCTCGCGAGATCGGGCTCGCGCTGCGCACCGCCCCCGACGCCGACCGCCGCCAGCCGCCGCAGGTGCGGCTGGTCGAACGGGAACCCTTGGAACTCGACCGCTTGGGCACCACGGCGGTGCTCGAGACGCTGCGCCTCGTCGACGCGCTCGCCGGGTCGTGGACGGCGCAACCGCCCCCCACACTGCGTTCGGGCGGTCTCGGCGTGCGCGACCTGCGCCGCACCGCCAAGGAGCTCGGCATCGACGAGGCGCCCGCGGCGCTGCTCGTCGAGACGGCCTACGCCGCCGGTCTGATCAACGCGACGAGCGGCGCGGAGCCGGTCTTCCTGCCGACGCCGGAGTACGACTCGTGGCGCCGGCGCAGCGTTCCGCAGCGGTGGAGCGCGCTGGCGATCGCCTGGCTCGGCATGACCCGGCAACCCAGCCTGGTCAACCAGCGCGGCGACCGCGACCGGGTGATCAGCGCGCTGGGCCCGGACGTCGAACGCGGCACGATCCCGGCACTGCGCCGCCGCGTGCTCGGCCAGCTGCTCGAGCTGCCACCCGGCGCCGCGCCGGCCGAGCGCGGCGAGGTGCTGGCGGCGTTCGCCTGGCACCAGCCGCGGCGGGCCGCCGGACAGCGCCCGGTCGTCGAGGCGATCCTGGCCGAGGCGGATGTTCTCGGCGTGACGGCGGCCGGCGGGCTGACCGGCTATGCCCGCACCCTGCTCGCCGGCGCGGGCGCCACCTCGGCCGCAGCGTCCGGCGTACCGCAGTCGAGCGCGGCCGCCGAGCACGCGCTCGATCGGGCGTTGCCCGAGCCGGTCGATCACTTCCTCGTCCAGCCCGATCTCACCCTCGTCGTCCCGGGCCCGCCGGAACCCACGCTCGCGACCGAGCTCAGCCTGGTCGCCGACCTCGAGTCGACCGGCGGGGCGAGCGTGTACCGCATCACCGAACGGTCGGTGCGCCGGGCGCTCGACGCCGGCCGCAGCGGGGACGAGCTCGCCGCGTTCGTGCACGCGCGCTCGCGCACGCCCGTGCCGCAGGCGCTGCAGTACCTGATCGACGACGCAGCGCGGCGGCACGGCGTGCTGCGCGCCGGCAGCGCGGGCACCTACCTGCGCTGCGACGACGAGGCGCTGCTCGCCCGGGTGGTCTCCGACCGGGCGGTCGCCGCGGCGAACCTGCGCCTGATCGCGCCCACCGTGGTGATCAGTGACGCCCCGGTCACCCGGGTGCTCGAGGTGCTCCGCGAGGCCGGTTTCGCACCGGCCGCCGAGTCGCCGGACGGTGAGCTCATCACCCTCGGCGTCGAGCCGCCGCGGTCCCCCAACCGTCCGGTGCCGCGCGCCGCGGTGGCCCGGGGGGCCGGTGACAGCGACGCGCACGTCGCCGATCTCGTGCGCCGTATGCGGTCCGCCGACGCGCTCGCCGGCCAGGAGCACCGGGTGTCGCCGCTCGCCCGGGACGTGCCAGGAGTGACGTCCGCCGCGACGATGGAGGTGCTGCGCCGTGCCGTCCGCGAGGCCCGCGTGGTGTGGTTCGGCTGCGCCGAGGCGGACGGCCGAGAGACCGAGCACACTTTGCAACCGATCTCATTGGCGGCCGGGATGGTCCGCGGCTACGAGCGGGGCCGATCCGGGCTCGCGGCCTACCCCGTCCACCGCATCACGACCATCCGGGTGCTCGACGAGGACGACGAACCAGGAGACGACGCGGACGATCCCGCATGACCACATAACGGCCATTACCGGATGATTCGGGCGGGCATTTCGTCCCGGCCTGCGACCAGTGTCACGTGCACCCGGTTGACGAAGATCGTTTCGGTACATAGCGTGCGCCCGACCGGCGGCGATTTCTCCGGCCGCCGACGAACCTTCGAGGACTTCCATGATCGAGCACGTCCGCACCGTCCGACGACGGCGCCTCCTTGCCACCCTTGCCGTCGCCACGGTCGTCTCGACGGTCGGGCTCGGCGTGGCTGCCACCGCCCAGGCCCGTCCCGCTCTTCGCGCGGTGCACTACGCGGTCGTCAAGCGCGTGTGCAACTCCGCACCGGCCGGGCAGTACCGGTGCATGGCGCTGCGTCTGGTGGACGTACCCAAGGGCACGCCCGGCGCCGTCGCCTATCGGGTGCCGGCCGGCGCGGCCGTCGCAGCCCGCACCACCGGCCCCGCGGGTGGGTTGACGCCCTCCGCGCTGGCGTCCGCCTATGGCTACGACCCCACGCTGGCCATCGGCCGGACCCAGACCGTGGCGATCGTCGACGCGTTCGACGACCCGCACGCACTGGCCGACCTCAACACCTTCGACAGGCACTACGGGCTGCCGACCGAGACCACGAAGTCGTTCCGCAAGGTGAACCAGTACGGCAAGGCGGCCCGGCTGCCGGCCGCCGACAAGGGCTGGTCCACCGAGATCGCCTTGGACATCGAGACGGTGCGCTCCGTGTGCAACGCGTGCCGGATCGTGCTCGTCGAGGCGAACCAGCCCTACCCGTCGGATCTTGCGCAGGCCGTGAACACCGCCGCGCGGCTGGGTGCCACCGAGATCAGCAACTCCTATGGGGGCCCGGAGCGGCGCAATTCCCCGGACCCGAGGGCGATCCGCGGCGCCTACAACCATCCCGGCATCGTCATCACCGCGTCCACCGGCGACGACGGGTGGTCCGGCTGGGACATCGCGAACGCCCGCTACGCGTCCTACAGCGGGCCGAATACGCCGTCGAGCTACCCGACCGTCGTCGCGGTCGGCGGCACCAAACTGGCCCTCAACGCCGACGGCACTCGGCAGAGTGAGCGGGTGTGGAACGGCAACGGCGTCGACGACAAGCCGGGGTGGCCGAAGCACGTCCCGTACGGGGCGAGTGGTGGTGGCTGCAGCTGGAACTACGCCGCGAAGCCGTTCCAGGCAGGCGTGGCGGGCTACGCGCAGACCGGGTGCGGTTCCCGCCGGCTGGCCGGCGACGTGGCGGCGCTCGCCGACCCGCGCCCCGGCTTCGATGTGTACTCCACCTACGGCGGCAATGGCTGGCTGCGCGTCGGCGGAACGTCGTTGTCGTCCCCGCTGATCGCCGCGATGTGGGCGCTGGCCGGCGGCTCGGCCGGTGTCGCGTACCCGGCCGAGACGCTGTACAAGAACTCCGCGCAGACCCCGACGTCGGTGTACGACGTGACCGTCGGCGGCAACTCGTTCTGCGGCGGCGATTCGGCGGCCAACTGCTCGGCGGCCGTCCGGAGCATGATCGGGCCGAAGACCGGCAACCCGAACAACCTCACGTCAAGGAACGGCCGGCTCGGCCTGCTGGACTGCGGCTACGCGTACAACCAGTCGGAGTCGACCAAGGCCGCGAACACCCAGTGCAACGCCGTGCCCGGCTACGACGGCCCGTCCGGGGTCGGCGCGCCGATCGGGCTGTCGCTGTTCGTCGCGATGCAGCCGTCGGTGACCATGCGGGCGCCCAGGCTGCTCAAGGTGAAGGTGGCGGAGTCGTTCAGCGCCACGAACTTCCGCGACCCGATCCCCGGAAGTGCGCTCGCGTCCTACACGTGGAACTGGGGCGACGGGACGACGACCACCCCGAACCCTCCGACGACCCAAACGGTGCAGCACACGTACGGACGCAAGGGCACCTACCGGATCACGCTGACCGCGCTCGACACCACCGGCAAGAGCAGCGCGCCGGTGACCCGCAAATACACCCTCGGCTACGCGCCGACGGCGGCGATCGACGGGGCGACCCGCGTGCGGGTCCGCACCGCGCACACCTGGCGTGCCGCGGTCGTGGAGCGGAACACCGGCGGGGCGATCACCAGGCTCTACTGGACGGTCAACGGCAGGAAGATGGGCACGGCCAAGAAGCTGCGTGGCCAGTTCACGAAGCCGGGCCGGTACCGGCTCGGCTTGCACGTCCGCGACAACTCCGGCTTCCAGGCGAACAAGGTGGTCGTCGTCCGCGTGACCCGGTGAGCGAAGCGGCGCGTGCCGCTTCCCCCGGGTGGAAGAGGCACGGGCCGGTCGGCGTTTGCGACAATGAACAGTCGCCGACTTTCCGGGAGATTGCGTGACCGACGGACCGCTGATCGTCCAGTCCGACAAGACGCTGCTGCTCGAGGTCGACCATGCGCAGGCACCCGAGGCGCGTGGGGCCATCGCACCGTTCGCCGAACTGGAGCGTTCGCCCGAGCACGTCCACACTTACCGGTTGACGCCGCTGGGGCTGTGGAACGCGCGGGCGGCGGGACACGACGCCGAGCAGGTCGTCGACGCGCTGGTGCGTTACAGCCGGTACCCGGTGCCGCACGCGCTGCTCGTGGACGTCGCGGACACCATGGACCGCTACGGCCGGCTGCAGCTGGTCAAGCACCCGACTCATGGGCTGTGCCTGGTCTCGCTCGACCGGGCCGTCCTGGAAGAGGTGCTGCGGCAGAAGAAGATCGCGCCGATGCTCGGCCAACGGGTCGACGACGACACCGTGCTGGTGCACCCCTCGGAGCGTGGCCGGCTCAAGCAGGCGCTGCTGAAGGTGGGCTGGCCGGCCGAGGATCTCGCCGGCTATGTCGACGGCGAGGCGCACCCGATCGCGCTGGACGAGTCGGATTGGACGCTGCGCGACTACCAGCAGCAGGCGCGGGACATGTTCTGGGAAGGCGGGTCGGGCGTCGTCGTCCTGCCGTGCGGAGCGGGCAAGACGCTGGTCGGCGCGGCGGCGATGGCCAAGGCGCAGGCGACGACGCTGATCCTGGTGACGAACACCGTCGCGGGCCGGCAGTGGCGTCGCGAACTGCTCGCCCGCACGTCGCTGACCGAGGACGAGATCGGCGAGTACAGCGGCGAGAAGAAGGAGATCCGGCCGGTCACGATCGCCACCTACCAGGTGATGACGACGCGGCGGAAGGGCGAGTACCGCCATTTGGAGCTGTTCGACTCCCGCGACTGGGGGCTGATCATCTATGACGAGGTGCACCTGCTGCCCGCGCCGATCTTCCGGCTGACCGCCGACCTGCAGTCGCGGCGCCGGCTCGGCCTGACCGCGACGCTGATCCGCGAGGACG
>DASSEP010000042.1:0-47670 GCA_035695205.1 Jatrophihabitans sp. | reverse complement strand
GATCCGGAGGAGCCCGGCGGCTACATCGTGCGCGGCACGAAGCCGGAGCGGTGGGTGCGCCAGACGGCGTTCGACAACGACGAGGCCGTCGGCTACCTCGCCGACCGGCTCGCCCGGCTCGGTGTGGAGAAGGAACTCGCTCGCCTCGGGGCCGAGCGCGGCGCCGCGGTGACCATCGGCGGCGTCACCTTCGACTTCGAACCGAGCGGCGGCATCGACGAGGAGGACTACCTGCCGACCCGCCGCGGCGAGGACATCCGGGTCGACACCGGGCCCCGGCGCACGACTGCGCACGAGCGGCTGGCGGCGAAGAAGGCGCGCCGCGGCGAGTTCGCGGACGACAGCGTGGAGGACGGGAACGGGTGAGCCGCGAGCAGGTCGCGGCCGCGTCGCGGACGGTCGTGAAGGTGGGCAGCTCGTCGCTCACCTCGGACGGGCGGCTCGACCCGGCGCGTCTGGACGCGATCGTCGCCGCGGTGGCCGAGCGGGTCCGCGGCGGCCGGCAGGTCGTGCTCGTGTCGTCCGGGGCCATCGCCGCCGGCATCGCGCCGCTGGCGCTTCGGGCCCGCCCTCGGGACCTCGCCACGCAGCAGGCCGCGGCGAGTGTCGGGCAGGTACTGCTGGCCGAGCGCTATGCGGCCTCCTTCGCCCGCTTCGGGTTGCAGGTCGGGCAGGTGCTGCTCACCGCCGACGACCTGCACCGGCGCGGCCACTACCGCAACGCCGAACGGACCCTCGAGCGCCTGCTCGCGCTCGGCGTCGTCCCCATCGTCAACGAGAACGACACGGTCGCCACGCACGAGATCCGCTTCGGCGACAACGATCGCCTCGCCGCCCTGGTCGCCCACGTGGCGCATGCCGGCGCGCTGGTGCTGCTCACCGACGTGGACGGTCTCTACACCGGTAAGCCGGGACGGCCGGGCGCGGAGTTCGTCGCCGAGGTCGCGTCGCTGGACGAGCTCGCCGGTTTCGACATGAGCCGGACAGGCAGCCACGTCGGTTCCGGGGGGATGGTGACCAAGGTCGACGCCGCGGCGCTCGCGACCGGCGAGGGCATCCCCGTGGTGCTGGCAGCCGCCACCCGCATCGCCGAGGCGCTCCAGGGCCGCGCCGGAACACTGTTCCGCCCCGCCGGCGACCGCAGCGCGTCGCGGTTGTTCTGGCTGCGCCACGCCACGACACCGCGCGGCCGCCTGCTGCTCGACGCCGGTGCGGTCACCGCCGTGGTCGAGCGGCGGGCGTCCCTGCTCGCGGCCGGCGTCACCGGCCTCGACGGCGACTTCGACGCCGGTGATCCGGTGGAGCTCGTCGGCCCTGACGGCGTGCCGGTGGCGCGCGGGCTGGTGGGCTACGACTCGGCCGACCTGCCGCCACTGCTCGGCAGGCGCACTCGGGACCTGCCGGCTGGGTTCCGGCGCGAATTGGTGCACCGCGACGACCTCGTCCTGCTCTGAAACCCGGGACGGGTGCGGGGCGTACGGGCGGCTCCGTGCTCAGCCGTTGGTCCCTTTCCGGCACTGTGGACGTCTCAGGAGCCCCGCGATCGGGTACCCAGGACATATGAGCGATCCGCGTCCGACCTATCCGGAGGGCACTCCGCCGGTGCCCGGTGCCGGTCCTGCCCCCGGCGACCGGGAAGCGCAGGTGTTCGGCCACCAACCCGAGGCGCACCACCACCCCGAGGAGCCGAAGCATCCGGTCTCGCTCGGTCAGGTGCTCGGCGGCATCCTTTTCATCCTCGTCATCGTGTTCATCGTCGAGAACAGCCGGTCGGTCGACATCCGAATCATCGGCCCCGTCGTGCACGCGCCGCTGTACGTCGCGATCCTGATCGCGGCGGTGCTGGGCGCACTCATCGCCTGGCTGCTGCGCTACCGGCGTGTTCGCGGCGCCCGGCGTAAGCAGGAGGCCCGCCAGTACCGCGCCGCACAGCAGCAGCGCAAGTGATCGTTGCCGTTCAGGCGTTGCGGGTCCGGTCCTGCCGCACCGGCTGGAGCCGGAAGCCGGCGGCCTGGGAGATGGCAACGGCAGCGGCGTCGGCGCTCGGATGCACACGACCGCGCTCGACGACCCCATCGCCCGGAGTGCGGCCTCCGCCACCGCGTCGCCCCGCTCGTCGTAGCCGATCAGGTATTGCGCGTCGGCATACGGCAGCCAGCGGCCATCGTGTGTCACCGCTCGACGGTGAACCTCGGTTTGGAACGACGACCGGTGCACGGCCGTGTAGGCGGCTGCCTGCTCCGGCCCGACGAGTTCGATCCGCAGGTCCGGTGCCCGCACCGGTTCGGTGAGATGCCGGCGCAGCGGCGTTCACGATTCGTCGGCGTGCCAGCCGATCTCGAGGAGCAGATCTTCGGACGAGAGCCTCCGGCGCCATGGTCAGCCGCAACAGGCGTGGACCGTCGAGTATGCGACGGCGATGAGCCGGATCGGTTCGGGCGAATCCGCCGAGATTCCTCATTCTTGGATCTTGCTGAATATGAACAATTGAACTAATATAGGGCTTTGGCGCGAGGCCGAGGTTCAGCGACGACTGCTGATGTCGCGCGCGCTCTCGAAATGCTGCGGGCTCTCGATCCCGACGTCGGCGACTCCGAGCGGATCGACCGTATCCGGCTGCTCGAGGAGCTGAAGTCGACCGCTGCCGCGGCGCAGGCCCGCGAGACCGCTGCCTTCGCCGACTCCCAGCGGGCAGAGCAGGCCGCCGCCGGCGTCGCCCAGAAGCGCATCGGCCGCGGCATCGCCTCCCAGGTCGGCCTGGCCAGGCGGCAGTCGCCGTGGGCCGCGCGGCGCTATGTCGGCTGGGCAACGATCCTTCTCGGCGAGCTGCCGAACACCTTCGCCGCGCTGCAGGCCGGTCACATCACCGAGTGGCGGGCGATGATCGTCGCCCGCGAAACGGCCTGCCTGTCGCGCCGGCACCGGGCAGCGGTGGATGCCGAGCTCGCCCCGCATCTCGAGCAATGGGGCGACCGGCGGATCGAGGGTGAGGCCCGTCGAGCCGCCTACCGGCTCGACCCGGACGCCCAGATGGCCCGCGTCCGGGGCGCGGAGTCCGACCGGCGGGTCAGCGTCCGCCCCGCACCCGACGCGATGGGCCGGTTTACCACGTTCGCTCCGGTAGCGCAGGCGGTCGCGGCCTACGCCACGCTGCTCCGCGATGCCGACACGCTGATCGCCACCGGTGACTCGCGGACTCGCGGCCAGATCATGGCCGACCTGGCCATCGAGCGCCTCACCGGGCAGGCGAAGGCCCACGAGGTGCCGGTCGAGATCAACCTGGTCATTCCGGACGACGTCCTGTTCCGCGGGCGCGCCGGCGATGCCCGGCGTGGCGGCGCCGGGGCCGGAGCGGACGAACCGGCGTGGCTTTCCGGCTACGGTCCGATCCCTGCGGCGCTCGCCCGCGAGCTGATCGCGCGCCCGTCGGAATCGACGCCGCGGTGGTTGCGTCGCGTGTACTCCGCACCGGGCAGCGGCGAGCTGGTCGCGATGGAATCCCGGCGGCGGCTGTTCACCGAAGCACAACGCCGCTTCCTGCGGCTGCGCGATCAGACTTGCCGGACACCGTGGTGCGATGCGCCCGTTCGGCACGCCGACCACGTCGTGCCGGTCGCTCGCGGCGGATCGACGAGCCTCGACAACGGCCAGGGTTTGTGCGCCGCGTGCAACTTCGCGAAACAGGCCCCGGGCTGGCGGTTCCACCCGGTTGCCGGACCAACCGGGGCGGCCGTCGAGACGATCACCCCGACCGGCCACCGGTACCGCAGCCGCGCGCCAGTCCTACCGGGACAGGGGAGGGTGCACTCTTCGGTCGAGGCCGACTTCGCGCGCAAGCTCAGCGCGCTGCTTCGCGCCGCCTGACGACACACGGTTGCGCCGTACCCTGATGCCGTGAGCGAGCACGCCACCGAACACAGCGCTTCCGAGGCCGAGATCCGTGCCGTCGCCGCCCGTGCGAAGGACGCGGCTGCAGAACTCGCCCCCGCCCGACGGGCCGCCAAGGACGCCGCTCTGCTCGCGATGGCCGACGCCCTCGAGGCGGCCAGCGCCGATCTGCTGGCCGCGAATGCGCACGATGTCGCAGCGGGGGAGCGGGCCGGGCTCGGTTCGGGCCTTCTCGACCGGCTGCGTCTCGACGAGGGCCGCGTCACTGCGATGGCCGACGGACTGCGAGAGGTCGCCGCCCTGCCCGACCCGGTCGGCGAGGTCGTGCGCGGCTATACGCGCCCGAACGGTCTGGAGATCCGACAGGTGCGGGTGCCTTTCGGCGTGATCGCAATGATCTACGAGGCGCGCCCGAACGTCACCGTCGACGCGGCCGGTCTCGCGCTGAAGAGCGGCAACGCGGCGCTGCTGCGGGGCTCGGCATCCGCCCGTCACTCGAACGCCGCGCTGGTCGACGTGCTCGCCGCCGCGGCGGAGAAGGCCGGCCTGCCGCGCGACTGCGTCCAACTCGTCCCCGGCACCGACCACGCCAGCGTGCTGCACCTGCTGCGTGCCCGCGGGCTGGTCGATCTGGTCATCCCCCGCGGTGGTGCCGGGCTGATCAGCCACGTCGTCGACAACGCCACCGTCCCGGTGATCGAGACCGGGGTCGGCAACGTCCACGTTTACGTCGACGCCGACGCCGACCTGGACCTCGCCGAGAAGCTCGTCGTGAACTCGAAGACCTCACGGGTGAGCGTGTGCAACGCCGCCGAGACCCTGCTGGTGCACCGCGACGTCGCCGCGGAGTTCGTCGCCCGCATCACCGCGGCGCTGCAGGCCGCGGGCGTGACCGTGCACGGCGACGAGGTGTTCGCAGCGCAGCCCGGCGTCGTTGCCGCGACCGACGACGACTGGGCCCGCGAGTACCTCTCGCTGGACATGGCCGCCCGGGTGGTCGACGACATCGACGCCGCCATCGCGCACATACGCCGCTGGTCCTCTGGGCACACCGAGGCGATCGTCACGCGCCAGCTCGCCGCAGCCCGGCACTTCACCGCCCGCGTCGACTCCGCGGCGGTCATGGTCAACGCCTCGACCCGCTTCACCGACGGCGGCGAATTCGGGTTCGGCGCCGAGATCGGCATCTCGACGCAGAAGATGCACGCCCGCGGTCCGATGGGGCTGACCGAGCTGACGTCGACCAAGTGGATCGTCACCGGCGAGGGCCAGACGCGCTGACGGTTGCCCCTGTGGCACGGGCAACTCTCAGCCGATACGTAATCTGGACGGGTGAGTACTGACGCGCCCGCCCCTCCCGTCGGCCGGCCGCCGCAGCGCGGCCCGTTCGCCTGGGCCGGGGCGTTCACCGGCTTCTACCCGGCCCGTGCTGAGGAGTTCGCGCACCTCGACCCGGTCACCCGCTTCCTCTATGCGGCGCGCAGCGTGATCCTGGTCATCTCCGCCCAGTCGGCGGTGATGGCCGGCCTGCTCGCGGCCACCGACCGCCGCTTCGCCTGGCTGCCCTTCGTGCTCGTCTTCGTCGGCTACGTCGTGCTGCACGCGATCAGCAACCTGTCCAACGACTACTTCGGCTACCGCCGCGGGCACGACACCGACGACTCGCCACGGCGGCGCTACACGCTGCACCCGATCGCCAGCGGTGCCGTGACGCCGCGCCTGCTCGTCACCGGACTGGTGCTGCTCGGCGCCGTCGCGCTGGCGATTGCCGGCTACTTCGTCGCGCTGCGCGGCTGGCCGGCCGTCTGGCTGGCGGTCGCCGGGTTCGTGTTCCTCTACGCCTACGACGCCGCTCCGCGGGCGTTGAAGGAACTTGGCCTCGGCGAGATCGCGGCCTTCGTGGTGTGGGGCCCGCTGATGATCGGCGGCGGCTACTTCGTGATCACCGGCGTGTGGTCGTCGGCGGCCTTCGCCGCGTCCGTTCCGCCCGGACTCGGTGTCATGTCGATCCTCGTGGGCAAGCACATCGACCAGCGCAGCTTCGACACCGAACACCACCAGCGGACGCTGCCGGTCGTGCTGGGCGAGCGCACCGCGCGAGCCCTCAACGAGATCGCCGTCGCCGGCATGTACCTCGCCACGCTCGGCGCCGTGCTCGCCGGCGCGCTGACCCCGTTCGCGCTGGTCATCGTGCTCGCGGCGCCACGCGCGCTGCACGCGCTGCGGGTGATGTCACGTCCGGCGCCGCCCGAGGCGCCGGCGGGTTACGTCGGCTGGCCGCTCTGGTATCACCGCGTGTGCCTGGTGCACAATCGCGCGTTCGGCTGGCTGTACATCGCGGGTCTGGCCGTCGGCGCGATCCTCCCGCACGTCATGGTGGGGTGAGTCTCACTCCCGGTGGCTCATCCGCGCTCGGTGGACCAGACTGCGTGTAACGCCCGACCACGGGTAGCGGGAGGCGGACGATGGCGTACTTCGTGACCGGAGCAACCGGGTTCATCGGACGGTTCCTGCTTGCCCAACTGCTCGAGCGCGAGGGCACCATCTACGCCCTGTGCCGCCCCGGATCGATGGACAAGCTCGACGAACTCAAAGCACGCCTGGGCGACGACGACGATCGCATCGTGCCGATCACCGGCGACCTCGGCAAGGAGCGTCTCGGCGTGCGGCCGGACGACATCGAACGCCTCAACGGGCAGATCGAGCACTTCTTCCACCTGGCCGCGATTTACGACATCACCGCCGACGCCGACACCCAGCGCGTCGCGAACGTCGAGGGCACCCGGCACGCCCTCCAACTCGCCGAGGCGCTACACGCCGAGCACTTCCACCAGGCGAGTTCCATCGCCGCGGCCGGGCTCTACCGGGGCACCTTCACCGAGGACATGTTCGACGAGGCGCAGGACGTCGCCCACAACCCCTACTACCTCACCAAGCACGAGTCCGAGGGGATTGTCCGTCACCAGTCGGCCGTACCGTGGCGTATCTACCGGCCCGGTGTGGTGGTGGGGCACTCCGAGACCGGCGAGATCGACAAGATCGACGGGCCGTACTACTTCTTCCGCACCCTGCAGCGGATGCGCGGCGTCGTGCCGTCCTGGCTGCGCGGCATCGGCATCGAGGGCGGCGAGATCAACATCGTCCCCGTCGACTACGTCGCGAAGGCGATGGACTACCTCGCCCACCAGCCGGGGCTGGACGGCCGCACGTTCCACCTCACGGATCCGGAGCCGTTGACCGTCGGCGGGTTGTTCAAGGTGCTGACCAAGGCCGCGAAGGCACCCCAGCCCACCGTCAACCTCGACGCCCGGGCGATGGACGCGCTGCCCGCCCGGCTGACGTCGACGCTGACCAGGCTGCCCGGCGCCAAGCAGGTCACCGATCTCGTGCTGGCCGAACTCGGCATCCCCCGCGAGTCGTTCGTCTACCTGACCTACCCGACCCACTTCGACTCCACGAAGACCCGCCAGGCGCTCGCCGGCTCCGGGATCGAGGTGCCGGCGTTCTCGTCCTACGCCCAGAATCTCTGGGACTACTGGGAGCGCACCTACAGCCCCGACCGGCGCAAGGACAAGCTGCTCGCCCGCGCCATCCACGGCAAGACGGTGATGATCACCGGCGCGTCGTCGGGCATCGGCCGGGCGACGGCGCTACGCGTGGGCGCCGCGGGCGGCAAGGTCCTGCTCGTCGCCCGCGGGGTCGACAAGCTCGAGCAGACCAAGACGGAGATCGAGGACGTCGGCGGCACCGCGTTCGTCCATCGGTGCGACCTGTCCGACATGAGCGACATCGAGCGGATGTGCAAGGAGGTGCTGGCCGAGCACGGCCGCGTCGACATCCTCGTCAACAACGCCGGACGCTCGATCCGCCGTTCCATCGCGCTCTCCTACGACCGCTTCCACGACTTCGAGCGCACGATGCAGCTCAACTACTTCGGCCCGGTTCGCCTCATCCTGTCGCTGCTGCCGGTGATGCGCCAGCACAGCCCCGACGGCCGCAAGGGCGGGCACATCATCAACATCAGCTCGATCGGCGTCCAGACGAACATCCCGCGGTTCTCCGCCTACGTCGCGTCGAAGGCGGCGCTGGACGCGTTCTCGCGCTGCATCGCGTCCGAGATCATCGACGACGGCGTGCACATCACCACGATCCACATGCCGCTGGTGCGGACCCCGATGATCGCGCCGACGAAGATGTACGACCGCTTCCCGACGATGACCCCTGCCGAGGCGGCGGACATGATCTGCAAGGCCATGATCCGCAAGCCGAAGAAGGTGGGGACGACGATGGGCAACATGGGCGAGCTCGCCTACCAGGTCGCGCCACGCGGGGTCGACGTCGTGCTCAACGCCGGCTACAAGCTGTTCCCCGACTCCCTCGCAGCCCGTGGCGGCAAGGGCAAGGAGGACGAGGCGTCGACCGAGAGCGTCGCGTTCGCGCACATCCTGCGCGGCGTGCACTGGTGAGCCGGGCTCAGCCGCGGCGGCGTGCCTTCCGGTAGGCGCGCAACGCCGAGTTCACCCAGCCCACCTGGGCGGACAGCTCGACAACGGTGCGCTTGATCCGCTGCCGGGGCGGTTCCTCGGCGCGCGCCCGCAGTTCGGCCTGCGCGCGCTGCAGGTCGCTCTCGAGGCGGCGGGTGCGCGCGTTCTTCTCGCCGTGGTCGGCGACGTACCTGACCAGTGCGGCCATCGCCGTCACTGCCGCGTCGGCCTGCGCGTCGCCGTCGACGGCGTCCGGGTCGGCACCCTCGCGCCACTCGCCGGGGATCGTCTCGGCGAGGTCACCGACGACCTCGTAGCCGGCGGTGCTGATGAAGTCGGCGACCTCCTGCGAGCGCTTGACGCACCAGTCGTGCTCCTCGTGGGACAACCCGATCGACGGCCCACGCCGGCTCGCCAACTGCACCGCGAGGTGGTTCTTGACAACCGGCGCATACACCGACCAGGGGAACTCGGGAGCGTCGAGCGCGACGTTGAGCCGGCGCAGCACGGCGGCTTCGGGAGCTCCGAGCGAGGTGTTCGCGCCCCGTCCCGGCTCGCGGTAGCGCGTGGGGTCCAGACCGAGCACCCCGGCGAAGCGGGTCCACAGCACCGACGGATCGCTCCCGTTCGGCGGCAGGGTGACGACGTGGATCCGGTCGGCGGGCACGTGCTCGGCCCAGCGGGCCAGGATGGCGGGGGTGTCCTGCAGGTGCCAGAAGCGGTTGCCCGTCTCCTTCCGCTGGTCATCGGGCAGGTGCACGATGTCCAGGAACTCGGCCAGCGTCTCCTTCTGGCAGTTCTTGACCCGCTCCTGCCAGGCGGCCGGCAGCGTGCGCGCCATGTCGCGCAGCGTGTAGACGACGTGCACGTCGGCGAAGGACAGGTCCTTGACCGCGCGGGCGATCTGGGCCGAGGACGCACCGGACAACAATTCGGAATCGATGACGGCCGGGAAGCCGGACTCCCGGATCTCGTCGACGGTGCGTTGCCAGGCGCCGCGCACGTTCGGATGCCGATTGCCGTGGTGCTTCGCGCCGCGCAGGTCGAAGGTGGCGTAGACGTGCGCGCCGGCCGACTTGCCCGGGCAGAGAAACCCGTCGCTGCGCAGCCGCTTGCGGTTCGCGAACAGCTTGCGCTGGATGTAGGTGGTTCCGGTCTTCGGGGCACCGATGTGCAGGAAAACGTCGGGGCGGGACATCCCGTGATCAGCACCTTCCGCGGGGGACGGCGGTCATGTCGTCGTAACCCTACCTACGGCGCTGCTGGCGTCCGGCCGGATGTGCAGGCGACACCCGCCCACCGGCGCCGGGAACACCCAACCGTGGTGGAACGCGATCATGTGAGCGAACAAATAGGGTGAAGGCAGCATTCACGGACACGCCGAACGCCGGTGCCGGGCGCTGTGCGGCCGGTTCCGGGCCCCGCGTCACGGAGGGAGACACGGTATGACCCACAGCTCGGATCATCCCCAGGGAGCGTCCGAGGGGGAGCCGGCACCGCTGCCGCGCCGCCCGCCGACCTACGCCGACTACGCGCCGCCACTGCGCCCCGACGGCCAGCCGGGGCGGCACTATGCGGCGCCGCGGCCGCCGGGGCCCGAGTCGCCGATGATGCAGTTGGGTTCGCCGACGGCGGTGGCGCCGCCTCCACCGCCCCGTCCGGAGGATCTGCTCGTGCCCAACCGCTCGCCGGTCACGGCCGAGCCCGCGAGTTGGGGGTGGCGGGGCCGGCTGAATCGTGCCAGCGGCGGGTTGATCAAGCCGAAGGCCTCGCCCGAGGAGCTCGCGGCGCGGCAGGCGATCAGCGACATCCAAAGGGGCTTCTCCCGGCCGATGACCGTGGTGGTCGTGCAGCCGAAGGGCGGCGCCGGCAAGACCCCGACCACGATCTGCCTGTCCGCCGCGTTCGGGGCGCACCGCGGCGGCTACGTGCTCGGGTGGGACGACAACGAGACCCGCGGCACCCTGGCGGTGCGGGTCAGCAACCCGGACTCGCAGCGTGCCACGGTGTGGGACCTGCTCGGCGATCTCGCCGCGTTCGAGCGCTTCGACGCGCGGGTCGGCGACCTGAGCTACTACGTGCGTCCTCAGCCCGACGCGCACTTCGACGCGCTGGTCAGTGACGACAACCCCGGCAACATGGCCCAGATCGGCGAGCAGGAGTTCCACCGGCTGCACAAGGTGCTGCAGCGGTTCTACCGCATGGTCGTCATCGACACCGGCAACAACGTCCGCTCACCGAACTGGCAGGCCGCCGTCAACGCGGCCGACCTGGTGGTGGTGGTCTCGACCTACCAGCGCGACGTCGGCTACAGCGGCTCCTGGGTTCTGGACCACCTCGCCCAGACCGGCCGGGAACAGCTCGCCGCGAACGCGGTGACCGTGCTGACCGCGGCGGACCCGACCACCGACAAGGCGGTGCGCGGCCAGCTGCTCGACCACTTCCGGGTGCGCACCCGCGCGGTCGTGGAGATCCCGTACGACCAGGAGCTCGCCCACGGCGGACCGATCCGCTGGACTCACCTCGACGCCGGCACCCGCAACTCCTGGATCCAGGCCGGCGCCACGATCGTCAACTGTCTGGCCGAGCAGGACCAACGGGCGCTGGACGCTCGGCGCGCCTGACGTCCGCCACACCGGCGGCGCCGCCGCTGGCGGGTCACTAACGTGACGGCATGGCAACGCTTCCCGGACGCCGTCCACCCACGCTGCTCGAACTCGACCTGACCAGCCCGCCGATCGAGGTCGAGCCGGACGACCTGATCGGCCGGATCCGCAGCCGGCACCGCCCGCGGTTGCGCGCCGTGCTGCGCGCCCTGCACGAGGCGGGCAGCGACCGGCGGGTACGCGGGCTGATCGTCAAGGTGGGCGGCTCGCCGCTGCCCTGGGCGATCATGCAGGAGGTGCGCGACGGGATCCGGGCCTTCGCGCAGAGCGGCAAACCGACTGTTGCCTGGGCGGAATCGCTGGGCGAGGCCGGCCGGGGCACCGTCGACTACGTCCTCGCCTGCGCCTGCACCGAGATCTGGTTGCAGCCATCGGGCGAGCTGGGCCTGCTCGGCGTGGCGTCCGAGACGACGTTCCTGCGCGGCGCCCTGGACAAGCTCGGCATCGAGCCGCAGCTGGACAAGCGGTACGAGTACAAGAACGCGGCCGACCGGATCATGCGCAGCGAGTTCACCCCGGAGCACCGGGAGGCCGTCGAGAAGGTGGTTGCGTCCATCTGGGACGCCGCGGTCGAGTGGATCGCCGACGCACGACAGCTGCCGGGCGAGCGGGTCCGCGAGCTCGCCGATTCCGCGCCGCTGTCCGCGGCCGAGGCGAAGGACGCCGGCCTGGTCGACCGTCTCGGATACCGCGACCAGGTGTACGCCGACGTCAAGAAGCGCATTGCGGACGACGCCCAACTGCTGTTCGCCGACCAATGGCGCCCCGCCCGTTCGGCAGCCGCGCTGGTCCGCCGCTCGAAGAGCTTCGTCGCGTTGGTCGAAGCGCACGGCGAGATCGTGACCGGGCGCAGCAAGCCGGGCGCTCGGGGCCGGCAGCTGGGCAGCGACACCGTGTGCGGCGCGCTGCGTGCCGCCCGCCGCAACGACCACGCCGCCGCAGTCGTGCTGCGCGTCGACTCCCCAGGCGGCTCGGCCGTCGCTTCGGACACGATCTGGCGCGAACTGTGCCTCGTCCGCGACGCCGGCAAGCCGGTGGTGGTCTCCATGGGCGCGGTGGCGGGTTCCGGCGGCTACTACATCGCCTGCCCGGCCGATGTCATCGTGGCCGAGCCGGCGACGCTCACCGGCTCGATCGGGGTCCTCGGCGGCAAGGTGGTGATCAGCGACCTGCTCGAACGGCTCGGGTTGACGACTGGCGCGGTCGCGCACGGACGCAACGCGCGGATGTTCTCCCCGCGCGAGCGCTTCTCCGACGACGAGCAGCAGCGCCTGGCCGCGATGCTCGACCGCATCTACCGCGACTTCGTGCAGAAGGTCGCGGACGGCCGGCAGATGAGCTACGACGCGGTGCACGCGGTGGCGCGGGGCCGGATCTGGTCCGGCGCGGACGCGTCGGGGATCGGTCTGGTCGACACGCTTGGCGGGCTGCGCGACGCGACGGACGTGGCGCGGCAGCGGGCGGGGCTGCGTCCCGACGCGCCGCTGCGGCCGGCGCTGCACGTCCCGCCGCTGGCCCGGCTCGGGCGGGCCCGATCGAGCGAGGACCCGCGCGCCGTCGCCACCGCCTCGACCGACTGGGGTGATCTTGCCGGCCTGGCCGCCGCGCTCGGGCTGCCGGCAGCGGGGCCGCTGCGGATGCCGGCTCTGCGGGTAACCTGAGAGCTTTCGCGCCGGGAACGCACCGGAGGAGGACGCGCGCTGATGAGTGCCCTCGATGCCGGCTATTTCGATCAGTGGTACGCCGACATGGCGGCCTCGCCGCGCCGCGAGCAGATCCAGCAGCGGCACCTGGGGCTGCCGCCGCACCTGCTGTCCACCAGCCTGCTGACCTGGACCGGCATCGACGACGTCGTCGCCGCGCTCGAGATCGGTCGCGGCGACGTGTTCGTGGATTTGGCCTGCGGACGCGGCGGCTACGGCCTCGAGGTGGCCCACCGCACCGGCGCATCGCTGATCGGCGTCGACTTCTCCGCGGTGGCGCTCGACGAGGCCCGGCGCAGCGCCGCGCAGCACTGGAGCACCGTGCCGGCCCGCTTCGAGGTCGGTGAACTCACCGCCACCGGACTGCCCGACGCCTCGGCGGCGGCGATCATGTGTGTCGACGCGATGCAGTTCGCGCATCCCTACGCGGCGGCGCTCGCCGAGTGCCTGCGGGTGCTCGAGCCCGGCGGCCGGCTGGTGCTCACCGGCTGGCAGGCCCGCCCCGGCGCGCCCGAGTCGGTGCCCGAGCGGTTGCGGCACGACATCGCCGCCGCACTGACCGCCGCCGGGTTCGGCGACGTGGTGGCGCGCGAGATGAGCTCGTGGCAACGCGCGGAACGCGCGATGTGGGAGACCGTCGTCGAGGAGGACCCGGACGCCGACCCGGCCATCGAGGCGCTGCGGGCGGAGGGCGAGCGGGTGCTGCCGACGCTCGACCACATCGCGCGGATGCTCGTGTCGGCCCGAGCGCCCCAGGCGTGATCCGTAGGATCACACGCCATGGGTGACCCGGCGAAGCGTGTCGGCATCATGGGCGGCACCTTCGACCCGATTCACCACGGCCACCTCAACGCGGCCAGCGAGGTCGCCGACATGTTCGCCCTCGACGAGGTCATCTTCGTGCCCACCGGGCAGCCGTGGCAGAAGTCGCACCGCGAGGTGAGCCCCGCCGAGCACCGGTACCTGATGACGGTCATCGCGACGGCGTCGAACCCGCGGTTCTGGGTCAGCCGGGTGGACATCGACCGGCCCGGCCCGACGTACACGATCGACACCATCCGCGACATCGCGCACGAGCGTCCCGAGGTGGAGCTGTACTTCATCACCGGCGCCGACGCTCTCGCCCACATCCTGTCCTGGAAGGACGCCGAGGAGGCGTTGCGCCTGGCCCGGTTCATCGGGGTGGCCCGGCCCGGCTACGAGCTGTCCGACGCCCACCTGCCCACCGACTCGGTCACCCTCGTGGACGTGCCGGCGATGGCGATCTCGTCCAGCGGCTGCCGGGAACGGGTCTCGTCCGGGCGGCCGGTCTGGTACCTCGTCCCGGACGGCGTCGTCCAGTACATCAACAAGTTCCGTCTGTACCGTCCGTAGACTTTCCCGGGTGACCGCCACCCAGGAGGCGCAGACGCTCGCGCACACAGCTGCCCGCGCCGCCGCCGACAAGCTCGCGACCGACATCGTGCTGATCGACGTCAGCGAGCGCCTGGCCATCACCGACGTCTTCGTCGTCGCCACCGGCAGCAACGAACGGCAGGTCGAGGCGATCGTCGACGAGGTCGAGGAGAAGCTCCGGCTCGCCGGTGCGAAACCGATCCGGCGCGAGGGGCAACGCGACGGCCGGTGGGTGCTGCTCGACTACGGCGACATCGTCGTCCACGTCCAGCACGCCGAGGAGCGCGCCTTCTACGCGCTGGAACGGCTGTGGAAGGACTGCCCGTTCATCCCGTTCGACGAATCCGCCGACGGCCGACGCGGCACGGCCTGAGTGGCGCGCAGACTGCTTCTGCTGCGCCACGGGCGCACGGGCTGGAACGCCGAGCACCGATTCCAGGGCCAGGCGGACCCGCCGCTGGACGACGTCGGACGCGCGCAGGCCTACGAGGTGGCCGGGATACTCGCCGCGATGCGTCCTACCCTGCTGGTCAGCTCCGACCTCTCCCGGGCGCTGCAGACCGCGGCCGTGGTCGGTGCGGCCGTCGGGCTGACGCCCGTCGTCGAGCCGCGGCTGCGCGAACGCTCGCTGGGGCACTGGGAGGGGCTCACGCTCGCCGAGGTCGCGGACCGGCATCCGGACGAGTACGCCGAGTGGGCGGCGGGGCAGGACGTCAGCCGGCGTGGCGGGGAGTCGCGCCTCGAGGTGGCCGAGCGCGCGGCGCAGGCCTTCGCCGAGCTGCCTGACTCCGACCTCACCGTCCTCGTCCTGCACGGCGGCACGGCGATGGCGCTCACCAACGCACTGCTCGGCGTCGACCAGCGCGCCCACGTCTTCGGCCCGCTCGCGAACTGCCACTGGAGCGAGCTGTTCTGCGAGCCCGCGCACCGGGACGGCGCGGCGCCCATATCGCCCAAATGGCGGCTGCGCGGGCACAACCTCGGCGCCCCGGGAACCGTCGTGCCCCTGCCGGTGACCGTCGAGACCGACGAGCCCTCCGACGCCGACGCCTGAGCGATCGCTGGGCGATCGATCAAGAACGAGATGGTTGCGAGTTCTACTTACGCCGCTCAGGGCCTACATTCATCCCAGGTGCCCCCGCGTCCGGCGGCGACGGACGGCGGACGCGGGGTGTGCACCCACTGGTCACGAATCCGCCTGGTCCGGTTACCCTTGAACCATGGGCACGGGACGTCTGCTCCTTGCGCGCCTTACCAGGCCGCGCTGATCGACCGACTTCTCGTCTGGTCCGACAGCGCGGCCGAGCCTCTGCCCTTGGAGCAGGGGCTCTTCGTTTGTCGCGAACCTCTCGAGCACGTCCCACTGGCATAGGAGCACCAGATGAACAGCGGCGCAGACGCCGGCGACAACCAGGCGGACATCCCGCCGTTCCGGTACACGGCCGCGCTCGCCGACTCGATCGAAAACAGCTGGCAGGCCCGCTGGGAGAAGGACGGCACGTTCCACGCGCCGAATCCGGCCGGGCCGCTGTCCGAGGGCTTCGACCGGGTGGCGATCCGCAGCCACGCCTATATCATGGACATGTTCCCGTACCCGTCCGGTGCGGGCCTGCACGTCGGACACCCGCTGGGCTACATCGGCACCGACGTGTACGCGCGCTACCGGCGCATGCGCGGCGACAACGTCCTGCACACCATGGGCTTCGACGCGTTCGGGCTGCCCGCCGAGCAGTACGCCGTCGAGACCGGCCGGCACCCGCGGACCACGACCTACGCCAACATCGACGTCTTCCTGGCCCAGTTGCGGCGGCTGGGGCTGGGCCACGACGAGCGCCGCCGCTTCGCCACCACCGACCCCGACTACTACCGCTGGACGCAGTGGATCTTCCTGCAGATCTTCAACTCCTGGTACGACACCGAGCGGGACTCGGCCCGCCCGATCGACGAGCTGATCGCCGAGCTGGACGCCGGCACCCGCACCCCCGACGAAAGCACCAACCGCTACGGCCTGCCGTGGGCCGAGCTCAGCCCGGTGCAGCGGCGGGTCGTCGTCGACAACCACCGGCTGGCCTACCGGTCGGAGTCGATGGTCAACTGGGCGCCCGGCCTCGGCACGGTGCTGTCCAACGAGGAAGTCACCCCCGACGGGCGCAGCGAGCGCGGCAACTTCCCGGTGTTCCGCCGCCCGCTGCCCCAGTGGCACATGCGCATCACGGCCTACGCCGAGCGGCTGCTACGCGACCTGGACCACATCGACTGGCCCGAGAAGGTGCGCACGATGCAGCGCAACTGGATCGGCCGTTCGACCGGCGCCCAGGTGCGCTTCGACTCGCCCGCCGGCGCGATCGAGGTGTTCACCACGCGGCCGGACACGCTGTTCGGCGCCACCTACATGGTCGTCGCTCCTGAGCACCCGATGGTGGACGCGCTGACCGCCGACCAGTGGCCCGCGGACGTTCCCAGCTCGTGGACCGCCGACGCCGCCACGCCCGCCGAGGCCGTCGCCGCCTACCGGCTGGCAGCGTCACGCCGCTCCGAACTGGACCGGCAGGCCGGCGACCGCGAGAAGACCGGCGTGTTCACGGGCAGTTACGCCACGAACCCGGTCAACGGGGCCGCGTTGCCGGTCTTCGTCGCCGACTACGTCCTGATGGGCTACGGCACCGGCGCGATCATGGCGGTGCCCGCGCAGGACGAACGTGACTGGGAGTTCGCCGAGCGGTTCCAGCTGCCGATCGTGCGCACCGTGGCGCCCCCCGACGGGTGGGAGGGCAAGGCCTACACCGGCGAGGGTCCGGCGATCAACTCGGCCAACGACGAGATCAGCCTGGACGGGCTGGATGTCGCCGCGGCGAAGAGCCGCATCATCGAGTGGCTGGAGGCCAAGGGCTCGGGACGCGGATCGGTCACCTACCGGCTGCGCGATTGGCTGTTCAGCCGGCAGCGGTACTGGGGCGAACCGTTCCCGATCGTCTATGACGAGACCGGCCTGCCGGTCGCGGTGCCCGAGTCGATGCTGCCGATCGAGCTGCCCGAGACCGACGACTTCTCGCCGAAGGCGTTCCCGGCCGAGGACGCCGAGTCGACGCCCGAGCCGCCGCTGGGCCGGCTCACCGACTGGGTCGAGGTCGAGCTGGATCTCGGCGACGGGCCCAAGAAGTACCGGCGCGAGACCAACACCATGCCCAACTGGGCCGGCTCCTGCTGGTACGAACTGCGCTACCTGGACCCCACCAACTCCGAACGGCTGGTGGATCCCGACGTCGAGCGGTACTGGATGGGGCCGAACGCCGACCGCCCGCTGGGTGGCGTCGAGCTGTACGTCGGCGGGGTGGAGCACGCGGTGCTGCACCTGCTGTACGCGCGGTTCTGGCACAAGGTGCTGTTCGACCTGGGATACGTGTCGTCCTGCGAGCCGTTCCACCGCCTGGTGAACCAGGGCTACGTGCAGGCCTACGCCTACACCGACGAGCGGGGCGTGTACGTCCCGGCGGCCGAGGTCGAGGAGACCCCCGACGGCGGCTACACGTGGCACGGCAAGCCGGTGCACCGCGAGTACGGGAAGATGGGCAAGTCGCTGAAGAACGTGACCACGCCCGACGAGATGTACGCCGCCTACGGCGCCGACACGCTGCGCCTGTTCGAGATGTTCACCGGCCCGCTGGTGCAGGACCGGCCCTGGGACACCAAGGCCGTCGTCGGGCCGTTCCGGCAGTTGCAGCGGATGTGGCGCGTCGTCGTCGACGAGAACACCGGCAACGCGCACGTCTCGGACGACTCGGTGCCCGAGGAGCTGAACCGGCTGCTGCACCGCACGATCCATGCCGTTCGCGACGGCTACGAGACGCTGCGGTTCAACATCTCGATCGCCCGGCTCACCGAGCTGAACAACGCGATCACCCAGGCCTACCCCGACGGCGGCACACCGCGCGGACTGGCCGAGCCCCTGGTGCTGATGCTCGCGCCGCTGGCGCCGCACATCGCCGAGGAGATGTGGGCGCGACTGGGGCACTCCTCGTCGCTGGCCTGGGAGGACTTCCCGGTCGCCGACGAGGCGCTGCTCGTCGACGAGACGATCGAGGTGCCGGTGCAGGTCAACGGCAAGCTGCGCGCCAAGATCCACGTGCCCGCCGACGCCGACGCCGCGACAATGGAGCAGGCGGCGCGTGCCGACGAGAAGGTGCTCGCCGCGCTCGACGGCCGCGACGTGCGGCGGGTTGTCGCCGTACCCGGCCGTCTGGTGAACTTCGTCGTCTGACGCTCGTCCCTATCGATCCGCCGAGCAGAAGAGGTCCGCGGTGAGCGATCGCGTCGCGCTGGTCACCGACTCGACCGCCTGCCTGCCGGCCGGCGCGGGCGAGCGGCTCGGCATCGCGCGCGTCCCGTTACGGGTCACGCTCGGGCACCGCACCGCGGTCGACGACGGCGTTGACGTGACGCCGGACGACGTCACCCGCGCGCTGCGGGAGAAGTTCCCGGTCAGCACCTCGCGACCGACGCCGGCCGAGTTCGCCGCGACGTACCGGCGACTACTGGACGAAGGCGCCGAGCACATCGTTTCGGTGCACCTCTCCGCAGCGCTGTCCGGCACCTGGGAATCGGCCACGCTCGCCGCGCAGGACTTCCCGCACGGCGTCGTGCGCGTCGTCGACTCCCGCTCCACCGCGATGGGTCTCGGGTTCGCGGTGCTGGCGGCGGCGGAGCGCGCGGCCGGCGGCGGCACCGCGGCCGAGGTGCAAGGTGCGGCGACCGAGGTCGTCGACCACACCCGCACGCTGTTCTACGTCGACACCCTGGAGTACCTGCGCCGCGGCGGGCGGATCGGTGCCGGCGCCGCACTGCTCGCGACGTCGCTGAAGGTCAAGCCGCTGCTGCAGATGGTCGAGGGGCAGATCGTCGCGCTCGAGAAGGTGCGCACGTCTGCCCGGGCGATGTCGCGGCTGGCGGAGCTGACCGTCGCGGCGGCCGGAGGCGGCCCGGTGGATCTGGCAGTCCATCACCTGGCCGCGCCTGACCGTGCCGAAGCGCTCGCCGCACAGCTGCGCGGCGCGCTGCCGCAGCTGGGGGAGTGCCATGTGGCCGAGTTGGGCGCGGTGATCGGCGCACACCTGGGCCCGGGCGTGCTGGGCACCGTGCTGGTGCGCCGCTGATCGACCGTGCTCCTCGCTCTTCCCGCCGGCGAAGACTTCGATGAGAAACACAGGTGCGTGTTGATCGACGCGGAAACACTCGCTTCGTGAGGTTTCGTCGCCGCTACACGTCGGGCACCCGGCCCCGACGCCATCCGTGGCTGCGGCGCGCGCTGATCGCGGCGGGCGTGCTGATCTCGCTGGTCGCGATCGGCGCTACGGTGCTGTTCGCGGTGACACCGTCCGTCTCCGACGCGCAGGCACGCGTTCGCGCCCTCGCCGCACGGGACGGCGCCGCGCGCACCGGGGCCCCGGTGCCGCACGTGTTCGCGGAGTCGATCGTGGCAAGCGAAGACTCCCGCTTCTATTCCGAACCGGGCATCGACCCGGTCGGGCTCGCGCGAGCTGCCTGGGCGACCGTGACCGGATCCGGTCTGGACGCGGGTGGCAGCACGCTGAGCCAGCAACTCGCCAAGCAGCTCTACACCGACGGGCACGGGGGTGCGATCGCCGACCTCGAGCAGGTGGCGCTGGCGGTGAAGCTGAACATGCAGTTCAGCAAGGCGCAGATCCTGCAGATGTATGCCTCGACGGTGTATTTCGGCTCTGGGTTCTACGGACTGTTCGACGCATCGTGCGGCTACTTCGGTGTGCCGCCCGACGGCATGTCCCTGGCCCAGGCGAGCCTGCTCGCCGGCCTCGTGCAGGCGCCGTCGGCGTACGACCCCATGACACATCTGGCGCTGGCGAAATCGCGCCAGAAGTACGTGCTTGCCCGGCTCGTCGAAACGCGGCAGATAACGCAGGCGAAGGCGCAGGCGCTCGCAACCGCGCCGTTGCGACTCGGCCGCAAGCCCTCGGCCACGTGTCGTTCGACGGCCGGCACGAGGTCGCGCCTCTAGCACGGGGCGACGACGCGACGGCGTCCTCCGTGCACAGGAGCGGCGCCGATCCACAGCAGTCGGCGACCGCCGTCGGGACCGCCAGGATCTGCCTAGCGTCCCCGGGGTGCGAGACGACAGCACGCAGCTGCGAGGCGAGAGTGGGCGGATCGCCGCCCGCGTCCGCGAGCTCGTCGACGACGTATCCACCGACGCAGCCGACGTCCGGCCCGACCCTCCCGCACACCGCCCCTCGTGGGGCAACCGGCTCGCGGCGCTGTTGCCGGTGCGCGTCGACCCGGGCCGCCGCGCGCCGGTCGCGGTGGGCGTGGCCGTGCTGCTGGCCGCGGTGCTGACGGGCCTGTGGGTGCTCAGCGCGAAGCCCCGGGCGGTGGCGCTGTCGGCGTCCGGGCCGGTCACCGCCGGCACCACCGGCGCCGCCGCGTCGGGTTCGGCGCTGGTGTCGGCCTTTCCGGCGGTGGGCAGCGCTGCGCCGGCCGCGGCACCGACGGTGTCCGCCGCCGCGACGGCTTCCGACGTCGTCGTCGACGTCGCCGGTCGCGTGCGTCGTCCGGGCCTGTACCGGCTGCCGGCCGGTTCCCGGGTGGACGACGCGATCACCGCGGCGGGTGGCGCCCGCCGCGGCGTGCGGCTGACCAATCTCAACCTCGCGGCGCCGCTGGTCGACGGCGAACAGGTGCTCGTGGGCCCGGGTGCGGGTTCCGGTGTGGTTGCTCCGGCGGTCGTGCCGGCGCCGGCGGCCGGGTCGTCGACGGCATCCGCGCCCGTCGCGCTGAACACGGCGACCCTCGAGCAGCTCGAGACACTGCCCGGCGTCGGCCCGGTGACGGCACAGAAGATCCTCGACTACCGCGCCGCGCACGGCAGCTTCAGCGCTGTTGACCAGCTCAAGGACGTCTCCGGCATCGGGGACGTCACCTTCGCCGAGCTCCAACCGCTCGTCACGCTGTGACCGGCCCGGCGGAGCTCGATCTGCGCCTGGCCATCGGTGCCGCTTGCGCATGGGTGGCGGTGGTGCTGTGCGGAACGAGCTCGCCGGCCGCCGCCCTCACCGCCGCCGGTGTTGCAGTCGCAGCGGCCGCGACGGCGCTGGCGCTGGCGCTGTCGCGGCGCTGGCCGCGGGCTGCTCCTGCCGTTGCGCTCGCCCTGTTCGTTGTCGGCCTCGTCCTGTTGCCCCTCGCCGGTCGGATCGCGCGGGCCCGCGCGTCCCCGTTGTACGAGCTGGCGGCCGAGCATGTCGAGGTCAGCGCTGAACTCACGATCACCGCCGACCCGCGGCCGCTCTCAGCGACCGGAGTCGCCGGCGTGCCCCGGGTGGCGATCGAGACGTCGCCGGATCTCGTCCGTGTCGGCGCCCGGCAGGCGCGGGCGGATCTCACCCCGTCGGTGCTGGTACTGGCCGACGAGGGCCCCTGGCGCGATCTGCTGCCCGGGCAACGAGTCCGGGTTGACGGCACGCTGCAGCCTGACCTGCACGGCAGCGCCCTGTCGGTCACCATGTTCGCGCGCAGCCCGCCGGAACTGCTCGGCCGCCCGCCGTGGTGGCAGCGTCTCGCCGGCACCGTCCGCGCCCGCTTGCGCACCGCCGTCGCGGGCCTGCCGCCCGACGTCCGCGGGCTGCTCCCCGGCCTGGTCGACGGGGACACCGCCCGCCTGGACCCGGTGCTCGCCGACCGGTTCCGGATCGCCGGGCTGACGCACCTGGTTGCCGTGAGCGGCACGAACTGCTCGCTCATCGTCGGTGCCGTACTGCTCGTCCTGCGCGGGCTGCGGGCCCGACCGTGGGTGTGCGCAGCGGCCGGCGCGGCGGTGCTAGCGCTGTTCGTGGTTGTGGCGCGGCCGTCGCCGAGCGTGCTGCGGGCGGCGCTGATGGCCGGCATCGCGCTGGTGTCGCTGGCCACCGGCCGTCCACGGGCCGCCCTGCCGTCGCTGGCGGCAGTGATCGTCGCCCTGCTGATCTGGGATCCGACGCTGGCAACGAGCGCGTCGTTCACGATGTCGGTGCTCGCCACCGGCGCGCTGCTCATGCTCGCGCCGCGGTGGGCCGAGGCCCTGCGGGCGCGTCGCGTGCCGCGTGGGCTCGCCGAGTCGATGGCCGTCGCCGCGGCTGCACATCTGGTCACCGCGCCCGTGGTCGCCGCGCTGTACGGCCGGGTGAGCCTGGTGGCGGTGGCGGCGAACGTGCTCGCCGAACCGGTCGTCGCCGTCACGACGATCGCGGGGTTCGGCGCGGCGGTGCTCGCCCCCGTGTGGCTTTCCGGCGGCGTCGTGCTCGCCTGGGTCGCCGGGTGGCCGTGCCGGTGGCTGATCGCGGTGGCCGAGTTCTTCGGCGGGCTGCACGGCGCCACCATCCCGTGGCCGGGCGGCGTGACCGGCGGGCTGGCGCTGTTGTCGCTTCTCGCCGTCCTGGTCGCGGCGGCGGCGCGCGCGGGCCCCAGGCGGGTGGTGGCCGCGGCCGGCGTCACCGCGGTCGTCGTGCTCATTCCCGGGCGCGCGGTCACGTCGGGTTGGCCACCACCCGGCTGGCTGTTCGTCGCGTGCGACGTCGGCCAAGGCGACGCGCTGGTGCTGAACGCCGGTGACCACTCGGCGGTCGAGATCGACGCCGGGCCCGATCCGGTGCTCATCGACCGCTGCCTGCGCGATCTGCACGTCACGACGATCCCCTTGCTGGTGCTGACGCACTTCCATCTGGATCACGTCGGCGGCCTGCCCGGCGCGGTACGGCACCGGCACGTCGGCGCACTACTGGCCGGCCCGCTGGACGAGCCGGCATCCGGCTCGGAGCTCGTGCATTCGGTCGCCGCGCAACTCGGCCTCACCGTGCGCACCCCGCCGGTCGGCA
This sequence comes from Jatrophihabitans sp., assembly GCA_035695205.1. Taxonomy (GTDB): domain Bacteria; phylum Actinomycetota; class Actinomycetes; order Mycobacteriales; family Jatrophihabitantaceae; genus Jatrophihabitans. The sequence goes on along the minus strand of DASSEP010000042.1, from coordinate 24,658 downwards.
GCTCCCTCGACGTCGGAAACGTGCATCTCGACGTGCTCGCGCCGCCGTACGCGTTCTCCGGAACCCGGTCGGATCCGAACAACTCCTCACTCGTGCTGCGCGCGACCGTCGACGGCGTGCGGGTGTTGCTGCCCGGGGACGCGGAGATCGAGGAGCAGCAGTGGCTGCTCGGCTCTGGGGCGGATCTGCGTGCCGACGTGCTCAAGGTCCCACACCACGGGTCCGCCTATTCCGATCCGACGTTCCTCGCCGCGGTGCACGCGTCGGTCGGCGTCATCAGCGTCGGCCTGCACAACGACTACGGGCACCCGTCGCCGCTGCTGTTGCAGGAGATGGCGCGTCTGGGCGTGCCGCTGCTTCGCACCGACCGGGACGGAGATGTCGCGGTGACCGAGCAGGACGGGCGGCTCGGCACGGTCGTGCACGGGTTGGCGTCGAGCACGGTCGGCATGGCGTCGGTGCTCGATGCGAGGATGGCGGCATGCCCGCGCGTCCCGCCACCGCCGACGACCTGCCCACGCCGCTGCCCGGCGTCGTGCTGCTCGTCGGCGACGAGGAGCTCCTGGTCGATCGCGCGGTCGGCGCGGTCACCACCGCGGCCCGGCGTGCCGACCCCGAGGTCGTCGAAACCGAGCGCAGCGGCAGCCAGATCGAGGGCCCGGAACTGCACGAGCTGCTCGGCCCCTCGCTGTTCGGCGAGTCCCGCGTGCTCGTGGTGCGCGCCGCGCAGGACGTGCGGGTGGCCGCCGCGGCGGTGCTCACGCCCTATCTCCAGCAGCCCGCCGAGGGCACCGTCGTCGTCCTGCAGCACGCCGGCGGCGCGAAGGGCAAGGCCCTGCTCGACGCCGCACGCAAGGCCAAGGCGCTGGAGATCGGGTGCACCAAGCCGACCCGTCCGGACGAGCGAGCCGAGTTCGTACGCGGCGAGATCCGCGCGGCCGGCGGCCGGATCACTCCCGACGCGCTGAGCGCGCTGATGGACGCCGTGGGCAGCGACCTGCGCGAACTGGCGGGCGTGGCCGCGCAACTGGTCGGCGACTCGGGCGGCGAGGTCACCGCCGACGTCGTCCACGCGTTCCACCGCGGCCGCGCCGAGGTGACCGGCTTTGCGGTGTCCGATCTCGCCGTGGTCGGGCGCAGCGGGCCGGCCCTCGAAGCGCTGCGGCACGCGCTGACGCTGGGCGTCCCGCACGTCGTGCTGGCCGACGCACTGGCAGACGGCGTCCGCTCCATCGCCCGGGTGTCCTCGGCCGGACGGGGCAGCGATTACGAGCTTGCCAAGCGGCTGGGGATGCCCCCGTGGAAGGTCAAGCGGGCCGGCAGCCAGGCGCGGGGCTGGTCGGAGGCGGGGCTGCGCCGCGCGCTGGGCGTCGTGGCCACGCTCAACGCCGATGTGAAAGGTGCTGCGGCCGATCCCGCGTATGCGCTCGAGGTGGCGGTGCGCCGCATCGGCGCCGCCCGCGCCCTGCACTGACGCCCGACGGGCTCACGGCCCGGACTTGCCGCGGGCACGAAACAGCCGTGCACCCGCGACGGGTGCACGGCTGGCGGAAGGTCAGGCCGTACCGAGCCTGAGCTCAGAGCGAGTTCGCGCGCTGCGCCATGGCCGACTTCTTGTTGGCGGCCTGGTTCGCGTGGATCACGCCCTTGCTCGCGGCCTTGTCGAGCTCGCGCGAGGCGGTCTTGAGCGCGCTCAGCGCGGCATCGCGGTCGCCGGAGTCGGCGGCCTCGCGGAAGTGGCGGATCGAGGTCTTCAGCGCCGACTTGACGCTCTTGTTGCGCTGCCGCGCGACCTCGTTGGTGCGGATCCGCTTGATCTGCGACTTGATGTTTGCCACGAAATAGCCTCGACGTTCTTCGGGAATCGGTGTTCACGCATGGGCGTCCGCGGCCGGCGCACCGGCGAGCAGACAACCGTGCCAGATTACCAGCGCCGCCGGACCGGGCCCAAATCCGGCACCTGCCAGCTGCGGGGGTTCAGGAGGAGACCGCCCGCACGGTCACCAGTTCGTACTTCGTGAACAGGTAGGTGCGGATACCGTCCTCGGTGCTGACGACGTCGGACACCGGCTGGTCGCCGGTCTCGTCCTCGCCGTAGATCGTGGCCGTGCCGTTGCCGTCGAAGTACACCCCGCCGTCGACCGGTGCGAGGTCGGTGAGCTGCACCACGACGTAACGGCCGCCGAGCGTGGAGACCAGCCCGCGGATCTCGTTGCTGCGGGCGTCCTCGACCTCCCGGTACACGCCGACGACCTCCTGCCAGTCGTCCTCACCGGGAGTGGTGTTGACGAGGTCTCCTTTGCGGAGCTCGACGGCAGGAATGCGGTACTCGGCAGCGGCGCGCGGGTCGGTCATGGGCCACATCCTGCCAGCACATCCGCACCGGTCAGCCGAAGGGCAGCTGCGGCTGCGGCGGCCCGTGCGCCGGGTCGACGCCGTCGAACAGGCTGCTGATCGACTCACCGCCGTGAATCCGGTTGATGGCCTCGGCGAACAGCGGCGCCACCGAGTGCACGGTGAGTTCCGGCCAGTCCTGCGGCGGCGGAACGGTGTCGGTGGTGACGACCTCGTGGACGAGCGGATGGTCGCGCAGCCGCTGCACCGCCTTGCCGGTGAACAGGCCGTGAGTGCAGGCGATCGCCGCGTCGGGGCAGTCCTGCGCCTCGAGGTGGTCGAGCAACTCGACCATCGACCCGCCGGTGGCGATCTCGTCGTCGAGCACGATCGCGCGCTTGCCGTACACGTCGCCGACGATGGCCTCGATGACGACCCGGTCGTCGGAGAGCCGCTTCTTCGACCCCGCGGCGACCGGGAGGCCGAGCAGCCGCGCGAACTGGCTCGCCGCCTTCGCGTTGCCGAGGTCGGGGGAGACGACGACGGTGTTGTCGAGATCGCGGCTGCGGAAGTGGTCGGCCAGCTCGCCGATCGCGGTCAGGTGATCGACCGGCACCGAGAAGAACCCGTGCACCTGTGGCGCGTGCAGGGTCATGGTGAGCACTCGATCGGCCCCTGCCGTGGTGAGCATGTCGGCGACCAGGCGGCCGGCGATCGAGATGCGGGAGGCGTCCTTCTTGTCCGAGCGGGCGTAAGCGTAGTGCGGGATCACGGCGGTCACCTGCGCCGCCGAGGCGCCGCGCGCTGCGTCGAGCATCAGCAGCAGCTCCATCAGGTGCTCCTGCGTGGGCGGCACGAGCGGCTGGACGACGTAGACGTCGCGCTGCCGGCAGTTCTCGCCGATCTGCACCCACAGGCAGTCGTTGCTGAACCGTTTGATGTCGGTGTGCGCCAGGGGCACGCCGAGCACGGAGCACACCTGGCGAGCGAAAGCCGGGTGCGCGGTCCCGGTCAGCACCACGATCTCGGCCATATCGGCAGGCTAGCGGCCCCAGCGGACGCTTCGGCAGACCTCCACCCTCCGGTCGCCGACGACGCCCGCCCGGTGGTCGGGCGCCGAGGGGGCAACCGGCGGCGTGCGACCATGGAGACGTCCACCCACCGGCGCCGGAGACCGACGGAGAGCTACGTTGACCGCTTCGCCGACAGCTGTCGGCCGCACCGATCCGGCCCGCATCCGCAACTTCTGCATCATCGCCCACATCGACCACGGCAAGTCCACGCTCGCCGACCGGATGTTGCAGCTCACCGGCGTAGTGGACGAACGATCGATGCGCGCGCAGTACCTCGACCGCATGGACATCGAGCGGGAACGCGGAATCACGATCAAGGCGCAGAACGTGCGCATGCCGTGGGTGCTGCACCCCGAGGGCGGCGGTGCGGGTGTCGAGTACGTCCTCAACATGATCGACACCCCCGGGCACGTCGACTTCACCTACGAGGTGAGCCGCAGCCTGGCCGCCTGTGAGGGCGCGATCCTGCTCGTGGATGCCGCGCAGGGCATCGAGGCCCAGACCCTCGCCAACCTGTATCTGGCCCTCGAGAACGATCTGCAGATCATCCCGGTGCTGAACAAGATCGACCTACCGGCGGCGCAACCCGATCTCTACGCCGCGGAACTGGCGCACATCATCGGCTGCGACGTCGACGACGTGCTGCGGGTCAGCGCGAAGACCGGCGAGGGCGTGTCCGCGTTGCTCGATGTGATCTGCCGCGACGTGCCCCCACCGGTCGGCGACGCCGCCGCGGCGCCCCGGGCGATGATCTTCGACTCCGTCTACGACATCTACCGCGGCGTCATCACCTACATCCGGGTCGTCGACGGGCACTTCACCCCTCGCGAGCGCATCGCGATGATGTCGACCGGCGCTTCCCACGAACTGCTGGAGATCGGCGTCATCTCGCCGGAGCCCAAACCGACCGACGGGCTGTCGGTGGGCGAGGTCGGGTACCTGATCACCGGCGTGAAGGACGTCCGGCAGAGTCGCGTGGGCGACACGGTCACCGACGCCGCCAAACCGGCGAAGGAGCCGCTGGGCGGCTACCGCGACCCCAACCCGATGGTCTATTCGGGCCTGTATCCCATCGACGGTTCGGACTACCCGTTGCTGCGCGACGCCCTGGACCGGTTGCGGCTCAACGATGCCGCACTGATGTATGAGCCGGAATCCAGCGCGGCGCTCGGCTTCGGCTTCCGCTGCGGCTTCCTCGGACTGCTGCATCTCGAGATCACCCGCGACCGTCTCGAGCGGGAATTCGACCTCGATCTGATCTCCACCGCGCCGAACGTCGTCTATCGCGTCGTCGAGGAGGACGGCAGCGAGCACGTCGTCACGAACCCGTCCGACTGGCCCACCGGCAAGAAGATCGCCGAGGTGTACGAGCCGGTCGTCAAGGCGATGATCATCGCGCCGAGCGACTACATCGGCGCGATCATGGATCTGTGTCAGGACCGCCGCGGCTCGCTCGGCGGCATGGACTACCTCTCCGAGACCCGGGTCGAGCTGCGGTACACGCTGCCTTTGGCAGAGATCATCTTTGACTTCTTCGACCAGCTGAAATCCCGTACCCGGGGGTATGCCAGCCTCGACTACGAGCTTGCGGGCGAGCAGGTCTCCGATCTGGTGAAGGTCGACATCCTGCTGCAGGGCGAACCCGTGGACGCCTTCTCGGCGATCGTCCACAAGGACAAGGCGTACGGGTACGGCACGTTGATGACCTCGAAACTGCGCACGCTGATCCCCCGTCAGCAGTTCGAGGTGCCCATCCAGGCGGCGATCGGCTCGCGGGTGATCGCCCGTGAGAACATCCGCGCGATCCGCAAGGACGTGCTCGCCAAGTGCTACGGCGGTGACATCACCCGCAAGCGCAAGCTGCTCGAGAAGCAGAAGGAAGGCAAGAAGCGGATGAAGATGGTCGGCCGCGTCGAGGTGCCGCAGGAGGCCTTCATCGCCGCGCTGTCGACTTCGGACGCCGCACCCGCCAAGAAGTAGCGGTACTCGATACTCATGCCATGGGAACAGACCCCGCCACCTTCGCCGAAGACGTCATCAACGAGCCGGTCCGAGCCCAGTTCGAGGCCTTCCTCGACGAGCACCGGGCCGAGCTGAACAGCTGCCTGGACGGGCTCACCGAGGAGCAGGCACGGCGATCGCTGGTGCCGTCGCGAACCACCTTGCTGGGCCTGGTGAAGCACGCGATCTTCGTGGAGCGGGTGTGGTTCGACGAGGCGATCACCTGCCGGTCACGGGCCGAGATCGGCATTCCGCCCACGCCGGACGCGTCGTTCGTGCTCGACGACGCCGACACCATCGCCGGCATCCAGCAGGCGCACCGCCAGGCGTGCGAGGCGTCGCGCCGGGCCGCCGCTCCGCTCGGCCTGGACGATCTAGTGCGCGGCAACCGGCGCGGGCCGTTGCCACTGCGCTGGGTGTACCTCCACATGCTGCGCGAGCTCGCGCAGCACTGCGGGCACGCGGACATCCTGCGGGAGCAGATCCTCGGCGAGTAGCCCGCGGTGCAGCGAAGGCAGAGATGCTCCGTGGCGTTGACAACCTTTTGCCGGCCCTGCCCTGTCTAGTCTTCGACAGACGTTCGCTGGGCGGAGGCGCCGTGGTCGACCGGGACGAATTCAGCGCATTCGTGCGCGCGAATTCCCGCGCTTTGCAGCGCAGTGCGTGGCTGCTCACCGGCGACTGGTCCGCCGCCGAGGACCTCGTCCAGTCCGCTCTGGTGAGGACCTGGGCCCGCTGGCAGCGGTTGGCTGCGCCGGAGGCCGCGCTTGCCTACACCCGGCGGGTGATGTTCACCGTCCTCCTGGGATGGCGCGGGCGGCGCTGGATCGGCGAGATGGCGTTGGGGTGGCTCCCGGAGGTCGTCGAACGGCACGACGAGACCGAACTCGTCGACACGCGCAGCGACCTCCTGCGAGCTGTCGGCACGTTGCCGCCGCATCAGCGGGCCGTCGTCGTGCTGCGGTACTTCGACGACCTGTCGGAGAAGGACACTGCTGCCGCCTTGGGATGCAGCGTCGGCACGGTCAAGAGCCAGGCCGCCCGCGCGTTGGCCAGCCTGCGTGCGATGAGCACACTGCGCGTCTCGGAGAGCGAGGAACTGTTGTGACGGACCATTTCGAGCAGCGGTTGTCGGTCGAGTTGCACGAACACACCCCCGAACCACTGCGGGAACTGACCGCCGAAGACGTGTGGGCGGGAAAGGGCCGGGCGCACCCGAGGGCGTTCGCGGTCGGCGGGGGAGTGCTGGTCGCAGCCGCCGCGGCGATCACGGTGGTGGTGACCGGCACCGGGCGGGACTCCGTCGGGCCGACGCAACCGCCGCTGGCGGCATCGTCCTCGCACGCCTCGCCCGCGCTCACCGGACGGGCGAGCGGCCTGCTGGGCCGCACGTGGGTACTCACGTCGCCGCACCGCCAATCGGCGGCCGGTCACATGTGGATCTCGTTCGAGCGCAGTGGCGTCGTCCGCAGCAATGGATGCGGCGCCGCCGCAGTGTCGATCCACGGCGACCGGATGACCTTCCTCGCGCCGTTCCGGACCGATCTCGCGAACTGCGGGTGGCGCGGCACGAACGAACAGGACAACGCCGTGCGCTCGCTGTTGCTGGGCACCGTCGGCTGGTCGCTGCGCGGCCAACAGCTGACGCTCGAGGTGCGCGGGCACAGGCCACTGCTTTTCATGCCCGCGCACCACCGCTCGGGCGCCGATCGCGTCCGGATCTCCGGTCGCCTGCTTGCCGTCGGCGGCCCGGCAGGTACGGGCCCCCAGTCGATGCCCGGGACCGTGACGGCCGTCGACGTGCGCACCGGCGCCACTTACGCCGCCGATGCGACGGCCGCGGACGGGCGGTACACGGTCGAGGTCCCGGCGGGGAAGTATCGGCTCGTGGGCCGAAGCCCCGACTACGGGAACGGTGCCGCGGACTGCCAGGCGGTGCACCCGGTCATCGCGTCGCGCAGTACCGGCGCGATCACAGCCGACGTCTTCTGCCAGCGGCGTTAGCCCCCGACGGCGAGGCGCTTGGCCGGCCACGCTGCGCACAGTCGTGGCGCGAGCGAATGCCATGCTGGGTAGTGATCGACCAGTCGACGCGCGGAGGAGATGCGGGTGTCCGTCGGGTTCGCCGCACGCCAGCTACTGCAGTTGGGCTTCACCGCGAATGCGCTGCGGCCGCTGCGCTCCGGGCGGGCGGCGATCCCCGCTTTCGTCGGCGGCTGGCTGACCTCGGAGCTGTCGCCGCACCTGGCCGGGCTCACCGCCGTCGACGTCGCAACGCACCTGGGGCGCACCGACCGGCTCGATCGCGCCGACGTGATCGGCATTGCGGCTGCCGGGTTGAACCTGGCCGGCTTCGTGCGGCTGTTCGCCGGCGGCCGGCAGGCCGCGGCGGAAATCGAGCACGCCCTGGTCGAAGCGCTCGGCCCGGATTACCGATCGGCCATCGTGCGGGCGCCGCGTCCCGACGACGAGCACGCCGCGCTGACAGCGCTCGCCATGCCCTTCCGCATGCACGACGTGGACGTGGTCGCCAGGCGCCGGCTCGCCTACGCGCCCGGCGGCCGCCGTTTCGAACTGGACGTGTTCCATCACCGGGACACCCCGTCCAATGCGCCGGTGCTGCTGCAGATCCATGGCGGGGCGTGGGTGCTCGGCACCAAGGACACCCAGGCGATTCCGCTGATGCTGCACATGGCGGCGCGGGGCTGGGTGTGCGTCTCGGTGAACTACCCGCTGTCGCCGCGCAACCGCTGGCCGGAACACCTCGTAGCGGTCAAGCGGGCGATGCAGTGGATCCAGGAGCACGGCGCCGAGTACGGCGCGGACCCGTCGTTCGTCGCGGTCACCGGAGGCTCGGCCGGCGGACACCTCGCCGCGATGATGGCGCTGACCGCCGACGACAAGTCGCTGCAGCCCGGTTTCGAGGACGTCGACACCGCCGTCCAGGCCTGCGTCCCCCACTACGGCGTGTACGACTTCACGGCGGAGAGCGGCACGCGATCGTCGGCCTACCGACTCGAGAGCCTGCTTCGCCCGTACGTCATGGCGACTGACGCCCGGTACCCGGAGGACTACCGCGCGGCGTCACCGCTGTACCGCATCACGCCCGAGGCGCCGCCGTTCCTGATCGTCCACGGCACCAACGACACGCTGGTGCCCATCGGGGAGGCGCGGGCATTCGTCGATCGCCTGCGTTCCGCGTCCGAGCAGCCGGTCGCCTACGCCGAGATCAGCGGCGCGCAGCACGCGTTCGACATCTTCCCGTCGGTGCGCAGCGCCGGCGTGCTGCGCGGGGTCGCGCGCTTTCTGGAATGGACGCACGACACCCGCGAGGCCCGGCTGACTACCTCGCCGCAGCGATGACCGCGTGCAGCACGTCGCGCAGGTGCTCGAGGTCGGAGATCGGCAGGCCCAGCTTCGCCACGATCTGCGCCGGGACTTTCTCCGCCTCGGCGCGGAGTTCCCGGCCGCGCTCGGTGAGCGTGAGGCGCAGGGTGCGTTCGTCGTGCTCGTCGCGTGAGCGGGTGACGAGCCCGCCGCGCTCCAGGCGCTTCACCAGGGGTGACAGCGTGCCGGGATCGAGCTGCAGCACATCGCTCAGGTCGCGCAGCGAGCGGGGGCTGCACTCCCACAACGCCAGCATGACCAGGTACTGCGGGTGCGTCAGCCCCATCGGTTCCAGCACCGGACGGTAGAGCGCGATCACGCTGCGCGAGGCCACCGCCAGCGCGAAGCAGACCTGCCGGTCGAGGGCCAGCGGATCGTCGAGCGCCACGGCGTCGGATGCCATGCGAGGAGTATGGCACGCCAATCATTGGCGTCCCAACAATTGGCGCATAAACTGGTGGGGTGAATCGGCCCCCGTTCCTGCTGTGGCTGCGTTACGCGTTCGGCGCGGGGCTGCCCCCCGAGTACTCGCAGTGGGTGCTGCACGACGCCACCTGCTCCAGCTGGTTGCTGCGCCACTTCGCGCGCGTGGTCACCGTCGTCGTCGTGCCGGGCGTCCTGCTGCTGCTGTTCATGCCGACCAGCCTCGGGATCCGGGTGCTGACCGTCATCACCGTGGTCGGCTGCCAGGTACTCCTGCTCGGCATCCTGGCCAACGAGGTCACCGAACGGCGGGTGTACAAGGCCGGCTTCCCGTGGGGCGCCGCGGCCGAGACCCGGCAGGTACGCGTCGTCGAGGACCAGCGGCGGGCGAACCGGGAACGCCGCGAGCGCACGGTGGCCCGTCGGCAGCGGCACTTCTGACGGCGCGTTACGGCCGCCGGCGCGGGAGCAGCACGTCCTGGACGTACCAGGCCGTCCATGCCGCGGGGAAGAACATCGCGCTCATCGCACTGACCACGGGCGAATCGCCGCGTCGGTGGCTACCCAGCGCGGTGAGCACGGCCAACACCGCGTAGGGCGTGAACAGCAGGACCGCGACGACCGCGACACCGTCCATGGCGGGATGGTAGGCGCGCCTGGCGGCGTCCGGAAGTCACCCGCGAAGCGGAAGGAGCGCGGTGTCCCCGCGGCCGCCGACGAGGATCACCGCCAGCGCGTCGATGCGGGCGCTGATCGGCTGATAGCTCTCCTGCACGGCGCGCTGCACCTCGCGCAGCTTCGGCTTGGCCACCCGGGTGGCGAGCGTGCAGTGGGCGATCCAGCGGCGCGGGTCGCTGCGCTCGCCGAACGCCGGCGGCCAGCCCGCGGCCTGCAGCGCCGTGTCGGTGTCGCGCTGCAGGGCGTCGAGCTCGGTATGCCGGGCCGCCGGGCCGAGCCAGACGACACCGGCCCTGCCGAAGCGGCCCACCTCGTCGAGCCGTAACGAGATCGGCGCGTGCCGGCCGGCGAGCTTCTCGGCGACGGTCACCACCCGGTCGAGCTCGCCGCGCGGCAGCCGCGCCGCGGCAAGGCTGAAGTGCGGCCGGTGCGGCGGCCGGTCGGGCATCGGCACCCCGGCGGCGCGGACGGTCTCGCGTACCGCGTAGACGGCCGTGTCGGTGGCCTCGTCGAAGGCCGTGCAGATGACTGCGGTGACCATCGGGCGGCGGCCGGCCACGGCGGGCGCCCTCAGAACTCCAGGACGATCTTGCCCACGAGGTCGCCGGCGGCCATCGCGGCCAGCCCGTCCGCGGCCTGCTCCATCGCCAGGACCCGGTCGATGTGCGGACGCAGGCCTGTCGCGCGCAGGAAAGCGATCAGGTCGGTGAGCTCGGCCTTCGTCCCCATCGTCGAGCCGACGAGCTCGAGCTGCAGGAAGAAGAACCGGTTGAGCTCAGCGGGCGGGTTCGGCCCGGAGGTGGCGCCGGAGATGACGATCCGGCCACCCGGCTTCAAGGAGCGCGCCGAGTGGGCGTAGGTGGCCTCGCCGACCGTCTCCATCACCGCGTCGACCTTCTCCGGCAGCCGCGCGCCGGACGCGAAGGCCTGGTGTGCGCCGAGTTCGAGTGCCTTCGCCTGCTTGTCCTCGGTGCGGGCAGTGGCGTACACCCGCAGCCCCGCCGCCCGAGCCATGGCGATGCACGCCGAGGCCACGCCGCCGCTCGCGCCCTGCACGAGGACCGACTGTCCGGGCCGCAATCCCGACTTGACGAACAGCATCCGGTACGCGGTCAGCCACGCCGTCGACAGGCACGCCGCCTCGGCGAAGGACAGGTCGTCGGGCTTGGGCACCACGTTGCGTTCGGGAACGATCACGTAGTCGGCCAGTGAGCCCTGGTGTTTCTCCGACAGCAGCGTGCGTCCGGGGTCAACGGTGTCGTCGCCCGTCCAGCCGGGGGTGTTGATCACTGCATGGACGACGACCTCCTTGCCGGTCGCCTCGTCGATGCCGGCGGCGTCGCAGCCGAGGATCATCGGCAGCTGCTCGGCCTTGATGCCGACACCGCGCAGCGTCCACAGATCGTGGTGGTTCAGGCTGGCGGCCTTGACGGCGATGCGGGTCCAACCGGCGGGCGGCTCCGGATCGGGCCGCTCGCCGACGACCAGGCCTTTCAGCGGCTCGTCGGGATTGATCGAGTCTGCGTAGACGGCGCGCATCAGCCGGCCGTGAGCTCGGCGGGAGCGCTGGCGAGCGCCGCCTGGATGGCCTCGACCAGTGCGCGGGCGGACCCGGCGGTCATCTCGAGCGCGACGCGGGCGGCGGGGCCGTGCTCGGGCGCCGGGATGTCGATGTTGAGCGTGTGCTCGGCCATGGCGTGCACCGGATGGTCGAAGTAGACCGTGGCGTCGGCGGCGCGGAACCAGGTGGAGTTCGGCCCCTTGGCGCTCGCCTCGATCGGGATCCGGACGGTGGCGTAGGTACACATGGTCAGCTCCCGAGGTTGGTGGCGAAGAAGGCGGCGATGCGCTCCCAGCCGTCGTTGGCGGCCTCGACGCGGTACGACGGCCGGTCGATCGCGAAGAACCCGTGCCCGGCGTTGTCGTAGCGGTGGAACTCGTAGGCCTTGCCGTTGGCCTGCAGGATGTGCTCGAACTCGTCGACGTGCTGCGGCGAGGGGGTCTTGTCCTCGTTGCCGAACAACCCGAGCACGGGGCAGCGCAGGTTCGGCAGTTGGTCGACCAGATTGCGCACCTGCAGCGGGTGCCCCTCGGGCGGCGTGCCGGTGACGAACGCGCCGTAGCAGTCCACGGCGGCGTTCAGGTCGAGGTGGCAGGCGGCGAGCACGCTCTGCCGCCCGCCCGAGCAGTAGCCGATCACGCCGACATTGCCGTTCGAGGTGGACAGGTTGCGCAGGTAGGTCGCGGCGCCGCCGACGTCGCCGACGAGCCGCTCGTCGGGCACGCCGCCCTGCGCGCGTGCGGTCGCGGCGGCGTCGTCGGGAGCAGCGCCCGGCGCCTCGCGGAAGTAGAGGTTGGGGCAGATCGCGTCATAGCCGAGTTCGGCGAAGCGGCGCACGATCTCCTTCGTGGCCCGGTCGTAGCCCGGCATGTGGTGGATCACCACCACCCCGCCGCGCCGGCCGGCACCCTCGGGCGTGGCGAGATAGGCCTCGACCTCGTCCCCCCCGTGCCCCTCGATCCGAACCGTGCGCGCTGTCAGGGAATCACTCATGTACCCGATCGAAGCACTCCGGCGTCCCGGGGAACCGCCCACCCCCGATCATGCGCCGCTCGCCGGAACGGCGGAATAGAGTCAGCGGGCGTGCGTCGCCCTCGCCGCCTGCGCTGGCCCCTCGTCGCCCTCGTGGTGCTGGTGCTGGCACTGGTCATCGGCTACGCCGTCCGGGCGGCGACCTCGCGCGGCGACCCCGCCCCGGCCCCGCAGCAGACCCGATGCGTTTCCACCGCCACGAGCGGCTCGCCGTGCCCCGACACGTGATCGCGCCGCTGCCCGCTGTCTGGCAGCGCACCCCGCCTGCCGCACACTGGACGGCGTGCCCTCCGCGCTGCCGCACGGCGATCCGCCGCCACTCGACGGACGCCTGCCCGCCGATGCGCTCGACCGTGCCCGCGCGGCCCCGTTCGGCGTCTACGTGCACGTCCCGTTCTGCCGGACCCGCTGCGGCTACTGCGACTTCAACACCTACACCGCCACCGAGCTCGGCCCAGGGGTGAGCCGCGGCGCGTACGCCGACACCGTGCTGCAGGAGCTGCGCCTGGCCGCCGACGTGCTGGCGGGCGCCGAACTGCCGCCGGTGACCAGCGTCTTCTTCGGCGGCGGCACGCCGAGCCTGCTGCCCGCCGAGCACCTCGGCCTGGTCATCCGCGAGATCGGCGAGCGGTTCGGGCTCGCCGACGATGCCGAGATCACCACCGAGGCGAACCCGGAGACGGTGACCCCGTCCTACCTCGCGAAGCTGCGGCAGGCGGGGTTCACCCGCATCTCGCTGGGCATGCAATCGGCCGTGCCCAAGGTCCTCGCCGTGCTCGACCGTACGCACGAGCCCGGACGGCCCGAGGCGGCGGTCGCCGAGGCCCATGCGGCCGGGTTCGAGCACGTCAACCTCGATCTCATCTACGGCAGTCCCCATGAGACGGACGCCGACTGGCGGGCCTCGCTCGAGGCGGCGATCGCGGCCGGCCCCGACCACATCAGCGCCTACGCCCTGGTCGTCGAGGAGGGCACCGCGCTCGCGCGGCAGGTAGCCCGCGGGGTCGTCCCACCGCCCGACGACGACGTGCTCGCCGACCGCTACGTCATCGCCGACGACATGCTGCGCACCGCCGGCTTCGACTGGTACGAGATCTCCAACTGGGCACGCTCGGCGCGGGCACGCTGCCGGCACAACGACCTGTACTGGACGGACGCGAGCTGGTGGGGCCTCGGCCCCGGCGCGCACAGCCACGTCGGCGGCGTGCGCTGGTGGAACGTAAAGCACCCCGTCCGCTACACCGCGCTGCTCGACTCGGGGCGCAGCCCCGCCGCCGGGCGCGAGACTCTCGACGAGGCGCAACGGCTCACCGAGAAGGTCATGCTCGGAGTCCGGCGCCGCGAGGGACTCGCGGTGTCCGGCCTGCCCGAGCCGGCGCGGGCCCGGCTGGCGCAGCTGGCGAGCTGGGGGCTGGTCGAGCGGGGCGGCGCCGCGGGCGAGCGGGTCGTGCTCACCCAGCGGGGACGGCTGATGGCCGACGCCGTGGTGAAGGAGCTGCTCACCGCCGCCTGAGGGCGCTCAGCTGCTGGAGCGGAATGCGTCCAGGTCGAGGATGCGGACGTGCAGCGTGTTGCGTCCCTGCAACGCTGCGCGCAGTGCGCGGTGCAGTCCGTCCTCCAGGTACACGTCGCCGTGCCAGGCGACCGCGTGCGGAAACAGGTCGCCGTAGAACGTGGAGTCCTCGTCGAGCAGCTGGTCCAGCTCGAGCTGGCGCTTGGTGGTGATGAGCTCGTCGAGCCGGATGGTGCGCGGGGCGACGTTGGCCCAGTCACGCGCCGACAGCCCGTGGTCGGGATAGGGGCGCCCCTCCCGCACCGCCTTGAAGATCACGCGCCGTCCCTTCAGCCTCGTTCCCGCGCCCATACCGACCCTAGCGTCCCGCCGCAGGCGGCCGGTGCGAACTAAGCTCGACGTGAACCGAGAGGAGCTACAGCCGTGGGCGTCGAGGACCGCAAGCTGGAAGTGCTGCGGGCGATCATCGAAGACTTCATCTCCACCAACGAGCCCGTGGGCAGCAAGGCCCTCGTCGACCGGCACAACCTGGGGGTCTCGCCGGCCACGATCCGCAACGACATGGCCGCGCTGGAGGAGGAGGGGCTGATCGCCCAGCCGCACACCAGCGCCGGACGAGTGCCCACCGACGCGGGCTACCGGCTGTTCGTCGACAAGCTGACCGAGATCAAGCCGCTGTCGAGCGCCGAGAAGCGTGCGATCCGGGCCTTCCTCGAAGGCGCCGTCGATCTCGACGACGTGCTGCACCGCGCGGTGCGCGCCCTGGCCCAGCTGACCCGCAACGTCGCGGTCGTGCAGTACCCGTCGCTGTCGCGCAGCAGGGTGCGGCACCTGGAACTGGTGATGCTGACCGCCGCCCGGCTGATGCTGGTGCTGATCACCGACACCGGACGCGTCGAGCAGCGGATCGTGGAACTGCCCGCCCAGGTCGACGAAGCCGTTGTGTACGAGTTGCGCGCGACGTTGAACGCCCAGTTGCGCGAGCGGCTGCTGTCCGAGGCGCCCGAGATCATCAGCGAGCTGCCCGCCCGGGTGCAGCCGGAACTGCGCGGCTTGCTCGTCACGCTCACCTCGGTGCTGCTCGAGGTGCTGGTCGAGCCGACCAGTGACCGCATCCTGCTCGGCGGAACCGCGAACCTCACCGAACGAGCGCTGGACTTCCCAGCGATCCGGCCGGTGCTCGAGGCGCTCGAGGAGCAGGTCGTGCTGCTCCGCCTGCTCGATCAGTCGGTCACCTCGAGCCACGTCGTCGTGTCGATCGGCAACGAAACCCAGCACGAAGGGCTGGCCAGCGCCGCCGTCGTGGCCAGCGGGTACGGCGTGCGCGGGGCTGCGCTGGGTGGCGTAGGGGTACTCGGACCACGCCGCATGGATTACGCGCACACCATGGCCCGGGTCGCCGCCGTGGCGCGCTACGTGGGAACCCTGCTCGAGGGGCGATGAGCCGTCCCGGGTGGCTGCCGCACAGCAGCCGCCGACCGTACACTGGATTGGCACTCAACTACTGAGACTGCCAGGTTCAGTCAGCCTCTCGCCTGACCTCGAGGACGGATCGCTTCGTGTCGGAAAGCCAGCGCGACTACTACCGGATGCTCGGCGTGCGCAAGGACGCCACACCAGAGGAGCTCAAGCGCGCGTACCGCAAGCTGGCCCGTGAGCTGCACCCTGACGTCAACCCCGATCCCGCCGCCCAGGAGCGGTTCAAGGAGGTCTCCACCGCCTACGAGGTGCTCTCCGATCCGGAGAAGCGGCGCATCGTCGATCTCGGTGGCGACCCGCTGTCGCAGGGCGCCGCCGCGGGCGGGGGCGCGGGCAGCCCGTTCAGCGGGTTCGGCGGCTTCGGTGACGTGTTCGAGGCCTTCTTCGGCTCCGGCGGGCCGATGGGCGGGCGGGGCCGCCGCAGCCGGGTGCGGCCCGGCTCCGATGCGCTGCTGCAGCTGTCGCTGACGCTGGAGGAGACCGCGTTCGGGGTGCGGCGTGAGATCGTCGTCGAGAGCGCGGTGCTGTGCGAAACGTGCTCGGGCAGCGGCTGCGCGCCGGGCACCTCGCCGCGCACCTGCGCCACCTGCGGCGGCGCCGGCGAGATCCAGTCGGTGCAACGTTCGTTCCTCGGCCAGGTGATGACCACCCGCGCCTGCCCCGCCTGCGCCGGCACCGGCGAGCAGATCCCGTCCCCGTGCCCGACCTGCGGCACCGACGGGCGGGTGCGGGCCCGGCAGACCAAGACCATCGACGTGCCGGCCGGCATCGAGGACGGCATGCGCATCCGACTGGCCGGTCAGGGCGAGGTCGGCCCCGGCGGCGGGCCGCCCGGTGATCTGTACATCGAGATTTCCGAGCAGCCGCACGAGACCTTCACCCGCGAGGGCGCCGACCTGCACTGCACGATCGGTGTCCCGATGACCTCGGCCGCGTTGGGCAGCAATCTCGTGCTGACCACGCTCGACGGCGAGGAGAAGATCGAGATCCGTCCGGGCACGCAGAGTGGCTCGGTGCTGCACCTGCGCGGCAAGGGTGTGCCGAAGCTGCGCAGCACGATGCGCGGTGACCTCTACGTGCATGTCGAGGTGCGCACCCCGACCCGGCTGGACGAGGAACAGGAGCAGTTGCTGCGCCAGCTGGCCGAGCTGCGCAACGAGGACGTCGCGATCACGACGAAGTCCGGTGGCCTGTTCGGCAAGATGCGCGACGCCTTCCGGCAGTGAGCGAGCGTGAGCACGCCGCCGCTGTTCCTGCTCGACGCGCTGCCGTCCGGCGGCGAACTGCTGCTCGGGGGTGACGAGGGCCGGCACGCCGCACGGGTGAAGCGGCTGCGGCCCGGCGAGCCGGTACTGGTTTCCGACGGCGCCGGCGGGTTGCTCGACTGCCGCGTGACCGCCGTCGTGCCGGACGGGCTGCGGCTGGCGGTGCTCGATCGCCGGCAGGAGCCGGAACCCGAGCCGCGGCTGGTCGTCGTCCAGGCACTGCCCAAGGGCGAGCGTGCGGAACTCGCCGTCGAGACGATGACCGAGCTCGGCGTCGACGAGATCGTTCCGTGGACGGCCGCGCGCTCGGTGGTGCAGTGGCGCGGTGCGCGGGGTGAGAAGGCGCTGGAACGCTGGCGGCGCACCGCCCGCGAGGCGGCCAAGCAGAGCCGCCGAGCCCGCGTCCCCGTCATCACGGGTGCCGCCTCGACGGCGGAGGTCGCGGAGCGGCTGAAGACCGCGGGCCTCGGCCTGGTGCTGCACGAAGGCGCAAAGCTCGCGTTCGCCGCCGTGGCGTTGCCCGGGCAGCCGAGCCCGTCCGACATCCTGCTCGTCGTCGGCCCTGAGGGGGGCATCGCCGATGACGAACTCGCCGCCTTCGAAGCGGCCGGAGCCGCGGCGGTACGGCTCGCGGCACCGGTGCTGCGCACCTCCACCGCCGGAGCCGCAGCGCTGGCCGCGCTGTCGCTGCGGCTCGGGCGGTGGGGCTGACCGCGATCAGGCGGCCGGGATGAACCGGGCCTCGATGTGCACGTGCACGGTGCGCCCGATCAGCAGTCGTGGCGCCCGCACGCCGAAGGCGCGTACTTCCAGGTCCGTGTCGGCCGTCACGGACACGCCGTCGGCTGCGGTAGCCAGCGAGGCCGACAGCGTCACGGCGACCTCGTGTTCGCGGGCACACGCGCGACCCCGTACCTGCCAGTCGTCGCCGATCCGAGCCGGTGTCCCGGTGAAGGTCAGGTCGGGGTGCCGCGCGGTGTCGAGCAGCTTGGGCTTACGCAAATCGGCGTCCCGACGGCTGTTGCCCGTGTCGAGCGCTGCGAGGTCGAGTACCGCCTCGACCTGGCCGGGGACGCCGTCCGCACCGAGTTCGACGGACGCCGAACGGATGGGCACATCCCCGGTGACCACGCGGCGTGCGAAATTCCCCACCGAGATGCGTGCGGTGCTCGCCGACGCGACCAACTCCCAACGTCCGGTACGTAGCTCGTAAGCGGCCGCGGCGCTCACGGCTGGGGTCCCCGGACGAACGTGTCCTTCGTGGTCTCGTCCACGACGTGCATGACCTCGAAGCGATGGATGCGGTCGGGGTCGCCCAGCAACGCGGGATCCTCCTCGGGCAGCAGCGGGCTGCTCATGATGATCTCGTTGCCGCGGTCGAGGGTGGCCTCGTCCTTGGCGAGGGTGATGACGACCTGCGTGCCGTCGGGCTGCCGCAGCACATACGTGGCCACATGGCCGGCGGCGACGATCGGATCGGCGAGCAGGGCCGGGGTGATCCGGTTGCGCCCGGCGTAATCGGCCGCGGCGACGAGTTCAGGGCTGCGCGGTCCGTCGAACCAGATGAGTTGCGCGTGCTGGGCCTGCATTGGACTCCTCCTCGGTTTGGTTGCTGCCGAGAAGGTTCGTCCGGCTGCCCGGTCTCGGCATCAGTGCTGCCACGTAATCGGGTACTGGTTCGCTCCCCGAACGCCGATACTGAGCGGCATGAGGCCGATCGTGGGCCGCGCTGCCGAGCAGGCCACGATCGCCGGCGCGATGTCCCGGACGGCGGACGGTGCCGGCGCGCTGCTGCTCGTCGGCGGCCCGGCCGGGATCGGCAAGAGCGCGCTGGCCGACTCGGCGGTGGCCGAAGCCTCGCGTGCCGGCCTCCGTGTGGCGCGCGGCTACGCAGTGGACGACCCCGGGGCGCCGCCGTTGTGGCCGTGGCGCCGAGTACTGCCCTCCGAGTCACCGAGCGGTCCGCGGCGGCGCCCGCCGCTGCGCGACGACGACGCCGCGGCGCGCTTCGAGTTGTTCGCCCGGCTCGTCGACCAGCTCGCCGCGCAGGCGGCGCACACGGGGCTCCTGGTGCTGCTCGAAGACATGCACTGGGCGGATCGGCTGTCGGTGCTGTTGCTGCGGCACGTGGCGGTGGAGCTCGCGAATCTGCGCATCTGCCTGGTGGCGACCTACCGCGACACCGCCGCGGGGGAGTTCAGCGCTGCACTTCCCGACCTCGTCCGGACACCGAGCGGGCGAATGATCAGCCTCAGCGGACTTTCCGTCGCCGAGGTCGCCGAGTGGTTACCCGACTTGATCGGGCGCCGCGACGACACGGTCGCCGCGGCGATCCACCAACGCACCGACGGAAACCCCCTCCTGGTCCGGCTGCTCGCCGAAGCCGTCGGAGCCGCAGCGCCGCAGCAGGACGAGGACGTCCTGGTCCGCCAACCGCAGCTCCGGCGCCTGATCGCCGACCGCGCGGCGATCCTGAACCCCGCCGACCGCGAGGTGATCGACGCGGCGGCCGTTCTGGGCGAGCGGCTCAGCCCGAACCTCCTGGCACGAATGGTTCAAGTACCCGGCGACCGCGTGCAGGACGCGCTGTCGGCCGCCGTCGCTTCGGGCGTGCTGCGTGAACGGGCCGACGGCCTGCGGTTCGAGCACGCACTCGTCCGTGACGCGATCTACGGCGAAATCGCCGCTAGCCGCCGGGGCGCTTTGCACGCGGCGGCGGCGCGCGCGCTCGCCGCGGTAGGCGCCCCGGCGAGCTCCATCGCGGCGCACTGGCACCGCGCCGACGCGTCCGAGGCGGCGCAGCGTTGTGCCACCTTCGCCGACCTCGCCTGCCGACAGGCGCAGGAGGCGATGGCCTTCGACGACGCCGTGCGATTTGGAAAGCTGGCTTTGGAGAGCAGCCGGGCTGCGGGCAGCGACGTGGGAGAGCAGGCCCGGCTGTTGCTACGCCTGGCCGAGTGCCAGATGCTGGCCAATCGGCTCGAAGCGGCCGTGCACAGCTGCGCCGAAGCCGCCGAGCTGGCCGAGGCGGCCGATCGAACGGATCTGCTGTGCCACGCGGCGATCATCGTGCACGGTTCCGGTCACCCGTTGGTTTTCGAGGTCATTCCCGGCATCTGCCAACGAGCGCTGGAGCGCCTGGCCCCATCCGAGCATGCGATGCGGGCCCGCCTGCTTGCTCAGATCGCGGTGGCTGAGTCCGAGCGGGGAAGCGGTGCGCGTGGCGGCGAGCTCGCGGCGCAAGCCCTCGACGAAGCAGAACGTTCCCAAGACGCGACGGCAACCATCGAGGCGCTGGCGGCGCGGCACCTCGCGATGACCATCCCCACCCGGGTGGCTGAACGGTTGGAGCTCGGTCGCCGAGCCGTCGAGTTGGGCGCGTCGGCGGCGCGACCCATGGCCGCGTTGTGGGGCCACTTGTGGCGCGCCGACGCGTCGCTCCAGCTCGGCAACCTGCTCGAGTTCGACCGCGAGCTGGCCGCCATCGACCGGGTCGCGACCGTGCGTGGGTCAGCGCTTGCCCGGTGGCACCACCTCCGCTTCCGGGCCGAGCGGGCCGCGCTCGTCGGGGATTTCGGCGCGGCGCGCACGGCGGATCAGGCGGCCCTCGAGCTGGCCTCGCGGGTCGGCGACGTCTCCCTCCTCGGGCTGTCCCACGCGTTCGCCATCCACCTCGCCCTGGTGCGCGGCGACGCCGCAGAGCTGCCGGACGACTGGTCGCAGATCCTCGCGCAGGCGCCGCCGATCCCGCTGGTCAGACTGTCCAGCGTGCTCGCCCACGCACTGCAGGGCGATACGGAGCTCGCCGCCGCCGAGTTCGCGCCGTTCCGGAATCTCCCGCGCACGTATCCGATCGGCGTCCGCTGGGCGGGAACGATGCTGCACACCGGGATGGCCGCGGTGATGGTGAACGACGGCGAGACCGCCGCGGCGGTGCTCGAGGTGGTGCGTCCGACGGCGAAGTACTACGCGGGTGACGGGTCGGGAGCGGTGTTCAATCAGGGCGCGAACGCCCGCCTGCTCGGCGACCTCGCGCTGACCGCCGGGCGACTCGACGAGGCGCTGCCCTTCTTCCGTGATGCTGTGGCGATGAACGCGCGTATCGGCGCCCGCCCCTTCGTTGCGCTCAGTGAACTGGGCTGGGCACGCGCCCTGGTCGCCTCGGGAAACTCCCGCGATCCGGTCACGCGGCGAACCGTGGGCGAGCTCATCGCCAGGTCGCGCCACGAGCTCGCCAGGCTCGACATGCCGCGGCGGGTGGCGATGGCGGATGCGTTCGCCGTCGAGGCCGAGGCCGGTCAGGGGACTTCGCCGCTGTCGCCGCGGGAGCGTGAGGTCGCCGGCCTCGTGGCGCAGGCGCTGTCGAATCGGGAAATCGCCGGTCGGCTCTACCTGTCCGAACGCACCGTCGAGTCTCATGTGCGCAGCATCCTCACCAAGCTGGGCTTCACCACGCGAACCGAAATCGTCACCTGGGCACTGACCCGCTGACCGAGAGGTGGCCGGTTCGGCGGCGGCCGAGCGCCCGGCGCGGCGCTGCACGCACGCCAGCGGTAGTTTCGCCGATATGGCGAACGACTGCGTGTTCTGCGCGATCGTGGCGGGCGAGGTGCCCTCCACCAAGGTCTACGAGGACGAACACACCTACGCGTTCGCGGACCTGAATCCGCAGGCGCCGGTGCACGTCCTGGTCGTGCCGCGCCGGCACTTCAACGACATCGCCGACCTCGGCCAGGACGGCGCGGCCGCGGCCGGGCTGCTGGCCGGCATTCGCAAGCTGGCCGAGAAGGAGGGGCTCAGCCATTTCCGGACGGTGTTCAACACCGGCGCGGACGCCGGACAGAGCGTGTTCCACGTCCACGCGCACGTGCTCTCCGGCCGCAACATGGGCTGGCCGCCGGGGTGAGCAGAGCCCGGCCAGCGCGATCCGGCCCGAAATGCCCGGCGCGAGGTGCCGGTGCGCCGGTACAGTAGAAGGACTGGAAACCAGCCCTGTCCACGACCAGAAAGCGCGCTTTGACGGACCAGACCGACCACACCGACCGTCCTGCCCGTCCAGGATCCGACCGAACGGATCGCGTGTCGACGACGCTCGTCGTCCCCGGTGAGCAGGCCATGGTCGCCCTCTTGGGATCGCGCGATCAACTGCTGCGGGTCATCGAGAGCCGGCTCGACAGCGACATCCACGTCCGGGGCAACGAGATCACGATCACCGGCGCACCCGCCGACAACGCCACCGCCGTGCGGCTGTTCGAGGAGCTGCTGGAGCTGATCAAGTCGGGGCAGAACCTCACGCCGGACTCCGTGTCGCGGGTGTACGGGATGCTCACCGCCGACAGCACCGAGCGCCCGGCCGAGGTGCTGAGCCTGTCCATCCTGTCGCGGCGCGGCAAGAACATCCGTCCGAAGACGCTGAACCAGAAGCGTTACGTCGACGCGATCGACAAGCACACCGTGGTGTTCGGCATCGGCCCGGCCGGCACCGGCAAGACCTACCTGGCGGTCGCCAAGGCGGTGCAGGCGCTGCTCGCCAAGGAAGTCACCCGCATCATCCTCACCCGCCCGGCCGTCGAGGCGGGGGAGCGGCTCGGATTCCTGCCGGGCACGCTGTTCGAGAAGATCGATCCGTACCTGCGGCCGCTGTTCGACGCGCTGCACGACATGCTCGACCCGGACTCGCTGCCGCGGCTGATGCAGGCCGGCACCATCGAGATCGCGCCGCTGGCCTACATGCGCGGGCGCACGCTGAACGACGCATTCATCATTCTCGACGAGGCACAGAACACGACCCCGGAGCAGATGAAGATGTTCCTCACCCGGCTGGGTTTCGGGTCGAAGGTCGTCGTCACCGGTGACGTCACCCAGGTCGACCTGCCCGGCGAGCAGCGCAGCGGCCTGCGGGTCGTGCGCGACATCCTGGGCGAGGTCGAGGACGTCCACTTCGCCAACCTCACCTCGACCGACGTGGTACGGCACCGGCTGGTCGGCGACATCGTCGACGCCTACGAGCGTTACGACGCGCGTCAGTCGTCCGGGAACGCGAACCAGACCCGGACGGCGCGGGCACAGCCCAACAACCGAAGAAGGTGACACCGACGCGATGAGCGTTCGTGTGAAGAGCTCGCCGCAGCCCCGGCGAGACCAGTTATGACCATCGAGGTCAACAACGAGTCCGGGGCCGACGTCGACGAGCGGGCGCTGGCGCAACTCGGCCGGTTCGTGCTCGACGCGCTCCGCATCGACCCGATGGCCGACCTGTCGGTGCTGCTCGTCGACGTCGACACGATGGCGGCGCTGCACCAGCAGTGGATGGATCTTCCCGGCGCCACCGACGTGATGGCCTTCCCGATGGACGGCCTCGACGGGCCCGCCGAGCGCATCGACCCCTCCGCCCCTCCGGGCACCGACGAGCACCCCGGCGAGACCATGCTCGGCGACGTCGTCCTGTGCCCGGCGGTGGCCGCCGACCAGGCCAGCTCGGCCGGACACTCCACCGAGGCGGAGCTGCACCTGCTGTGCACCCATGGCATCTTGCACCTGCTCGGCTACGACCACGGCGACGCCGAGGAGGAGCGGGAGATGTTCGAGCTGCAGGCGCAGCTCGTGCGGGAGTGGGTGCGGCACACCAAGCGCGGCCCCATCCGGGTGCCGCTGCCCGGCACCGACGGCGAGGTGCGCGACTCCGCGGGCGGACGACGGTGACCGGTAGAGGCCGCGCGTGACCGGTGGTTCGATCGTCGCGCTGATCGTCGCCATCTGCCTGGTGCCCATCGGCGGCCTGTTCGCCTGCGTCGACTCCGCGCTCGCGCGCGTGTCGAAGGCCCGGGCCGACGAGTTCCTGCGCGAGGGGCGGCGCGGGGCCAAGTCGCTGGCGGTCATCATGGCCGACCGGCCGCGCTACACGAACCTGCTGCTCCTGCTCCGGGTGACCTGCGAGCTCACCGCGACCGTGCTGGCCACGCTGGTGGCGCGCACCGCGTTCGGCACGTCCTGGACCGTGCCGCTGGTCACCGTGATCGTCATGGTGGTGATCAGCTACGCGGTGATCGGCGTCGGGCCACGCACGCTCGGCCGGCAGCACTTCAACAGCGTCTCGCTCGCCGCCGCCGGAGCGGTGCGCCGGTTGGGCCGCGTGTTCAACCCGCTCGCCTCGCTGCTCACCCTGCTCGGCAACGCCATCACCCCGGGACGGGGGCTGCGCGAAGGGCCGTTCGCCTCCGAGGTCGAACTGCGCGAGCTCGTCGACATGGCCGAGCAGCGCGGCGTCGTCGAGCACGGCGAACGCCAGATGATCCAGTCGGTGTTCGAGCTAGGCAACACGATCGCGCGCGAGGTGATGGTGCCGCGCACCGAGCTGGTCTGGATCGAGGGCAGCAAGACGGTACGACAGGCGCTCGCGCTCGCGCTGCGCAGCGGGTTCTCCCGCATCCCGGTGATCGGCGAGAACATCGACGACGTCGTCGGCGTCGTCTACCTCAAGGATCTCGCCCGGCGTGCACAGGACCCCGAGCGGGCGCGCACCACCGCCGTCGAGGAGGTCATGCGGTCGGTCGCGTACGTCCCGGAGTCCAAGCCGGTCGACGCGCTGCTGCGCGAGATGCAGTCCGCCCGCTCGCACATCGCCATCGTCATCGACGAGTACGGCGGCACCGCCGGGCTGATCACGATCGAGGACATCCTGGAGGAGATCGTCGGCGAGATCACCGACGAGTACGACGTGGAGCGTGCCCCGATCGAGGTGATCTCGGCCGGCGACACGGTCAACACGGCGCGGGTCGTCGCGCGGCTCGCCGTGGAGGATCTCGCCGAGCTCTTCGATGTCGAGATCCCCGATCGCGACGACGTCGAGACGGTCGGGGGTCTGCTCGCCGAGGCGCTGGGCCGGGTGCCGATCGCCGGTTCCACGGCGGTC